>NZ_CAKUIH010000021.1 GCF_934660935.1 uncultured Parolsenella sp. | reverse complement strand
GTAGCCCGTACCAGATTCGAACTGGTGATCTCCGCCTTGAGAGGGCGGCGTCCTGAACCGCTAGACGAACGGGCCATGCAGTGCAACGCAGGCGATGGCTGGGATGGAGGGAGTCGAACCCCCATTGACGGAACCAGAATCCGCTGTCCTGCCATTAGACGACATCCCAATGAATGCCTGCAGCGCCTTCGCGCAAGGAAGAACTATACGGGAGCAAAGGCATATGCGCAAGAACTAATTTCAAATTTCTTCGAGAGAGCGGGTATGCCTTCACAAGTTATGCATAACCGCAGGTGAGAGACACGCCCGCTGCGACACGCCGCTCTCCCAGATTCGTCAGCTGCGACGCGCTACGCGGCCAGGCTCGGAACGGCGGCTCGCACGGCCTTGGCAAGACCCACTCCCACGCAGGCCTTGATCGCGTCCAGCGCGATGAACGGCGCGGAGCCCGCGGCGAAGGCAGCCGCGAGGCTATAGCCACCCGCAGTCGCCAGCCAGCACACGCCCACAGCATGCGAGCACGCGATCGCAAGCACCGCCGTCGCGACGTCACGCACGACGCCACCCGCAGGCATCAGCCGGCGCAGCACGGCGGCCAGAACTGCCGCGAGCAGGAATCCCAGGATGAAGCCGCCCGTCGGGCCAAACAGAACGCCGAGTCCACCGCGCATGCCGGAGAACAGCGGCACACCAGCGCCTCCAAGGAGCACATACATGCCCACGGAAAGGATGCTCGTGCGACCGGGCATCGCGACGAGCACAAACACCAGCGCGAGCGTCTGCAACGTGAACGGCACAGGCCCAAACGGCACCGTCACCCACGCGGAGACGGCGAGCAGGGCCACGCACGCGGCGGAGAAGGTGATCTCCCGCGTGGAGAGGTTCGAATTCATGAGCATCCCCCTTGATAGCAATGCCGGCCGACGCCGCAACGTCGACCGGCCAACGTTAGCCTGGAAATGATAGCGCCGATGGGGCCCTCCGTGCCCGGCGCGCCAGGTACGATCCAAGCGCGCCGGACGCGCTGGACGCGCCGCGCGCGGCGCCAAGCGCGCCATGCGCAGCGCCCATCGCGCCAGGCTCCCGGACCGCCCTAGACGGAGATCGTGACGTCAACCGTCTGGACGGGGACGTCGTAGAACGGGTCCTCCCTCCTGCCGAGGAAGTCGCGCGCCTGCTTCGGGAAGAGCGCGTAGCTGAGAACGTCCTCCTCGGAGCGCGCGTACTGCGAGATCTCCTTGCGCAGGCGCGGAAGCGCGGGCTCGATGAGGTCCGCCGGCCTGCAGGTGATCTTCTCGGCACCTTCGGGCGCGCCGGCGAGGACCTTGGCGGCAACGTCAGGGTCGATCGCAGCGGGCGCGGCCCCATAGCGGCCAAGCACGTAGTCGCGGATCTCCGTGGGCACGAGCTTGTAGCGCTCGCCGGAGATGACGTTCATGAGGGCCTGCGTGCCCACCATCTGCGAGAGGGGCGTCACGAGCGGCGGATAGCCAAGATCGGCCCTCACGCGGGGAACCTCCGCCAGAACATCCTCGTAGCGGCTCTCGAGCCCCTGCTCGGTCAGCTGGGAGAGGAGGTTCGAGAGCATGCCGCCCGGGACCTGATAGACGAGGGCCTTGGGGTTCGTGTCCTTGACCTTGGGATTGAGCTTGCCCTCCGCGCGGAAGCGGTTGCGCACGCCATTAAGGCTCTCCACCATGGGCGCGAGCGCGTCGAGGTCGAGCCCGCAGTCATAGCCGAGCTCGCCAAGCGCGATCGCCATGGACTCCGTCGTGGGCTGGCTGGTGCCGCCGGAAAGCGGGCTCAGGCAGGTGTCGATGACATCCGCGCCCGCCTCGACGGCCTTGAGCAGCGTCATCTCGGCGATACCGGCGGTGGCGTGCGTATGCACCTCGAGTGGGAGGTCGCACTCCGCCTTGATGCCGCTCACGAGTTCGAACGCCGCAGCCGGAGTGAGGGTGCCGGCCATGTCCTTGATGCACAGCGAGCTCGCACCCATCTCGGCAAGCTCGCGGGCGAGGCCCACGAAGTAGGGCACCGTGTGCACCGGGCTCGTGGTGTAGCACAAGGCGCACTGGCACTCGCCGCCCGCCTCGTGGCAAGCCTCAATCGACGTCCGCAGGTTACGCACGTCATTCAGCGCGTCGAACACGCGCACGACGTCGATGCCGTTCTCGACGGACTTGGCCACGACAGCGCGCACCACGTCGTCCGCGTAGTTCCTGTAGCCGAGGAGGTTCTGTCCTCGGAGCAGCATCTGCAGGCGGCTGTTGGGCGCTGCCTCGCGAATGGCGCGGAGACGCTCCCACGGGTCCTCGTTCAAGAAGCGCAAGCAGGAGTCGAAGGTGGCCCCTCCCCAGACCTCGAGGGCGTGATAGCCCGCGCGGTCCATGTCCGAGAGCACGGGGAGCATGTCCGAGAGGGGCATGCGCGTGGCTATCTGGCTCTGCTGGCCGTCGCGCAGGATGGTCTCGCAGACGCCCACGTGGCGGGCAGGCACCTTCGCGGCAACGTCGCTAGTCATCGCTTCCTCCCCTCTTCGGCGGGAACAGGCGGCAGAGGGCGAGCGAGGCGAGAGCGATGATGCCCAGCACGAGGAAGTCGCCGCCCCATCCGAGGACGAGAAGCTCGAGCGACGCCTTAAGCGCCTCGAAGTTGACGCCCGAGACAAAGAAGGTAGGCATGGCAACCCCCTAGCCCAGCACCGCGAGCAGAAGGCCGCCCGCGACGACGGAAGCGATCTGGCCGGCGACGTTGGCGCCCGCCGCCTGCATAAGGATGAAGTTCTGCGGGTCCTCCTCGGTGGCCATCTTCTGGATGACGCGGGAGGACATGGGGAACGCGGAGATGCCCGCCGCACCGATCATCGGGTTGACCTTCTCCTTGCGGAAGAGGTTAATCAGCTTGGCGAACATGACGCCACCAACAGAGTCCATCACGAAGCCCACCAGGCCAAGCGCAATGACGAGCAGGGTGTCTACCTGCAGGAAGTCCGAGTAGACCATCTTCACGGAGACCGCGAGGCCAAGGACGATCGAGATGATGTTCACGAGCTCGTTCTGCGCGGCGAGCGAGAGGTTGTCGAGCACGCCGCACTCGCGCAGGAGGTTGCCGAACATGAGGAAGCCCACGAGCGGGAGCGACACGGGCGCGACGAGGCCCGCGACGACGGTGATGACGATCGGGAACAGGATCTTCGCCGTCTGGGAGACCTCGCCCGCGCGGTACGTCATGCGGATCTGGCGCTCCTTCTTGGTGGTGACGGCGCGAATCGCGGGCGGCTGGATGATGGGCACGAGCGCCATGTAGGAGTAGGCCGCGACCATGATCGCGCCGAGGTACTTCGAGTTGAGGACGTTGGCGACGAAGATAGAGGTGGGCCCGTCCGCCGCGGCGATGATGCCGATGGAGCCGGCGTCCGCGAGGTCGAAGCCCAGGACCACGGCGAGGATCGTCGTGAAGAAGATGCCAAACTGGGCCGCCGCGCCAAAGAGCAGCAGGAACGGGTTCTGCAGGATCGGGCCGAAGTCGATCATCGCGCCGATGCCGATGAACAGCAGGAGCGGGAAGAGCTCCGTGGCGATGCCGGCGTCGAAGAGCACCTGGAAGGGTCCCGCCTCGCCCGCCGTCTCGAGCACGCCGGTGTTGGGGAAGTTCACGAGGATGGTGCCGAGGCCCATGGGCACGAGCAGTGTGGGCTCGTACTCCTTCTTGATGCCGAGGTACATGAGGACGCCACCGATGAGCATCATGACGATGCGGCCGGGCTCGGAGATCATCCCCATGACGCCATAGATCAGAGTTTCCATGGCCGCCCCCTAGCTGATGGTGAAGAGCGCGTCGCCCGGATTGACCATCTGGCCGGCCGTGACGTGAATGGCGGAGATGGTGCCCGCGCGCTCCGCGACGATGGCGTTCTCCATCTTCATGGCCTCGAGGACGAGGACGCAGTCATTCTGCGCGACGACGTCGCCGACGCTGTGCTTGAGCTCGAGGATCTTGCCGGGCATGGGGGCCGTCTGGGCATCCGCGCCAGCGGGCGCGGCGGGCGCCGGGACAGGTGCGGGAGCCGGTGCCGCGGGAGCCGGTGCCGGAGCTGCGGGCGCGGGAGCCGCGGGGGCCGGGGCGGGAGC
>NZ_CAKUIH010000020.1 GCF_934660935.1 uncultured Parolsenella sp. | reverse complement strand
GTCTGGAACACGAAGGCGACCTGGTCCATAAGCTCGTGCGGATCCATATCGCGAACGTCCACACCGCCTACGAGCACTCGACCCGAGGAAACATCCCAAAAACGCGGGATCAGGCTTGCGCAGGTTGACTTACCGCCACCCGAGGGGCCCACAAGGGCGAGGGTGCTACCAGCGGGAACGCTAAAACACGCATGGCTGACAGCAGGTGCTTCGGCACCCTCGTAGGTAAAACTCACGTCCTCAAATCGCACGTCGCCGCCGGCAGGGTGCTTGGGTTGAGCGGGCACGGAGAGCTGCTTGGAATCCATGACGCTTCGGATGCGAGCTAGCGAATCGGCACTCATCTGAGAGGCCTCGCCCACAAACATGAGCTTGGTCATGGCCGTCGGTACCACGGCCGAAAATATCGCGTAAAACGTGAAGTTGGCCATAAAATGCGCGAAGTCCGTCTCGCCCGGCGCCAACAGCAACGCCACGGGCAACAGGAATGTCACAAGACCATTGAGCGCGGCAAGGTTGAGCACCTGCGGGCCGCGGCAGAACCTACCCGCATAGTCTTGCGCCAGGCGCGCGTACTCGGCAATCGCATCGTGGAAAGCCTTAAAGGAGTAGACCGTCTGCTGGAATACCTTGACCACGGGAATGCCGCGCACGTATTCGGTACCCGTCTTGTTCATTTTGACTAGTGCACCCATGTAGGCCTTCATGAACTCGGCGCCTTTGCCGCTCATCATGGTCGCCATGGCGGCGAAGGATACGGCAACGGAGACGAGGCAGGCAGCGCCCAGGCGCCAGTCGAAGGCAAAGAGCAGCACGAGCAGGCCCACCACCATCGCCACGGCACCCGAGATATCGGGCAGCATGTGCGCGAGCAGCGTCTCGGTCGAGGCGGCGCACCCGTCTACAATGCGGCGCAGCTCGCCGGTGGCATGCGTGTCGAAGTAGCCGAGCGGCAACTTAAGCAGGTGCTCGCTCGTGGCCTTACGGATATTGGACGCGCAGCGAAACGCAGACAGGTGCGTGCACATGAGCCCCGCAAAATAGACCACGATGCTCGCCAGGCCAAACCCCACGGCCCACCACCCGTACATCGCGATGCCCGTGGCCTCGCTCCAATTGGGCGCCACGGCAAGAAGGTCGCGCGCCACGAGCCAGATGCACACATAGGGCCCGAAGCCCAAGAGCTGCGACGCCGCCGACAACCCCGTCCCGAGGTACGTGAGCCATTTGCGGTCGCCGGCGTACGCGAGCAGCTCGCCGATGTCGCCGCCCTTCCTTTTCTTCTCCTCAGCCATGTGATTCCTTTCTAACGGCTTGAGAGTTAACTTGTACGAACTTATCATTGTGTTGTTAGCCTTGACTTACAGTGCAGTCGAACGCGGACGATTCGGCAAGGGAAGGGGACGTTTTTGCAAATGCGACGCGCGCCATCCGACATAACCGAGCTCTACGCGCCGCAGTTCGAGCAGTTTGGCATCGAGCTCAAGAACAGGGGCGCCATTTTTACCGGTGAGGTAGCAAGCGATCAGGCGCATGGGCGGGCATGGATCGTGCCCCTCTCCCCCACCTGCCTTGTGATGGAGCACTTCATCACCCCCGCGCGCGACATGCACCTTTTGGAGCGCACGCCCGAGCCGTACGCCTGCGTAAGCGAAGTCAACGTACCGACGCTCACATGCATGCCCGACGCCGGAATCACGCCCGCCAACCTCATGCCACTGCGCGGCTCCTGGCCGAACGACGCGGTATGCAGCTTTATCCAAGACAACTGCGGCGAGGAGTTGAGCCCGCTGTTTGCGGGACAGCTCTACCATTCGAGGTCCGTTCTCTTCCTGCCAGGCTTTTTCGAAGAGCTCGAGGATCGCTACCCCACCGAGTTCGCGGGGCTCTTCGAGGCGTTCGCCGAGCCGTGGTGCGACGAGGCGGCATCCGCTATCTACCACGCGCTGCGACGGGTCAGCGAAGAGCGTGCCCGCTCGGCGGGCGGGCGTGTGTTCATGCGAGGCGTCGTGGATACCATGGTCGCCGAGCTCGCCTGTTCGCACGCCGCCTGCAGGCAGGCCTTGCGGGCGACGGGAACGCGGGCAAGCGCGGGCCTCGCCGGGGAGGCGGCCGCCGCCGTCGAGCGGGCGCTCGACGGCGGACAGCGCGTAGGCATCGACGAACTCGCTGCAAGCCTCTACACGAGCCGCTCCAAGCTCTGCGCCGTCTTTAAAGCCGAGACGGGCGAGTCCCTGGGCGCCTACATGCGCAGGCGCCGCATGGAGCGTGCGCAAGACCTTCTTGCCGACAGCTCGCTTTCCATAGCGCAAATCGCCGAGCTGCTCGGGTTTCCGCAGCAAGCGGCCTTCGCGCAGGCATTCAAAGCAGCGAACGGCTGCTCCGCGACAGCCTGGCGAAGCGCCCACCGCTAGGGATGCCCCACCGGCACGCGGCGTCGCCGGCGCGCGACCGCGACCCCGCCGGCACGCGACCCCGCCGGCCCGCGCGCAAAGCGCCTGCGACAACCATCTCGCAGGCGCATCGTCGGCGCGCCCCGCCATGCCCGGCACGCGACTGCCACGCGCTTTTGCTACCATGTCCTGCGGCGGATTCGCCGCCCGCGCTGTTCTCCTCCGATATCCAGCGCGATAGAAGCTAAAACCAAAGGAAAGAGAGACAACCACATGATCAAGAACGTCCTGGAGGACTACAAGCTCCTCCTGCGCAGCATCCCTGCGTCCACCGTCACCAGCTTCGTCGTGAGCGTCATCCTGATGAACCTCCTCGCAAACAAGGAGCTCATCAGCCTCCCCTGGCTCGCGCTCGACTGCGGCTTCACCCTCTCGTGGGTGTCCTTCCTCTGCATGGACATGATCTGCAAACGCTTCGGGCCCAAGGCCTCCGTCAAGGTGTCGCTGCTTGCCCTGGGCATCAACCTCGCCGTGAGCGCCCTGTTCTGGCTCGTCAGCCTCGCGCCCGGCATGTGGGGCGCCTACTATGACACCGGATCGCTCGAGGTCAATGCCGCGCTCAACGCCACCATCGGCGGCTCGTGGTACGTCGTCCTCGGCAGCTCCCTCGCGATGCTGTGCTCGTCCTTCGTGAACTCGCACCTCAACCAGTTCATCGGCCACCTTACCGACAACGGCAGCTTCGCCACGTTCGCCCTTCGCAGCTACGTGAGCACGGGCGTCGGCCAGCTCGTTGACAACCTCGTGTTCGCCATCGTGGTCTCGCACGTCTTCTTTGGCTGGACTTGGCTCCAGGTCATCACCTGCTCCATCACCGGCGCCCTCGCCGAGCTCGCCTGCGAAGTCCTTCTCTCCCCCGTTGGCTTCAAGGTCGCCGCGGGCTGGGAGCGCGAGGGCGTGGGCAACGAGTACGTCCAGATCCACGCCGCAGAGCGAGAGGCAAGGGCCTAATGGACACCCTCATCACTGGCACCGCAACCGGCATCGGCCGTGCCACGGCCGCGCTATTCCTCGAGCACGGACACCGCGTCTGGGGTCTCGACATTGCCGAGGCTACGCTTGAGCACGAGAACTACCAGCACTTTATTTGCGACGTCAGTGATGCGGCGAGTCTTCCTGATGGCCTCGAGCCGGAGGTTGTGATCAGCAACGCCGGCGTCCAGGGCACAGAGGACGACATCGCCGTGAACCTCCACGGCACCATCAACGTGGTCGAGAGGTACGCCTTCACGGGCGACGCCACGGGCGGTCGCCGCGAGCTGGGCCTCACGCCCGCGCCGCGCATCCGCTCCGTCGTCTGCGTCGGGTCTGCCAGCGGCCACACCGGCTCGGAGTTTCCCGAGTACGCGGCCTCGAAGGGCGGCGTCATTGCCTACACGAAAAACGTCGCCGGCCGCCTGGCGCCACAGGCCATCTGCAACAGCGTCGACCCGGGCGGCGTCCTCACCGAGCTCAACCTCCCCGTCATGGAGGACGAGCGCCTCTGGGGCCGCATCATGGACCTCACGCCGCTCCGCCGCTGGGCCACGCCCGAGGAGATCGCCGAGTGGATCTACTTCGTCGCGGTCACGAACCGCTTCATGACGGGGCAGAACCTGCTCATCGACGGCGGCGAGGCCGGGCGCACCGAGTTCATCTGGCCCGACTAGCGGCGGTACGGCACGCATGACGCGCTCGCGATTACCCGCCACGCCGGCACTGCCCCGTGACCAGCTCGCGAACGCACGACGTGCTCGCGGTCATCCGCCATGCCGGCGTCGCTGCGCGACCAGCTCGCGATCGTTCGCATATCCTCAATGAACCGCAGCTAGATAGCTCAACGGCCGGGACGAATCCATCTCGCCCCGGCCGTTTTCTCCTGGCTCGCGCGTGTCCGCACGGGCTCGCTCCCCGCCGTCCACATCCGCGCGGACCCACTCGCCACGCCCGTCTCGCGCGGCCCTACTCCCCGCGCTCGTCTCCCATGAAGAAGAGGGCGACGGTGCCGGGACCCGTGTGCGAGCCGATGACCGTGCCGATGTTGTTGATCACGACCTTACCCGCGAGCGCCGGGAACTTGGCCTCGACCATGTCGCGGACGGCCTCGGCGTCCTCGCGGCACGCACTCATCGAGAGCGAGCACTTGCCGGAGTAATCATGCCCGTTCTGGGCATGCTCCTCCATGCGGGCGACCATGTCCTTCTCGGCCTTGGCCTTGGTGCGGATCTTGTCGCGTGGGATGAGCTTGCCCTCGTTGTTCATGTTGAGCACGGGGCAGATCTTGAGCGCGGTGCCCACGAAACCGCTCACGCGAGAAACGCGGCCGCCGCGGACGTAGCTCGTAAGATCAGTCGAGAAGAACCAGTGGTGGACATGCAGGCGGTTCTCCATCGCCCACTCGTAGGCCTCGTCGAGCGTGGCGCCCTCGTCGCGCTTGTCGGCGAGATAGTCCACGAGCATGCCATAGCCCGAGCTCGCGCCCAGGGAGTCGACCACGAGAACGCGACGACCGGGATGCGCTTCCATGACCTGCGTCGCGGCAAGGCAAGCACTGCCGTAGGCGCCGGAAAGGCCGCTCGAGAGGGATACGTGCAGGACGTCCGAGCCGGCAGCCACGATAGGCTCCCACAGCTCGACGAACTCGCCCACGCTCACCTGCGAGGTGGTGGGGGTGGCACCGGCCTTGATGGCGGCGTAGAAGTCCTCCGGGGAGATGGACTGGTAGAGGTCATCGAGGTGGTCTACGCCGCTCTCGTCCCAGTGGAAGCAAGCGTAGGGAATCTCGCGGGAATCGAAGAAGCTCTTGTCCCTGTCCGCGGTGGAGCAGCAGGTAAGCGTGAAGTTTGCCATGGTGGTACCTCGTTATCGGCTCGGCATGCCGACGGAGCGGCGAGCGTCAAAGCCTCGCCGTTCTGTCGAGCGTTTTACCCGCATTGTACCGCGGGGCCGAATCCGGCGAGCATGAAGCGGGGCTCGCAGCCCGATGCCGAAAGCCCGCGCCTTCGCCGAATCCCCGCGCCTTCGCCAAATGCCGCCGATGCTAGCGGCACACGCATTTCGCGGCCTTCGTAACACGCGAAAGCACATGACCTGACAGGAACAGCACGCACAGGCACGACGCAACCAGGCGCGCAACGCACATGAGCAAAAGAGCACCCCCTCACCCAAACGCAGCGCACTTAGGCAAAAAGTGCGCCCCGCATCCCCCCACGGAACAACGCGGTCGCCACGCGCGCCCTCCGTGCAAACAAAAAACTCCCCTCGGCCGGTTTGACCGAGGGGAGGCTCGAAAGCGCGTTTCAATTAGCAGCTGGCTACTACTCGCCGTCGACGTCGCGCGCGACGGCCTCCTCGAGCGCCTCGACGCCCGCGGCGGAGAGGTCCTCCCCACCCTGGCAGAACTTCTTGTCGACCCAACCAGTGAGGATTGGCGCGAGGATTGCCGTGATGATGACAGCCGTGGCGATCTGGGCGTAGGCCGTCGGCGCGAGCTCGGCGTAACGCGGCGCGACCTCGGCAAGGGCGACCGGCGTCGTCATCGCGGTGCCAGCGACCGTGGAGCACGCGATGGCCGCCTTGCCGTTGCCGCCACAGAGGCGCTCGAAGGCGAACGTCACCGGACCGACGACGAACAGCGTGATAAGGCCGAGCAGGACGCCCGAGATGCCGCCGGCGATGAAGCTCGAGAGGCTCATGGACGCACCGAGTTGGAAGCCCAGGAACGCGATGGCGGGGTTCGTGCCCGGTACCAGCAGGTTCTTGACGAACGGGAACAGGTTGCCGAGGACCATGCCGATCACGAGCGGCAGGACGGAGCCCACGATGGTGCCCACGGGGATGTTCGCCAGGCCGGAAACGCCGAGGATGATCATCGTGATCGCGGGGCCGGCGGTGAAGAACAGGATGCCAACGGCGCCGCGCTCGGACTCGTCGCCGAACTCGCCCATGATGCCCGTGTAGAGCGCCATGTTGCAGAACGAGATGCCGCCGATGACGGAGACGGAGGACAGGCCAAGGAAGTTATCGCTGAAGAAGTAGGCGACGCCCAGACCGAGGGCCGCGGCGAGCACGAGCTTCGGGATGAGGATCACGATGCCGGTCTTGATGGCGCCCGGAGTCGACTTGAACGAGATGCCGGCGCCGACAAACAGCAGGATCGCAGCGACGACGGCGTTCGATCCGCCGCGCGTGGCAGCCGTGAAGAAGCCGCCAATCTCGAAGACCTGCGGGCAGAACGTGTTAAGGAGAAGGCCGACGATCATCGGATAGATCATGATGTCGCCCGGAAGGCGCGGCACCCTGAACTTGGGCCCGGACGCCTCGGCGGTGGCCGCTGCGGTCATCTCCTTGTCATCACCTGGCTGTGCCATTAGGTCCCCCTATCTGCCGTTTTTAGGTTTGGAAATACTAACAAACGCAGATACTGGGGCCGCAGATGTTCTCACGGTTGTAACGAATGTGGTGTCCGTTAATAGCAATTTCGCGAGTGGTGGTCAAAAACACCTGCGCGGCGGACAGTTTAGGGACCTGAAAAGCCCAAAATAACGCCTTTCGCGGGTTTCGATGGTGTTGTCGCGAGCACAGCCGAGTAGCGCTATAACACAACAACGAAGCTACCTGCGTATTTGCAAATTGACAATTGCTCCAGCTTCCAAGCCAGAGCTCCAAACCCCTCGAAAGTGTCCGCCGCGATGAGCTTTTTGACCACCCGCAGCAAAATTAGGTTTCGAGACGCCCTCGCGCCGCCATCACGAGGCCTGTTTCGTCTGTGCTCCGGACGTAACAGGCCCTCCAACAAGTCAACCTCATCTCATGAGCAAGAAGCACCCCCTGAACTTCAGGTCTCCAGGTCACGTCCAGGAACGTCCCCCCTTCCCGGTGGTCAAAAACACCATCTTGGCGTACGCCTCATCGCTCAAAGCAGCCGGTTTGGGGGGGTGCCTGCGGCTCCTCGAGGGATCCGGAGAGTCGGCCCCATTGGCACTCACAACTGACCAATTAATCTACCTGCATATTTGCAAATGGCTTGTTTTGCGCGCTCTACGAATGGACCTCAATACCCACCCCGTGCGTACGCCAGGATGGGTATTTTGACCACCTGCCGTCAAAAACGCCGACCGCAGGCCGCCCAAATCAGAAACTAGCCGCGCTTCGCCCTCAAACCGCACGATGCATCGACTGCCTGCACGAGAAACTCCGTCGCACCCTCGCCGCAAGGCCCGTCGTAGTAGGCAACAAACCTCGGATCCGCAAGATATCCCTGGCAAAGGCCCAGATACGCGGCATCTTTGGGTTCGGCGCCCCAGTGCAGGCCCACCCAGCGACGATGCATCGCCACAAGTTTCTCCGCCTCGGGCCCGCGAACATCACCGTCCGCCATGGCGATCGAAAGCTGCCCCAGGACCGCGCGCTCGAGCTCCTTCAGGTCATTCCACGCAGCCGCGTCCATGTCGAGAATCCGCTCGTTAGCAGCGTCAACCGCCTCGTCTCCGTAGCGCTCGCGGACCTCAGCGCCATAACGCTCCTCGTTCTCGCGATCCACGCGCCAACGCTCGAGCTGCGGCAGCACCGCGCCCATGAGCGACACCGCCTCGTCGAGCGTCATGCCCTCGTTCTCCGCCAACCGCGGAGCACAGTCCTCAATCATGGCCTCCATCGTGGTCTCATAGGTGTAGTGGCCACCGTCATAGCACCACTTGCAGTAGTGGTCATTCTTCTTGCCGTCGGCGTCCGTGCCGAGGTCGGCCGGCGTGAGATACATGCCGCAACTCTCGCAATAGTGCTCCGGCATCTCCAGCAGATGTGACAGGGGCTCACCCGTGACGGCGGCGACGAGCTTCATCATGTCGATGCCCGGCGTCACCTCACCGCGCTCCCAACGACTCACGGCCTGGCGCGTGACATAGAGCTTTGATGCAAGTTCCTCCTGCGTGAGGCCATGCGAACGGCGAACTGCCACGAGCCTGTCTGCGAATGCCATGGTGGGTCCTTCCTGCGGTTTCGATTGCTGGCTCAAGTATGAGCGCCGCCGGATGGGCTGCCAAGCAATCGTTGGTTGCGCAGCCCGCACCGCGTGGCAGGCACGCGCCGCGGCGACAAGTCAGCTCGGAAACGCCCTGGCCGCGGAACCCGTCCGTAAGCATCCGCCCAGTGCGGCACACGGTAAGCGTTTGGGCCGCACAGCAAGCAGCCCGCCGCGAGCAACGCGGCTAGCGGCCGCCCGCCAGGATGTCGGCCAGTAGCTCGACCGCGCCGTGGAGCTGGACGTCACCGCCCGGCTCGGAGCGTATGCCTCTCTCCTCCAGCGCGACGACGAACCCGGGGGCCGCGAGGACGGCACGGACCACCTCGTCCGGGACGCAAACGGCTGACACGGACCACCCGTAGGAGAGATAGGCGTCGGCGGAGACGTCCCTGTACCCGGGCCCAGGGAGCTCGTCGCTAACCCTCACCTGGCCCGCGACCCAACGACCCTCCCAGGGGTCGTCCAGGTCGGAGGGGCGGAGCATGCCCGTCATCCCCGGCCTCGAAAACCGCATTGGAAACTATCGCGGCTGGCTCACTCTCAGCAGCTTCCCCAAGGGAGACGGGTCGACGCTGCACATCGCGGGTTATGAGCTCCCCTTCCACTACGTTCACGTACGCCCGTCGACTCCGGGCGACATACGCCCCCACGTCGTTGTCGACATCTCGAGCCTCGACGTTCCGATCAAGCTGCTTGAGGGAGAGACCTTCGAGTTCGGCTGATGCCGTCCGCCTGCGAAAGCCACACGCAAAGTCCGTCATAACTCTCTTGATTGAGCACCGACCATATCGAGCACGAGCTAAAAGCTGATGACAACGGGTGCCGGTCACCCCCGAAACTAGCTGGATTAGAATGTCCCTAGAGCGGCAGCCCCCACTACGTCTGGTGGCTTTGGCTGCCGCTTTGATTGCTTGGCCGCCAGTCAGATCGACACTGTCTCTTGGGTTAGACCGAAGAGCACGCGGAAGTAGATGCAGACCGTATCCTCCTCGCGATTCGCATAGATACGCATATCGTCTCGGTTTGATTACCAGCCAGATCGACACTTCACCAAAACACGAGGTGCGGGTCCCACCTCTGCCAACAGGTTTGATTACCAGTCAGATCGACACTGCGCCAAAACAAGCTTTCCGTGCCCGTCGACGAGCGGGACATTTGATTACCAGTCAGATCGACACTGCACCAAAACTCGAGGAGTGGTGCTAGGAGAAGCCGGACGGTTTGATTACCAGCCAGATCGACACTTCACCAAAACACGAGGTGCGGGTCCCACCTCTGCCAACAGGTTTGATTA
>NZ_CAKUIH010000019.1 GCF_934660935.1 uncultured Parolsenella sp. | reverse complement strand
GCGCCGGGCTCCGTTAGCTCCTCCATCTCCACGAGATACTCAGTGCCGTCGATCTTGATCTTGAACTTACGAAGCATGGTTCTCCTCCCCTGACGCAGCGCGGCGCTGGATGCGCACGCACGAGAGCGCGCTCTCCGGCCTGTCTCCCGCGGCGATCGACGCCGCGATAAGCGAGACGCGTCGGTACTCGGGATTCACTCGACCGACGCGCCGTATGTCCACTTTGGTGTTTGGGTTGTCGCCCGCCGCGATGGCGGCGGCGATGACGGCCACGCGAGAGCGCTCCTCGCCTGCCGGAAGGTCAATAAAAGGAGGGACATCAACCCACTGGGGCTCATCCGGGGACGCAGCTGCCTCAACGGGGGCCGCCACAGCGGACACAACGGCGTCAGACGGCGCGCTAGCAGCGTCTTTGCGTCCAAAGAACCTGCTGAGAAAGCCCATCAGCCATCCCTCCCAAGATGCGGTTTCCTGTGCCGATGAGCTGAGCGTACCCCGATGGGTCGCTTATTTGTCAGGCTTTCTCCACACGGCGTCCACAATCCGGCGAGCGGGAGGCCGCGTGCAAGGCGCGACTCAGCGCGGACAGCGCGACGTTACGGCCGGCGCGGCGGCGCGGGCCGCGGGGTGGGGCTACCTCGCGAGCCAGGCGAGGAGGGCGTCGCGGCGGTTCTCCACCTGGCCGCTCATCACGGCAGCGAGCACCTGCTCGAGGGTCTTGCCCACCTCGGGACCCGGCTTGATGCCACGCACGGCAATGACGTCGCCGCCGGAGATGGCGAGATCGCTCGTCCGCCAGCAGACGCCACTCGCGTCGATGGCGCGCAGCATGCGCTCATATCGGTCGAGCTCACAAGCCCAACCGCGATAGTCCGGCGCCTTGGCGAGGGCGTCGGCACGGCGCAGGTCGAACATCTCGTGCATGAGGGCGATGGCCTCGCCGCGCGTGCGCACGCCGCTTCTGCGGTCGAGCTCGGCGAGGAGCTTGAGGGGCGGGCGCTTCTCGGACTTCATGGGACGATCATGCAGGCGGACGAGCGCCACGACGGGACGCGCGAGCTCGAGAGGAATGGCGAAGCGGCGGAGAATCTTCTCCGTCATCTGGGCACCCTCGTGAGGATGTCCGTAGAAGTGGCCCTGGCCGTTCTCGCCCACCGTGAAGCACGCGGGCTTCCCGATGTCATGGAGAAACGCGGCCCAGCGTAGACGCTCGGACGTAACGCCGCCGGTGTAGTACTCGACGCCCTCCATCACGCGAGCCGTGTGCTCGTAGACGTCATAGGCGTGGTAGGGGCTCCTCTGGTCGAAGCCCACCATCGCGACGAGCTCCGGCACGGCGGCGAGCATAACCTCGCGCTCCGCGCGCATCGCCCAGGCGGCCCTGCCGGAGGCCATGATGCCGCGCAACTCGGCGCCGATGCGCTCCTGCGCGACGTCGCCGAGCGTAGGTGCCGCCTCGACGAGGGCTTCCTGCGTCGCCTCCTCGACGGCGAACCCCAGCCGGCATGCGAAGCGCACGGCGCGAAGCAGGCGCAGGGCGTCCTCCTCGAAGCGCTCGGAAGCCACGCCGACGGCGCGGATGAGGCGGCGTTCGAGGTCGCCCGCGCCGTCGAAGGGATCGACGAGGCCGCGACGGGGGTGCCACGCCATGGCGTTGACCGTGAAGTCGCGGCGCGCGAGATCCTCCCGGACGTCGGTCACGAAGGTGACGGAGTCCGGGCGGCGGTGGTCCGTGTAGGCGCCATCAACGCGATAAGTGGTGACCTCGACGGGCTTCCCCTCGACCACGGCCGTGACCGTACCGTGGGCCGTGCCCGTCTCATGGACGGTGATGCCGGCGGCGACGAGGGCGCGCTCGCTCTCCTCCCAGGGGGCGTCCGTGCAGACGTCGACGTCGTGGGCGGGCGCGCCGCGCAGGGCGTCCCTCACCCAGCCGCCGACGAACCAGGCCTCGTGGCCGGCCGCCTCGAGGGCGTCGAGCACGGCGAGGCCGTAGGCGGGCGCAAGGGCGGGGTCTATAGCTTGCGTGACGCCCATGGCGCCCTCCTTCGTCTCGGCGGATTAGTGAGGACAGTATACGACGCGTCCCGCCCGTGCCGAGGCAATACGGAGAATGCCTGGTACCAGGCGCGCCCCCTAGCCCACGCTCTTCGTGGCGATCACGTCCACGCCGGTGCCGCACGCGTCCGCGAGCACCACGTCGCCGATCGCGACGGGCGCGCGCATGCCGGCGGCAGCGCCCTTGGCCGCGGCGACAACCTCGGCCATGAGCTCGCGGGGAACGGGGGCAACGGTCCTCACGGAGAGAGGCTCGGCCGCGCCGGGGACGCAGACGGTAGTGGTCACGACGCGCTCGGGCCGGGTCGCCTCGGCGGGGGCGTACTTCTTGCCCCTGGCACAGCCGGCGCCGGAGACGTAAGTTGCCTCATCGGCCGAGGCACGCTCGACGACGAGCGAGCAACCCACAGGACAGCACACGCAGGTGAGTTCGAGCCTCTCGGGATAGGACACGTCACTCGCCTCCCTTCGAGGTAGACGCACCTGCGGAGCCAGCCGCCTTAGCCGGGGCGTCAACCATGCGAACATCGAGGTGGTCCGGCGCAGCAAGCCCCGCGACCGAGACCTCAAGCCGTTCCATCTCCGCGGGCACCGCCACGCGGGCGCGACGCGACTTGAGCGAGGTCTCCGTGCCATCGGCGGCGACGGAGACGGCCTCGAACCGGACGTTCTGCGCAACCCTGCCCGGGCGGAACGTGAGGGCAACCGCGCCCTCCTCGTCCTCGCGAACGAGCTGGGGCACCACGGCACCCACGCCCTCGCCCTGGCGGACGGGAATACGGAGAACGCCATCCGCGCGCGCCTCCCCCGCCGCGACCGAGGCCGCCCAGGTTGCGGCACTCGCACCGGCAACGTCACCCTCGCCGGCGGCGAGGTCTGCCAGGTCATGGACGTGCAGGGCGTTGCCGCAGGCGAAGATGCCCGGGACGCTCGTGGCGAGGAGCTCATCGACGACGGCGCCACCCGTGCCGCCGCAGAGCTCGACGCCCGCCTCGCGCGCGAGCTCGTTCTCCGGAATGAGGCCGCAGGAAAGCACGAGCGTGTCGCACTCGACGTTGACCTCGGTACCCGGGATGGGACGCCTGGTCGCTGGATCCACCTCGGCGATGTCGACGGACTCGAGGCGCGTGCGGCCGTGCGTGGCCACGACGGTGTGCGAGAGGTGAAGCGGGATCGAGAAGTCGTCCAGGCACTGGACGATGTTGCGGCGTAGGCCGCTCGGGTGCGCGAGGAGCTCGTAGACGCCCTCGACCTCCATGCCCTCGAGCGTCATGCGGCGGGCCATGATGAGGCCGATGTCACCAGAGCCGAGGATGACGGCACGCTTGCCGGGGAGGCATCCCTGCAGGTTGATGAGGGCCTGGGCAGAGCCTGCGGTGTAGATGCCGGAGGGGCGGTCGCCCGCGATGCCGAGGGCGCCGAAGCCGCGCTCGCGCGAGCCCGTCGCGAGGACGACCGCGCGGGCAAGGACGCGGCAGGCACCCTCCGGGCGCACGAGCTCGAGTGCATGGAGCGCGGACGCGCCGTCAGCGCCACCCGTGCCGTGCGCGCGCTCGATGCCCAGCACGCTCGTGCCGGGCCAGACCTCCACGCCGTCGAGGCGGGCGGCCTCGCGCGCAGCGAACTCGGGGCCGGAGAGTTCCTCGGAGAAGCGCTTGAGGCCGAAGCCATTGTGGACGCACTGACGCATGATGCCGCCAAGCGTGGACTCGCGGTCGACGAGAAGGACGCGCGAGGCTCCGTCACCCGCCGCGGCGGCAGCGGCGGCCATGCCCGCGGCGCCTCCTCCCACCACGACAACGTCATAGGGTGCGGATGCGGACGCGACGTCGCCCTCCGCGCAACCAAACGACGAGCCATCTACCTGCGACGCATTGCCCTCGTCCTGGGCGAGCTCCACGTAGTCAGGCCTCTCGCGGGAGACCATCCACGAGCCGCGGTCGCGCTTCTCGAGCTCGCTCGGGCGCAGGCCTGTCTCACGGGCGATGATGCGGATGAGCTCCGGCGTACAGAAGCCGCCGTGGCAGCGGCCCATCGTGGCCGCCGTGCGCCACTTGATCGCGTCGAGGCAGAGCACGGGAAGCGTGCCATGAAGCTCGCGGACGACTTCCGCCTCGGAGACCTCGTTGCAGCGGCAGACCACGTGGCCCCAGGCGGGATCTGCAGCGACGGCCTCCGCGCGCTGCTCCGCGTCCATGTGGCGGAGGCGCTGGCGAGGTTCGCGACGGGGCTCGAAGCCCGCGCGCTCGCCCGCGGCGAGACGGGCCGCCACCTGCGAGGCGACGTCCGTGCCGATCGCCGGCGCGCTCGAGAGGCCCGGGCTCTCGAGGCAGGCGATGTCGAAGAGGCCCGGGACGTCATCCGGCTCGCCGATGACGAAGTCATGCGTGTCGCCCTTGGCGCGCACGCCGGTGAAGTTGGTGATGACGCCGCGCGTGGAGGCGCCTGGCCAGGTGCGCCTGGCGCCCGCGACGACGGCGGCGAGGCCCTCTGCCGTGGTGGCGAGGGCGTCCTTGTCGTCCTGTGCGACGGCGCTGGGGCCCACGAAGAGGTTGCCGTGGACGGTGGGACTCACGAGGACGCCCTTGCCCGCGGCCGTGGGCACCTGGAACACCGTGCGCGAGAAGTGCGTCTCGAGGCTGTTGTCATACAGGTTGTACTCACCGCGAACTGGGGTTATATGGATCTTGCGGGCGGAGAGCTGGTTGTGGAGCTCGTCTGAGTGGACGCCCGCCGCGTTCACCACGGCGCGAGCGCGGATGGCCTTGCCGTCCACGAGAGTGACGAAGAAGCCCTCCCCCTCACGAGCGAGCTTGGAGACGCGCGCGTCGAACGTGACGCTCACGCCATTCTCGACGGCATTCTCGAGCGAGGCGAAGGCAACCTCATACGGGTCGCAGATGGCGCCCGTCGATACGCGCAGCGCGCAGGTGACCTCGGGTGAGAGGGCCGGCTCGAGCTCGTGTGCCTCGTCTCCGGAGATGATCGAGAGCCCCTCGACGCCGTTGGCGCGGCCGCGCTCGAGAAGGCCCGCGAGGGCGGCCTCGTCCTCGTCGCCAAAGCCAACCACCAGCGACTCGTTGTGAACGTAGGCAAATCCCAGCTCGTCCGCCCACCGTGGAAAGAGCTTCGATCCCGCGACGTTATAGCGGGCCTTCGCCGTACCCGGCTCAGGGTCATAGCCGCCATGGACGATGCCGGAGTTGGCGCGCGTGGCACCGCAGGCGATGTCATCGCCCGCCTCGAGGACGAGGACGTCGAGGTCATATCGCGCGAGCTCACGAGCGCAACAGCACCCGGCGACGCCCGCACCCACGACAACGACGTCATACGAGTCACGCACGCCCGCGGACCCCACAAAACACGTCATGAGAGATCTCCCATCGGATCGACATGAAAACGTTTGCATTGTCCCCTATGGCGCGAGGCCGCGCCGTGGCACATCGGGGAACGGGCTTATGTAAGGTCGCGGACGTAAGCGACATTCTTCGCGCCGCAGCCTCGAAGCGGGCATCCAGACCCGGCGCGCTGAGCGTGGCGTCGCCGAACAGGGAGACAACCCGCTTGCCGGCATGCCTCTTCTTCCCTGTATGTGAACCCTCACGGCTCGTTCCTCCTCCCCACGCACGCGCGTCCAGCAGACCCACGCGACGAGCACGGCCCTTCGATGCGTCCATTCTCTCAAGCATTCGGGACATAAAGTCGAGGCCAAGCACGCTAACGAACGCCACGCACGCGCCCGCCAATCGCACGCGCCCCGCGGCGTCCTCGCCCGCGTCACGCGGCCGTGCTACCATGCCAAGCCGTGAAACAGTCGCCCGCGCCCGCCGCGCTCGGGCAAGCGCACGATCCAACACCACAGCCGCACGCGAGTGCTCGGCGCCCGGCCTCAGCCAGGCACGCACGCCCCCGCCGCGCATACCCATAAGGAGCAGCATGAACGTCAGCCAGGCACTCGAGCACGCAAGCGCGCTCTTCATCCCGGAAATCGTCTATTGCGAGGGCTTCCCCGCCATGGACTCGGAGCGTCAGAAGAACGAGGAGGCCATGGCCGCGCTTCGCGAGGAGTTTGCCAAGAACGACAACCCCAGCTTCTCCTACGACGTCATCCGCGACCTCGCGGACCGCAACCGCGAGCTCTGCGACCAGATGGGCATCGAGCGCCTCGCCAACACGCGCGACCACAGCCTCGCCCGCGGCATGAGCGATGAGGACCTCTGCGCCGGCGTCGCCGCGCTCCAGAAGCGCAAGGCAACGACCGTCATCCGCGAGATCCGCGGCGACCGCAACAACCTCGCCGTCTCCTACGTCTCCAAGCCCGTCAAGGGCACGGTCCTCGGCATCGATATCGAGACGACGGACCGCTACCCGGACCGCGGCTACATCGTCAACGTGGGCTTCGAGCTCATGGAGCTCACGGAAGACGCAGAGCCCACCGGCGCCGAGGCCCACTTCTGCGGCATTCCGGAGATGTACGCCGAGAAGGGCGTGCCCCTCGAGAACATCCACCACATCACCTGGGCGGACGTCGACGGCAAGATCCCCTTCCGCGAGAACAAGCCCCTGCAGGCCAAGCTCCTGAAGCTCATGAAGAAGTATCCGATGATGGCGCACAACGCGGCGTTCGAGGACTCCTGGTTCACGCTTCACCTCGACGGATATGCCGAGGCAAGGCGCGCTGGCAAGATCGTGCCGGTCGACTCCCGCGACATCTGCCGCCAGCTCGACCCCGAGGTCAAGACCCTGCCACGCGAGAGTTCTCCCGCGTCGCTCGAGAACTGGGCCCGCAGGCGCGGCACCCTCGCCACCAATGAAGCCGAGGTACACCAGGGTCTCGACGACACGGAGCTCATGCTCAGGACCGTTCAGGCCGAGTTCGCCGCCCGCAACTGCTTCAAGGCATAGCTCGGTCTGCGACCACTTCAAGGCACAGCCTGACCCGCAACCACTTCAAGGCGCAACTACCAGGGCCGCCCGCCTGTGACACGTACCGTCACGGGCGGGCGGCCCTGAGCTAGTGCGAGAAGAGTCCTACATCACCGCGCGAACGGCATCGATGAGGCGGGCGTTACGGATGGTGGCGGCAAGCGGCATGACGGGGCTCTCCGTGACGCCGGCACGCATGAGCTCGCAGAAGTGCGCGATCTCGCCGTGGAAGTCATCCGGATCGTAGGGCGCGGCTATGACCTCGTCTTCCATGCCCGGACGACCCACCACCGCACGCTCCGGACGGTGCGCGCGCTCGACGAGGACGCTCCCCCGCTCGCAACGAATCAAGACGGAGCAGTCATACTCCGCGGAGTCACCCGCCCAATGGATGCTCGCACGCACGTCTCCAAAGTCGAGGTTGGCGTCGCCAGACCAATCGACGCGCCCACCGGAGACATCACGCCAGTTTGCACATGCTCTGACCTGGGGCTCATTGCCTTGCGTAAGTTCCTCGATCCAGCTCATCGGGTAGCAGCCGAGGTCATAGAGGGCACCGCCGCCAACGGAGTCGACGAGATAGCGGAGGTTGCCCCCTCCATAGTCGACGCACTGCGAGCACGACAGCTCGCAGACGCGCCCGAGCTCGCCGGAGTCGATAAGGGCGCGCACGCGGGCGTGGAGCGGCACGAAGCGGCACTTCATCGCTTCCATGAAGAGGGTCCGCGAGCCACGCACGGCATCGGCGAGCTGGCGGGCCTCCGCCTCGGTAAGGACGGCCGGCTTCTCGCAGAGCACGGGCTTGCCGGCCTGCGTGGCCTCGAGCACCCAGCGGAGGTGCATGGAGTGTGGGAGCGCGAGGTAGATGGCATCGACCTCGGGGTCTGCAAGGAGGCTCGCGTGGGCGGAGGAGCCATCCGCGCCATCGGCATAGATGCGGGCAGGAGCAAAGGCGGCAAGGCGCTCCGCCGAACGACCGGAGACTGCAACAAGCCTGGCACCCTCCACGGTCTCAAGACTAGCCGCGAACCTCTTCGCGATTCCGCCCGCCCCGAGGATTCCCCAGCGGATTTCCGATGCACCCATCTTGACCTCGCCTTCATTGGTTGCGTGTCTGGTATGAGGATAGTGAGGGACTCACATCTGAGGCCCTCATGCACCACCCTTGAGAGCGTTCGCTCGTTTCGCGACAATGGAACGGAGCGTTAAACACCCCATGCCTCACAATAACCGATCGGAGCGCGTCATGACTCGTGATACCGCCTCAAGCAACGAGATCAGCCTCGCTTATGACCCGACCAGCGCGGACTCCATTATCGAGTACGCCAAGCGCCTTGAGGGCAAGACACTGCGCGAGATGTGCGACGCGCCTGACCTGCCAGACCCTCACACAAGACGTGGCTCCTTCGGCAACGCAGTCGAACAGTATTACTTCGGCTATGCCATCAATAGTGACTCGGCTCCAGACTTTGCTGAAGCGGGTCTCGAGCTCAAAACAACTCCCATGAAAAAGAGGGCAGATGGCCAACTCGTCGCCAAGGAACGCCTTGTCCTAACGATGATTGACTACATGCACGTCCCAATGGAGTCTTTCGAGGATAGCCATCTACTTGATAAGGTCGCTGACCTCGCTCTTATTTCATATCTGTATGAGCCGGATAAGAACCCCGTCGACTACAAAATTCAATTCGCGGAACGTTGGCAGATTCCCGATGGCGATATCCCCCAGATTAAGAAGGACTGGGAGACGGTCGTCGCCAAGGTCATGAACGGCCACGCCGAGGATATCTCTGGCAGCGACACCATGTACCTCGAAGCTTGCACAAAGGCAAAGGACAGTTCCGTCAGAACGTCGCAGCCCTTCTCGGACGTTCCGGCGAAGCCCAGGGCATGGGCATTTAAGGCGTCTTACATGACCGGCGTGGAGCGGCAGCTCCTCGCCCACTCCGAATCGATCAGGCGCGAAAGCGGCGAAGAGTCCCTTGGCATTCTCGAGCTCATTCGCAAGAGGTTCGAGCCCTATTTCAGCATGAATCAAGACGAGCTCACAGAGCTGTTTGAGGTGAACTCCTCGGCAAAAAGCGCATACGCGCTCGTAACCAACCGAATCCTTGGCGTTGGCGACAAAAGCACCATTGCGGAACTCGATAAGGCAGGCGCTAAGCCCAAGACAATTAGGCTTCGTCCAAATGGGACGCCAAAGGAAGCCGTTTCATTCCCGGCAATCGACTATTTCGAGCTTGAAGAAACACCCTTCGAGAATTCGTTGTTCAAGGAGCAGCTTGAGCAGCTCTATCTATTTGTCGTCTACCAGGACACTGGAGACGAGAACTACGTCCTAAAGGATGTCTTCTTCTGGAGAATGCCAGAAGAAGACATGCCTGAAGCAAAGCGCTGCTATGAGCAGATGCGAAGCAACGTCAAAGAGGGCAATGCAGAAAGCTCGGTAAAGTCTTCGGAGAACCGCTGCTGCCACGTTCGTCCTCACGCTCGCAACAAGGCCGACACGAGGCCGCAGCCACACGGAGAGCCCGTTACGAAGAAGTGTTTCTGGCTCAATCAGTCGTACCTCAGAGATGAGATTGCCAAGATGATGACGACTGAGAAGTGATTAATGTCCGCATCTATACGGAGACTTCTCTCGACGTATTAATGTTGCGTCCCGCTCTCACGAGAGTGGTCTATTTGGCTCCTATCCGGCAATAAAGCGACTTGTCAAAACTGATAGAGATCGAGTAGTGTATTTGGGTTAGCTCTCTTGGGCTAACCCGATAGGACACAGCAGCGATTGGAGAAACGTGTCCAAGGAAATTAAAGTAGCCGAGCTCTTCGCGGGGGTCGGCGGGTTTCGTCTTGGCCTTGACGGCTATCACGATTCCGCACACCCCGAGTTCGATATGCCCTCCGCGGGCCCCTTCAAGACCATCTGGGCCAACCAGTGGGAGCCGCCCGGATCCAAGGCTCGCCAGTTCGCCGCCCGCTGCTACGAGTCGCACTTCGGCGAGGACTCCGTCGTAAACGAAGATATTAACCGGGTTCTTGACCAGGCAGAACGCGGAGAAATAGATATCCCCACCATTGATATGGTCGTCGGTGGATTCCCCTGCCAGGACTATTCCGTCGCTCGTCCTCTCTCCCAGGCGCACGGTATCGAGGGCAAGAAGGGCGTCCTCTGGTGGGACATCTATCGTTTCCTCAAGCTCCAGAACGATAGGAGCGAGGACGCAGCACGCTATTGCCTCTTCGAAAATGTCGATCGCCTGCTCAAGAGCCCCGCTTCCCAGCGCGGCCGAGACTTCGCGATTATCCTCTCCTGCCTCGCCGAGCGCGGCTACTCCGTGGAATGGCGCGTCGTCAACAGCGCCGAGTACGGATTTCCCCAGCGTCGCAAGCGCGTCTACATCTTTGCCGAGCGAAACGCCGACTGGACGATCGAGACGCGCCTCCAGAATGGCGTCATGTCCCGCGCCTTCCCGATGGAGGCGCCTGGCGAGGAGAACATCCGCGAGGTCTTCGTCCCCGAGGACCCCTACGACGCTTCGGAGAACTTCAACCTCGCGGGCAAGACCTCTCCGTTCATGGATGCTGGCATCATGGTCGGCCATCGCGTCCTGACGTGCCCCGTCATCGAGAAGTACGACGGTGCCCGCAAGACCCTCGGCGACGTTCTTATCCCGCTTGACGAGGTGCCGGAGGAATTCTTCATCGAGCCCGAGCAGCTGCCCAAATGGGAGTACCTCAAGGGTTCGAAGCGCGAGGAGCGCACCAATAAGAAGACGGGCTTCACCTATTGGTACTCGGAAGGCCAGATGGCCTTCCCGGACGCAACCAACAGGCCGTCCCGCACCATCCTCACCGGCGAAGGCGGAAGGGGCGCGAGTCGCTTCAAGCACGTCATCAAGTGCGAGGACGGGCGTTATCGCCGTCTTGTGCCCGACGAGCTCGACCAGCTCCAGGGCTTCCCCCGTGGCTGGACGAATACGGGCATGACCGACGGAAACCGCGCCTTCTGCATGGGAAACGCCCTGGTCACGGGTATCCCCCACCTCATCGGAAAAGCAATTTGCGAGCTCAGGTAGCATGACCTGCCTCTGATTTAGTGTCCGGCTCATCTCCGATAATGGCTTAACAACGGAAGCGGACGAAAGGACACCCATGACAGCAGTCGAATTCTCCCAGCAGCTAGAGCAGATCGAGGTCCTCGCAGAGCAGATCAAAGCACACCTAGATTCGAACGAAATCGATGGTGCCTACGAGGGCACCGAAAACCTGCTTGAGACTGTCAAGTCCCTTCGTGAGGACTACGTCTTGTAGCGTGGGTGTCTTTCGCTAGACTCGGAGCCCGCCTTTGGCCAATCATTCAGGCCAGGGGCGGGTTTTTCTCGTCCAGCGTCCTTCTCGTCTTTCTCGCCCTCCCCGTCCTCCTCGGCATTCGCGCCCTCCCCCGCCCACACTCCCTCGGACACGCCCGCGCCCGCGCGGGTAGAATCTCCTCGGACGAAACGCGATGCCGGCGCAACCGGCGAACAGGAGGACCATGGCTGACAAGAACTTGCACGTAGCAGCCGCGATCATCGTGCGAGACAACAAGGTTCTCGCCGCGCGGCGCGAGCACGGCATGGAGGGCTGGGAGCTGCCCGGCGGCAAGCTCGAGCCCGGCGAGAGCGCCGAGGACGCCTGCCACCGCGAGATCAGCGAGGAGCTCGGCCTCACTCTCGGCGTACTCTGGCCATTCACCACGGTCACGCACGCATACCCCGAGTTCACGATGGAGATGGACGTCTTCTGCGCGCCCGTCGACCCATCCGCGGAGCCCCAGCTCCTCGACCACGCGGAGCTCGCCTGGCTCGGTCGCGACGAGCTCCTCTCCGTCGGCTGGCTCCCGGCGGACCTCGACGTCGTGAAGTCGTTCGGCTTCGCGTGGGCAGACGTCTTCAATGACATGCACATGTAGGAAGCGGCCGCTTTCGACCGGGGCCCTGCACGTGTCCTTTAAGGGGACTACAATAGCCAGGCGCCCATACGGGCGTAAGCGCAAATAAGGGAGAGAAAGCGCATGGCAAAGAACACGGTCCTCACCCTCGCCAAACAGGCGTCGGAGGGCAAGAAGGTGACCATGGTCACCAGTTACGACTACACCATGGCGTCGATCGTCGAGGCGGCGGGGATCAACATGATTCTCGTGGGCGACTCCCTCGGCATGACGATGCTCGGCTACGAGGACACCATCCCCGTCACGATGGACGACATGGTCCACCACACGCGCGCCGTCACGCGCGCCACGAGCGACACCTTCGTCGTTGGCGACATGCCGTTCATGTCCTACCAGGCCAACGTCGAGGAGGCCCTGCACAACGCCGGCCGCCTCATGAAGGAGGGCCGCTGCAACGCCGTCAAGCTCGAGGGCGGTGTGCGCTGCGCCCCGCAGATCCACGCGATCGTCGAGGCGGGCATCCCCGTCGTCGGCCACGTGGGCATGACCCCGCAGAGCGCCAACAGCTTCGGCGGCTTCAAGGTCCAGGGCAAGAGCGCGGAGAACGCGCAGCGCATCGTCGACGACGCGCTCGCCGTCGAGGCCGCGGGCGCCTTCGCCGTCGTGCTCGAGTGCGTCCCGAGCGACCTTGCGGAGTTCATCACGAGCAAGCTCACCCACTGCTTCACCATCGGCATCGGAGCCGGCTCCGCGTGCGACGGCCAGGTGCTCGTCGCGCAGGACCTCCTCGGCATGACGCCGGGTGGCTTCAAGCCCAAGTTCGTTCGCCAGTTCGCCCAGGTGGGCGACACCATGCGCGATGCCTATCAAGCGTACGCCAACGCCGTGGAGGCGGGCGAGTTCCCCGCCGCCGAGAACGGTTTCAAGATTGATGCCGAGGTCATGGACCAGATCAGGAGGAACAACTAATGAAGACCGCCGCTACCGTCGCCGAGGTTCGCGAGCAAGTTCGTGAGTGGAAGCGCGAGGGCCTGACCGTCGGCCTCGTCCCCACCATGGGTTACCTGCACGAGGGCCACAAGAGCCTGATCATGCGCGCCGCCGCCGAGAATAACCGCGTCGTCGTGTCTGACTTCGTGAACCCCACGCAGTTTGGCCCGACCGAGGACCTCAAGAGCTACCCGCGCGACTTCGACCGCGACTGCAACCTGTGCGAGGAGGCCGGCGCCGCCCTGGTCTTCCACCCCGAGCCCTCCGAGATGTACGCGCCCAACGCCTGCACCTACGTCAACATGGACGAGCTCACGCATGAGCTTTGCGGCCTCACGCGCCCGATCCACTTCCGCGGCGTGTGCACCGTCGTTTCCAAGCTCTTCAACATCGTCACGCCGGACCGCGCCTACTTCGGCCAGAAGGACGCCCAGCAGCTCGCCGTCATCCGCCGCATGGTGCGCGACCTGAACTTCGGCATCGAGATCGTCGGCTGCCCGATCATCCGCGAGGAGGACGGCCTGGCCAAGAGCTCGCGCAACACCTACCTCTCCGCCGAGGAGCGCCAGGCGGCCCTATGCCTGTCTCGCGCCGTCTTTGCCGGCCAGAAGATGGTCCAGGGT
>NZ_CAKUIH010000018.1 GCF_934660935.1 uncultured Parolsenella sp. | reverse complement strand
CCAATCAGCCGAGGAGCTCGAGGTCCGCGCGATAGCGACCCGGCAGCACGCGATACAGAAAACGTATACCCAAGCCGCCGACTCGATATCCCCTAAACACGCGGGCACAGTCCACCGGCAACGAGCTGACCAGCAAAGCAGGCCAAGACGCCAAGCATGAGGCTGAGCAGCACGTATCCCCCGCCGACAAACCAGTTGCCGCGCTCGAAGAGCCCCGACGCCTCAAGGGCGAAGGTGGAGAAGGTTGTGAACCCGCCGCAGAATCCGGTCTTGAGCAGAAGCGTCGTCTTGGGAGGCAGCGAGGCGGGAACGGCGAGGCCAACGATAACGCCGATGCAAAAGGCACCAATCACGTTCGTGATGAAGGTGGCAACGGGAAACCCCGCATCCGCAGTGGACCCAAATGGCACAAGCGAAATGAGCCACCGCGCAACAGACCCAGCGCCTCCGCCAACGAACACCGCAAGAGCATCAAGCATGATCGATCCTTCCATAAATGCGCGCAATTCGCTCAAGGATACGAGCTGGGATACAACCTCGAGCCACATCCCTCCCAAATAACGCGCGTCAACGCGCTCAAGCATACGCCGAGAAATGAAGGGATACCGAAAGTGAGCAGCCAAATCAAGCCTGCCAAAGTAGCCCATAGAACGTCAATCGATCTACCTGCGGGTTTTCAAACGCAAATCGACCGTCTACTCGCACGGGCACCATTTGGCTGCTCACTTTCGCATTTAGGGGACTTTCAGGCACTTCTCCGCGTCAATCCAACGGCAAAAACAAGGCAGCGAGACATGATTCGAACAAAATGGAGGGCCCGGACATATGCCGGACCCTCCCAAGTCGCCGCAATGGCCAAACCACGCCGGTTCAGAAGCGACCGCTCGCAAGCGTTCGTACTAGCCGAACCTCGCCGGCCCAGAAGCGGGCGTTCGCAATAGCCGAACCGCGCCGGCCCAGAACGTGCAAGCCACAGACGCTTAGCTCCTGTTGTTGCCGCCAATCAGCTCGTCGAGAATCGACGGGCCCATCGGATTCTCGTTAGCGACGCGCTCGCTTTCGAGCACCTCGATGTGATGCTGCTGGCTAATGTGCAGCATCACGACGGCGATGGCGACGCACAAATCGTCGTGGGCAGTATCGCTAACCTCGATGTTGTGGGAATCGGCACGGCGGCAGCCAGACAGAGCGAGCGTGCCCTTGGAGTCGCGAAGCTTGAAGTCAAAGTTGAGGAGATCATCGCCCTTGATCTTCCAATCCGTCTCACCGACCGCAATGGTGTGGGGAGTCTTCAGCAAATCGCGAACAAGGCGAACAGAATGGCCGTTAGAAAGCTTGATGTCATAGACGTGGCTGGTCGAGATGACCTGGCCGCGAACCGAGCCAAGGATGGAGCCGCCCGCCGCGCGAATCTCGGCCTTGGGCCCGAAGGCGCCTGTCCTGCCGCTGATCTCGAACACGGTGTTGCCAGACCCGTCAACGATATTCATCTCGGAATCGAAGACGTCTGCAGCGGCACCCTGGAGGTGCAGCTTGCGAACGGCGCCGGTAACGGCAGTGAAGGCCTTGGTCTCGGACTTCTCGCCCTCCTTGTTCTTGGCCTTGGTCGCGACAATGTTGCGCGCGCCAAGGACAATGAGCACGATGCCGATAAGGGCGAAGGACGCGCCGGCGATGGCCGCCATATTGGAGCTATTTGAACCTGGGGTCGTAATCGCGCCATACACGTAGAGGCAGCCGGTAATGACCAAGAGGGTACCCCAACCGATGAGCATGTAGGCGAATGTCTTTGCCATCGTACGCTGGGTCTTATAGTCTTGGGTCCTGATGTCGTACTTGTTCTTTGCCATGCGTGCCCTCCTGGCCTGCGCACGGCGCCCGCGCAGCCTCGGCGGCGCACGTTGCGTGGCAGGGTTCTCTGTTACGAAATTGTTGCGTAGAGAAGTGTACCCGAACGAACGCAGAGCAACCTCGCAAATGACCGCCCTCGCGATTCATTCTCTGGCGGGTGGCGGCGAGCGCCTGGACGGCGGCGCGGTCCGGCGGCAAGCGCTTGGGCGCCGCGGTCCGGCGGCCAGCGCGGCTCACCGGAATGCGGGCCCATCGGACCAAGAGCGCCAGCCTATGCGCTCTTCTTAAAGAACGCCAGCGCGATCGCACCGGGGCCGACGTGGGTGCCAATCGTCGCTCCCACGGAGTGGATGGGAAGCTCGTCAGCGTGCACGCTGGCCTCCCAGATGCCACGGGAGTCCTCGATGTACTTCCTGAGCAGGCCGTCGTCGAGACCGGCGTAACCAAGCGCGATCGGCATGGAGAAGTCGATGCCACCGGACTTCTCGATCTGCTGGGTCAGGAGGTTGCGACCGTTCTTGGAGCCGCGCGCCTTACCCAGCACGACGACCTCGCCACCCTCGACGGAGATGACCGGCTTGATGGAGAGCAGCTGGCCCACGGCAGCGGCAGCAGCAGGCACGCGACCACCGCGGCGAAGGTACTCAAGCGTGTCGAGCAGGCCCACAACGAAGATGTCATCGCGCACCTGCTCGAGGGCGACAGCGATGTCCGCCGCGGGAAGGCCCTCCCCCACGAGGCGCAGGGCATAATCGACGAGGACGCGCTCGCCCACGCAAACGTTGCGGCTGTCAACGACGTAGACGCCGCTATCAAAGCCAGACGCCGCGGAAACGGCACTCTCATACGTGCCGGAGAGCTTTCCGGAGACCGTGATAACAACGGCATCCTCCCCCGCCTCGCGTGCCTCGCGGATGGCGCCCTCGAAGGCATACGGGTTCACCTGGCCGGTCTTCGGCAGGTCATCGCACTCGACGAGGAGCTCGTAGAAGCGCCTGTGCGTGAGGTCGACGCTGTCGGCATAGCTGTCCGAGCCAAAGGTGATGCTCAGGGGCAGAACCGCGAGCGCCGGGCTTCCGGCGGCCTCGATGTCTTCCGGGGTTATATCAGACGCGGAGTCCGTGATGATGCGAACGGCCATGGCGAATCCTCTTCCTTTTCACACGCGCGCGAAGGCAAGGCCCACAAGAATAGAGGCCTCGTGACCCATCGCTACGCTTCGATGGATGCCTGAGCGCTAACGGCCGATGCCGTGAAGACACTCAAGGACGGATTCCAAGGAGTCATACAGCCGAACGCGCGAGCGGCCGTCAAGCGCCGAGTCGACCCTCGACATGACGCGCGAAATCGCCTGGTCGACGCGACCCATGAGCTCACGACCAGCCTGCGTGAGGCAAATCTCAGCGCGATAGCGGCGTGTGGTCGACTCTGGGTCATCCTTGACCTCGACGAGCTTGGCCTCGCCGAGGCTCGCGATCGTACGGCACACGGCGGCGCGAGTGACACCCGCTGTGCGAGCAAGCTCTGCCGCCGTCATGCCCGTGGAGGAGCGGCCGAGATAGTAAAGGCACATGAGGTCCGCACCACGAAGGCCCAGGCGCTCGCACTCCACCGCACGGATGCGCTGAATCTCCTTCTCCGTCGAGGAGATAAGGCGAACGAACTCCTGGAAACGCTCGCCATCCGTGTTTTTCTCGGCCATCGGCCTCCCTCTTTCTGATCCGTCCCGAGCATCATAGCAGAGCTTGTTTACCGCTCAACATCTCTACACAAGGTACCCGTATGTGACATGGCTCACTTCGCGTCGCCGCAGACCGTTCGCACCATGTGCCTCGGCACGGCGTAGAGGACGTTCGAACCAATGACCTCGCTCGCAGCGCGCTTCGCGTCATCGCAGGCGCCATGGGGCGCGTACGCATGCCCGTGGGGCGCGAACCTCTCGAGCATGGCGATGTCGTTGCCGCCGTCTCCGTAGACGGCGACCTCGTCCTCTCCGATGCAATAGTTGGCCGCAAGCCACGCGATCGCCTCGCCCTTGTCAACGCCCGCGCGCGTCACCTCGAACATGCTCGGGTTAAAGGGGGCGTTGACCACCTTGTCAGAACGCTCCGCAAAGAAGGCGTCGAGCTCGCGAATGAGGCCCGGGTCAGTCGTGCGGCAGTTGATTTTGCAGATCTCGTTCTCGAGGATGGTGGAGGCCGTCTGATCGTAGAGCATCTCGTCCGCCGCGCGCATTCCGGGCGCGTGCATGGCGCGCAGGCGGACATAATCCTTGATGCGCGTCACAAGGCCATGAGCGACGTACTCCGCGTCATAGGCCTCGCGAGACGTGCAGACGTAGCTGTGACGCCTGCCGATGCACAGAAACGGTGCCTCGGGAAACGCCGAGAGCGCCTCCTCGACAAACGCCGGGTCAAGCGTGGCGAATCGCAGCAACTCGCCCTCCCTCGAAAGGACGATCGAGCCGTTCGCGCAGACGACGTCGCACGGGAGATCCCCAAAGCCAAAGTCGCCGGGAGAGCGAAACGTCCGCCCCGTGGCGATGGCGAAGCGCGCGCCCGCCTCGACCACGCGACGAATCGAGGCCGCCACCGGGCGCGTCACGGAATGCGTGGCGCCCAGCAGCGTCCCGTCAAGGTCTGATGCGAACAGGCGAATCAAGGCTGCACCTAGTTGTTCTGCATGATGATGCCCTCGACGCCGTCAGCGACGCGCTCGCACGCGTCGAGGCAGCTCTCGAGGACGGAGTAGATCTCTCGCATGCCGAGGACGCGGAGGGGGTCCGTCTCGGTCATGTGGAGCTCGCGCATGATGCGGAGGAAGATCTCGTCGCCCACGGACTCGAGGGTGTTGATCGAGACGACGTGCTCGTGGAGGGACTCCGGCTTCTTGAAGTTGGGAAGCTCGGCGATCATGTTTCGAACTTCCTCGGCCGCCTTCACGAGCATCGTCACCATCTCGAGCGCGCCAGGCGTGAGCTCCTGGATGTTGTCGTAGTAAAGGCGATGCAGGACGCCCTCGATGAAGTCCGTGACATCGTCAAGGCTGGAGCTGAGCCTTGCGAGGTCCTCACGCTCGATCGGGGTGATGAAGGCCCTGAGGAGGGTGTCCATCATGCCGTGGCGGAGGTCATCGGAGGACTGCTCGATCTCGTGCATCTCGTCCATGTGCTTCTCGAGCTCCGCGGGATTGTAGTCGCGCATGATGCCCTCAAGCAGGTGCGCGGCCTTGCAGATGTTGTCAGCGCAGGAGTTGTAGTTGTCGAAGTAGAAGGAGTCGCTCTTACGAGCCATGTCGGTTCCTCTCGATTGGGGACGTTGGGGTGAGCTACCGGCGACAACGCCGGAAACGGTACCTGACGTGCGAGCCGCGGTGCCCGCGGAGTAGCGGCAGGCCCGCTGGCAGGGGACAACGGGCGGCAACGGTCTGCCGCCGCGACGGTTGCCGCCTAGAACAAGAACATGAACAGCTTGGCCATGGCGAAGCTGATGAGGCCACAGCCCGGGAACGTGAAGACCCAGGTCAGCATCATGTCCTTCACGACGCCAAAGTTAATGGCGGAGAGGCGCTTCACGGCGCCGACGCCCATGATCGCGCTCGTCTTGGTGTGGGTGGTGGAGACGGGAATGCCGAGCTCGGTCATGATGAGGAGGCAGAGCGAACTCGCGAGGTCCGCGGCAAAGCCCTGGTACTTCTCGAGCTTGACCATGTCCATGCCCACGCTCTTGATGATGGGCTCGCCGCCGACGCTCGTGCCGATGCCCATCGTGATCGAGCAGAGCATCATGAGCCACACGGGGATGACGACGCCCTCGACGCTCGACTGACCGCTGCAGAACGCCACGCCGAGGAAGAGCACGCCGATGAACTTCTGGCCGTCCTGGGCGCCGTGCATGAAGCTCATGGCGGCAGCGCCGAAGATCTGGGCGTAGCGGAAGAAGCCGTCAGTCTTGCGGCGGTCTGCCTCAGCAAAGACGATGGTCACGAGCTTGCAGACGAGCCAACCGATCGCAAACCCGAAGAGCAGGCTCATGACGAGGCCGTAGATGACTTTGATCCACTCCTCGCCGTTCACGCCGTCGAGGCCACCCTGGATGGCGATGGCGGCACCGGTGAGGCCAGCGATGAGGCTGTGGCTCTCGGACGTGGGGATGCCGAACACCGAGGCGCCCACGCTGTACACGACGATCGAAAAAAGCGCGGCGCACAACGCGATGAGCGCGGCTTCCGTGTTGCCGCCGAAGTCGACCATGTTGGAGATGGTCGAGGCGACGCTTGCGTTGATCTTCGTCATCACGAGGACGCCGAGGAAGTTGAGCAGTGCGCTCATGATGATGGCGGGCTTCACGCGCATGCAGCGCGTGGTGACGCATGTGGCGATCGCGTTGGGGGCGTCAGTCCAGCCGTTGACAAAGATGACGCCGAGCGTGAGAAGCGTAGTGAGCGCAAGGGGCGGGCTCGTGAGAACCTGCCCCATGAAGTGCGCGAACGAGACGTCCAAGCTATCCCCCTTCTAGACAGACATACACGCTATTGTGCACCAAAGATGGAGGATTCGCTTACGTGTGCCTTACAAAAAACCGACAAGTTCGGCGGGCGGAACGTGGAGCATCGCTGAAATCGTGCGCGAAGGCGGGTGCCGTGCGAGGCCCAAACGAGGCGCATGACGCACAATTGCAGTCACAGCTCCTTGAGAACGGGGATCCGCATGGCATTGCTCAGGAACGTCATCTTCGACATGGGAAACGTCCTCATGACCTTCGACGGCCATGAGTTCGCACGCGCCTTCACGGAGGACGAAAAGGACGCGGACCTTCTCTACGCTGCGCTTTTCGGCCGCACGGAGTGGGCACTGCTCGACTCGGGCACCATCGACCACGCCACGATGCTGCGCGTGGCGGAGGCCCACATCCCGGAGCGGCTCCTCCCCAACCTCTATAGCTGCTTCGACCACTGGCCGGAGCTCTCGCGCCCCCTCGAGGAGACGAACGACCTCGCGCGCCGCCTGCACGCCGCGGGCTTTGGCGTCTACGTGCTCTCCAACGCCTCGGACAGGATCTTCGAGCAACTCGATCACGCGCCCGCGCGCCCGATCATCGACGGCGTAGTCGTCTCCGCGGAGGAACGCCTCATGAAGCCCGACCCCGCGATCTTCCGCGTCCTATGCGACCGCTACAACCTCGCGCCCGAGGAGTGCCTCTTCGTCGACGACAGCCTCGACAACTGCAGGGGCGCTGGGGCCGCCGGCATGTGGACGCACCACTTCACTGGCGACGTCGACGCGCTCGAGAACCAAATCGCCACGCTCTCGCAGGGCGGCAAGGCCTAGCGGGACGGCAATACACGCCCGGCAACCGACGCCTGGCACCCGCGCACGCGCCCGTGCTCATGCCGCGCCCTAGAACACGGAGAAGCTCGGCTCGCTCACGCGGCAGAGGTCCTGGCCCGCGGCCATCTCGCGCATGGCATCCACGAACGCCACTTCCTCACCCGCGCGAAACGCCAGCGTGAGGGTCACATCCGCCCCGTACTCAGACCCACGGTCATGCGCGCCGGAGCGCTCCGCGAGGTCACGCACGCGGTCGTGCACGGCATAGGGAATCGTCAGCTCAACGACGGTCACGAGCGTCTTCTCCACGAGAAGCCCGGCCTCGCGCGCTACCTCGACCGCGCGCTGGGTCGCCGTCATGTACGCACGGACAAGCCCGCCGGGGCCCAGGAGCGTGCCGCCGAAGTAGCGCGTCACCACGCAGCAGCAATCCCTGAGGCCCGCCCCGCGAAGGACCTCGAGCGTAGGCATGCCGCTCGTGCGCTGGGGCTCCCCGTCATCGCTCTGGCGCTCCGTGCCATCCGCCAGGATCCAGGCGGGAACGTTATGGCGAGCGTCGTAGTGCTGGCGGCGAATGCTCTCGATGAAGGCGCTTGCCTCATCCTCGCTCTCGACATGCGTTAAGTGCGCGATGAAGCGACTCTTGCGGTCAACGAACTCCGCCGTCGAGACCTCGTCCACCGCCGGCGTCATATACGATGCGACGCCGGCCGCATTGGCGCCCGACGTCGCATCAGCAGACCTTGTCTTGGATTTGGCCTTCGCCACTAGAGCCTCCGGAGGAGATGCGCCATGAACTCAGAGGCATCCGCCTCGTCCGACCCATCGATCTTAACGGTGATGGTGTCACCGAGGTGGGCTCCCAGGCCCATGAGGCCGATCACGTCCTCGCCGTCAGCGGAGCGGTCCGAGTGGCTTACGGTGTAGGTACTCTCCCACCGCGCGGCCTCGCCGGCAATGAGCATCACGGAGCGAGAGTGAAGACCCATCGGGTCCTTAATGGTATGGGTTAGCTCGACCATGTCTCTCCTGCGAGGCGTTGTGATTGGGTTTCACAACATGGTAGCGATAAATTGACTACTTATCCCCGACATTTCGCTGACGGATAGACCAAATTGCATATCGGCACCAGAGAAGCGCATAAGTTAGGGGCGAACGATCCCCGGTTACGCCCTCTCAGCGAGCTCGCGCACGAGGTACTCGGTCTTCTCCCAGCCAATGCACGGGTCGGTGATCGACTTGCCGTAGACGCCGCCATCGACGGGCTGGTTGCCGTCCTCGAGGTAGGACTCGACCATGAAGCCACGCACGATGTTGCGAATCGACTCGCTGCGACGGCAGGAGTCGAGCACCTCCTTGCAGATGCGGAACTGCTCGAACGGGCGCTTGCCAGAGTTGTCATGGTTGCAGTCGACGATGACGGCCGGGTTGTCGTAGTTCTCCCTCGTGTAGCGCTCGGCAAGGCGCTCGAGGTGCTCGTAGTGGTAGTTGGGGTAGTTACGACCATCGAGGCCGATGTAGCCGCGGAGAACCGCATGGGCGAGCGGGTTGCCCCGCGTGGTGACCTCCCAGTTGCGATAGATGAACTCCTGCGGAGCCTGGGCTGCGTAGATGGAGTTGAGCATGACCGTGGTCGAGCCGGCAGTGGGGTTCTTCATGCCAACGGGCACGGAGACGCCGGAGGCGACGAGGCGGTGCTCCTGGTTCTCAACGGAGCGGGCACCCACGGCGACGTAGGCGAGCAGGTCGAAGAGGTACTGGTAGTTGGAGGGGTAGAGCATCTCGTCAGCCGTGAAGAAGCCGGTCTCCTCCGCCACCGCGAGGTGCATGTGGCGGATGGCCTTCACGCCCTCGAGGACATCAGCCTTGGCGTCCGGGTCGGGGCTGTGGAGAAGGCCCTTGTAGCCGGTGCCCTTGGTGCGGGGCTTTGCGGTGTAGACGCGGGGGACGATGACGAGACGATCCTCGACGTCCTCCGCGAGTTTTGCCAGGCGCGTCACGTACTCGAGCACGGAATCCTCGCGATCCGCGGAGCACGGACCGATGACGAGGAGCTTGCGCGGGTCCTCGCCGGTGATGACGCGGGCGACCTTTTCGTCAAAGGCGACCTTCTTGGCAGCGAGCTCAGCGGAGAGGGGCATACCCTCGCGAATCTCCTGTGGGATGGGCAGGCGACGCTTGAAGTTCATCGACATGGCAAACCTCCTGTATGCGCAAATTGGGCACTGGAAAGGCTTCGCTATGCCTCGTGCGCCCCCACGCGCGAGTTAATTTGCCCGCCACTATACCAGCTTTGTGTTTCCGGAGGCCTTCGCAATCCGGAAGCCTGCACGTGCTACAATCGCTTCCGCGAGGTGGGCTAGACGACCGCGGGACCTGCGAGCAATCGCAGGTCATGAGGAAAGTCCGGGCTCCACAGGGCAGGATGCTGGCTAACGGCCAGGCGGGGTAACCCGACGGAAAGCGCCGCAGAAAAGAAGACTCCCACTGGCGGGTTCGCCCGTTAAGGGAAAAGCTGAAACGGTGGTGTAAGAGACCACCAGCGTCGTGGCAACACGGCGGCTTGGCAAGCCCCATCCGGAGCAAACGCAAATAGGAGCGCCATGGTGTTGCCCGCACCGCGCTCGGGTTGCGCGCTAGAGGCCAACGGCAACGTTGGTCGTAGATAAATGGTCGTCCTAGACAGAACCCGGCTCATAGGTCCACCTCGTACTGAAGACTAAGGCGCTCCCCCGGATCATCCGGAGGAGCGCCTCATTTTTGCGTGGTCTATTTGGTCTACGCGACGATTCAAGTGAGCGCCTGTCCGCACGACGGCCGAAGTGCGTGGCAAGGGTCGCTACGGGAAGGCCCGCCCCTAGAGCTCGACGATCTTCGTGCCATGCACCCCGGAGACGCCGAGGGCACGGGCGAGCTCCTCGCAGTTCTGCCAAGTGACGCCGCCGCCGGGAAGGATGCCGATGCGGCCGGCGGCACGCTCAACGTAGGCACGCAGGCGCGGGAGGTTCTCCTCGATTGGCGTGCCAGTGGGGCCGCCGTGCGTGAGGATCCGCGTAACGCCGTGCTCCGCGAGCCAGTCGATGGCGTCGAGCTGCTCCTCCGGAAGAATCTCGTCAAACGCCATGTGGAAGGTGACCTGCAGGGACTTCTCCGCACACGCGCGGACCGTCGAAAGCAAATGCTCGGTCGCGGGGATGTCGAGATGGCCGTCACGCGCGCAGCCAAAGACGACGCCGTCAACGCCAGAGCGCGCGTGCGAGGCGATGTCGTCGTCCATCATCTGGAGCTCGTCGGCGCTATAGGCGAAGCCTCCCCCACGCGGGCGAACCATCGCCATAAGGGTGACGTCGTGTTCGCGACAAAGGCGCGCAGCCGCGCGGACGACGCCCACGGAGGGCGACGTGCCCCCGCACGCGAGATTGTCACAGAGCTCGATTCGCTTCGCCCCCGCCTCGATAGCGGCAGGCACGCGCTCCATGTTCTCCGCGCAGAACTCCTTGAGTAGCATCCCTTCTCCCCTCTCGCACATACGAAAAAGGCGGGCCCCAAACGGGACCCGCCCAAACACTGCTTACGGCCTAAGACTAGTCCAGGTCGTCGACGTCAACGCCGGACATGGGCAGCTGGGCCGGCTGGGCAAGCTGCGTGGCATCCGCATCAGCGACAGGCGCGGCCGGGGCAGCCGGAGCGGCGATGGCAGCGGAGCCGGTCGGGGCGGACGTGGTGAACTGGTTGGAGAACGCGTTGTCAGCGTCATCCATGAAGTGCTGGAGGAGGGCCTTGTACTGGTCGCGGAACTCCTCGCGGGAGGCCTTCAGGCGATCCATCTCGTCGAGCTCGCTCTGCTTCTCGGCGAGGGCCTGACGGATGACCTCGCGGGCCTTCTGGTCAGCGTCGTTGCGAATCTTCTCAGCGTTGTCACGGGCCTCAGCGACCATGCGGTCAGCGGACTGCTGGGCGACGATGAGGACCTTGGAGATCTGGCTCTCGGAGGCGGTGGTGGCGACGGGAGCGGCAACCGGGGCCTCGGCGACGGGAGCGGCGGTCTGCTGGTTCTGGAGCTGGGCAACCTGGGCCTGGGCGGCGGCAAGCTGCTGCTCAGAGGCGTTCAGACGACCCTTGAGGTCAGCGATCTTCTGGAGCATCGCGTCAACCTCGCCGGAAAGGCGCTCGAGGAAGTTGTCAACCTCGTCGGTGTCATAGCCGTGCTTGGAGGGAGAGAAGGTGAGCTGGTCGATTTCTGCGGGTGTGATTGCCATTCTTATTCCCTTTCGTTCCTTGGACGTCGTGCCGCCCATGGTCACGCTATCTGCATAGGCTTCACGTAATTATAGCGGGTCGAGAGCTGCGAGGTTATTAGTTACACAAAGGTACATAACCATAGGAGGATAACGGAGATGAGAAACGCCACGCGGCTCCGCGCAAACGCCAGAGCGGCCCGAAACGCTCACACCTCTTCGCCAGGTTCTCTCCCGCCGGAAAGCAGAATCTCGCTGCCATTCCAGGCAAGAGGTAGGCCAAGATCAGAGATGCCGTAAAGGAGCCCAACGAGCTCCGCAGGTGCCGCATTCGCACCGCTACAGTTAAAGCGCTTAGCTCCGGAGCGCACGTTCATCTCCCACGAGTACCCGTCCAGCACGCAGCAATCGGGCTCGAATGGTTCCGTCCACGTATCAGCATGGGTTGCGAGCACGGCAGAGACGAGCGCAGACGCTTCGCCGCCCTCGAGCACCTTCCTCTCGTTCGTCTTGAGGCCCCAACTCTGGACGATAACCTCCGCCATGCCACCGTGCCTTCGAATCACGATGGTTGGAGAGAACGTCAAGGCTAGAAAACAGCGAGATCTAATCACTACGGTGTCGAACGAATCGAGCATGGAGGCGCGGTCTTCCGCCCCAACCTCCACAAGTTCCAAACCTTCGAGGCCCAGCGTCCCACCGCCGTAGAGATAACCCTCCCCTACATCGCAGCTGTTGCTGCGCCGATCCTCCAAGTTGCCCACAGACACTCCCATCGCCTCGCGAGGCGGCCAATCCTCGCTCGCCACAATACTTGGCCTGCTGCGACCCTGACGCGTGGCAACGGCCACGTTCTGAAGGTCAGATACAGCATCTCGTGAGACTCAGACATTAATTAACCCCTTATTGGAGCAGCGAGGTTCACAGCCCTTGCGACAAAGAGCGGGCAAGACTATTTAGAGTCGTTCAATGAAATAGCGCGAAAGGACGCCTAGAAGTGGAGTCCCCAGGCGCAGGCTCATTCGTCGCGTGCCCAGTTATATGCGATCTCATGATGGGCATAGCTTCTCGAGCCCTGCCGCGAGTGCGTGAAAGCTCGTCACGATGAGCGCACTCGCCACTTCGGAGTGGTGAAACGTCAATATACCCCCGGTTCATGCCGAGATGATTATCATCGAGTAACGAGTGCCCAGTCACATGAACCGTGACAACCCAAAGATGACCAAATTGACGGGAGAACACAATGATCACAAGAAGAGGACTCTTTGCAATCGCCGGGCTCGCAGTGATGGCGCCCCTCGCAGGTTGCTCATCCGTTCCGGAGGATATGGACGAGTGGGTCTACAAGATCGGCACGCAGGCACAATCCACCTGGAAGGACTACAAGGCGGGGAAGATTAACCCCGATGATGCCTATGATGCGTTCGCAGAGTACACGGATCAGCTCGACTCGCTCTCAGCAGACGACAAAATCGGATCGCTCTACGTCATGACGGCGGTCGGGTCCCTCTACTGGGCGCTCGATGCGAAGGTTAACGACGAGGACTCGCTCGTTGCTCCGAATGACCCCGACGAGTGGGCCTCATGGCTCGACAACGTGCTGAAGGGTAAGTATGACGACATGCCAACAGACTAGAACGGACAAGCGCTCTTTTTCGCGAAGCCACTGAAGTGATCAACTATGCCTTTTATTGGCGGCAAACCGCAAAAATCAGCCGATTCTTGCGGACGGATTTGGGAATACAAACAGAATCTTGTGGACTTTCGATGCTTGGTTTGCCTGCTTTGGTTATAGTAATGACAGCGGTATTGGCGTGGTGATCCTACGGGACCCGCGTCCGCCAGGGCGGCTGCCTCCAGTGAGGTGGCCGCCCTTTGCTTTAAGGAGGGAAGATGGACAGACCGTTTCTCACCATCGAGCAGCAAGTCGAACGCCTTGAGAAGCGCGGCATGAGAACATCCGAGGAAACCCCTGAAATCCTCATGCGTGAGGGCTATTACTCAGTCGTTAACGGGTACAAAGCTCCATTCATCGATGCGAAGGCCAGCAAGGAGGCCGGCGATGACCGTTATGTCGACGGCGCAACGTTCGAGCAACTGTACGCGCTATTCGCCTTTGACAGAGACCTCCGCGAGCTCACGTTTCACTACCTGATACGCGCGGAGGCAACAACCAGAACCGCTATCTCATACTGCTTCTCGAAGGCCCATAGGTCGCCGGACGCGTACCTGCTCCAAGCCAACTATTGCTCATACGACGAGTACGCAGCACGAGAGGAGGACCCAAGCAGCTACGCAAGCGAGTTAGCCGGGCTCACCGGAATCCTGCGAGGCAGAGCCAACAGCAGCCGTACCGAGTTTGTGACCCACTACAGAGAGGAGCACGGCGGCGTCCCGCTCTGGGTGCTCGCAAATGATCTTACGTTCGGAAACCTGGAGCATTTCTTCAACCTGATGAAGCCAGACGAACAGTCCGCATTCTGCAAGATGGTGGCAACGTCGACCGGAAGGCTCGGAGACAAGGCCCTAGGATACTTTGGCCCAGGCAAAGCGCGCGTATGCCTCGAAGCCCTGGTGAAGTTCAGAAACATATGCGCCCATGACGAGCGAATCTACTGCGCTCGAGTCGGAGGGCGAAAGAACATAGGCTACACGGACATGCTGTGGATGCTCGAAAGGTTCCTTACTAAGAAGGAGTTCAACGAGTTGCTGAGCAGACTCGTGCCCCTGTTCAGAAAAGCAGGCGACAGAAACGCCCTGATGCATGTGTTCAACGAAACCGGGATGTCAGGACTCACCGACGAGCTCGCCAGACGAAATCAACTCCCAGATAAATCAACCGCAAATTCGTATGAAGAGTATTAAAGAAGCGGCCCGCCACGGGATGAGCTGAGCCCAAATAAATTAACCAAACAAGAGCTGAGACGAACTGTGGGCAGATGCGAGATATCGGGCGACGGGACGCTCACGGTAGAAATACCTTGGGCTCTGAGGGACTTGAAAGATGACGAAAAGTCCTCCGAAACCGCAGGTAGAACGCAGTTCGGAGGACTGATGTTTGGTAGCCCGTACCAGATTCGAACTGGTGATCTCCGCCTTGAGAGGGCGGCGTCCTGAACCGCTAGACGAACGGGCCATATGTGAAGGGGCCTGAGTGCCCCGGGTAAAACATGGTAGCCCGTACCAGATTCGAACTGGTGATCTCCGCCTTGAGAGGGCGGCGTCCTGAACCGCTAGACGAACGGGCC
>NZ_CAKUIH010000017.1 GCF_934660935.1 uncultured Parolsenella sp. | reverse complement strand
GGGTTGAACCATCTACCTACTTAGCGCTCTCCGTGGAAAGCGCGATGCCCTCAAGATACTTGCCGTACTCGGTCTTGGCGATCTTTGAAGCCAGAGACAGCAGCTGGGCGCGGCCGATCCAACCCTTGCGGTACGCGATTTCCTCGATAGAGGCGATCTTCGTGCCCGTAGACTGCTGGACGACACGGATGAACTCGCCAGCATGGAAGAGCTCGTCAACGGTGCGGGGAGAGAACCAGGCAAAGCCCTCGGGCAGCGTGGTGGTGTAAAGCTGCTTGTGATCGAGGTACATCTGGTTGAGATCCGTGATCTCGAGCTCGCCGCGCGCGGAAGGCTTGAGCTTCTTGGCGTACTCGACGACCTTGTTATCGTAGACGTAAAGACCAGTGGCGACGTACTTGGTGCGCGCCTCTTCCGGCTTCTCCTCGATATAGGTGACCTTCTTGTCCTGGCCAAAGTCTATGACGGCAAAGCGCTCGGGGTCATTCACCCGATAGCCAAAGACCGTGGCACCCTTGTCTCGATCGAGCGCCTCGCGAAGGTTCAGGTCGAATCCCGAGCCATAGAAGATGCTATCCGCGAGAATGAGGGCGACGCGATCGTCGCCAATGAAGTCCTCGCCGATGAGGAATGCCTGAGCGATGCCATCGCGACTGACCTGGGCCTTGTAGCTGATATTCATACCGAGCTGCGAGCCATCGCCGAAGTGGGCCTGGTAGGAAGCCATATCCTGGGGGTTCACGATGAACAGGACATCGCGGATATCCGCCTTCATGAGCGTGGCCAGGGAGTAATAGACGAGCGGCTTGTCATAGATGGGCAGAAGGTGCTTGGAACCCGAGAACGTCATGGGATACAGGTGCGTTCCGAAGCCACCAGCAAGGACAATACCCTTCACAGTTATGCCTCCTTGAGTCGCATACATGTTCAGGGAGAGTATACCGCCAGGCCACGCGTTATACTGTCTGGCGTATGTGAACAAATAACGAGAGGACTATCTTCATGTCCGACAGCACCACGCCAGTACGCGTTCGCTTCGCCCCCTCGCCCACCGGCAAGCTCCATGTCGGCGGGGCGCGAACGGCCATTTTCAACTGGGCATTCGCACGCGCGAACAACGGCACCTTCATCCTTCGCATCGATGACACCGACCCGACGCGCTCGACTGACGAGAACACCCAGGTGATTCTCCGCGCCATGCGTTGGATGGGTCTCGATTGGGACGAGGGCCCCGAGGTAGGCGGAGATTTTGGCCCCTACGCTCAGACGGAGCGCCTAGAGATGTACAAGGCCGCCGCACAAAAGCTCTGGGACGAGGGCCGTGCCTACCCCTGCTTCTGCACCACCGAACAACTCGCCGAGGACAGGAAGGCCGCCCAGGAGCGCAAGGACCCCTTCCAAGGCTATCAGCGCCGCTGCCGCAACCTCGATCCGGCCGAGGCGAAGGCCCGCATCGAGGCTGGCGAGCCCTACGTCCTCCGAATCAAGGTCCCGGAGGACCGCGGCGACGTCGTCATCCACGATGCCGTCCACGGCGACGTGACGTTCGATGCCAAGGAGCTTGACGACTTCGTCATCTTCCGCTCCGACGGAACGCCTACCTACAACTTCGCCACCGTCGTCGACGACGCCGCCATGGGTATCACCCACGTCATCCGCGGCGATGACCACCTCTCCAACACCCCTCGCCAGGTCATGGTCTACGAAGCACTCGGGGCTCCCGTTCCCGTCTTCGCGCACATTTCCATGATCCTTGGCGCGGATGGCAAGAAGCTCTCCAAGCGCCACGGCGCCACGAGCGTCGAGGAGTTCCGCGATGCCGGCTACCTGCCGGACGCCTTCGTCAACTATCTCGCACTTCTCGGTTGGTCTCCGGACGGCGAAACGACCATCGTCCCGCGCGACGTGCTCGCAAGCACCTTCTCCCTCGACCGCGTCTCGAAGAACCCCGCCACGTTTGACCCGACGAAGCTCGACTGGATCAACGCCGAGTACCTCGCCGCAATGAGCGATGACGAGTTCGCCGAGAAGATTATGATTCCCGAGCTTCTCGAGGCCGGCCTCATCAAGGACGCCAACGATCGCACGCCCGAGTGGTTCGCCACCCTCGCCTCGGTCGTCCGCCCGCGCACCAAGCACCTCGGTGACGTCGCTGGCATCTGCTCCATGGTGTTTGACTCGGCTGAGACCCTCCCCTACGAGGAGAAGGCCGTCTCTAAGGGTCTCGCCAAGGAGGGAATGGCTGCTATCCTCGACGCCGCCATCAAGGCACTCGAGGGCGTCTCCCCCGATTCTTGGAACGCCGAGGCCGTCGACGCAGCGCTGGAGCAGCTCCCTGATCAGCTTGACGCCAAGAAGCGCATCGTCTTCCAGGCGATTCGAGCTGCCATCTGCGGCAATCTCGTGAGTCCTCCGCTGGGCGTCGTGATCGAGCTCGTCGGCAAGGCTGACGCCCTCGCCCGTCTCGAGCGTGCAAAGGGCATGGCACTCTAGCCCGGACGTTTAAACAGGGCGGAGCCGAAATTGCCATGTCTGGGCCCGCACTTGGTTCATCGTGTCACCAAGCCCCGTCGACGTAACTGCGCCGGCGGGGCCAATTTTATGCGCTGAGGGAATTCCGCGAAGCGTCTAGAGATAAGAAAGCTCCGAAGGAAGCCGCAAAAACAAGAAAGCCCCGAACCGCGAAAACGCGGCTCGGGGCATTGGCTACTCAATACCACTGCATGCAAAAGGGCCCGACCTAAGCCACGGCCCGCGAACTGCCTATTTGTTGGATCCAGACGTGCGAGATGAGCCCTTGACGACAAACTTGGTCGTCTTGCGTGGAGGATTAGACGGATTGTAGCTCACGGCACCGTGCGCCAAACGCACCTTCCTCTTCCCACCGCGACCAGACCAGCGCTGAACACGGTGATAGATGCTTTCCGTGCTCGTACTCTTAAGGCCCAGGAGCGGAAGCGCGGCGAATGTCGGGAAGAAGAACGTGACTACACGCCAGACAAGAAATCCGGCAGTCGCATATCCACCAAACATCGGGCCAAAGAACAGGGCGAATCCACCCTCGGCTCCCCCGGTGCCGCCAGGAAGAGGTACGGCAGTGGCAACAAGCTGAACCATCGAGCCCGCAGCGAGACAGGTAAGGAAGTCTGCCTCAAGACCAAAAGCATGAATGACGAACCAGGGAATCGTATAGAGAAAGCCAAGCTGGCACATGGTGATGACAAGCGTGATCACCATGTCGGGGATGTTAGCAGCCGAACGACGAAAAGCGGTGGAGAACTGATTCACCTGCACGTTGATCATGTCATTCCACTTGTTGTAGTTCTTGACCCACCCATGGCCATTGGCCCAGCGGAGCAGAGAAGAACCCGCGCGCCTGACAAAATTAGGGCACAGACAGACGATGAAGAGACCAATCAGCTCAAGTGCGTGACCCGCAAAAACAAGCAGGTTAAGAAGGACGATATCGCCGTAGGAGTCAAGGAAGAAGCCAAGCTTGGCCCAGAGCATGATGCCAGCGAAGAGGACGACACCGAGCTGGAACATGATGAAGCGCGTGAACTGCGTGGCGGAAGCCGCGCCAACGGAGAGGCCGGCCTTGGTGAGTTGATAAATCTGAGAGGGAAGTGCACCCATCTGCATTGGCGTGAGGTTGCCGAAGAAATTGCCGGAAGCCTCCACCGCCATGAGGTCGCGAAAGCCCACGGGAGAGTCATGGTCGAGATACACAGCAACGGCGTAGGCAAGGGAACCGAGCATAAAGTACATGCAAATGCAGCCAACGGCGCCAACGAGCCACGGAGCCTCTACGTTTTGGAAGGCCTCAACGAACGAGTCGATTTGTCCGGAGAAAAACAGGAAGGCGACGTAGGCAGCAAAAACGAGACCGATAAACTGGGCACCCTTAGCCGCCTGCTTCTTGTCAGGGTCCTGAGGCCGCTCCTCAGCCACCGATCCCTTGTGCATGGGAGCAGGAGCTCCGGCAAGCCTGGGCTTAGGGGCATGAGGCTTGTGCTTGGGAGCAACGTCCACATGGGTGGCTTGCTCCGCCTTGATGTTGTTTTCGGGATTCTGAGCCATGCGATTCCTGAGTCCGGATGGTGTCGCATACAGCGTGAGCGCCGTGCGGCCATTACTTGACTAGTGTACCCCACGCGGCAATTCTTCCCGACACCCACACCATAAGCACGAAAACAGCCGGCCGGGGTGTCGCCCTGGCCGGCTATCAACTTCTAGCTCTATGAAGGCAGACGGCGCGCGTCCCTTCCCTACTCCGCCACAGGCGTATCCTCGGAACCGGCGGAGGCGCTGCGCTCCGCGCGAGCGCGCTCAACAGCGGCAAGCTTCGTCCTGTAAGCTGCGGCAAGAATGTCGACGCAGCCCTGGCGACCAAAGCGTGCACGGTTAACGACGACGTCCTTGCCGGCATGAAGCGTCCACTTGCCAGCAGAATAGCGCTTGTAGAACATCTCGCGGGCGCGCTGCATGCGCTTAACCAGCTTGCGGGCCTTCTTCTCAGAGATGTCGCGCTTCGAGCGGACGATCTCGATACGAGCCTCAAGCGGGGCAGTTACGAGCGCGGTAATGAGGTTGGGATTATCGCGAAGGATGTAGTCAGACAGACGGCCTTCGATAATGCAGCTCTCGCTCGACCCGAGGTCACGAATAACGCCCTCCATCTGCTTGAAGAGCTTATCCGCAACGGATCGCGCGTCAACGCGATCGGGAAGGAAGGCGGCAACCTCGGCTGCAAGGCTCTCGTCATAGGCGGCGATCTGATCCGTCGTCACTCCGGCACGCATAGCGGCGCGTACGAGAACCTCGTTGTCATACAGAGGTATGCCAAGTTCGACTGACAGCATCTTGCCAATCTCGTGGCCCTCCGCACCAAAGTCGCGCGCAATGGCGATGACTACGGGATAGGTAGAGATATCAGGGCTTACCTCAGAGAAGTTCTCGGTCATGGTTGCTCCTTTAGGCCGCGACCTGGCGACGCTGGTAGGCACGAACGAACAGGGAGATGCCGAAGTTCAGGGCGAAGTACAGCAGGAACACAAAGCCGTAGACGAGGAGGACCTCATTAAGGCTCTGTGTCTTTGCCATAACTACCTTAGAGGTATACATGAACTCGGCGACGTTAATGCCGGCAAGATAGGAACTGTCCTTGATGACCGTCGTGCACTGGCTGAACAGAGCGGGGATGATCGTCTTGAACGTCTGAGGCAGGATGATGAGGCGCATGGTCGCGAAGAACCCAAAGCCCTGGCTCTGGGCAGCCTCGAACTGGCTCTGGGGAATGGAGTTGAGACCTCCGCGGACGATCTCTGCCATAACGGCCGAGGTAAAGACCGTAAACGCAAGAGTGGAAATGAAGACGTCGTTACCCTTGACCGTGAAGTAAATGAAGAGGATCCAGAGAAGGTTAGGCGTGCATCGGAAGAGCTCGATATAGGCGCTGACGAGAAGTGAGAACGGTTTGACACCGTATGCCTTCACAAGCGCAAGAACCGTGCCAAATATAAGCGAGAAGAAGATTGAGAGAGCAGAAATCTCGAGCGTCTTGACAAAGCCACCGAGCATGAACATGACGTTTGCTGAGCTAAATACCTCCATGACCTACGCCTCCTTCGCAGTCTCAGGCGTAACGCCAGGAATCACCTTTGCGCGCGGGCGCCTCTTGGAACGAGCCTCGAGCCACTGGACGAGAAGCGCCAGGGGGAAGCAGATGATGAAGTACAGAACGCAAGCCATGATGTAGCCCTGCAGATAGCCATACGTGGAGACAAAGCCATCCGCGTTGTACATCAGGTCGCCGCCAGCAATGAGGGCGAGCACGGAGCTGTTCTTAACGAGGTTGAGAGCCTGGTTGCACAGCGGAGGGAGGATCACCTTGAAGGTCTGGGGCAGAATGATGTACCCATAGGCCTGAATACGAGAGAAACCCTGCGACAGGGCCGCCTCCATCTGACCGCGAGGAACGCTCTCGATGCCCGTACGAATGACCTCGGAGATGTAGGCCGCGTGATACAGCCCGACGCCGATGGCTCCAAGCGCGAAGGCGGAGGTACGGACCGGGCTATCCGTATGAAGGATGACCTGCAGAATCTTGGGCCCCGCCATGTACATGAAGAAGACCTGGACCGGCAGAGGCGTGTTCTGGTAAAACTCGACGTAGACACGGCTGATAGCCCTAAGAACGTTAGAGCGCGTCGTGGAGAACACGCCGAGAATCGTGCCGAGAACGATCGAAAGCACCAGGCCAGCAAACACGACCTTGAGCGTAAGCCCGAATCCCGACCAGAGATCGCCCATGCTGGCGAGGGTCAGCTCCCATCGCTTCGCATCGAGGAGTCCGTCTAGCATCTCTATCCCTTCGTCAAAACATACATCGTGCCGCCCAGGCTAAAGTCCAGGCGGCACGGAAGCCCGACCCCATAAGGAGCCGGGCGAAGCAATCCTAGAGCAGGCCCCAAGCAGAGACTTCCTCGTCGATCCAGCCGTTGGAAGTGACCTCCTTGACGACCTCCTCGGTGACCTCAGAGAAGTCGCAGCCCTTCTTGGTGGCGATGCCGTAATCCTGGGCGCCGAACTCGATCTCGGGCTGCAGGAGCTCCTTGTCATCGGTCGTGTAGGTCTTCAGCGTGGAACGGTCCATCGCGAAGGCATCAATCTGGCCGGCGTCAAGGGCGGAGTTGATGGAGGGATAATCCGGGTACTCGTCGAAGACGGGCGTGGCGGCAATGTTATTGTCCTCGAGCATCTGAAGGACGAGATCCTTGGTGGTCGAGCCCTGGGAGACGCCGATGTGCTTGCCGTCGAGGTCGGCCATGGTAGACATGGACCCCTTCTTGATGAGGATGCCGACGTGGTCCGTGCGATAGGGATCGGTGAAGTCCCAATCCTCCTTGCGCTTGTCCGTAATGGTGTAGGTGGCGCAAATCAAGTCGAGGGTGTCGTTATCGATAAGCGGGCCGCGGGTCTTCGGGGTGACGTCGGTGAACTCGCAGAGGTCCTGATCCTTGGCCTCCTCATAAGAGACGTCAAAGACCTTGGCGGCAACCATATAGCACAGGTCAATCTCGAGGCCCTCGTACTTGCCAGTGGCGGTATCGAGCAAGCCATAACCCACGACGTCCTTCTTGACGCCGCACTTTAGCTTGCCGCGATCCTTGATGGTCTGAAGCTTGGAGTCGGACGAGCTGGAGGAGCTACCACCGCAGCCGACAAGGCCAAGACCGGCGACGGCAGCGGCGGAGGCACCGAGGGTTACGACGAACTGACGGCGAGAGATGTTCTTCATGGGATACCTCTTTCAGTTGCAGGTAGTCATCTACTTCAAAAGCGGCGCTACCACCGCTTGCCAGCCCGTTCACACGGGCAAATGCACTTGCAAAATGGTCTTCGGACGAAAGAAGACCAGACCCTGAGTCAGCGCAGGATCTTGGAAAGGAAGAGCTTCGTGCGCTCGTTCTGGGGGTTCTCGAAAAAGTGCTCGGGCGTGCCTTCCTCGATAATCCTTCCGTCCTCAACGAAGATGACGCGATCGGCAACCTCACGAGCAAAGCCCATCTCGTGAGTGACGCACATCATCGTGATGTTCTCCTGGGCGAGCTCAACCATGACGTTGAGGACCTCCTGGACCATCTCGGGGTCGAGCGCGCTCGTCGGCTCATCGAACAGGATGATCGGCTGCTTGGTGCAGAGGGCGCGCGCGATGGCGACGCGCTGCTGCTGGCCACCAGAGAGGTTCTGCGGGTACTCCCCCGCCTTCGACTCTAGGCCAACACGCCTGAGGGCAGCCATAGCGGCCTCGGTGGCCTCTTCCTTGCTCTTCTTCTGAAGCTTAATAGGCGCAAGCGTGAGGTTGCCGAGAACCGTCATGTTGGGATACAGGTTGAACTGCTGGAACACCATCGACGAGTACTTGCGCGCCATCTCAAGATGGTTCTTGCGCGTAAGCTCAGTACCATCAATCGTGATAGTGCCGGTGGTGGGCTCCTCAAGGTAATTCACGCAACGGATGAGCGTAGACTTGCCGGAGCCAGACGGCCCGATGATGACGAGCTTCTCGCCAGCCTTGACGGTAAGGTTAATATCCTTGAGGACGTGGACGTCTCCGAAATACTTATTGAGACCACGAATCTCAATCATGTTCTTGGCGTCAGCCATGGGATTCCTTTTCTCGGATTGTCTTGCCTGAAGACTTTACGGCACCGAATCGGGTTTAAGTCTCATTTATACCCGATTGTCATGAAGCCGAAACACGCCATTACGCAGGTGTTATCAAGCAGGAGCCAAATCTACACGCGTGTATGCGAAAAATCGTATCGACCACAACGCCCGACAAGCTAGTGGTGCCTCCTCCTACGGGGAGCCCGAATGTCGCTAGCGTCGCCTTCTCCCGTGGCGAGCCCGAATGACGCTAGCGGTGCTTCCTCCTGTGGCGAGCCCAAATATCACGGAAGACGAAGAACGCGATGACAAAGGCAATCAGATAACACACGAAGGCGAAGCCGGGAACGTCAAAGACCATGAATCTTGCGCCGCCAGGCTCTGTGCTCATGACGATCGCACTGGCGGCAATGAGGAAACCAACGCACAGTACGCCAAGGGTTAGACGGTCCGCGATATGGGAGAGGTCGTCGATGGGGTCCTCAGAACCGACGAAATCCATGTTGATCTTGAGTTGCCCTCGCGTGAGCATGCTCATGGCAAGCTCCGCCTGAGCCGCGGCGCCCAGAAGACCCTTGGTCGCGGCCTTGCTACGTATGGCGAGCTCCCCCACATCGCGCTTGATCTTTGCCGAGCGATCCGTATGAACACGGATATGCTGGGAGATGATGTCAATCATGTTGACGCCAGGCAGAAACTCGTCAAGAACGCCTTCAAGTGTCACGAGGCCGCGTGCCATGCTCGTGATCTGACCCGGCAGTTCGATGCCATTCCTCCGCGAGAGCGCAATGATGCGTCCAAGGAAATTGCCAAGATCGAGCTCGGATAGGTTAACGGTGCCAAACTCGTCGACGACCTCGTCGAGGTCAGCGAGGAGCTCGCCATGATCCACGTCCTCGGGGCTCGTAGAAGAGAGCCTGAGCAGGGCGCTCTTGAGCTTTGGCGTGTCCCGCTCCGCCACCGAGAAGATCATGTCGCGCATGATGCGTCGAAGGCTTAGGGACAGGCGGCCCGTAATGCCGAGGTCGAGAAAGACTATCTGCCCACCAAGGACCTCGATGTTGCCCGGATGCGGATCGGCGTGGAAAAAGCCGTCATCGAGGAGCTGGGAGGCATAGTTGTCCACAAGCTTGGTGCCAATCTCGGTGAGGTCATAGCCGGCCTCGATGAGCTTGGCGGGAGTCGAGATGGTGATGCCGTCGATGTACTCCATCACGACAATGTGCTTCGTGCAAAGGTCCATATAGGGCTTAGGGCAAGTCACGAACTTGCAATCCTCGTTGTTACGCCTGAACTCCTCGAGGTTACGCGCCTCGACGAGGAAGTCCGTCTCCTCCCGGAAGGTGTCCCACAGCTCTTCGACGACGCTCGTGAGGTCGAGGAACTGCTCGCCCTTGAAGAAGGGCATCAGGTGACGTACGAGAGAGCGCATGATGTCGATATCCTGCGCCATGACCTCCTGAACATGGGGACGCTGCACCTTGATCGCAACGTCTTCGCCCGAGGAGAGGCGCGCGCGATGGACCTGCGCCACCGAGGCGGAGCCCAAGGGTCGCTCGCCAATAGCATCAAATATCTCGCCGAGATCCCCACCGTACTCGCTTTCGAGCACGGCGAGAACGGTCTCGTACGGCATTGGCTCGACGTCGCTCCTGAGGCGCGTAAGTTCCTCGCAGAACTGCTCCGGGAGGATCTCCGAGCGCATGGACAGGATCTGCCCCGCCTTAACGAAGGTGGGACCAAGTTCCTCGAGCATCCGGCGGAACTTGACGGGCGTGATACCACCGAGAACATCGTACTTGCGGACAATCGCAAATATCTGAAGCAGACGCGCATGCCGACGCTTCCGCGAGACCCCATAGCGGCTCGCATCATTTCTGCGAGCACCTCGAAGAAGGCCAATCGTCACGGAATCAGAGTCGTCGTCGAGCTCGCCCTCGACGCCGGCGAGCGCGGCCTCCCACATTGCGTCCTCAGCCTCGGCCGGAGTCGCATCGGGGCGCAGCGCGTCATCTGGGCTCCTCATCTCGTCGGGAGAGCCTGAATCGCGAGCGCAGTCAAAAGAAGCCGGACTTTGCGTCATCGAGGGCGAAGCTGAGCCACAAGAAACCGCTCCCGGACCGGAAGCGTCAGGGGCGGCGGCTCTCTCGTTCTTTTCGAGGTCTTCGTTCAAGCCTCGCTACTCCTTTGTGGCGTCTTCGACAGAGTCCGCCTCAACGGGAACCTTGGTTGCCGCAGAGGCCTTGGCGTCAAGGTCGCTCGCAAGTTCCTTGGCGCGGTCGATGAAAGCCGCGCGCTCCTCAGGGGTCATCGTGGACAGGCGGGCGCGAAGAACGGAATCCTGGGCGCCATCCACGGTCTCCTTAGCCTTCTGGGTGAGCTCTCGGTTGAGGTCCTTGCCCTGCTCGACCGTAAGCTCGCCCTTCTTGACGAGCGAATCCACGAGTTCCGTGGTCTTCTCGGCGCCAAGGGCGACGGCACCCACGCCAGCAAGAAACGCCTTGCGAATGCCCTCTGTGATGTCAGCCATGATTGCCCCTCTCCCGCACTCGTGTGCGCGTTGTCGTTAGCTTGCTTGTACCCAAGCGAGGCCAGACGGTATCGGTCGCATCCGCAAACGGAGGCGAATGGCATCACGGCAGAGGGCGGATAGCGACCGCCGCGCCATCCCAAGCTGGCTACTCGCCCAAAAGATAGCGGCCCATCTGAGAGACGCTCGTAGCGATAGCCGTAGCACCGGCGTTTTCCAGCTCTCCCGCGGGAGCGGTATCGCCAAGGTAAACGCCGATAGAGTCGACGCCCGTCGCGACGGCGCCCTCGATGTCATAGTGCCTGTCTCCGAGCATAACGGCATCCTCGGGCTCAGCGTCGAGGCGGCATAGGGCCTCAGCGATAAGACCGGCCTTTCCGGGATCCTTGACCCCCGTCTGGGTGACGACCTCCTCGAAGAGGTCCTCGATGCCAGTCTGCTGAAGGGCCATGCGGACGAAGCGCTCCATCTTCGAAGACACGATGGCGAGTCTCTTGCCTCGGGTCTTGAGCTCCGTGAGCAACTCGCGAACACCGTCGAACAACGGATTTCTCTCGGGACCGAGGCCCGCGTAAATCTCGCGATAGCGGCGAGTGACCTCGGCGGCGTCATCCTCCGAGAGGCCATAGACGAGCGAATAGGCAAGCGGAAAAGGAGGGCCCACGAGTCTCCCGGCGTCGCCGATCTCCTCATCGGTCAGGCCCCATTCGCGAAGCACCTGAGTTGCCGTCCTCACGATGCAGGGCTTCGTGTCCGCAAGGGTGCCATCAAAATCAAAAAGCACGACAGGCTTCTCGGCCAGACCGCGAACGGCCGATGCGAGGCGTTCGGCTGCGCAGTCAAGAGGGCCCTCCGCACGGAGAACCTTAAGACCGTGCCTGACGGGCTCGATCACGGCGGCGAGGTTCTCCACGGATGCCTTGGGAGAGCCGGGAACGTTGACAACGAGCGTGCGACCCAAAGTTCCGGCCGTAGCGCGAGAGAGCCAGGCGAAGGGCGTAATCTTGGCGGAAGCGGCGCGCATGGCCTCGCCGATGCCAGGCACAAGGCGGTCACAGACGTCAGCCGTAACGTCAGGCGTTACGTCCCGGGGAGAAAGGCCCGTACCGCCCGCCGTGACAACGAGAGCGACGTCCAAAGTGGCGGCCTCGCGAATCGCACGCTCGATACTCGCGCGCTCGTCTGGGACGACGCCGGTCGAGACGACCTCGAAACCGGACTCAGAAAGAAGGGCCGCCACGGCAGGACCCGCCTCATCCTTATAGACACCAGCACTCGCGCGATCGCTCACGGTGATGACGGTTGCGGTATAAGACGAGACGACGTCCTTGTCATGGCAGCTCATGCGCACTCCTACTAGCCAAAGCCTACTTGCCGAAGGGACAGATTGGGTAGTGGCACTCCTCGCAGCCGAGACAGAGTCCGCCCTCTGCATAGGCGACGATATCCGCGCGCGTCAGGCGTACGCCCGCCGCGACGCGAGGCATGATGAGGTCGAGAATCGTGGCTCGCGCGAACATCACGCAGCCAGGAAGACCAAGCACGGGGGTGCCATCGACATAGTATCCCACGAAGACCATGGCGCCCGGAAGGACGGGCGCGCCGTAGGTCACCATCTCGGCACCGCTCTCCTGGATGGCACCAGGGGTGTTGTCGTCCGGGTCGACGCTCATGCCACCGGTGCAGACAACGAGGTCAACACCCGCCTCGCGCACGCGCCTGATCGCGGCGACGATATCCTCGACATCGTCGCCGGGCATCTCGTGGGCAACGCACTCCATGCCGTACTCGGCGAGCTTGCTCTTGACGACGGGAGTGAACGAATCCTCGATAAGCCCCGCGGCGACCTCGCTGCCCGTGGTGACGATGCCAACGCGACGGAGCTTGTAAGGCAGAACCTCACAGACGGGCCCCTCGCCAGCGCAAGCGTCAGCCACGCGGCGGGCCTCCTCAAGCTTTGACTCCTCGATCACAAGCGGAATGACGCGCATTCCCGCGAGCTTATCGCCAGCATGAACCGCCGTGTTACCGGCGCGCGTGGCTACCATGACCTGCGTCACCGAGTTAACGGCGGCAAGCGCCTCGCTCCGTACGCGAAAGCACCCGTCGTGGGCAGCACGCAACTCGATCTTGCCCTCGCGGATCTCGGGCGAGCGAACGCAACCGTCACCCTCCATGATCTCGCAGAGGCGAATGGCGGCGTCATCCTCGTGAAGCATGCCCGGCTCGAGCTCGAGCACATAAACGCTGCGCTTGCCCATCGAGAGCAACACGTCGACGTCCTCCGGAGCCACGACGTGGCCCTTACGGAAACGAGCCCCCTTGAATTTGCCGGGAATGATCTGGGTCATGTCGTGGCAGAGCACGTGTCCCACTGCCTGCTGAACGGGAAGTTCCCTCATTAGCGACTCACCTCCATGACGTGCACCTCGTCGCCGGGGCGAACCTCTCCCCCTCGAATGACAACGGTAAAGATGCCCTCGCTCGGCATGGCGCACTTTCCCACCAGGCGCTTAATCTCGCAGTCGTTATGGCATTTCTTGCCGATTTGCGTCACGGCGAGGAGCGCCTCCCCGACGGAAATGACCGTACCCACGGGAAGCGACTTGAGGTCGAGACCGCGCGTAAGGATGTTCTCCGCGAAGTCGCCCGCCCTGAGATTGGGCAGAACCTGGCGCAGGTCATCAACGGCCTCACCCGGCAGCAGGCTCACCTGGCGGTGCCAGGCTCCAGAATGCGCATCACCGACGACGCCGGTGCCCATCTCTAGCTCAATGGAAGCAACAGACTGCTTGCGAACGCCCTTCTCGGCGCTCGTGCAGACGGCAATGACCTCGCCCGCAAGGGCTCCGGGCGAAACGACGAACTCTCCCACGCTACTCTCCCCTCACAAAATGGCCGCTACGGCCCCCAGTCTTCTCCATAAGGCGAACAGCCGTGATCTCCATATCACGCTGATGCGACTTGCACATGTCATAGATGGTCAGCGCGGCCACGGATGCTGCAGTGAGCGCCTCCATCTCCACACCGGTCTCCCCCTTGCAGCGAGCCGTGGCCTCAATCGCGATCCCGTCATCCTCTAGCGCGAAGTTGATATCCACGCCGGAAAGCGGAATCTGGTGGCACATCGGAATAATCTCCCACGTGCGCTTTGCGGCCATAATGCCGGCTACCTGGGCGACAGCGAGGACATCGCCCTTGCGTGTGCCACCGGTCCGCACAAGCTCGAGCGTGCTCGGAGCCATGAGCACCTTCGCGGCGGCGCGCGCGACTCGAACCGTCACAGGCTTGCCGCCAACGTCGACCATGCGGGCACGGCCTTGCTCGTTTACGTGCGTGAACTCGGCATCGCGAATGCTTGCCGATGTGGTCTGGGAATCCTCCACCCTAGCCCCCTATCTCGAACATGTCCCTCGGGGTCTCGCTCGAGCGAAGCCCCGGGACGAGGTTGTGATGAGCCGGCTTGGCCTCGATGCCACGGGCGATGGCGCGCTCGAGCTCCGAGCCATGCAAGCCGCGAAGAGGCACTTCGGTGGCGGAGTGAAGGCAGGGTTTGAGCCTGCCGTCCGCCGTGACGCGGACACGGTCGCATCCCGAGCAGAATCTGTGGCTCACGGCGCGAATGAGCCCGACACGCCCGAGAAACCCCGGTGCGGAGTAGAGCTCCGCCACGCCACCCTCGCCAACGCGTTCGAGCTCGGGCACCGCTTCGAGGACGACGTCGCCGGAAACGAAACGCTCCTTCGGCCAGCAGGCACATTCTCCCATGGGCATGAGCTCGATAAAGCGAACCTCAACGGGCTCCCTTCGTGCAATGTCAACGAAGTCCGCCGCCTCATCGTCGTTCACTCCGCCCATGAGCACACAGTTTATCTTTGGCGGCGGAAAACCGGCCAGCTTGGCAGCGCGTATTCCGTCCAGAGCGTCCGAGAGCTCGCCGACGCGTGAAATCTCTTGGTAGCGATCGGGACGAAGCGTGTCGAGCGAGATGTTAAGGCGAGTTAGCCCGGCGGCGCGAAGGTCTTTCGCGAGAGGCGCGAGCAAGGTTCCGTTCGTCGTCATATCGACCTCGTCGATGCCCCCTATGCCGGAGAGCATAGCGACAAGGTCCACGATTCCTCGCCTCACCAGCGGCTCGCCGCCCGTAACGCGAACCTTGCGGACGCCAAGCTTCGACGCGGCTCGGACGATCTCCGCCATTTCCTCGAACGAGAGGACCTCTCCATGAGTGTGACGGGCGACGCCCCCGCGGGGCATGCAGTAGATGCATCGACAATTGCACTTGTCCGTGACGGACAGCCTCATGTAGCTGATGGTTCTTCCAAAGGTGTCTTGCACGTTCCCTACGCCTCCAAGCACATGACGTCAGACGGGGCAACCTCAAGCGTAACGCGTGAGGGGTTCTCAAGCGAAGCCCACGCCGCCTTCTCGAGCTCGACGCGAAGCATCCCGCCACCGGGACTTGAGCACATAACGATGGTCGAGAAGACGTTGTCGATAACGCGCGCCACCTCGCAGGGGATGAGGTTGACGGTCTTGTCGAGCTCGCCGCGATTTGGCACGGCCTCACTCCCAAACCCCGTGGGCGCGTCACCAAGGGTATCCACGGCTCGACCATCAGCCTCGACAACCCTTAGGAAGTGCGCGCGGAGGCCAACGTGGTCGCAGCCCTCGACCGGACGCGCGCAATCAAGGGTCACGCCCCAATCCGTGCAGACAAGGGAAGTCTCTCCCACCGGCAGCGCCGCACTCACGTTCTTGCAACCACTGATGAGGGCCTCCGCCAGAGTCGCGGGGGTATCGAACAACTCGCGGGTGGGCACCGTACGGCCGCTCTTGCCATGGTCGAGCACGCAAACGCGCTGGCTCATGCGATACACCTCGTCGCGACTGTGCGTGACAAACACCACGCCTCCGGGAAACGCGCGAAGCGTGTCTCCGAGCTCGAGCTCGAGCTGCCAACGCAAGTAACCGTCAAGCGCGCTGAAGGGCTCGTCGAGAAGGAGGAGCTCCGGATCGTTCGCCATGATGCGCGCGAGGGCGCAACGCTGCTGCTGGCCACCAGACAGCTCGGCCGGACGCAAGCCCTCGAGGCCCTCCAGGCGGAAGGCTCGGATCTGCTCCAAAGCCCTCTCGCGACGCTCGTTGCGAGATCCTCCTCGCACACCTGCCATGACATTGTCGAGAACCGTCATCGTCGGGAACAGCGCGTAGTTCTGAAAGAGATAGCCCACGCGCCTATCTTGCACCGGCACGTCAACGCGCGCCTCCGAGTCAAACAGCACGCGATCGTTCAAAACGATACGACCCTTGTCAGGGCGCTCGATGCCGGCGATGCACTTGAGGGTCATGCTCTTACCACAGCCGGACGCACCGAGAATCGCAAGCGTCTCGCTCGGGTCATCCGCGTTGAAGGACACGTCGAGGACGAAGTCGCCGAGGCGTTTTGTGATGCCAACGAAAAGGCTCATGCCCGCCTCCCCTGCGTACGGGCCCTACCCTCAAGCCAGTTCATGGCAAGAAGGACGACGGCCGATATGGCGACGTTGACGAGAACCCATCGAAACGCGAGCGCGTCATCGCCCGTGCGCCACAGCTGATAGACGGTCGTGGAGACCGTTGCGGTCTGGCCAGGTGTATATCCCGCGACCATGGCCGTGGCCCCGTACTCCCCGAGGGCGCGCGCGAACGCGAGAACCGCCCCCGCAAGAATGCCCTGGGCGCAACCGGGAACCTGGACCCGCCAGAACGCCCACACGCGGCTCTTGCCAAGAGTGAGAGCGGCGTGCGTCAAGGTCTTGTCATAGGCCTCGAAGGCACCGCGAGCCGTTCGATACATAAGGGGAAAGGCGACGACAACGCACGCGAAGATCGCGCTGTACCACGTCATGGTGAGACGAATCCCAAAGGCTTCGAGCATCCAGGCGCCGATGGGACGTCTGGGTCCGAGAACGAGCAGGAGCAGGTACCCAACAACGGTCGGCGGCAAGACGAGTGGGAGCGTGAGCACCACATCGAGCAGGGCCCTTACCGTTCTGGGAAGCTTCGCAATCGCGCACGCCGCACCGAGCCCCAGGAAGAACACGGCAACCGTCGAGACGGCGGCGATGCGCAGCGAGTTTATGAGCGGGTACCAATCCATGGCTCAGATCCTATCGACAATTACGCGGACAGCGGCTTGAAGCCGACCTCCTCGAAGCAAGCGGAGGCCTCGGAGCCCTTGAGGAACTCGAGATAGGACTTGGCGGCGTCCTCGCGCTTCGTGCCCTTGACGACGGCGATCGGATAGACGACCTCGCCGCACATATCCTTGGTGGCGCAATCGACGACCGCAAGACCTGCTGACACCGCATCGGTGCGGTAAATGACACCACAATCGACAGCTGCCTCGGACACCTGGATCGTGACCTCCTTGACGTTGGTGCCATAGGTGATCACGCCAGAGGCCACGAGTTCGTCCTCGTTGAGGTTGAAATACTTCAGGATTTTCTGGGTGTACTGCCCAACGGGAACATCGGAGTTACCCATGGCGAGTTTGACGTCACCAGCCGTGAGGCGGTCAGCGAGGTCCTCGAAGTTCTGGATGCCCTTGGGATTGCCTTCGGGGACAACGAGCGTGACCTCGTTCTGAAGGATGTTGAAGCGCGTATCGGACTCGATAAGGTCAAGGCCCTCGGTATTGATCTCGGGGTCTGCGGTGGCATCGAGCTGGTTCATCTGCTTTTGTCCGGCGGAGATGAAAACGTCGCACTCGGCACCTTCTTGAATCTGGGTCTTCAGGGTGCCGGAGGAATCGAAATTGAAGCTAACCTCGGTGCCGGTGTCCTTCGAGAAGGACTCAGTCGCCTTGGTGAGGCTCTCGGTCATGCTTGCTGCGGCAAAGACGACGAGCTTCTCGTCAGACGCGGCGGAAGTCGCTGCGGCGGAGCCAGAGGCGCCACATCCGGCGAGCCCGAGGCCAGCGACGGCGGCGGCACCCGCCCCGATGGAAGCGATTGCCTGCTTGCGGGTGATCGATTTCATGGAGGTCCTTCCTTTCAATCCGACGTTCCACGGGAAATCTACGCGATTCGTTGTTTCGAGAAATACACAACGGTCGCCATGTTTATGCACGACGCTGCAACCGTCGTGCAATGAGACCCTTCTTACAGGTAGCTGGGGCAGCCCGTCGCCCGAGAAGTACGATGACCCGAACGAACTTCAATCATCTTTGCGGCAATTGAAACCGCAATCTCCGCGGGAGTCACAGCACCAATAGACAGGCCTATGGGAAGATCGACAGCGGCGATCTCATCCGCAGAGACGCCACGAGAGGTGAGCACGCCTTCGAGGACGCGCCTCTTGTTCCTGCTACCCATGCAGCCGAGATAAAGCGGATGAGCCTCGACGACTTGCGCGACGACGTCTTCGTCAGCCGCGTGCCCGTGAGTCATGACAACGACGTAATCGCGATCGCCAATCGTGACGCTCGCGGAAATATCCTTGAAATCGCCGAGGATGACGCTCGAGGCGGCCGGGAAGTTCTCGGCGCAAGCCACCTCCGGACGGTCGTCAATGACTACGACGTCGAAATCGATCGCGGCGAGTGCCGGCACGAGCGCCCTGCCGACGTGACCCCCGCCAAAGATGACGCACCGAGGAGCGCACACCACGGGCTCAAGATAGAGGTCACCCTCCATTCGCGGGGTCGAATCAGCCCCTGCGGACCCCCCAACGGCAGCGACGGGGACGGAGGCGGACCAATCGACGGCAAGCTCGACGGGTGCCCCCGCGTCGGCGGACGCGATAGTGACCTCGAGCGCCGGAATGTCGCAAGACGATAGACGGCGAATGCCGATGAGCTGAGAGCCCCCGCAGGCGATATCAACCACACCTCGCTTGAAGTTCATTCGCAGGGCGGGCTTGCCAGAGAGCACGTCGTGGCAGAGCCTCTGGCTCTCGAGCTCGGGAGAGCCGCCGCCGACCGTCCCCAGAAAGGAACCGTCCTCGAGAAGCACCATCCGGGCGCCGGCAGCGCGGGCGGCCGACCCCGCAGTGGAGAGCACGACGGCCTCGGCAACGGACCTTCCGGCCTCAAGCTCCGCGAGTTCGCGGCGAAGAAGAGAGATGCCTTCCATCCCTAGCCCTCCAACCTCGAGGTAAGCATGCAAATCGCTTCGAGCACGCCTCCACCAACGGCACGGGCCTTGTCAGACGAGGAGAAGCAGTGCGAGCGCTCGCAACGCGGATCGATGTCGCCGGACTTCATGCCCGCCGTCACCTCAACGCCCTCCTGGAGAAGGCCACGCAGGACACCGTTGATGGTGCAAGTCATGGGAACGCCGGACACGGTCGCGGCAACCTGGCCGGCGCGCACGACGTCGCCAATCTGGAGGACCGGCTCAAAGACGCCGTCTGCGGGGGCGCGCAGCACGCGGTCCGCAGAATGACCAGCAATAACGCCGGGGATACCGGTGTTGGGAGCGGCTGGGCCATCCCAGATGACCTGGCCGAGGAAATGCCCTCGATTGGTCTCGACGACCGCATCGCAGTCCCTGCCCGCATAAAAGCCCGGGCCAACGCCAATGACGTACGGAGCCATGGACCGTTTCGTGCCGAGGTTCTTCTTGGCGAGGATGGCATCGACAACAACCTGCGGCTTCAGCTCCGGAATGCTCTCGCCCTCGGGGTCGACGAGGACCGCGACGTCGCCACCGACGACGATCGAACGAGCCTCCGCGCAGGAGCTGGCAAGACGAGCGCAAACGCCCTCAACCTCACACGAGCCAAGGCGAATGGCCTCTGAAAAGCAGACGGTACGGCGGATGGACGTGGGGACCGCAATGTCGCACATGACGACCTTGCACCCGGCGCGCCTCAGGCGAAGTGCGATGCCGGTAGCGATATCCCCCGCTCCCCGAATCTCAACGAGCATGTAACTCACCGTTCCCCAAAGACAGCCACAATGGTGGGTAGTTTCCCGCTATGGCAAAGCGTAGTCATCATACGACAACAACGGTATACCAAACTATAAGTTAGGGTTGCTAATGGATTGTTATCGTGGCATCAAAAGTACTGCGAACGTGCCGGATCGACAGACGAACGGCACGATTTGGTCCGTCATCGGCGGAGGTGGCAAGACGACGCTGCTACGCTCTCTTGCGGATGAGCTCGTCGCCGAGGGAAAGACCGTAATCCTCGCTACGACGACCCACTTCCTGCCCTTCAGCGGCATTGATACCGTTGTGTCCGCCGACGAGTTTGAGGTCGCGCGACAGGTCAAAACCCAGCGAGTCATCTGCGTTGGTACGCCCGCTCACGAGGCGCGAAATGCAGGCAAACTGGCGCCCTCGCGGATCGCACCGCAAAACCTCGCAAGTCTCGCAGACTTCGTACTCGTCGAAGCAGATGGCTCGAGGCACATGCCCGTCAAAGCACACAGCGATCACGAACCCGTCATTCCGGGTGGCAGCGACCTGACGATCATGGTCATTGGCGCAAGTGCCTTTGGCAGGCCCGTGGCACAAAGCGTTCATAGGGCAGAGATCTTCTGTGAGAACTCGAGTTGCGAGCAGGATGACGCGGTTACGCCAGAGCTTCTCGCCCGGCATCTAGCCACGGAGGCCAGGAGGGGTGTCATAGACCCGAACCTGATCATAGTCAACCAGGCAGAAAGCCCAGAGACGATTGAAGCTGCGCACGCCTTTAACGAGGAGCTCATCGCCATGGGCATGAAGGTGCCCATGCTCGCAGGCAGCATCCGCAGACACGATCTCGCAGAGATCCAGTAGCTAGAAGATGGCATCAGCCCACGGTGGTAAATCGCCCGCCCGTTAGCCCAAACGCTAGCGAGCGGGCGATATCTTGACACCGTTAAACCACGCGGAACGTAGTTAGCCCTGCGCGATCTCCCGAACGGCCTCGATTGCCATATCTATCTCCTCCTGGGTAGTGAACCAACTCGTGGAGAAGCGAACCACGCCCTGCTCGCGCGTGCCGAGCGCCTCATGCATAAGAGGCGCGCAGTGGGCGCCCGGGCGCGTCGCAATGCCCCAGCCCTGCATAAGCATGTCCGACACGTCGGCGGACGAGATGTCTCCGACGTTAAGGGACAGGACACCCGCGCGGAGAGGAGACTCGTCAGACGAGAAAGTCCCCCAATCGCCGTAGACGGCCACGCCTTCGATATCACTCACGCCCTCGTAGAGACGTCGCGCCATGGCTACCTCGTGCTCGCCCATCGCCTTGACACCTCCGTTGGCATCAAGGAACTCGAGGCCCGCCGTGAGACCAGCTAGGCCATGTCCGTTGAGGGTACCCGCCTCGAGGCGAGTGGGCCAGTCCTCAGGTTGCATTGGGTCAAAGCTATGCACGCCGGTGCCGCCCACATTCCAAGGGCGAACGTCGACGCCTTCGGCCACAGCAAGACCTCCCGTTCCCTGAGGGCCCATCAGCGCTTTGTGACCGGTGAAGCAGACAACATCCAACCCCTGCCCGACCATGTCGATAGGGATGATACCCGCGCTTTGCGAGGCGTCCACGACACAAACGGCCCCGGCGGCGTGCGCGATACGAGAGACGCGCGCGACATTCACGGCATTGCCGGTGACGTTTGAGGCTCCGGTCACGATGACGGCTCGCGTCCCCGAAACGACAAGGCGCTCAAGCTCCTCCATGTCCAGGCGGCCGAACTCATCACAACCCACATGCTCAACGAGGACACCGCGCTCGGCAGCGAGCCTATTCAGCGGACGAAGAACCGAGTTATGCTCAAGCACCGTGGTCACCACGCGGTCACCCTCGCCTACCAGGCCATTGATGGCGCAGTTGAGGGCCGCCGTCGAGTTGGGAGCAAAGGCAACATGATCGGCTCTCGGGCAGCCAAGAAGCCTCGCCACGCGCTCTCGGCACTCATGAATAGTGCGAGCGGCACCCATGGCACTTGAGCTCGCCCCACGCCCAGCGTTGCCGAGCGTACCCATGGCAGTTGCCACGGCGTCGATGACCTCTTGCGGCTTTCGCATCGTCGTAGCAGCGTTATCGAGATAAATCATGGCGTCGTCCTCCAAAGGCCAAGCCCCGGTCCAGGCAATTACTCCCTCACGAATTCAAGCAGCTCAACCGTGAAGAACCCCTCAACGGGAACGCCCGCCCCAGAGAGGGCGGGCTCGAGAAGGGCACGATCCTCTGGTGTCGCCTTCCAAGCAAGCCCGCAGCCAGCGGAGACCTGGCCGGGAACGGGAATCATCCGCCCGGGCAGGCCCCGAGACTGGCAAAGCTCCTCGCAACTCATGGCAGCCGCCGTCGTGGGAAACGCCACGACGAGAGCGGGCCTCGGAACGCGCGGCACTAGGGCCTCACGACCACGGATGCGCCAGTGAGCTTCTCGGTAATCACGTACATGTTGGTGACCTCGCCAACGGCGAGCTTGTCGGTGATGCCATAGAAGTCGAGGCAGGTGCCGCAGGTAAGAATCTCAACGCCGGCATCGGCGAGATTCTTGAGGTCCTCGAGCGAATCCGAGCCCTCGCAGGAGAGATGGGCACCGCCGTTGTAGAGCAGGATGGTCTTGGGCAGACGCGGCAGCTGCGTCAGAGAGAAGATGAAGCCCTTGAGCAACTTCTTGCCCAGGACGTCATCACCCGTGCCCATGGCGTCGCTCGCGATCTGGACGACCACGTTGTCCGTGGGAGCAGCGCAGGTAACGGCCTCGGGCTCGCCGGCGGCCACCTCAACGGCACCGTTGGCCGTGGTAACGACATGCCATTCCTTGTCGCCAGTCTGCTCAACGCTGCTGGCGCAGCCCTTGGAGGTAGCCATACGAGAGAGGTTCTCAACGGCGATCTTGTTGTCGACGATGGTCTCGACCACGCCAGCCCCGCCGAGCGCGCCGAGCGCCTTCAGCGTCTTGACGACAGGGATGGGGCAGGCGTCTCCGCGAGCATCGATGACGAGCTTGTTCTCAGACATATTTGGGCTTCCTTTCTCGAAGCGAATCTACATCGTAACGTGGACGGAACGTTCTCCGCGAGCAACCGCACGACCTATCACCGCAGCTGGCTGCCCCAGTTCCCTCAGCCGGGCAACATATCCATCAGCCTCTTCTTCGGGCATGGCGACGAGGAGGCCGCCCGAGGTCTGGGGGTCAAACAAGACGTCCGCGAGGTCAAGCGGAACGCCAGGCCCCACCTCGACGCGTGGGTCGAAGAAATCGCGGTTGCGGTAGGCGCCGGCGGGAATGAGGCCCATGGCCGCCATTTCCCGCGCCCGCGCAAGCAACGGCACACGAGCGGCCCATATCTCGAGCGTGACGCCGCTCGCCTCCGCCATCTCGCAGCCATGACCCATGAGCGAGAAGCCCGTGACATCGGTCGCCGCATGCGCGGAGAGGCCACCAAGGGCCTCCGCGGCGTATTTGTTGAGCGTGATCATGGAGTCGGTCGCGACGCGGACGCCATCCTCGTCGAGAATCCCGCCCTTGTAGGCGGTTGTGAGGACACCGGTGCCGAGTGCCTTCGTCAACACGAGCGCGTCTCCCTCGCGAGCGCCAGCATTCGCAAGAAGGTGGTCGAGGTCCACGAAACCGGTAACGGCAAGGCCGAACTTAGGCTCGTGGTCATTGATGGAGTGGCCCCCGGCAACGATCACGCCCGCCTCACGGCACTTGTCGGCACCTCCTGCAAGAATCTGCCCCGCCACCTCAAGGCCAAGGCAATTGGGGAAGCAAAGGAGATTAAGCGCAAGTGTGGGCTTGCCGCCCATGGCCCATACGTCAGAAAGAGCGTTTGCAGCTGCCACCTGGCCAAAGAGATACGGGTCATCGACCATCGGGGGGAAGAAATCTGTCGTCCCCACGAGGCCCCTACCATCGCCCAGGTCATAGACGTAAGCGTCGTCAGAAGAGTCGAAGCCGACGAGCAACTTGTCACTTGCGACGCGGGGCAAATCCGCGAGAACCTGCGAAAGGTACCCTGGCGCGAGCTTCGCAGCGCAACCAGCGGCCTCTACGAGCTCGGTAAGCTTGACTCCCGTCATGTCCATGATGTCTCCAACCCAGTTGTCAGGCTTACGCCTGAATCGAATACGCCTTATCTACCCAACAAGGGCAAGTGCTCGCTCGGCAGCACCAAGCGCGCCCGCGAATCTTGCCTGCGGGCATGTCGTGACCAGCGCCCCAAGCCTTTCGCCAAGCTGGGTAACGAAATAGTCGTTCTCGCAAAGACCTCCGGTGAGGAAGTACGGAGCACCCGAACCTTGCCCGGCGAGTGCCGCGACTCGCCCCAACACGCTGTCCATGACGCCATTCGCAATGTTTGCTCGAGGCTCCCCTCGGCCAATCATGCTGATTACCTCGGACTCCGCGAAGACGGTGCACATGCTCGAAATCTTCGTCGGCTCACCCTCGGCAGCCAGGCGCGAGAGCACTTCTTGCGAGACGCCAAGTCTGTCCGCCATGATTTCGAGGAAGCGCCCCGTACCAGCGGCGCACTTATCGTTCATCGCGAACTTGGCAACGCGACCGGCGCGAAGCGTGATCACCTTGGTGTCCTGGCCACCGACATCGATAACGGTACCTTCGGGCCCGAAGAGCCTCACGGCACCCACGCCATGACAGGTGATCTCCGTAACGACCTTGTCAGCATACGGAACGGCTATGCGCCCGTATCCGGTCGCAACCAGGCGCGCCTCGGAATCAGAGGGATCAAATCCAGCCGCGCGAAGCTCCTCGAGGGCACGGTCCGAGGCGTCCACACTCGAAAAGCCCGTGAGCATCTGCCTTGTAAAGAGGGTGTCCCCACCGCCATCGATGACGGCAAGCTTCGTTGCCGTGGACCCAATGTCTATTCCGATCCCAAGCATGCCCCGCCCCTAGAGAGTCTCGATGAACGCGGCGATGCGCGTGTCGATCTGTCCCTGGTCGCCCTTGGAGAAGTCCGTCTCGATCTTCATGTAAGGGATACCAGCGCCCTCGACGGCCGCCTGCATGCGGGCACTCTCGACGTTGAACGTATGGCATGCGGAGAGCACGTTCTCGATGACTCCATCGACGTGGTATTTCTCGCACATCGCCAGCGTGTTCTCCATGCGGCCCTCATTGGGGGTCATGACGGAACAGTTGATCTGGAGATAGCGGTCAGAGATGGCGCGCAGGATGTCAGGCGCGTCGACATCCACCATCATGCGAGCCGTACGCTCGCCAGAGCAATCGTCCATGCAGACGACGACCCCGCCGTTCACCTCGATAGTGCGACCGATCTTGTTGATGACGCCACCCACGGGACAGCCCGTGAGGAGAATGCGTTTCGCGTCCGCTGGGATCGGACGCTCGCCGGCCTCGTAAGCAGCGCGACGAGCAGCAGTCACAGTCTCGAGCTTCTCGATATAGGCGTCGACATCGAAGTTAAACGTACCCGCGAACATCGTGCTCATGAGCTCTACGCCGCTCATGACGGGAGGCTCGCATGCTTGGAGGCCATACATCGCGAGCTTTGCGGCGCGGAGACGGTTACGCCTTGCCGCGGCGCCCCTCAGGTCATCATCCGTAATCGTGATACCGTAGAGATCCTCGAGACGCTCCTTTAAAAGGCGGCACTCCTTGCACCAGGCCTCGCGCTCGTAGCTGCGGTCTCGTCCTTGCGGAAGGTGGAGGACGTACGTCTCCTTAAGGTCATTCAGAAGCTCGTACATCTTCTTCTTGCCGTCGCATGTGGTCTCGGCAATGATGATGTCGCTGAAATGCGTGAACGGGCACTTCTGGGAGTACGCGAAGCCGAACGTCGACTTGACAAGAGGGCAGAGGTTGGCGGGAAGGACCTTCTCCGCCTCGGGAATCACCTCGTCAGACGTGCCACAGAGGGAAACGCCCGCAGCTCCCGCGGCGTCCACGATCTCGAGCGGCGTATAGCTGCAAAGGTATCCGACAAGGCGATTACCGGCCTGTTTGAAGTCCTTAAGGCGAATGAAGCTTGTCTTGCGCTGCTCGTTGAACTCCTCGAACGTCCGCGGCAACGACTGGTCAAACGTATCCTTCATGGGCGCTTAGCCTCCCTCACCAACAGATGGCATCGAAATCGCGCCATAAGCGCAACGACAGAGATCACATATCCGGCAGCCGCCGCGAGTCAATGCTTAATGACACATGGTTTGGTTACCGAACAGAATGTTAGCGGACGTTATATACGCTTAGGGATAGCGGTCCGTGAACGGCATATCTGCGAGCAACCGTTGTTGCGCAAACGAACAACGCGACCGCTTACCAAAAGGCATGCTCAACGATTTGACGACGCCGAACAGAGCTTTCCTCGCCGGCACAGACCAAAAATGCGCACCCACATAACCCAAAACGCAGGTTAGGCCTACCATGGCATCAGGCGTAGCTTAGGAGGAACCATGAACTCAAACGAAGATGCTGCTTGGAAACTCGCGCGCGAACTCGTGCAGATCGACAGTTCCGATCCGGGGGCCTATGAAGGCGAGATAGAGCGTTACGTCAGAGCCTGGCTGCGTCAGAGAATCGAAAACCTCCCCGAATCGCTCGCATCACGGGTTTCAATCGATGAGCTCGAGGTCCTCCCGGGCCGCACGGAACTCATGGTGACCATCCCAGGCACTACCGATGAG
>NZ_CAKUIH010000016.1 GCF_934660935.1 uncultured Parolsenella sp. | reverse complement strand
CGCCTTTAGACGCGAGCCCGGGGCCCGTGGGTTATACCCTAAGAGCAAACCACCCTTTTTAAGGGTGGTTATGATTGCTTTCCCGCGACGCGCAAAACCGCTCCGCGATTTATAGAGCCGCTCACGGGTGAGCGGTGGATAGGATCGGCGAAGTGGGGGACGCTAGGGTCAACGGGAAGTGCCGGCGAGAATGTCCTCGCGGCCAGACGAAGGGAGCGACCATGGGAGTGATGGCAGAGGAGAAGCTGGAGATCGGCCCCGACACGCTCGAGGGCTACCTCCGCTCGAACACCCGCGTCTTTACCAAGGTCAATGACGCCACGTATTACGTCACCCACACTGATGGGTACTGGCGCGTCCAAGATTGTGCGAACCTAAATGACAAGGGCCACTTTACGGATTGCTCTGAGCTGGTTCCTACGGTCAACGAGGTAATGAACCTCCCCGTGTTCGACGGAAAGTCCCTCGTAGACGTTGCCGCTGACGCTGAGTTCTATGCGAGCGTTCCCGAGTAACCGCTAGAGTCAAACAAGATTTCAGCGGGGCTGATATCCGTGAGGGTGTCAGCCCCGCTACTTGTCTTAATGTGTTGGTTGACTGCGTCATCCGCTGAGTGTGATTGCGCAAGCAAACTGAGGTACGGCATCGAGTAATCTAAACTCGTTAAACCCGAGTTGTGAGTTAGTCGTGAACGGTTAGCTTGCAGAGGAATCTTGTCGATTTTTGACTAGAAATCCCCTGCGTAAAGGCATATCCTTATGAGCTGCACTGTGAAGGCTCCTGCCGATTAGCCGTCGGACAGGAGGCATGAGGATAACGAGGCATCGACCTATGGTCGCTACCTGCGGCTTTACGGTCAGGCAAGGGGAGTCATGCTTGCCAGCCTGCGCCAACCCCATGCTTAAAACCCCAAGAGGAGTGAATATGGCTGAGGAGAAGTACGTCCCGCGTTTCAAGACCAAGTACAACGACGAGGTCCGCGCCAAGCTCATCGAGCAGTTTGGCTACACCAACCCGATGACCGTTCCGCAGATCGAGAAGATCGTCGTGAACATGGGCGTCGGCGAGGCCGCGACCGATTCCAAGGCTATCGACGGTGCTGTCGCTGACCTCCGCACCATCACCGGCCAGCAGCCGACCATCCGTCGTGCCCGTAAGTCCATCGCTACCTTCCACCTTCGTGAGGGTCAGCCCATCGGCGCCAAGGTCACCCTCCGCGGCGACCGTATGTGGGACTTCCTGGATCGTCTGATCTGCATTGCTATCCCGCGCATCCGTGACTTCCGTGGTATCTCTTCCAAGAGCTTCGACGGCCGTGGCAACTTCTCCATGGGCGTCACCGAGCAGCTCATCTTCCCGGAGATCGACTTCGACAAGATGGACCACACCCGCGGCATGGACATCACCATCGTCACCACCGCGAAGACCAACGAGGAGGGCAAGGCCCTGCTCGACGCCTTTAACTTCCCGTTCAAGGAGAACTAGAGGTAATCCCGCCGCCTGCGAGAGCGGGCGGCGTGTTGTCGCTTCGGCGGCATAGACAAAGCCGCGCAAAAAGCGCGACCGTCACCCAGAAGGAGGATTTGTGGCTAAGACATCGATGATCGTCAAGGCTCAGCGTGAGCCGAAGTACTCGACGCGCACCCAGAACCGCTGCCAGCGCTGCGGCCGTCCGCACAGCGTGTATCGCAAGTTCGGCCTGTGCCGTGTGTGCTTCCGCGAGCTCGCGAGCAAGGGCGAGCTTCCCGGCGTCCGCAAGGCGAGCTGGTAGGCCTACAAGGTCTAGCGGCTCCCAGGGCAGACGGAAGACTCCCGTCCAGGCATCCCGGCCAAGGGCTCGGGTGAACCGGACGAAGAGGTTCATCCCTACCGAAGGAGAATCCCAATGAACGTTACCGATCCTATTGCAGACATGCTTACGCGCATCCGCAACGGCAACACCGCCGGCAAGGACGTCGTGAGCATGCCCTCCAGCAAGGTGCTTGCTGAGGTCGCCCGCGTCATCGCGGAGGAGGGCTACATCGAGGGCTATGCCATCGAGGACACCACCCCCCAGAAGACCCTGCACGTCACCCTGAAGTACGGCGCTCGCCACGCCCGTGTCATCCGTGGCATCAAGCGCATTTCCAAGCCCGGCCTGCGCATCTACTCCAAGGCCGAGGATCTTCCTCGCGTCCTCGGTGGCCTGGGCACCGCCGTCATCTCCACCTCCAAGGGCATGATGTGCGACCGCGACGCTCGTAAGCTTGGCGTCGGCGGCGAAGTCATTGCCTACATCTGGTAACTCACGGCAGGATAGGAAAGGAGACACTATGTCCCGCATTGGCAAGAAGCCTGTCCAGATTCCCGCCGGAGTCACTGTGACAGTCAACGGCACCACCGTGAACGTCAAGGGCCCCAAGGGCGAGCTTGAGCGCACGTTCTCCGATCTCGTCACCATCACGGAGGAGGGCGAGGAGATCCTCGTCACCACCAACGACGAGACCCGTGAGGCCAACGCCCAGCACGGCCTGACCCGTACCCTTATCCACAACATGGTCATCGGCGTGTCCGAGGGCTTCATGAAGCAGCTCGAGCTCACGGGCGTTGGTTACCGTGTCGCTCTCAAGGGCAAGGATCTTGATCTTTCCCTCGGCTACTCTCACCCCGTGATCTACGTTGCCCCTGAGAACATCACCTTCGAGGTTCCCGATAACACCCACATCAACGTTAAGGGCATCTCCAAGGAGCAGGTCGGCCAGGTCGCCGCTGAGATTCGTATGAAGCGTCCTCCCGAGCCGTACAAGGGCAAGGGCATCCACTACATGGGTGAGCACATCCGCAGGAAGCTCGGCAAGGCCGCTAAGTAGCGACCGCCAAGGCAGTCATAAAAGTCCGCCACCCTGTCAGGTGGCGGCGTGACTAAGGAGATTGGTATGAACAAGCAGCAGGCGAAGCGAGCCGGCCTCAAGCGCCGTGAGCGTCGCGTCCGCTCCAAGATTTGCGGCACCGCCGAGCGTCCGCGTCTTTCCGTGCACCGCACCAACGCGCACATCTACGCTCAGGTCATCGACGACGTCGATGCCAAGACGATCTGCACCGCCTCGACGCTCGACGCCGAGTTCCGTGCTACCGGCAACCTCGGCTCCAACAAGGAGGCCGCTGAGTTCGTCGGTAAGATGATCGCCGAGCGCGCTCTCAAGGCTGGCGTCGAGACCGTCACCTTCGATCGTGGCGGCCGCATCTACCACGGCCGTGTCAAGGCTCTCGCAGACGGCGCCCGCTCCGCGGGCCTGAAGTTCTAGGAGGTATCTGTAATGGCTCGTAACCCGAAGCAGCAGCGCGAAGCCTCCGAGCTTGAGGAGCGCGTCGTCTTCATCCACCGTGTTTCCAAGACCGTCAAGGGCGGTCGTCGTATGTCCCTCGTCGCCCTCGTGGTCGTTGGCGACGGCAAGGGCAACGTCGGTCTCGGCATGGGCAAGTCCGCCGAGGTGCCCCTGGCCATCCAGAAGGCGTCTGACAACGCCAAGAAGAACATGTTCAAGGTGCCTCTGACTGAGACCGGCTCCGTGCCTCACGAGGTCATGGGTGAGTTTGGCGCCGCGCGCCTCCTCATCAAGCCGGCCATCGAGGGTACCGGTGTCATCGCCGGCGGCCCCGTGCGTCCGCTCTTCGAGCTCGCTGGCATCAAGAACGTCCTGTCCAAGTCGATGGGTTCCAGCAACGGCCTCAACATCATCAAGGCCGGCGTTGACGCCCTTCAGCAGCTCTCCAGCCCGGAGGAGACCGCCGAGCGCCGCGGTCTCACCGTCGCCGAGATGTTCGTTGGTAAGGAGAACTAGACATGGCGAAGACCCTTACGATCAAGCTCGTCAAGAGCCCTGTCTGTGGTGTCAAGAAGGACCAGACGGCCACCGTCCGCGCCCTCGGCCTCCACAAGATCAACAGCGTCGTCGAGCAGCCTGACAACGAGAGCATCCGCGGGATGATCTTCAAGGTCAAGCACCTCGTCACCGTGGAAGAGAACTAGGAGTCACCACATGCAGCTCAACGATCTGCGCCCCGCTGAGGGCGCCAAGAAGGCACGTAAGCGCATTGGTCGCGGCAACGCCTCCGGTCACGGCACCACTGCCGGCCGCGGCACCAAGGGCCAGCTTTCCCGCTCTGGCGGCGGCAAGGGTGCCGGCTTCGAGGGTGGCCAGCAGCCGCTCGCGATGCGTCTCCCGAAGCTTCCCGGCTTCACCAACCGCAATCGCGTCGAGTACGCTCCGGTCAACCTCTCCCGTCTCGAGGAGAAGTTCGCCGATGGCGATACCGTCGATACCGCTAGCCTTATTGCTGCTGGCATCATCAAGCGTGAGTACGAGCTCGTGAAGGTTCTCGGCAACGGCGAGATCACCAAGAAGCTCACCGTCAAGGTGGACAAGGTTTCCGCCTCTGCCAAGGCCAAGATTGAGGCCGCTGGTGGAAAGGTAGAGCTCCCGTGCTAAACGGATTCCTCAACGCGTTCCGCGTGAAGGAGCTCCGCAGCAAGATCCTGCTCACCGTGGGCATCCTCGTGCTGTACAGGATCGGGGCTTACGTCCCCGTGCCCGGCATCCCCTTCCAGGGGATGCTCTCGGCATATCAGTCGAGCTCCAGCGCTAACAGCGCGATTGCCGTTCTGAACCTGTTCAGTGGTGGCGCTCTGTCCCGCGTGTCGGTGTTTTGCCTTGGCATCATGCCTTACATTACGGCTCAGATCATCATGCAGATGTTCCAGGCCGTGATTCCGAGCCTCGGTACCCTCGCTCGAGAGGGCGAGTCTGGCCAGCGTAAGATTACGCAGTACACGCGCTACCTCACGGTCGCGCTTGCCCTGCTGAACTCCGTGGGCTATCTGTTCCTGTTCAAGAGCTCGAGCTTCGGCATCGATTTCTCGCAGGCCGGTATTCCTGGTTGGCTGATGGACACTGTGGTTGTCGTTTCCATGCTGGCCGGCGCCATCCTCATCATGTGGATGGGCGAGGTTATCACGCAGCGTGGCATCGGTAACGGCATGAGCCTCATCATCTTCGCGAACATCATTGCGGGCCTGCCAACCTCGATCGTGCAGTCGCTTCGCACGGCTGACAATGGCGTGCTGATGACTGTCATGATCGTGGTGCTGATCGTCGCCGTCGTGCCCTTCATCGTCTACATCGAGCGCGGCCAGCGTCGCATCCCGGTGCAGTACGCCAAGCGCGTCGTCGGACGTCGCATGATGGGCGGGCAGACGACGTACCTGCCGATCAAGGTCAACACCGCCGGCGTTGTTCCCATCATCTTCGCGAGCGCCATCCTGTACTTCCCGGCACAGCTTGCGGTTTTCTTCCCTGGTGTGGGTTGGATTAACGCATTTGCTAACGCCGTGAGCTCTGGTTGGCTGAATTGGATGCTCTCCGTGCTCCTCATCGTTGGTTTCGCGTATTTCTACACCTCCATGGTGTTTAACCCCGATGAGACCGCTGATACCCTTCGCAAGCAGGGTGGCTTTATCCCTGGCGTTCGTCCGGGTTCTGCCACTGCCGCTTTCATCAAGAACGTGCTGAACCACATCACGCTCCCCGGTGCGATTTTCATCGCCCTCGTGGCCGTTGTGCCGTCCATCGTGTTCACTTTTACGGGCAACTCGCTCGTCCAGGCCTTCGGCGGCACCTCCATCCTCATCATGGTTGGTGTTGCTCTGGATACGATTTCTCAGATCGAGAGCCAGCTGAAGACCGCAAACTACGAGGGACTCTTCATCAAGTAACAAGTCTCTTCATAGTTATCTTTGAGGGGGTCGGCGCCTTAGGGTGCCGACCCTTTTGTTTTGCGGTACGCTAGCTTCATCTTGTACTTCCCATTCGCAAACCGTGAAGAAAGAAGGCACTAATGAACATCGTTCTGCTCGGAGCGCCCGGCGCTGGCAAGGGCACTCAGGCTCAGAAGCTCGTCGAGGAGTTTGGCGTCGCCCACATTTCCACCGGCGATCTCCTTCGTGCTGCCGTTAAGGCCGGCACGAAGCTTGGCGTCAAGGCCAAGGAGTACATGGACGCTGGCCAGCTTGTTCCGGACAAGCTCGTCGTTGACCTCGTGAAGGAGCGTCTCGCTGCTGATGACGCCAAGAAGGGGTTCATTCTCGACGGCTTCCCGCGCAACACCGCCCAGGCCGTGACGCTTGACTCCGCTCTTGCGGACATGGGCCTTTCCCTTGATGCCGCCCTTCTCGTCGACGTCAAGGCCGAGGTCATCGTCGAGCGCCTCTCTTCTCGTCGCACCTGCCGTGATTGCGGCTACACCGCCCCCGCCGGCGTTGACGTCTGCCCCTCCTGTGGTGGCGAGATGTATCAGCGTGACGATGACAAGCCCGAGACCATTCAGAACCGCCTTAACGTCTATGAGTCCCAGACGGCTCCGCTTGTTGAGTACTACAAGGGGAAGGGCCTTCTCAAGGCCGTTGACGGCGACCGCCCGGTCGATGATGTTTACGCCGATGTCAAGGAGCTCCTCGCCCTATGATCATCATTAAGTCGCAAGACCAAATAGAGGCCATGCGACCTGCGGGTGCGCTCTCCAAGCTCACCCTTCGCCGTGTGGGTGCCATGATCATGCCGGGTGTCTCCACGATTGAGCTTGACCGTGTGGCCGAGAGCGTGATCCGTTCTCATGGCGGCACGCCCGCATTTAAGGGCTATGGTGGTTTCCCGGCAAGCATTTGCTGCTCCATCAACGGAGAAATCGTTCACGGCATCCCGTCCGCAGAGCGCGTGCTTGAAGACGGCGACATCGTCTCTATTGACACCGGCGCGGTAGTTGATGGCTGGGTTGGCGACAATGCCTGGACATTCTATTGCGGTAAGCCCAGCGATGCCGATAAAGGTCTCTGCGAGGTCACGCGCGATTGCCTCAAGGCTGGCATCGAAGCTGCCGTGCCCGGCAATCGCCTTGGCGACGTAGGCCATGCTATCCAGTCTCTCGCTGAGGAGAACGGCTACGGAGTAGTTCGCGATTACGTCGGTCATGGCATTGGCCGTGAGATGCACGAGGAACCTAACGTCCCCAACTATGGCAAGAAGGGGAGGGGCGTTAAGCTCCAGGCTGGCATGGTCATCGCCATCGAGCCCATGATTTGTATGAACGGCTATGATTCTTATGTGCTCCGTAACCGCTGGACGGTTGTCACCAATGACGGTGGAACGGCGGCTCACTATGAGAACACGGTTGCTGTTACGGAAGACGGCCCTGTCATCCTCACGACTGATGATGAAGGCCCCTGGTGCTCTATGATGGGCGGCGAATAGGGAAGACTACGAGTCGAGATGCTCGTGACCTGGGCCCCGAGGGCGACTTCAATCAAAATCTTATGGAGAACCCGCGCCTCGTAGACGTGGCGCGGGTTTTTCGTTATGATGTTCAGTCGCTGTGTCATGTGTCGAGGAAAAGGTAGCGCAGTGAGCAAACAGGACGCAATCGAGCTCGAGGGTAAGGTTCTCGAGCCGCTGCCCAACGCGATGTTCAACGTTGAGCTCGAGAATGGTCATGTCATTCTCTGCACCATTTCAGGCAAGATCAGGATGAACTACATCCGTATTCTTCCTGGTGACAAGGTCGTCGTCGAGATGTCGCCGTACGATCTCCAGCGTGGGCGCATTACCTACCGTTACAAGTAGGGCACCCTGCGGCGCGAGCCGCATGCCCGTAAGGGCTTTGTACTTCCCACACGCGGAGCAAGGCGCGTGTGATCAGCCTTGGATATTCTCGCCAGCGGCTGGGCGTTCATATAGGAAAGTAAGACACACCGAGAGGAAGAACGATGAAAGTACGTCCTTCGGTCAAGAAGATGTGCGATAAGTGCAAGATCATCCGTCGCCACGGTAAGGTGTACGTGATCTGCGAGAACCCGCGCCACAAGCAGCGTCAGGGCTAGGAGAGGAGCACAAGTTGGCCCGTATTAACGGCGTCGACCTCCCGCGCGAGAAGCGCGTTGAGATCGGACTCACCTATATCTACGGCATCGGCCGTACCGCCGCCTCCAAGATCTGCGCCGCTACCGGCGTTGATCCGAGCACCCACGTGCGCGACCTCACTGAGGAAGAAGTCGGCAAGATCCGCGACTACATCGATGCTAACCTCACCGTCGAGGGCGACCTTCGTCGTGAGACGCGTCAGAACATTGCCCGCCTGATGGAGATTGGCTGCTACCGCGGCCTCCGTCACCGCAAGGGCCTCCCTGTCCGCGGCCAGCGTACGCACACCAACGCTCGTACCCGCAAGGGTAAGAAGCGTCAGGTCGGCGGCAAGAAGAAGAAGTAGGGGAGACTGACTAATGGCTACTGCTAAGAAGGGTGCGCAGGCCCGCGGCCGCATCAAGCGCGCCGACCGCAAGAACATCTCCGTCGGTCAGGCCCACATCAAGAGCACCTTCAACAACACGATCATCTCGATCACCGACCCCCAGGGCAACGTGATTTCCTGGCGCTCTGCCGGCATGGTCGGCTTCAAGGGCTCTCGTAAGTCCACGCCGTTCGCCGCTCAGATGGCTGCCGAGGCGTGCGCCAAGGAGGCCATGGAGCACGGCGTCCACAAGGTGTCCGTCTTCGTCAAGGGCCCGGGCTCGGGTCGCGAGACGGCCATCCGCTCCCTCCAGGCCGCTGGCCTCGAGGTTTCGAGCATCCAGGACAAGACCCCCATCGCGCACAACGGTTGCCGTCCGTGCAAGCGTCGCCGCGTGTAGGTAAGGAAGGAATCTAACTATGGCAGTGGATAGGACTCCTGTCCTTAAGAGGTGCCGCGCGCTCGACATTGACCCGATCGTGATGGGCATCAACAAGAAGTCGAACCGCCAGCCCAAGCGTCAGCGTCGCCAGGAGAGCGAGTACGGCCGTCAGCTCCGTGAGAAGCAGAAGGCCAAGTTCATCTACGGCGTGCTTGAGAAGCAGTTCCACATGTACTACGAGAAGGCTCTGAAGATCGAGGGCATCACGGGTGACAACCTGATGACCATCCTCGAGAGCCGTCTGGACAACGTGGTTTTCCGTCTTGGCTTCGCCCGCACCCGCAAGGAGGCCCGTCAGACCGTCCGTCACGGCCACATCACCGTGAACGGCAAGCGCGTCGACATCCCCTCCTACCGCGTTAAGGCCGGCGACGTCGTTGCCGTCGCCCCGAAGTTCAAGGATCTCCTCCCCATCAAGGAGGCTCTGATCTCTTCTGAGCACATGGCCGTTCCGGCCTGGCTCGAGGTCGACATCGAGAAGCTCCAGGGCACCGTCCTTCAGCTCCCGACCCGTGACCAGATCGACCTTGACATTGACGCTCAGCTCATCGTCGAGCTCTACTCCAAGTAGTAGAGATCGGTTGGAGGTTTCTATGTCCGATTTCATCCGACCGACCGTGTCGGTAGAAGAGGTCAGCGAGAATGTCGCTCGCGTTGTGGCCGAGCCGCTTGAGCACGGCTATGGCGACACGCTTGGCAACTCGCTTCGCCGCGTGCTGCTCTCCTCTCTCGAGGGCGCCGCTGTGGAGGCCATCCAGATCGACGGCGTGCAGCATGAGTTCACTACGGTCGAGGGCGTCTACGAGGACGTCACCGACATCGTTCTGAACGTCAAGGGACTTGCGTTCAAGAGTCTCGGCATTGGCGACGAGGCCACGGCCACGATTTCCATCGACGGCCCGGCTACCGTGACCGGCGGCGACTTCAACATCCCGACCGAGTTCACTCTCGTCAACCCCGAGCACGTTATCTGCACCCTCGGCGAGGGCGCCCACCTCACGATGTCCATGCGCATCGGTACTGGTCGTGGCTATGTGTCTGGCGAGGACAACGAGCGCGATGACGACCCCATCGGTCTCATTCACGTTGACTCTCTCTTCTCGCCGGTTACTCGCTGCGCCAAGGCCGTTGAGCCCTGCCGCGTGGGTCAGCACACCGACTATGATCGTCTCGTCCTCGAGATCGAGACGAACGGTGGTGTCACCGCCCGCGAGGCCGTCGTCGAGGCTGCGAACATCATCAACCAGCACATGACCGCGTTCATGTGCCTGGCCGATGAGGGCGAGCCGGTCGAGGACGCGTCGATCTTCGCCGCTGGCCAGACCGACGACAACACTGAGCTCGACAAGCAGATTGAGGAGCTCGACCTTTCGGTCCGTTCCTACAACTGCCTCAAGCGCGCCGGTATTCACTCCGTGCGTCAGCTCGTTGAGTTCTCTGAGAACGACCTGCTCAACATCCGCAACTTCGGCGTCAAGTCGATCGAGGAAGTCAAGGACAAGCTCGAGTCGATGGGTCTGGGCTTCAAGGCCTAGCCGCCGCTACACACATAGGAGTAACTGACTATGAGGCACTACAAGAAGAGCGGTATGAAGCTTGGTACCGACGCCAGCCACACCAAGGCTATGAAGAAGAGCCTGTGCCAGGCGCTGTTCGCCAACGACCGCATCAAGACGACCCTTCCGCGCGCCAAGGCCATCCGCAGCGACGTGGATCGCATCATCACCTGGGCGAAGAAGGGCGACCTGCACTCCCGTCGTCTCGCCATCGCCAAGCTTGGTGACAAGGAGCTCGTCCGCGAGGCCTTCGAGAAGGCCGCGCAGGGCATGTGGGCTGACCGCAATGGCGGCTACACCCGCATCATGAAGCTCGGTCCCCGCAAGGGCGACAACGCCGAGGTTGTCATCATGGAGATCGTGACCGAGCCTGTCGCCGCTAAGGCCAAGCCGGCCAAGACCGTGGTCACCAAGGTCGAGAAGGTCGAGGAGGCTCCCGCCGAGGAGACCGCTGAGGCCACTGAGGAGACCGCCGAGTAGGCGTTTCGCTCAATTAAGCTTCGTGCAAATGAGAGGGTCCGGGATTTCCTGGACCCTCTTTTTGTTTATGCTTGCCTGCGATAGAGTTCGCGAGCGAGCGGTGTCGAGGAGGGCAATGATAAGGGCGCGGAACATACGCTATCGGTACCCAGGCTCTTCCTGTGATGTGCTCTCGGGAGTCTCCCTTGATGTGGCTTCGGGAGAGTTCGTCGTATTGCTCGGGGCAAATGGTTCGGGAAAGTCGACGCTGTCCAGGCTGCTTGCGCGCTCCTTGGAGCTTCAGTGCGGTTCGATTGAGGCCGACGGTCGTAATCTTCAGGCTTCGACGCATGACGGTTGCGTTGGATACGTAAGGCAGGATCCTGAATCTCAGTTTGTTGCGCCGATTGTCTTTGATGAGGTCGCATTTGGCCCCTGTAACCTCGGGCTGCCTGCCGAGGAAGTCCGCAAGAGAGTCCACGAGGCGCTTGACGACTGCCGTCTCTTGGGTTTTGAGGGTAGAGCCGTTGAAACTCTTTCGGGTGGGGAAAAGCAGCGCCTGGCTCTCGCTGGCGTTCTGGCGATGCATCCGCGGTATCTCGTACTTGATGAGGTTATGTCCCAGCTTGGCGACGCATCGCGATCGAGTCTCCGAAGTGTCTTGAGAGGGCTTGCAAGGCGTGGTGTTGGCATTTTGCTGATATCTCATAGCCCCCAAGAGGCTGTGTATGCAGATCGAGTGGTTGTTTTGGAGGCTGGGCGTCTAGTCTGGGAGGGCACGCCGAATCTGCTGTTCGCAGATGGAGAAGGTGCGAGCCGCGTGTTTCCGGGATCTCGTTTGTCGCCTGCCCTGGCCATGCTTGTTAAGGATGGGTGCGACTTAACTAGTTGTCGAGCGGCGTATCAGCTGGCTTCGTTCGCTCGCGAAGCCGGTCATGGCCATGAGCTGCTTGATTCTCTGCGCGTTGCTTCGAGGCGCGTGGCCTCATGCTCGGATGGCGAGGCCCCTTCTTCTTGCGGCTTGAACCTGCGGGATATCCAGCTCAATCTCGGAGGCGCTCAGATTCTTGATGACGTGAGCATCGGAATCCCGTCTCGGCATCTGACCCTTGTCATCGGTCCTTCGGGAGCGGGCAAGTCGACGCTCGCGCGCGTGGCGGCTGGCATTCTTGAGCCTGACGCGGGATCGGTCACGCTTCTGGGAAAGCCCGTCGTGCGGGGTGCCATTGGCCTTGCCTTCCAGCGACCCGAAGACCAGCTATTCCTAAATTCGGTGCTAGAAGATGTCGAATTTGGGCCTGTGAATCTTGGGGCATCGCGCGATGAGTCGCGCTGCCGTGCCCAGCGCTCTCTAAAGCTGCTCAAGGTGCCGGAGGACCTCTGGCCGAGGTCTCCATTCCAGCTGTCGGGCGGAGAGAAGCGTCGAGTGGCCATAGCGGGCGTCATTGCCATGAGTCCCGCCGCACTTGTCCTCGATGAGCCCACGGATGGGCTGGATGCGTCATGCAGGACGATCCTAATCAACGCCGTGCGCAACCTCGCGGACCAGGGACTGCCCGTCATTGTGGTGAGCCACGACGTGGGGGAGTGGGTGTACGCGGCGGATGACGTCGTGCTTCTCGAAGGGGGCAGAATCCGCTGGAGGGGTACGCCTTCGGAGCTCGCCTCGTCGTACGAGGTGCTTGAGCGCTGGGGCGTCGGGGTGCCTCTCGAGCTTGCCATGCTTGGCGAGCTCACGAGGGAGGACCAAGATGCGCGCTAGCACCCTGCTGGGATCCTATGTTCCCGGGCAAACGCCCGTCCACGGCCTAGACGCTCGCGTGAAGCTGCTCGCTCTCGTGGCGCTTGGCGTTGTCCTCTTTGCGTTGGAAGCGCCGTACGGCTTGGTGATGCCGGCGATTGCGGTGATAGGGGGCGCATTCTTGGCGGGATTGAGCGCGCGCGACATCCTGAGGACCCTGAGGCCATCGGCTCTGCTCCTCGCGTTTGGTCTGCTTGCCTGCGCCTTCGTGGCGGATGGGACGGCCGATATCGTTCTCGTTGGGCAATTCGGCATTAGCTGCCAGGGGGCCGCAAGGGGTCTATTCGCAGCCGTTCGCATTGTGGTGCTCATTGCGGGGTCGCTTGTCATGACGACCACGACTACGCCCTCTGAGGTGGCTGACGCCCTCTCTTCGCTGATGGCGCCGTTCGGCATCCTGGGGCTTCCCGTGGGAGACCTTGCGATGCTTGCGTCCGTCGCGCTTCGCTTCATACCACTTGCGGCGGAGGAGCTCGTGCGAATTCGCGACGCCCAGCGCGCGAGGGGCGTCGACTTTGCTGACGGCAACCCCGTCGTGCGCGTGCGACGATGGCTCTCCGTGCTCACGCCTCTGGTCGTGGCGCTCTTTCGTCGTGCGGAGGACCTCGCGGATGCCATGCGCGAGCGCGGCTACCGCGGCCACGGAAGAACGCGTCTCACACGCTCTCTTCGCCCGACTGATATCGTTGTCCTAGTCATCGTTCTCGCGGCGACGCTCGCCGCATGTATCGCGTAGGAGTTCTATGGAGTCACGATTCGACGTTGCCGAGCCCACCTTCAAGGCTCCCGAGCGCCCCTCGATTGCAGAGAGGGCGACAGACCCCGCCTCGCTTGATGGCACCCTCGTGCTTCGCCTGGGCTACCGCGGCGCGGAGTTCTCCGGGTTCGCGGCGCAGCCGGGGCGTCGTACGGTTGCGGGCGAGGTCGTGCGCGCTCTCGAGACGCTTCTCCGTAGGCCCGTGGAGCTAACTTGCGCAGGCCGTACGGATGCGGGCGTCCATGCTCTCGCCCAGTATGTGAGCGTGCCCCTGAGCGCCGCGGAGCTTGGGCTTGATGCAAGGCGCCTGTCCCATGGCCTCTCCGCCCTGCTCCCGGATGACATCTCGCCCTCTCAGCTTTATCGTGCCCCCGCGGGCTTCTCGGCACGCTTTGACGCCCGCTCGCGTAGCTACCGCTATCGCGTTGTCGCTGGCCAGACTCGACCGGTTCTCGCGTGGGATCATGCCTGGTGGCTGCGCTGCCCGCTTGACGCGGATGCGATGGATGAGGCCGCTCAGGCCCTTGTCGGAGAGCATGATTTCAAGAGCTTCTGCAAGGCGACGTCCGCCGAGGGTAAGCCTACGCATCGCTGTGTCATGAGCCTCGGGGTCCATGAGGAGGACGAGTGTGGCGAGCGCGTTATCTGCATAGACGTAGTGGGAAACGCTTTCCTCCACTCTATGGTGCGCACGATCACGGGGACCCTCGTTGAGGTGGGGCGAGGACAGCGTGATACGGAGTGGGTTGCCAGGGCGCTTGCGGCGTGCGACCGCAAGGCGGCGGGTCCCTGCGCTCCCGCGAAGGGCTTGACCTTCGTAGGGGTAGACTATCCGGAAGAATTGCTCGAACCCTGGGAGTAGCGTCGGGGTTCGGTCGTTATTTGAACGTCGCGCCGCCAGATGACGAGCTTGATGTGCCGTGCGCGATTTAACGCACGTCATTCCCTACGCGCGAAAGGAGACGGCTATGTACGAGAGGCCAGATGTCCCCAAGGACAGCCCGCATCGCAACCTCATCGTCGTCATCGTGTTGGTGGTCGTTGTCGTGGCGATCGGCGTGCTCGTGACCACGCTGTGGGACCTCGCAAACGCCAACTCGGTTCTCGGCAGCAATGACCTGGGCAGCGCCGTTGAGAGCACGATTCCCGCGGAGGAATCAATCTGGGACCAGGCTGAGGCGACGGGCCTCACTGCCACGGGCGACGAGATCGAGACCGTGCTGTTCGCCGTTGCGTCGGATGATTCTGAGGGCGCGCTTGGCACTGCGTACCTCGCGGTGCTCAATAACACCCAGGGGACGGCCAAGCTTCTTCAGTTCACCTCGGATGAGTGGATTCAGGCGGGGGAGGAGAACCTCTCCGTTGCGGATTGGTATGCCCAGAAGGGCGCTGCCGGTCTCGCCTCCGCCATCTCGGGCTCTGCCGTGGTACCTGTCTCCCACATCGTGGTCATGACGCAGGACGGTTGGGACTCCTTCATGTCAATCGCTTCGAAGGGCAGCTCCGCGCTCCAGAGCCAGTCTCGGAAGCTCATCAAGGGCATAACGCGGACGGATATGGACGCCATGGAGCTTGTCGATATCGCTCAGCGCGCGGTCACGAACGGCGCTTCTTCCGATTCGATCGCCGGCGTTGCGACGAACGAGGTTACGGATGAAGAGGGTGCGACGCGCTTGCAGGTCGACTCCGCGCAGCTCGCGCTTGCCGTAGGCACGCTCGCGTAGGCGGCTCTCGAAGCCAGTTGGGTGGCAGGCCAGCGTCCGGCGCTCGCCTTCAGCAATTATGCAGATTAACTGCGCTCACCGGGCCTCCACAGCCATACGCCCGTTCGATGGTAGTCTCTCGTGTGTGCATACATTGCCAACTCCGCGCGGTGCGCGCGGCATGTTAACGTGCGACAGAAGGGCAAAGATGGCTCACATGGAGAAGAGAGTCCCGAAGGTCTCGGTGATCATACCGGCCTATAACGTGGATCGCTTCATCGGTCGCGCCATCGAGAGCATTCAAAACCAGACGCTCAGGAACTTCGAGCTCATCATTGTGGACGATGGCTCGACTGATCGTACGGGTCAGATCGCCGATCGCCTGGCGGAGCGCGACATCCGCATTGACGTCATCCACACGGAAAACCAGGGCGCTGCCGCTGCGCGCAACGTCGCGCTCGACCGTGCTCGCGGCGAGTTCGTCCACTTCATCGATGGTGACGACTGGGCAGAGCCCACCATGCTCGCCGACCTCGTGAACATTGCTGAGGCGGATAGCCTCGACCTCGTTATCGCCGGCTTCTATATCGAGACCTACTATGGCGATGCCGACCAGCACACCACAGAGCTCAAGAGCCAGCCCTCTCGCGTGTATGCGAGCCAGGCGGAGTTCCGCGCCGGCGCGTGGAAGCTCTTTGACCAGAACCTCCTCTATACGCCGTGGAACAAGCTGTTCCGTCGCTCGTATCTCGAACGCATCGGTGCTCGCTTTAAGCCCACGTTCTGGGATGACTTCCCCTTCGTCCTCGATGTCATCCGCGACATCGAGCGCGTGGGTGTGACCGAGCGCGCCTACTACCACTTCATCCGTCTCCGCGCGGAGAGCGAGACGGCTCGCTGGCGTTCCAATATGTACGAGAAGCGCGAGGAGGAGCACGACTGGATGCTCGGCCTTTACGAGCACTGGGGCCTTTCTGGCGATTCCGCCAGCACCGAGATGGTGCAGCGTCGCTATATCGAGCGTCTCGTGGGCTGTATCGAAAACGTCTGCAACCCCAGTTGCACGCTTTCCTCTGCCGAGAAGCTCCGCCAGATCGACGAGATGATCAAGAGCGATCGCGCCCAGCTTGCGGTTTCCATCGCGGAGCCGCGCTCGAAGATGATGGGCGTGATGCTTGTGCCCATCCGCCGCAAAGACGCGCGCATGGCCCTCGCGGAGGGGCGGTTCATCTCTTTCGTGAAGCGTCACAACACGAAGCTCTTCGCGACGCTCAAGGCCAACCGCTAGACGGCGAGCCGTCCTGCGCAGACGAATTGCCTGGCCGAGAATGCCGGGCCGAGAAGCCCCCACGAGGCGGGGCACTCTGATGCCAGACGCGCGTCCGTTTGATTGCGATGCGAATAAACCGTGGCAGTAAACTCAATAATGTATGCAATATACAGCGAAATGCATAAAGTTACACGTTTATGCAAAATCGCGATAGATGGTTAGACCCTCGCGCTTTCGTAGGTCTATAATGGCGAGTCGTTGCACTCATAGCTTATGAGGGAGATTCGCATGTCATACAAAGTGGGAATCATCGGTGCCGCGGGATTTGCCGGAGCGGAGCTTGTGAGGCTCGTGCTCCAGCATCCCGAGTTCGAGCTTGCCGTCATCACCTCAAACGCCGACGCTGGCACTTCGCTCGCTGACGTCTATCCCGCGTTTGCGGGGGCGTCTGACCTCGTGTTCACCACGCACGACGACCCGGCGGTCAAGAGCTGTGACCTCGCCTTCCTCGCCGTGCCGCACACCGCCGCCATGGCTCAGGTTCCGGCGCTGCTTGACGCGGGCGTGACCGTGGTCGACCTCTCCGCTGACTACCGTCTGGCCGATAAGGACGTCTACGAGCAGTGGTATGGCGCCAAGCACACCTCGCCGGAGCTCCTCGCCACGCGCTCCTTCGGCCTACCCGAGCTCTTTGGCGAGGATATCGATCGCGCTCACGAGCTTCACGCCGCCGGCAAGCCGGCCCTCGTGGCCTGCGCTGGCTGCTATCCCACGGCGACCTCCATTGCCTCCGCGCCCGCCATTCGCGCCGGTTGGACCCAGGGCCTCGTTATCGTTGACGCCAAGAGCGGCGTCACCGGTGCCGGCAAGGGCTGCAATGCCAAGACGCACTTCTGCAACGCGGACGAGGACGTCCAGGCCTATAACGTTGGCAAGCACCGCCACACGCCCGAGATCGAGCAGATTCTCGGCAAGCCGGGCGAGGTCGTCTTCACGCCTCACCTCGTGCCCCAGCGCCGCGGCATCCTTTCGACCGTCTATCTTCAGCTCACGCCTGAGGCGGCGTCTATGAGCGTTGAGGAGATGGTCGACTACTACGCCGGCTTCTACGCTGGACGTCCGTTCGCGCAGGTGCTTCCCGCGGGCAAGCTTCCGCGTACCTCGAGCGTTACGGGCACGAACGTCTGTCAGGTGGGTCTCGCCAAGAACGAGCGCACGAACACCCTCGTGGCCATTGGCGCCATCGACAACCTCTGCAAGGGTGCCGCCGGCCAGGCCGTTCAGTGCGCGAATCTCGTCTTCGGCCTTGCCGAGGACGCTGGGCTCGTGCGTGTCGGCATGCCCGTCTAGCCGTACCAATCCCTTCTTTCGGGCGTGTGCCCGTCGATAGGAGACTTCATGCAAGACAACATCACGACAAAGCTCGCGGTTATCGCCGACGGTGGCGTCGCGAGTCCCGCGGGCGTCCACGCGGGTGGTATCCATGCCGGGTTCCGTAAGAACCCCGGCCGCCTCGACATGGCACTCGTGGAGGTTGACGAGCCGTGCTCCGCTGCCGGCGCCTTCACGACCAACAAGTTCTGCGCCGCTCCGGTGGCGGTCTCGCGCGCCCACCTCGGCGCGAGTGGCTGCGCTCCCGTGCGCGCGATCTGCATCAACTCCGGCAACGCCAACGCCGCGACGGGCGAGGAGGGCCTGGAGGTTGCCGAGGCCACCTGCAAGCTCGTGGCGGATACCCTCGGCTGCGAGCCGGGCGAGGTTCTCGTGGCGTCTACCGGCGTCATCGGCCAGCTTCTCGAGCTCGACCACTTCGAGACGGGTGTGCCCGAGCTTCACGCGCAGATTGCTGCCGCGGGTGACGAGGCGGCTCGCCAGGCCGGTGGCCATGATGCCGCTCGCGCCATCATGACGACCGACACCCACCCCAAGGAGTACGCCGTCTCCTACGAGGCGACGGGCGCCCTCGCTGGCCACACCGTGACCGTTGGTGGTATGTGCAAGGGCTCCGGCATGATCATGCCGAACATGGCCACGATGATCGCCATCATCACGACGGACGCCCCCGTGGCGCCCGAGGCGCTTCACGAGGTGCTTATCGACGTCGTGAAGGCCACGTTCAACAAGGTGACGGTCGACTCGGACACCTCCACCAATGACACCTGCATCGCGCTCGCCACGGGTGAAGCAGCCAAGGACGTCGCTCCCATCGAGCCGGGCACGCCGGAGGCCGCCGAGCTCGCGGTTGCCGTGAATGCCGTTTGCCAGCATCTCGCGCGCGAGATCGCCGCCGATGGCGAGGGCGCTTCGAAGCTCGTGACCGTTACGGTCGCCGGAGCCGCGACTGACGAGGATGCGGACACCTGCGCTCGCGCTATCGCCAACTCGCCGCTCGTGAAGACCGCCATCTATGGTCACGACTGCAACTGGGGCCGCATCGCGATGGCTCTCGGCAAGTGCGGCGTCGAGTTTGACCAGCGCGACGTCGACATCGACATCATGGGTATGCCCGTCTGCCGCGATGGCCTTACTGTCGCCTTCGACGAGGACGAGGCCCTCCGCCGCTTCGAGGAGCCCGAGATCACGATTTGGGCGGACCTCAAGGCCGGCACCTGCGAGACCACGGTCTGGACCTGCGATCTCACCCACGAGTACGTCAAGATCAACGGCGACTACCGCACGTAAACCTGAAAAAGGGACTGTCCCTTTTTCAGGTTCTCGAGGCGAGTTGACAAAGGGACTGTCCCTTTGTCAACTTTGCGCCGTTCGCACGAAGCAGGAGATGCGCATGAAGTACGCAACCGACACAAGCCATCGCGCCAAGGACACCGACGAGAGGACCGGTAACGTCCTTTTCGAGGCGCTTCCTTGGATTAAGAACATCACGGGCAAGACCGTCGTCATCAAGTACGGTGGCGCCGCCATGGTCGACGAGAAGCTCCGCGCCGACGTCATGAGCGATATCGTCCTGCTCAAGATCCTGGGCGTGAACGTCGTTATCGTCCATGGTGGTGGCAAGGCCATCAACCGCGCCTTCGAGGCCCTCAACTTCCCCGTTGAGTTCAAGAACGGCCAGCGCGTCACCACGCCTGCGGCGATGGATGTCGTCCGTCAGGTGCTCGTGGGCGAAGTCAACCAGGACCTGGTCGCGGCCATCAACCGCCATGGCAACCTCGCCGTTGGCGTCTCTGGCGCTGACGCCGGCACAATCATGTGCTCGACCCTCGATCCCGAGCTCGGCCGCGTGGGCAAGATTGAGCACGTTGACACCGCCTACCTCGAGAGCCTCATCAAGAACGAGTACATCCCCGTGGTCGCCACGGTGGGCGTGGACGAGGACGGCGGCTACTACAACATCAACGCCGACGTCGCTGCTGGCCACGTGGCCGCCGCCATCGGCGCGCAGAAGATCGTCTACCTCACTGACGTCGATGGCGTCTACGAGGACTTCTCCAACAAGGACACGCTCATCTCCAACATGAGCCTGCGTGAGATGGAGGAGATGCTCGCCTCCGGCATCGTGGACAAGGGCATGATCCCCAAGCTCCAGAGCTGCTGCTTCGCCCTGCGCGCGGGAGTCTTCCGCAGCCACGTCATCAACGGCAAGACCCCGCACTCCCTGCTCATCGAGCTGCTCACCGATAAGGGCATCGGCACGACGATGCACTCTACCGAGGAAGCGCTCGAGTATGACGCGCATCCGCTCGGGACGTTTGCAAGCAGGCTTTCGGTCAATAATCTGTAGTACGAGGCGCGGCGCCTCGCTATCGTCGTGGCCGCCGCGCACAAGGGCGAGCATCCTCTGCCGTCGAGGCGCGGACAATCGCGTATATGGGCATGGCGTCATAGCTTGAGACGCGTGACGCAACCCACGAAAGGAGCCCCATGTCTTTCGAAGAGGCCAAGAAGCTAGATGACGCGTACGTGATGCACACGTTCGGCCGCTCGCCGGTCGAGTTCGTGGGTGGCAGCGGTATGCGTCTCACTGATTCAGACGGCAAGGAGTATCTCGACTTCCTTGCCGGCATCGCCGTCAACTGCCTGGGTTACGGTCACCCCGCGCTCACGGGTGCCATCCAGGAGCAGGTCGACAAGCTCCTGCACGTCTCGAACTACTTCCAGATCGAGCACAGGGGAGAGGTCGCGCGTCGCATCTCCCAACTCGCGAATGCCGGTGCGGTCGCGCCCAAGGACGCGAGTCCCGACGCGCCTCAGCAGTGGCGCACCTTTTTTGGCAACTCTGGCGCCGAGGCCAACGAGTGCGCCATCAAGCTCGCTCGCCTCTGGGCGAAGCGCGGCGGCAACGGCGGCTTTGACATCGTCTGCCTCAACAAGAGCTTCCACGGCCGCACGATGGAGACCATTGCCGCGACGATGCAGGGCTGGGCTCAGGACCCGTTCCGCCCACTGCCGGGTGGCTTCATCGGCATCGATGCCAACGACGTCGACGCCCTTCGTGACGTCTTCGCCCAGAAGGGCTCTAGCATCGCCGCGGTGCTCCTCGAGCCCATTCAGGGCGAGTCCGGCGTTCACCCGATGACGCAGGAGTTCATGACCGAGGTGCGCGACCTAACGAGCGAGTATGGCGCCCTTATGATGTGCGACGAGGTCCAGACGGGCCTGTTCCGCACGGGTTGGGCGCTTGCCTTCCAGGCCTACGGAATCGTGCCCGACGTCTTCACCCTCGCCAAGGCCATCGCGGGCGGCGTGCCGATGGGCGCCTGCGTCGCCAAGGCGGAGATCAGTGAGGCCTTCCATGCCGGCGACCACGGCTCCACCTTTGGCGGCGGCCCGCTCGCCTGTGCTGCGGCGGACGCCGTGCTGACCGAGCTCACGGAGGGCACCGCTCCCGAGGGCAAGGAGGGCGAGGGTTACCTCGAGCATGTCCGCTCCGTTGGCGAGTACCTGGCGGAGCAGCTCGCCGGGCTGCCGCACGTTGTCGAGGTGCGCGGCAGCGGCCTCATCCAGGGAGCCGAGCTTGAGGCTGGCCTGCCCGACGCTCACGAGTTCGTCGCACGTGCGCTCGAGGCCGGCCTCGTGATCAACGCCACTGGTCCCACGACGCTGCGTCTCCTGCCGCCGCTTGTCTGCACGCGTGCGGATGTCGACGAGATGTGCAGCATCCTTCGCGAGCTTCTCGCCTAGCGGCGGCGCCCGGCGGCGATATCTGGCGGCGGCGCGCGCCGACGGCGCCCGGCGGCAGCGCATCGTGCCGGCACATAACGAATCCGAGGACGGTCCCGCGAGCGCTCGCTTGCGGGACCGTCCCGTTCTCTAGACCGTCGGCGTGAAGCCGTATTTCCCATACTCGGACGGGTCGATTTCCTCGAAGAAATCCTCGCCCCTCGCGTCCACCTCGAAGCCGCTTGCGAGCGTGAGCTGCTGGTAGGCGGGGTGTTCCTCGAGGTGATAGGCCTCGTCCATGACGCCGCGATGACCTCGCTCGAACAGCCACCACTGCCCAGACGGGGTTTCGAGCAGCGACGAGGCGGGCTTGTTGGCGCGAATGCTGAAGTAGCGTGCGGTCCTCTCGTCCTGGAAGGCGGTGACGAGCTGGCGGTCGCAGTTGCCGATGATCGAGTTTGCGTTGGCTTCGCCATAGCGCGCCTCGAGCTGGCTCACCGTCTGGCAGACGATCGTGCAGCTGATCTCGCGGCTGCGGATGACGGCGAGGGCGTCGTCGATGCCGGGAAGGTCGAGGTTCGCGAAGTCATCGAGGACGAGGCGCACGGGCATGTCCAGCCTGCCGGACGGATTGGCGTCCGCGGCGTCGCAGAGGCTCGAGATGGCCTGCTTCACGAAGAGGCTCGTGAGCGCGGCCAAGCTGTGGTCGAGATCGTCCATGGTGACGAACAGGGCACGGCGCTCGCGCCCGAAGGACGCGAAGTCGACCTGCTCGGGGTTCTGGAATGACCAGATCGCGCCCTTGTGTGAGAGCGGTAGGAGGTTGGCGGCGACGATGCCCGTGATGCTCGAGTGCATCTTCTCGGCGCCCTGCGTGGTCCTGCTGCGCCGGTAGAGCGCCGCGGCGTAGCTGCCGGGCTTCTCGCGTTCGAGGGCCTCGAACAGCTCCCGCTCCCTGCGGTCGCACATCGCCTCGAAGACGCGGATGACGCTCGAGAAGTTGCGGTCGTCGCGAGGCATCGCCTCGAAGACGTAGGCGATGAAGCACGCGAGGTAGTTGGACGCGGCGAGCGGCCAGAAGGGGTCGGTTTCGTGCTGCGAGGTGGGGCAGATCGCGCTGGCGATCGAGATGATGTCCGACTGGACGGGCTCGTCTTGGCACCAGCGGACGTGCGCGAGGGGATCGTAGCCGATCGAGTCGCTACAGGGGCTGGTGAAGTCGAGGCGGTCGACCTTGTAGCCGTTGAGGGCGAGGAACGGCGCCATCTCATGCCAGAGGCGGCCCTTGCCGTCGAGGACGATGTAGGAGCCCTGGCACTGCATGAGGTTGGGCTTCACGTGGTGGCGCGTCTTGCCGCCGCCGGAGCAGCCGAGCACCAGCACGTTGTTGTTGAGCCCGGAGGCCCAGGAGTCCGCGTTGGAGGAGTGGTGGCGCGTGAAGAGCAGCTCGCCGGCATAGGCGGAGCGGGGGTCATGGCCACCGGCCATGTTGTCCTTGCGGATGCCGCCGTTGGCGCGGGGGTTGTCGGAGATGTTCGTGTTGTACATGCGGCTCCCTTCTAGAGCGAGGTGATGATGCGGTCGGCGAGGCCGGCGTCGACGGCGGCCTCCGCCTCGAAATAGGTGTCTGACGCGGTGAGTGCGAAGACCTGCTCGAGCGTCATGCCCGTGTGGCGAGAGATGACCTCTGCCGTGATGTCGCGGATGCGCATGAGGTCGTCGGCGCGGGCCTTGACGGACAGGGCGCTGCCGCCGAGGCCTCCGCCGATGAGCGGGTCGTGGATCATGACGCGGCTGTGGGGCAGCATCTCGCGCTCATCGCCCGAGATGAACAGCAGTGCGGCCATGCTTGCCGCCATGCCGAGACAGACGGTGCGGATGGGGTAGCTCACCGCCTGCATGACGTCATAGAGCGCCAGTCCCGACTGAACCTCGCCGCCGGGGCTGTTGATGTAGAGCGTGACGGGAGCGTCTTGATCCTCTCGCTCGAGGAAGAGGAGGTTGCGGATGACGCCAGCGCACGAGCCTGCGTCGACCTGGCTGGTGAGCTCGAGCTCGCGGTTGGCGAGCATCTGGTCGCGAACGTCATAGCGCTCAAGGCCAGACGACGTCTCGCGGATGATCTGGGGACTGTAGACAAAGCTGGATTCCATGGGTGTCTCCCTGCTGAGGTCTGGGGCGGCGCGGCTGCGCGGCCTCGAGCAGTATGCGTCATGGCATGCCGCTCATGGTGGCGAGAATCCTCGTATATGGTTGTTGGAGCGGACCTCGCGTCATCTCAGAGGGGCCGACTTGCCCTTGCTCAACGCGGTTGGGTCAATGATGTGAACCCGGAGCCTTCGTCCGGGTGCTCGCCTTTGGCGGGCGTACGGGAGGATGATCCTATCCCGCTTGGTTCTTGTCGTCAAGCCTATTGCTCGTTCGTGACATTAAATCTCGGCCTATATGTGCTGGTACAAGACGCGAAGAGTGTGGCGCTTTGGTGCTAGCATGGGCCAAAAAGACATTGCGACGAGGAGGCGACCATGAGTCGAGAGAATCGTGATCGTGACGAATTCGGCGAACAGAGCGGGCGCATGCGCCTCGCGAACGTGCCCGAGGTGACGGAGATGGGTGACGCGCTGCGAGCGCCCCGTTCGGGCGGCGCGCCCTCGCCCTCTGCGCGAAAGGCCCTCTACGTCGCCCTTCTCGTCATTGTCGCCCTCGTCTTCGCATTTCCCGTGGCCGACGTCATGGGTTCGAAGGAGACGTACCGAGGGAGTATCGAGAAGCTCGATGCCAAGGCTCAGACGGTGACGGCGCTCGTCGGTACGACGACGGCGGCCTCTGTCGCCATCTCTGCGATTCCGGGCGACACAGGGATTCCCGTCGCGGACAAGCTGATGGATGTCGCAGCAGACTTCGCAATCGTGCTCGGGGCCATCTACCTCGAGAAATATATGCTAACGATATTTGGTCTCGCCGCTTGTCGCGTGGTGGTGCCGCTTGCGTGCGCGCTCGGCGTCGGCTACGTCCTCGTGCGCGAAGATGTGACGTGGCGTGCGGGCCTGCGTGCGTCGGCGGTCAAGCTCGCCCTTCTCGCGCTCGCCCTCACGCTTGTCGTGCCCGCGAGCGTGCAGGTCTCCAATATGATCGAGGAGACCTTCGAGTATGATGCCACCTCCGTTTCTTCCGAGACGGACGCCGGGGGCGCTGCGGACGCCGGGACTGCGGCTGCGGCGACTGAAAGTGCCGACGCCGCGGACGATGCTCAGACGAGTGACGGGGCCTCGTCCGCGTCGTCCGGCGAGGCGCCCGACGCCTCGACCGATCCCATCGGCGCGTTTGCCGCGTGGGCGGGTGGCCTCGGCGAGGATATCGGGTCTGCACTCAGCGGTGCTGGTACGGCCTTGAGCTCTGGGGTTACGGGCATCCTCGACACGGCGAAGGATTGGGTCGCTCGCCTCATAGAGGCATTCGCGGTCATGATTGTGACGAACTGCGTGATTCCCGTCGTCGTGCTGCTGTTCTTCGTCTGGATCATCAACGTGCTTATGGGTCTCAATATCGAACTGCCCGCTCGTCCGGGTGCGAGCCTCCTGCGCCGTTATCGCGCTCGTGGATAGGAGGCGTCGCCGCGCGGCTTGGGATGGCCACTGCGACGCCGGGCACTGTGGCCATTGCTGACGAGGCCGCAGCTGGAAATCCATCCTAAAGGAAAGGGCCGCCCCCGTTCGGGAGCGGCCCGGTGCCTTTCTGCGCGTCTATGTTTGCGGATAGGCGGCCCTGCTACAGGCTCCCGACGAAGCGTTCGCAGGCGGCACGGCCCTGCTCGTCCCACTTGAAGACGCCAGCGTTCTCGAGCACGTGGCCGAAGACGACGCCGACCTCCTCGTGCAGGATGTCGAGGGCGTTCTCGGGGGTAAGTTCATCGCCGCGGCGCGCGAACACGTCAGCGGCCCAATCGGCATGGCTCGCAGTGAGCTCGTCCGCGGAAAGGCCCGCCACGTCGCCCGCAAGTAGGTGCTCACGCACAGCCGCAAGCTCGGGAACGAGGCGCGGCGGAAGGATGGCAAGGCCCATGACCTCGATGAGGCCAATGTTCTCCTTCTTGATGTGGTGGTATTCCGCGTGGGGGTGGAACACGCCCAGCGGATGCTCCGCCGTGGTGATGTTGCAACGAAGGGCGAGGTAGACCTCATAGCCTTCGCCACCAACGTTGCCGTTCTCGTCAACGCGGCGGACCACGGGCGTCACGGTGTTGTGGCGCGTGCCGTCGGGGTCGTTGGCGATAATGCCCACGGACTCATCGGACCAGGCGCGCCACGCGTCGATGACGTGCGTGGCGGCATCGAGGAGCTCGTCCCTGCTGGCGCTGCGAAGGCGCAGCACGGAGAGGGGCCAGCGAAGCACGGCGCCGGTGACGCCGGGGAATCCATCCATCGTGAACTCGCCAACCACCTCGGCGCGCATCATCGGGAACTCGTGAGCGCCGCCCTGGAAGTGGTCGTGCGACAGGATGGAGCCACCGACGATCGGGAGGTCGGCGTTGGAGCCGATGAAGTAGCCCGGAACGGTGTCGACGAAATCGAGAAGGCAGGAGAGCGCGGTGCGGTCGATGTGCATCGGCCTGTGGTGGCAGCTCATCGCGATGCAGTGCTCGTTGAAGTAGGCGTAAGGGGAGTATTGGAGGCCCCAACGCTCGCCGCCAAGCGTGATGGGAATGATACGTAGGTTCTGGCGTGCGGGGTGCGCGCCGCCCGGGGCGCTCGCGGCGCGACCGGCGTAACCCTCGTTCTCGATGCAGAGCTGGCAGGCGGGGTACTTCTCGCCGGTGTTCTTGACGGTACCCGCAGCGGCGATCTCGCGCGGGTCCTTCTCGGGCTTGGAGAGGTTGATCGTGATCTCAAGGCCGCCCCAACCGGTGGGGGTGACCCACTCGATGTTGCGGGCTATGGCAGAGCGACGCACGTAGCCGGCATCGCAACACAGCTGGTAGAACCAGCCGGTGGCAGCCTTGGGTCCCTGCTCGCCGGCGAGGCGCCTGAACTCGGCGGCGACGGCGGCGGGCTTGGGCATGAGGAGCCCCATCACGCGGCATGCGGCGCGGTCGCGTCCGCTTGCCGTGTCGTCTGCCGTACCGTTGGCCACGGCGGCCTCGGCGATGATTGCCAAGGTGGCGTCGAGGTCGAACGTGGCGTCCTCTGCGGGCGTGCCTTCGGTAAGGACCCAGTCCACCTCGGGCGCGGGACCCTGGGCGCCGGCGCACTCGAGCATGGCGTTGTAGGACCACACGCGATCCTCCGCCTGCTCGAGGCCATGGGTTACGGAGTAGTCCACGAGCGCCTGGATCGCGTCGCGGAGAGTTGCGTCCTGCTCTACAGCCATGCCGCGAACGCCCCCTCGTCAGAGACCTTGTAGCGACGGCTTGAGCCGGAGCCGAGCCAGTAGTCCATGCGCTCGATGAACCCATCGACGAGGTCGAGCGGAACGAAGGCCTGGATGGTGCCGCCAAAGCCGCCGCCGTGGATGCGCACGGCACCGCGGCCGTTCAGGATGTGCTCGGCAAGGCCGAGGGCGTACATGGCGGGCTGCTCGCGGCCAAGCTCGGCTACGACGTTCTGCAGGTACATTGCGGAGCTGGCGCCGCTCGCGCGCGTCAGCGAGAGGAACGCGTCGATGTTCGCGGATTGCAGCGCCTCCCAGCGGCGGTCGACAAGGTCGTTCTCATACCAATAGTGGATGCAGCGGAGAACGGCGCGATCGCCAAACTCCTCGCGAAGGGCGGGGACGTCGCGGTCGAAGTCGGTCCTGTTGACCTCGCACAGGCGCGCGTGGCCGAGCTTGGCCGCGATGGCCTGCATCTCGCCCGGGACGGCGGCGTAGTCATCGGTGGAGGCGGCGTGGTCCGCGCCGACCTTCACGAGTACCAGGGCGTGGCCGTACTTCTCGAAGTCGAGCTCGAGCTTCTGCGTCTTGGGGTTGGCGGAGTCCTCGAAGTCCATGAAGGCGAGGCCGCCCAGGCAGACGGCGGCCTGGTCCATGAGGCCGCAGGGCTTGCCGTAGTAGTTGTTCTCGGTGCGCTGGCTCATCTGCGCGAGGGCGACGGGCTCGGCGGGGGTGACGCCCCAGAGGGCCTCCATCGCGCGGCCAAAGGCGCCTTCGACGGCGGCGGAGCTGGAGAGGCCGCCGCCCGAGGGGACGGTGCAGGTCATCGCGAGGTCGAAGCCCACGGGCGTACCACCGTTCGCGGCGACCTCGTGGGCCATGCCGCGCACGAGACTCGCGGTGGTTCCCTCCTCGTCCTCGACGACATCGAGCGTGTCGAGGTTGACCTCGATGAGGGGATAGCCCTCGGAGGCGACGCGCACGGTGTTGGTGCCGTTGGGGCGGGCGAGGCCGTCGACCGCCACGTCGAGCGCGGCGGCGATGACGTGGCCACCCTCGTGGTCCGTGTGGTTGCCCGAAATCTCGGAGCGACCGGGTGCGTGGACATGGAGGACGCGCCCGTCGCCAACGGGGCCGAAGGCGTCTTCGAATAGCTCGGTGAGGTGCGAGAGGAGCTCGGGACAGATACTGTCGCTCATGGATGGTCCTTTCTCGAGGCGCATACGCGTCGGTAATTACCTGTTGGCGAAGCGATAGACGATGGTCTGCTCGTAGGGCTGTCCTGGCTTGCAGACGGGGTGCTCCCAGTCATCGTGATGCATGTTGTCGGGCCAGAACTCGGGCTCGAAGGCGAAGCCGCAACGGGGCGTGTACGTGGCGCCGTCCTTGGCGTCTGTGTCATCAAGCCAGTTGCCTGTGTAGAGGTGCGCGCCCGGCGTCGTGATTGAGATGTCGAGCACGCGGCCGCTCGCGGGGTCCTCGGCATGAAGCGCGTGACGCGGCACGCTCGTGCCGTCATAGCCGTCGACGCAGAGGCAGTGGTCATAGCCGCGACCCTGGGCGAGCTGCTCGTTCTCGAGCTCGATGTCGCGGCCGAGCTCCTTGGCCTGCCTGAAGTCAAACGGAGTGCCGGCGACATCGGCGACCTCGCCCAGAGAGACGTTGTCTGAGCGAAGGGGTAGGTAATGGCTGGCGTTCACGCTGACCAGCTGGTTCAAGACGAGGCCGGAGGCGTGGCCGGCGAGGTTCCAATAGGTGTGGTTGGTCATGTTCACAAACGTGGGAGCGTCAGACTCACACCTATAGTGCAGGGTGAGCGCCACGCCGCCCTCGGGCGAGGGGGCAAGCGCGTATGTCGCGGTGATCCATCGGTTGCCGGGAAGACCGTAGTCGCCGTCCACGAGCGTTATGGAGAAGGTGACGGAGGAATCATCCTCCGCGGGCTCGGCGTTCCAGACGCGCTTGTGCAGGCCGTCCGCAAGATTGGTGTGGAGGTTGTTGCGGGAGTCCGGGCCGTCGTTCTTGGGCATCTGGTACGTGGCCTCGCCAATGGTGACCTGGCCGAGGTCCGTGCGATTGGCGGAGGGGCCTACGGTCGCGCCGTAGCAGGCGGGGTTATCGAAGTAGCCGTCGAGCCTGTCGAACCCGAGGACGATGTCCTCCGCCGCGCCGTCCCTGTTGGGCGCGCTGAGGGAGAGGAGGGTTGCCCCGAAGTCCATGACGCGGGCGGTGACGCCATCGCAGGAGAGCTCATATGAACTCACGGGGGTGCCGTCCGGGGCTTTCCCAAGGAACTCGATGTTTGCCATGATGTGCCTCTCGCACTCGCATTTACGTGTCCTGACTGCCGTTCGGCGAGTAATCGGGACACTTCACTCGAATAATGTTAACGTACTCATAAGGAATTTGCCGAACCAGCCCCCATTCCCGCAATCGGCCATAATTGCCCTGTGAGCGGCGTGGGGGCTTGTCCGCCCTGTGTCTGGGGCGGGTCGGCCGTTGCCCAACGAATCTGGCGGGACCGGGAGGCGAGCGGCGTGATGCGCAGTGAAGACAACGAGACCAAGGCGGTGACGGCTGGGCGCACCGTCTCGATGGTTGATGTGGCGCGCCTCGCGGGCGTATCGCAGCAGACGGTCTCTCGCGTGGCGAACAACATGCCCAATGTCAGCGAGAGGACGCGCAAGCGCGTTCAGGAGGCTATGGACCAGCTTGGCTTCCGCGTGAGCTATGCGGGTCGTTCGCTCAGGGACGGCAGGTACCATTCCGTTGGCTTCTGCGTGAACGACATCACGGAGTTCGGCAACCTCTCTATGCTTGACGGAATCACCGCCGCCGCGCGAGACCGCGGTTACGCCGTCACGCTTATGGAAATTAGCAAGAACCAGAACTTTAGCCTCGAAGAGGCCACGCGCGCGATGTCTGCGCTGCCTGTCGATGGCGTCATCTTCGGCATGAGCCGTCTCGCGCCAGACTTCGAGGAGTTCACGCCGCTTGCGGGTCTTCCTTCGGTGATTGTCTCCATGTATGCGCACCCACGCTGTACGACGGTCGACTCTGACCAGTATCGTTGCGCCCTTACGCTCATGGAGCATCTCTTCTCGTATGGCCACCGTGAGATTCGCTATGTTGCCGGCCCCGAGTTCTCCGTGGACGAAGTTTTTCGCCAGGCTGGTTGGAGGGACGCCCTCCAGGAGAGGGGACTCGCCGTGGTCGAGCCCACGCGTGGAGACTGGTCTGCGAATAGCGGCTATGAGGCGGCATGCCAAATGCTCGAGCATGACCATGACTTCACGGCGGTCTTCGCCGCGAACGACCAAATGGCAAATGGCGTCATCTGTGCCCTGCGCGGTCACGGGTTGCGTGTTCCGGAGGACGTGAGCGTCGTCGGCGTCGATGACTCGCTTGTGGACTATGTGCCCAACTGCCAGCTCACTACCGTGCGCTTCGACATGAGCGAGCGTGGACGCACCGCCTTTGAGCATGCCGTGCCGGAGGATCCGGCAAACAATCAGGTCGTTGCCGTGCGCATTCCCGGCAAGCTTATCGAGCGTGGCTCCGTTGCCCGAGCGAGGGCATAGTGTAGACATTGTGTCGTCAGGCGCCCTCGCTTCCCAAGCAGGTCCTTGAGAACCTCAGGGCCCTCAATGGGGGCGTGGAGTGCGGAAGAGCTCGCACGTGTTGACAAGGCGGCTTTTTGCGGGAATCCCAAAGCTGAAAACTAAGGACCTACCTGCACGCTCGTAGTGCCACTCGCGGCGCAAAATTCGACCGTTCGGCAACAATCCGAGCCTCGCTGAGTTGTGCGTGCAACAAGAATGTTAACGTACTCACATGAAATGGCGACTCAGGAGTGGTCAACTTTTATTTCCAATGCGTTACTCTTGAGTCCGGAGCGGGAGAATTCCCGCCAACCGTCAAAAGGCGCGCGAATCGCGCGCTAAAAAGGAAAGGGAGATCGTTATGGCAATGTCTCGTCGTAAGTTCCTCCAGGTCTGTGGTCTTGGCCTGACCACCGTCGCTGCTGGCAGCCTCGTTGGCTGCGGCGGCTCTGACAACGGCGCCGCCACCACGGCCGCTGCTGGCGGAGATGTCGCCAACAAGGATAAGCCGGTCGTTTTCTTCAACCGCCAGCCGTCCAACAGCTCCACCGGTGAGCTCGACATGACCACGCTCAACTGGAACGCCAACACCTACTACGTCGGCTTCGACGCCAACCAGGGCGGCGAGCTCGAGGGTCAGATGGTCGTTGACTACATCAAGGAGCACATCGACACCATCGACCGCAACGGCGACGGCATCATCGGCTACGTCCTTGCCATCGGTGATGTGGGCCACAACGACTCCATCGCCCGTACCCGTGGCTGCCGCAAGGCTCTCGGCACCGCTGTCGAGAAGGACGGCGCTATCGTCTCCGAGGCCGCCGGCACCAACGTCGACGGTTCCGCTTCCGTCGTCAAGGACGGCGAGCTCGAGGTTAACGGCAAGAAGTACATCGTCCGCGAGCTCGCCTCGCAGGAGATGAAGAACTCCGCCGGCGCCACCTGGGATGCTGCTACCGCTGGCAACGCCCTGGGCTCCTGGGCCACCTCCTTCGGTGACCAGATCGACGTCATCGTCTCCAACAATGACGGCATGGGCATGGCCATGTTCAACGCCTGGTCCAAGGAGAACAAGGTCCCGACCTTCGGCTACGACGCCAACTCTGACGCTGTCGCCGCCATCGCCGAGGGCTACGCCGGCACCATCTCCCAGAACCCGGCCGTTCAGGCTTACCTGACCCTCCGCCTGCTCCGCAACTCCCTTGACGGCGTTGACATCAACACGGGCATCTCCACGGCCGACGACGCCGGCAACGTCCTTGCCGAGGCCGACTACAAGTACAGCGAGGAGGATCGCTCCTACTACGCGATGAACCTCGCCGTCACTGCCGAGAACGCCGACAAGTTCGCCGACGCCACCGCTCTGTATGACGGCGCCCAGGCTCAGCTTGACTCCTCCAAGAGTCCGGAGAAGAATGTCTGGCTCGACATCTACAACGCGGCCGACAACTTCCTGTCCGCCACCTACCAGCCGCTCCTCCAGAAGTACGACAAGCTCCTCAACCTCAAGGTTGACTACATCGGTGGCGACGGCCAGACCGAGTCCAACATCACGAACCGCCTCGGCAACCCGGGCGAGTACGACGCCTTCGCCATCAACATGGTGAAGACCGACAACGGCTCCTCCTACACCTCGCTCCTGGCGTAGGTCTAGCTATCGTCCAGCTTTAACGTTGGCGCTGGGCCGGGGAGGGGCAGGTCCTCTTCCCGGCCTTTTCCCGATAAGGGATGAGTACGTTATCAATTTCTAGGGGTAAAGAGGGGTGATCAAATGGCGGATGAGCAAGAGGACTACGTCCTGCAAATCAAAGGGATGAGCAAGTCGTTCGGCCGTAACAGGGTCCTCGATCACATCAACCTCAATGTGCGTCGTGGCACCGTGATGGGGCTCATGGGCGAGAACGGCGCAGGCAAATCCACCATGATGAAGTGCCTGTTTGGCACTTACCAGAAGGACGAGGGTGACATCATCCTCGACGGCAGGGAGGTGAGCTTCTCCGGTCCTAAGGACGCGCTCGAGAACGGCGTGGCCATGGTCCACCAGGAGCTCAACCAGTGCCTCGAGCGCAACGTGGTAGACAACCTGTTCCTGGGTCGCTATCCCGTTAACGGCGCCGGCATCATCGACGAGGCCCGCATGAAGAAGGAGGCCTCGGACCTGTTCCGTCGCCTCGGCATGACGGTCAACCTTACCCAGCCGATGAAGAACATGAGTGTCTCGCAGCGCCAGATGTGTGAGATCGCGAAGGCAATCTCGTATAACGCCAAGGTCATCGTGCTCGACGAGCCCACTTCGTCGCTGATGGCTCAGGAGGTCGAGAAGCTTTTCCAGATGATGCGCATGCTTAAAAGCCAGGGCATTGCGCTCGTCTACATCTCCCACAAGATGGACGAGATCTTCGAGATCTGTGATGACATCTCCGTGCTCCGTGACGGCAACCTCGTCATGACGAAGCACACCTCAGACACGAATATGAACGAGCTCATCTCGGCCATGGTCGGCCGCTCGCTTGAGAACCGCTTCCCGCCGGTCGACAACGAGCCCGGCGAGCCGATCCTCTCGATCCAGCACCTGTCCACCAAGTTCGAGCCGCACCTGCAGGACATCACCTTCGATGTTCGCAAGGGCGAGATCTTTGGTCTGTATGGTCTGGTGGGCGCCGGCCGAACCGAGTTGCTCGAAACGATTTTTGGCGTGCGTACGCGTGCTGCCGGTCGCGTCTATTTCCGCGATCGCCTTATGAACTTCAACAACGCGCGCGACGCCATGGAACACGGGTTTGCCCTCATCACCGAGGAGCGTAAGGCCAACGGCCTGTTCCTCAAGGGCGACCTGACGTTCAACACCACCATCGCCAATCTCAACCAGTACAAGAGCGGTGTTGCGCTCTCGACGGACAAGATGGTCCGTGCGACCGCCAAAGAGATCAAGACGATGAACACCAAGTGCATGGGCCCCGACGACCTCATCTCGTCGCTTTCGGGCGGCAACCAGCAGAAGGTCATCTTCGGCAAGTGGCTCGAGCGTGGGCCGCAGGTCTTTATGATGGACGAGCCCACGCGCGGCATCGACGTTGGTGCGAAGTATGAGATTTACGAGCTGATTATCAAGATGGCCAAGCAGGGCAAGACGATCATCGTGGTCTCTTCTGAGATGCCAGAGATCCTCGGCATTACCAACCGCATCGGCGTCATGTCCAACGGCCGACTTTCCGGCATCGTGAACACGTCCGAGACCAACCAGGAAGAGCTTCTGCGCCTGAGCGCCAAGTACCTGTAACAGGAGGGAGTCTGATCATATGGCCGCACCCAGCGGAAAGATTCTCTCGATCGACGATGAGGCAAAACTCATCCAGCCGATCGATGAGTATGTAAGCACTATCCAGAGCAAGGTCGACGAGCTCCGTGCCGAGGGCACGACGAAGGTCGTCACCCTTCAGACCAGCATCGACGTCACCAAGTCCGATCGCGTCCTCACCAAGGCCGAGCGCGACGAGGCCATCGCCGAGTACAGGGCCGAGATGGAGAAGGCCAAGAAGGTCGAGGCCGCCAACAAGCCCGAGGTCGACAAGCTCATCGCCGACGCCGAGGCATATCTCAAGCAGCACTTCGACTCCGAGTACTACGAGCCCGTCAAGGCCAGCTGCGCCGCGCAGAAGGTCGAGGCCAAGGCCAAGTACGAGAAGGCGCTCGCCGACCTAGCCGAGGAGCACAAGCAGACCCTCGCCGGTCTCTCTGATTCCAGGGAGGTCAAGGAGGAGAACTACATCTACAAGAACCGTCAGTTCGACGCCAAGGTGACCTACACCACCGAGCTGCAGCAGATCAAGGATCGCCAGCACGAGGCCTTCGCCTATGAGTATCACCTCATCGACATGCTGCGCATGGGCAAGTTCACCTTCGCTGAGAAGCAGGCGCAGAAGCGCGAGAACTACCTCTACACGTTCAACACGCGCAACTTCTTCCTGAAGAACGGCCTGTACATCGTCATTCTTCTCGTGTTCATCGGCCTGTGCATCGCCGCCCCGATCGTTAAGGGCACGCAGCTGCTCACCTACCAGAACGTCCTTAACATCCTGCAGCAGGCCTCGCCGCGCATGTTCTACGCCCTTGGCGTCGCCGGTCTGATCCTGCTTACGGGCACTGACCTTTCGATTGGCCGTATGGTCGGTATGGGCATGACCGCCTCGACGATCATCATGCACCAGGGCATCAACACGGGTTCGGTCTTTGGTGTCGTCTTCGACTTCACCTCGGTCCCCCTTGTTCCGCGTGCGCTTCTGGCCCTCGTCGTCTGCATCTGCCTGACGACGATGTTCACGACCATCGCCGGCTTCTTCACGGCGCGCTTCAAGATGCACCCGTTCATCTCCACGATGGCCAACATGCTCATCATCTTTGGTCTCGTGACCTATGCCACCAAGGGTGTTTCCTTCGGTGCCATTGAGGGTGCCATCCCGGGCATCTTCATCCCGAAGGTTAACGGCTTCCCGACGATCATTCTCTGGGCCGCCCTCGCCGTCGCGATCGTTTGGTTCATCTGGAACAAGACGACGTTCGGCAAGAACCTCTACGCCGTGGGTGGCAACCCCGAGGCCGCTGCCGTCTCCGGCATCTCCGTCTTCGGCGTCACCATCGGTGCCTTCGTGCTCGCCGGCATCCTCTACGGCTTCGGCGACTGGCTCGAGTGCATGCGCATGGTCGGTTCTGGCTCCGCCGCTTATGGTCAGGGTTGGGACATGGACGCCATCGCGGCCTGCGTGGTCGGCGGAGTTTCCTTCACCGGCGGCATCGGCAAGATTTCGGGCGTCACGGTCGGCGTGCTGATCTTCACCGCGCTTACCTACTCCCTCACCATTCTGGGCATCGACACCAACCTGCAGTTCGTGTTCTCCGGCATCATCATCCTCACCGCCGTCACGCTCGACTGCCTCAAGTACGTCCAGAAGAAGTAGTCCCCCCTCGGCTCCCGCTCGAATGGCTTGCGGGCGGGAGCCACCCCTTTTGCTTCGCTTGGCCCGTGATTGGAAGTCGTCCTTGTGCGATACATAGGACGAGCGGGCAAGGCGCGCCTCGTCGCGTTTGTACGGATCATGCGGAAGCGCGCCCTATCGACCTCGCATGGCATGTGAATCGTATTCCCGCCTCAGAGACGGAAGGCATGGTCATGAAGAAGATCGTTCTATGCTGCACTCTTAGCGTTACCTCGAGCGTCATTGCCGCCAAGATGCGTGCGCTCGTCGAGGGGCGCAACCTTGATGTCGACGTCAAGTCGATGCCAGTCGGCGAGGCCGTAGATCACGTGGAGGACGCTGACGTGATTATGCTGTCTCCCGCGGTTGATTTCGCGAAGGCGGCGTTTGAAGAGGCGGGCGCTAAGAAGGTCGTTACCATCGCTCCGGATGAGTACCAGCCTCAGCATGCGGCCCTGCTCCTCGACATGGGGCTTGCCGCTCTCGGTAGTTGTTAGCGTCACCTGGCTTGAGCCATGTTCCCCTTCCTGGCATCGCTTGAGGCCAGTTGCTACATACGCGCCCGTGCAACCTCCCTGCACGGGTGCTTTTTGCGTTTTGAGGTGGGCGTGGCTCGAGTGGCTACTTGCGTCGCATGCGCTTGCGAGTGGCTAGTCATGTCGCTTGCATGGGATAAGAGGACGGGCCGCTCCGCTGGGAGCGACCCGTCCTTTGCTTCAAGACTTTAGTCTGCTGGCCGCGCAGCGGCCAGCTTTAAACCACCCGCTATGCGGGTGGAGACAAACGG
>NZ_CAKUIH010000015.1 GCF_934660935.1 uncultured Parolsenella sp. | reverse complement strand
GGCGGGCGTCGAGCACGCGACGACGGCCGCCGCGGACGCGCGCAGCGCCGGCTGCCTGGGCCGGCAGCCAAAGCGCACGAGGGGAGTGCCATGACGAGTGTGAGCAGGAGATACGCGGCGACGACGTCGCCCGTGCGCGCCGGCCGCGCAGATGCCGAGGCGGCCGGCCCCGTCGTCCTCATGGTCTCTGGTGGCGCGGACTCCACGGCCCTCCTCCTGCTCGCCGCGACGGACGAGCTCGACATCGATGACGGCCGTGGTCTCGCGCGCATCGCCCGCGAGCGCCTCCACGTGCTCCACGTGAACCATCAGCTCAGGGGTGAGGCGGCGGACGGCGACGAGGCTTTCGTGCGTGAGCTCTGCGCCAGCCTCGGCGTTCCCGTCGAGGTCGTGCGAGTAGACGTCGCAGCGCTTGCGGCGGACCCGGCCACCGGCGACACCAACGTCGAGAACGTCGCGCGAGAGGTGCGCTACGCTGCGGCGACGCGCCTGGCGAACCGCCTGTGCGAGGAGGCGGGCCTGCCCCGCTCCGCCGCGCGCATCCTCACGGCCCACACGGCCAACGACCGCGCGGAGACCTTCTTCATGCATGCCATCAAGGGCTCCGGCACGCAGGGGCTCTCGTCCATTCCACGCCGCCGCAACCGCATCGTGCGCCCCCTACTCGATCGCACGCACGAGGACCTCTGCCGTCTCCTTCGCATGCGCGGCATCGCTTGGCGCGAGGACGCGACGAACGCCGACACCCGCTACCTGCGGTCCTTCGTGCGCCACGAGGTCGTGCCGCGGGCGCTCGAGCGCAACCCGCGTCTCTTCGAGAGCATGGCCGCTACCTGCGAGATCCTCTCGGACGAGGACTCGTACCTCACGCAGGTCGCCTCGCGCGCGTTCCGCGCCCTCGAGCGCAGGCGGGAGGAGGGGCTCGTCGTGCTCGACGGCGCCCGCCTCGCCGCGGCGGACGTCGCCATCGCGCGCCGCGTCGTGCGCATGGCCGTGCTCGCGGCATGCCCGGGTTGCCGCCTCGATTCGCGTCACGTCACGCGCGTGCTCGAGCTCGTCGCGGCGGGCGAGGGCTCGGCCACACTGCCGGGCGGCGTCGACGCGCGCGTCTCGTACGGGATGCTCTTCGTGCGTGCCCGCATGGCGCAGGCCGGTGTCGCTACCTCGGGTTGGATCGAGGTTCCCGCTCTCGAGGGGATGGCGGGCGCTTCGAGCGTGCTCGCGGGGCCTGGTCCCGAGGGAGCGCTTCTGCTCGCCGGCGGCACGCTGACGGCGCGTCTGCGCGAGGTCGCCCCGGGGAGTGACCCGGTGGCGCTTGCCCGCGCCCACGCCCGCGAGTGGGAGGGCGCGTCCGTCCTGCTCGACGCGGAGGCGTGTGGGCTTGGCCCCCTAGGCGGCAGCCTTTGGGTCTCCTCACCGGAGGTAGGCGAGGTGCTCTGTCCGCTGGGGATGCACGGCCAGTCGAAGAAGCTCTCCGACCTGCTGATCGACGCGAAGGTCCCTGCGGCGGAGCGTGCCGGCGTGCCCGTCGTGCGCATCGGTGACGGCGGGCGGATCCTCTGGGTGGCGCCCTTGCGTGCCGACGAGCGTGCCCGCGTGACCGACGCCTCCCGCGTCCTCCTCGAGCTCCGCCTCGTCCCCACGCGCCAGTGAGGCAGCTCGCAATGGCCACCTGAAAAAGGGACAGTCCCTTTTTCAGGTGGCTGCGGCGGGTTGACAAAGGGCGGGTTGACAAAGGGCGGGTTGACAAAGGGCGGGTTGACAAAGGGCGGGTTGACAAAGGGACAGTCCCTTTGTCAACTACTGGCGACCGCCTGCGCATCGTTTCCCGTGCCGTCCCGTTTATTGTCAGACGGGGCTGGTAGAATGGCAGTTCCCACCGTGAGCGCCGGCAAGCGGCGCCGTGGGGCAAATGAGGCGACCGGCCTCAGAGAGGAGCGCTCCCATGGAGCAAATCCATCCAGACGTCGAGAGCGTCGTGCTCTCCGAGCAGGACATCAAGGATATCGTCACCCGCATGGGCGCGGAGATCACGCGTGACTACGCAGGCAAGAACCCGCTGCTCATCGCCGTGCTTCGCGGTGCCGTTGTCTTTATGGGCGACGTCATGCGTGCGATCGACTGCGAGCTCGGCATCGACTTCATGGCCGTCTCGAGCTACGGCGATGGTGCCAAGAGCTCGGGCGTCGTCCGCATCGTGAAGGATCTCGACACCAAGATCGAGGGCCGCGACGTCCTCATCATCGAGGACATCCTCGATTCTGGCCTCACGCTGTCCTACCTCATGAAGAACCTGCGCTCGCGCAAGCCCGCCTCCCTCGAGATCGCAGCCTTCCTCGTGAAGGACGTCGAGGGCCAGACTGCCGCCGTCAAGCCGCGCTACGTGGGCGCGCACGTGCCTGATTCCTTCATCGTGGGCTATGGCCTCGACTTCGCCGAGCGCTACCGCAACCTGCCCTACATCGGAGTCCTCAAGCCGGAGGTTTACGGTAAGTAGCATGAGTGAGAACAACCAGAGCAACGGCCCTGAGCGCCCTGGCGCCCCGGTGCCTCCCGGCACGCCCAATCCTGGCGACCAGCGCCGCGGCATCGTCTACACCATCCTGACGCTCGCGCTTATCGGCTACATCGTCTTCTCCTTCATGCCGGGCTTCATGTCCGGCCAGGCGGGCGCGACGGAGCTCCCCACGAATGACGTCGTCACCGCCATCAAGGAGGACCGCGTCGACAACCTTACGTATCGCGCGGCGTCGGGCGAGCTCACTGGTGAGTACTGGGCCAACAAGCAGGACGTCGGCGATGACTCCAAGCTCGTTGCCTTCAAGAGCTCCTACGTTGGCTCCGACTCCCTGTCTGAGCTCATGGAGGGACACCCCGACACCACCTACGTGGTGGATACCTCGAGCGATGACTGGATCGAGACCCTCCTGTTCACCGTCCTCCCGACGCTGATCATGGTTGCCGTCTTCGTCTACTTCATGCGTGGCATGCAGAACCAGAACGGTCGCGCCATGGGCTTTGGCAAGACTAAGGCGAAGACGACGGAGCAGACTCGTCCCAAGGTCAAGTTCTCGGACGTTGCCGGCGTGGACGAGGCCGTCGAGGAGCTCAGGGAGATTCGCGACTTCCTCGCCGAGCCCGAGCGCTTCCAGAAGATGGGCGCCAAGATCCCGCGCGGCGTGTTGCTCGTCGGCCCTCCGGGCACGGGCAAGACGCTGCTTGCCAAGGCCGTCGCCGGCGAGGCGGGCGTGCCGTTCTTCTCCATCTCCGGCTCTGACTTCGTGGAGATGTTCGTGGGCGTTGGCGCGAGCCGCGTGCGTGACCTCTTCAAGCAGGCCAAGGCCGCGAGCCCCAGCATCATCTTCATCGACGAGATCGACGCCGTCGGCCGCCAGCGTGGCGCTGGCCTCGGCGGTGGCCATGACGAGCGCGAGCAGACGCTCAACCAGCTCCTCGTCGAGATGGACGGCTTCGAGGCGAACGACGCGGTGATCCTCATCGCCGCTACCAACCGCCCGGACATCCTCGACCCGGCGCTGCTGCGTCCCGGCCGCTTCGACCGCCAGGTCACGGTCGACCGTCCGGACGTCCTCGGTCGCGAGCACATTCTCCGCGTCCACGCGGAGAACAAGCCGCTTGCCCCGGACGTTGACTTCAAGCGCCTCGCCCAGCTCACCCCGGGCTTCACCGGCGCTGACCTCATGAACCTCATGAACGAGAGCGCCCTTCTCGCGGCGCGTCGCAACAAGTCCCAGATCACCATGGCTGAGGTCGAGGAGGCAATGGAGCGCGTCATCGCCGGCCCCGAGCGCAAGAGCCGCGTCATGACGGCGGAGGAGCGCAAGACCATCGCCTACCACGAGAGCGGCCACGCCCTTGTCGGCCACATCCTCGACAACGCCGATCCGGTCCACAAGATCTCGATCATCGCGCGCGGCCAAGCCCTGGGCTACACGCTCTCGCTTCCGGAGGAGGACCACTTCCTCAACACGCGCAACGGCATGCTCGACCAGATCGCCGTGCTTCTGGGTGGCCGCACCGCGGAGGAGCTCTTCTGCGGTGACATCACCACCGGTGCCAGCAATGACCTCGAGCGCGCCACGAAGATCGCGCGCCAGATGGTCACCCGCCTGGGCATGAGCGAGGAGCTGGGCACGCAGGTGTTTGGCGAGGCGCAGCACGAGGTCTTCCTCGGCCGTGACTACGCGGATCACCAGGACTACTCGGCTGAGACCGCCAAGCGTATCGATGATGAGGTTGAGCGCATCATGCGCGAGGCCCACGACCGCGCCCGCGCCGTGCTCGAGGCCCGTCGCGGCCAGATGGATACGATGGCCGAGGTGCTTCTCTCCCGCGAGACCGTCGAGGGCGAGGCCGTGAAGGCCCTGCTCGACAACGAGTGGGACAAGTACCTGGAGGCTCACCCGGAGGAGACCGCCGGCAAGCAGACTGCTCCTGGCGAGGTCGACGAGGCCGCCGCCGCAGAGGCCGCCGCTGCGGCGCATGCCGCCGTTGCCGCCGAGGCTGGTGACGCCGCGGGTGACGCCGCGGGTAACGCCGCGACCGCGACGGAGCCCGTCGCCGGCGAGGACGCCAACGCGAGCTAGTCACGGCTAGGCAAACAAGATCCGTCCGAGGGGCGGCACGCAGTTCAGATTGCGTGCCGCCCTTTTTTGCGTGACGGTCCGATTCGCGTGCCGTTTCCGCGGCGGCCCGATTCGCGCGGCGGCCCCGTGGCGGCTTTCTTGCGTGCCGGCCGATTCGCGCGGCGGCCCCGTGGCGGCTGACCCTCAGCGCTGGCGCTGTGCCGGGCACCTCTCCGTGCCGTTCCCGCGACGGCCCCTACGCCCTGCGTCCGCCCGTCGCCGTCATATGTAGCGCCGTCGTAACCTAGCGCTGCCATCGGAGGGATAGAATGCGACATAGCGCGCTGCTACCCGGCCCACGCTGACACGACAAGCCAATCGCGATCGAGGGGGACGATATGATCAACGAGACGATGTACGGCTATGGGGCGTCCAAGAGCTCAATCCGAGACATTGCGGCCTATGCCGCCGTGCGCAAGGCCGAGATTGGCGTCGAGAACGTCTTCGACTTCAGCCTGGGCAACCCGAGCGTGCCCGCTCCCGCCGCCGTCGCTGAGTCGCTCAAGCGTTCCGCGGAGCTCCCGCCCGTTCAGGTCCACGGCTACACGCCGGCAAACGGCCTGCCCGCCTGCCGCGAGGCCGTCGCTGCCTCCCTCACCCGTCGCTTCTCCGCCGAGATGGGCGACGCGCCCGTCGCCGCGGCCGATGACCTCTACCTCACCTGCGGTGCCGCCGCGTCCCTCTCCATCACGCTGCACTCCGTGACTAACCCCGGCGACGAGGTCATCGTCATTGCCCCGTACTTCCCGGAGTACCGCGTCTGGATCGAGACCTGCGGCTGCACCTGCGTCGAGGTCATGGCAGACCCCGCGACCTTCCAGGTTGACGCCGACGCCGTCTCCGCCGCCATCACCGAGCGCACCGCCGCCGTGATCATCGACTCGCCCAACAACCCCACCGGCGCCGTCTACACGCGCGAGACGCTCGAGGCGCTCGCCGGCGTGCTCGAGACCCGCGGCGAGGAGCTGGGCCACCCCATCTACCTCATCTCCGACGAGCCCTATCGCGAGATCACCTATGGTGCCGAGGTGCCGTGGGTGCCGGCCATCTACGCTCGCACCATTGTCTGCTACAGCTACTCCAAGAGCCTGTCGCTGCCGGGCGAGCGCATCGGCTGGGTGCTCGTGCCGCCCACCAACCCCGAGCACGACCGCCTTGTCCTCGCCATTGCCGGCGCGGGCCGCACGCTGGGCTTCGTCTGCGCGCCGGCCATCTTCCAGCGCGTGGTGACTGACTGCGTCGACGAGCCGAGCGACGTCGACGCCTACGCCGAGAACCGCGCTGCCCTCACGGAGGGCCTCGCCGCGGCCGGCTTCGAGTACGTCGAGCCGGACGGTGCCTTCTACCTCTGGGTCAAGGCGCTCGAGCCCGACGCCGGGGCGTTCTTCGAGCGTGCGAAGGCCCACGAGCTGCTGCCCGTCCCGTCTGACTCCTTCGGCTGTCCCGGCTGGGTTCGCGTAAGCTATTGTGTGAGCCACGACCTGATCGTCAACTCGCTGCCCGCCTGGAAGGCGCTGGCGGCGGAGTACAAGTAGGAAGGTGCCCATGCTCACTAACCGCTGCGACGTTCACACCCATACGCTCTTCTCTCGCCACGCGTACTCGACCATTCGCGAGAACGTTCTCGCCGCCGCCGAGCAGGGCGTCGAGGTACTGGGAGACACGGAGCACTTCAGCTGCATGCTCTTTCCCGAGCAGCGCATGCGAGACTTCCAGTTCTTCTTCAACTTCGGCGCGTGGCCCAAGGTCTGGGAGGGCGTGCGCCTCATGCATGGCTGCGAGGCGGACATCGTCGATCTCGACGGAAACCTCTTTGGCTATGACATGTCGGTTGACATGGAGATCAACGGCGCGCCGCTCTCCGAGGCCACGACCCTCAAGGAGAGGGTCTTCTCCGATTGCGACTACGTGATCGCAAGCGTGCATGACCGCTCGTTCACGCATGGGTCGGGAACCGTCGCGGGCACGCAGATGTACCTGAATGCCCTGCATGACCCCAAGGTCCTCATCCTCGGGCACATCGGCCGCTCCGGTGTGGACTTCGACGTGCGAGAGGTTGTCGCCGAGGCGGCGCGCCTGGGCAAGCTGATCGAGATCAACGCCCACAGCCTCGAGTTCAAGCGCGAGGCCGTGACCACCTCTTGCCGCAAGATCGCGGAGACCTGCGCCGAGTTGGGCTGCAAGATCGCCGTCAGCACGGACGCCCATATCTGCTGCTCCATCGGCAAGTTCGAACCGGCGCTCGAGGTTCTCGAGGAGATTCACTTCCCCCAGGAGCTCATCGCCACGACCAACGCCCAGACCTTCACCGCCGCCCTCGCGGCCGCAGGCCTGGAGGCTTAGCCCAGCTCGATCGTGAGCTCGACGGGGCAGTGGTCGCTTCCGTAGACCTCGGAGAGGATCGAGGCGCCGGTCACGCGGTCTGCCACGTCATCGCTCACGAGGAAGTAGTCGATGCGCCAGCCCGCGTTGTTCTTGCGGGCGTTGAAGCGGTAGCTCCACCAGCTGTAGGCACCCGTGAGCTCGGGGAATCGCATGCGGAAGGTGTCTGTGAAGCCAGCCTCGAGCAGGCGCGTGAAAGATTCACGCTCCTCGTCCGAGAAGCCTGCGTTGCCACGGTTGGGGCCGGGATTCTTGAGGTCGATCTCTTCGTGGGCCACGTTGAAGTCGCCGCAGGTGACCACGGGCTTCTCCGTGGCGAGGCGGCGGAGGAACTCGCGATAGGCGGTGTCCCAGGCGAGGCGCGTGTCGATGCGCGCGAGCTCGTTCTGGGCGTTGGGCGTGTAGACGTCCACGAACCAATATTCCGGGAATTCGAGCGCGCAGACGCGGCCCTCAGTTGCTGCCACGGCGACGAGCTCCTCGTCCTCCGCGGAGAGGACCTCGTGCGCGATGGGAAGCAGGGCGTCCGCGCGAAGGACCTTGCGCGGCTCCTCTCGGCTGAAGACCGCGGTGCCGGAGTAGCCCTTACGCTCCGCGTAGCTCCAGGTCTGGTGATAGCCAGGGAGGTCGAGCTCGATCTGGCCTGCCTGGAGCTTCGTCTCCTGGATGGCGAAGACGTCTGCCGCCGTATCCTCGACGACCTGGGTGAAGCTCGGGTCCTTTTTCATGACGGCGCGAAGGCCGTTGACGTTCCAAGAAACGAGCCTGAGCTCGCGGGCGTTTGGCATGGGTCCTCCAAAGTTGTTGCGTGCAGGAGGATTGTAGCCCAGGCCCGGTGCGGTGGGACGCGGGCGGACGTCGAAGAGAGTGCCCACAGGCTGCTCAGGCGCCGTGGCGGGCGGCCGCGGGCGCTAGCTCTTGAGCCATTCCAGCCAGTTGTCCATCTCGCGCTCCGCCAGGGCATGGCCTTGGTCGAAGACGGCGCGGAGGCGCTCGACGTTCGTCTCGGTGTTCTGGATGGGCATACTCTCCGGCCGCACGACAAGGGCGCGGCCCTCGCGCTCGAGCTCGGCCAGGTGGTCGAGTGCTGCGTTGTAGCGCTCGGCACGCGTGACGAGCGCCTCAAAGACGTGAGGCTCCCCGGCGCAGACGCGTCGCATGATGCCGCGGGTGCCGTGCCCCATGGGCTCCTTGCGGTAGCCGGCCGGGCGCGTCGCGACGAAGAAGAAGCGCTGGTAGCCGTCATCCTCCGCCATGTGCAGCGGGATGCCCGCGCCTGTGCCCAGGCCGCCGTCGAGCATGACCTGCCCGTCAACCTCGATGGGCTTCATGACGAACGGCATGGTGGAGCTCGCGCGGACGAGGCTCGCCATGCCCACGCGCGAGGTCATGTCGTCGCGCGTCCAGGTGACGGTGCGGCCCGTGTCTCGCTCGAATGCCTGGATGCGGAGCCGAGCGGGATTCGCGCGGAAGGTCTCCCAGTCGAACGGAAGCGTACCGTCCTGAATGGCGCGCTCGTAGAGGAAGTCCGCGTTGAAGAAACCGTTGCGGCGCATGAGCGAGCCGATGCCGCCGAAGCGCTCGTCTCCGGCGATGTCGACGAAGGCCTGGCGCGTGCGCTCTGCGTCGCGCGAGAGGTAATTGACTGCGTTGGAGGATCCGGCGGAGAGTCCGCAGACGTAGGGGAACCAAACCTCGTGCTCGATGAGCGCGGCCACGATGCCGGCGGTGTGTGCGGCGCGCATGCCACCGCCCTCCAGCACGAGCGCCACGCCGGGGACGTTAGCGGGAGCGACCGCCGGGGTGGGCTGCACGGCTCCGGGAGCGTTGGACGGAGCCGCTGCCTCGGAAGGTGTGCTGGTCGACTCCATGTCGGCTCCTTTCTCATCCTGACGGTCTATGGCACTTTAGCACGACGGAGTGAAGAGGTTCTGATCCGCCCTGGCGTCCGGCCGCTCCGGCACCCGGCCGTTTGCCAAGGTCTATGCTTGTGCCGAAGTGACCACGCTCGAGAATCGAGGCTCCCATGCCCATCACCATCACGGACCCAACCGAGGCCGCCACCGAGCTCAAGGCTCGCGTCGAGCGCCACGAGCGCATCGTCTTCTTTGGTGGCGCGGGCGTCTCCACGGCGAGTGGCATTCCGGATTTCCGCAGCGTTGACGGCTTGTACAACCAGCAGTTCGACTACCCACCGGAGACTATGCTTTCGCACGCCTTCTACGAGACCCATCCGGCGGAGTTCTTCGAGTTCTATCGTACGAAGATGATCGCGCTGGGTGCCAAGCCCAACCAGGCGCACCTCAAGCTCGCCGAGCTCGAGCGCGAGGGCAGGCTCACTGCCGTGGTGACCCAGAACATCGACGGCCTGCATCAGGCAGCGGGGTCGAAGAACGTACTCGAGCTACACGGCTCGGTCCATCGCAACATCTGCCAGCGTTGCGGCGCCACCTATTCTGCCGAGTGGATCATGGCGCGCGAGCATGAGGATGGGCACGGGGTCCCCGTCTGCCCCGAGTGCGGTGGTGTGATCAAGCCCGACGTTGTGCTCTACGGAGAAAGCCTCGATGACCGCGTGATTCACGACTCTGTGCGCGCGATCCAGCAGGCGGACATGCTGATCGTGGGAGGGACGAGTCTCGTGGTCTATCCCGCCGCGGGTCTGGTCGACTATTTCCTCGGCCAGGAGCTCGTGGTTGTGAACCGCGACCCCATCCCCGTGAGCTCGCGCGCCAGCGTCATCATCCAAGCCGATATCGCCAAGGCCTTCGACTTCTAGCGATCCCGGGCGGTATCGTCACACCTTGCCGTTCTGTGTTGGCTTTCCGCCTGCCGGCGCGGAATCTGCCCGCCCGCTACAATCGAGAGAGCTAATCACGACGGAGAGGTGCCTATGCTTCGAGAAGACCAGATGACCTGGCGCTGCGGAAAACACGAGATTTCGCTCGCGCGCCCGCGCATTATGGGCGTGCTCAACGTCACGCCCGATTCCTTCTCGGACGGCGGAACCCATGCCACGACCGCGGCGGCGATCGAGTGGGGCCTTCGCATGCTCGACGAGGGCGCGGACATCATCGACGTCGGCGGTGAGTCGACGCGCCCCGGCTTCACCGCGGTCTCTCCGGACGAGGAAGGCAAGCGTGTTATCCCCGTGATCCGCGCGCTGGTCGACGCGGGTGCCATCGTCTCGATCGACACGCGTCACCCCGAGGTCGCGCGCCTCGCCGTCAAACTCGGCGCCTCCATCATCAACGACGTGACCGGCTTCACCAACCCCGAGATGGTGCGCGTCGCCCAGGAGAGCGACTGCGGCTGCATCGTCATGCACGCCGGCGAGGTCTCGGAGCGCGCACCGCGTCAGACCGTCACGCTTGACTCCACCGCCGCCGCCCGAGCTGCCGCCGCTGGCCTCACGGGCACCGCGTCCGGCGCGTCGACCCTGCCCAGCGCCCCCACCGGCGCTGCAGCAAACGCCAAGGCCGCCGATATCGCCGCAGCTAGCGCGCCCGATGAACCCACTGCTGCCGAGCGCGCGGACGCCGCCGCGGCCGAGCGTCTTGACGAGGTCATGCGTCGCAGCGCCCGTGGCGTGACGAGCGCTTCCGTCTCCCTGGCGGGAGGCAACCGCCGCTTCACCCTGCCGGAGGAGGCGCCCATCATGCGCCGCGTCATGGGCTTCCTCGGCGACCAGGCCCGCGAGCTCATGCGCGCCGGCGTTGCCCGCGACCGCATCTGCATCGATCCTGGCCCCGGCTTCGGTAAACTCGCGGATGAGGATGTCGTCATCCAGCGCGCCTGCGCCAAGATGGTCTCTATGGGCTACCCCGTGCTTTGCGCCGTCTCGCGCAAGCGCTTCGTGGGCGCCGTCTCCGGCGTGACGGAGGCTCCCGCGCGCGATGCCGCAACTGCTGGTGTCTGCATCGCGGCCGTGGCGGCGGGCGCTCGCGTCCTGCGCGTCCATGACGTGGCGGGCATCTCGCAGGCGCTCGACTCGTACTGGGCCATCGCCCATCCCGATCCGCGCCGCGCGTTCGTGGCGCTTGGCTCGAACGTCGGCGATCGCGTCGAGTACCTCGCCCGTGCCTGCGAGCTCATCAACGCCATTCCGCTCACGTGCGTCACCGGCGTGAGCCACGCCTACGAGACGGACCCCGCCTATGGCATCGCGCTTCCCGTCGCCAATGCCGTCGCGGAGATAAAGACCGAGCTCGCGCCCCTCGTCCTGCTCGACGCGCTCATGGGCGTGGAGAAGCAGCTCGGCCGTAAGCGCGTTCCCGGGCAGGAGGGCCACGGCCCCCGCACTATCGACTGCGACCTCCTCTGGATGGAGGGGGAGACCCACGCCGGCCGCAAGCTCGCCCTGCCGCACCCGCTCTTGGGTGAGCGCGACTTCGTGCTCGTGCCGATGGAGGACCTCATGCACGATCCCGTCCGCTTCCTCACGCATGCGGGCATTTCAATCAAACCACGCGAGGAGCGTGTGGGCCTCGTTCGCGCTGACCTGGGAGAGATCTCATGGGAGTAACTGAGATAGAGAGCGCCGATTGCGTCGTCGGGGCACCTGAGCTGCAAATCGTTGCCAGCACGGGGTCGACGAACGACGATGTCATGGAGCTGGGTCGCGGCTCTGCCCCGCACGGTGCTTGTGTCGCCGCTCACGAGCAGACCGCCGGTCGCGGCCGGCGCGGCCACGGTTGGGGCTCTCCCTCGACGGGCCTCTACCTCTCCGTGCTTCTCCGTCCGGATGTCCCGATGAGCCACTACATGGGCATCTCGGCCGTGTGCGGCATGGGCGTGCTCGACGCGCTGCACTCCCTTGGTGCCACTCGCGCGGCTCTCAAGTGGCCGAACGACGTGGTGGTTCCTGCCACGGACGCCTCCGCCCCCGATCGCAAGCTCGCGGGCATCCTCGTCGAGGCAGGCACGGGCGACTCCGGCATGTTCGCGGTCTGTGGCATCGGCGTGAACCTCGAGCGTCCGGTGCTCGAGGGTGACATGGGCAGCGTGAATCCGCTCGCGCCCGCTGGCATTGCGGACGCAATGGCCGAGGGTGCCGTGGCTCCTGGCTTCGACGAACTTGCGCAGGCCATCCGCGACGCCGTGGTGGCTCGCGCGGATGCCTGGGCTGCCGCCGTGAACTCGGGCCATGCCGTGGCTGGCCCGCTGGCGCCCGTGCTCTCGGAGTATTTCGACGCGCTGCCGCTCATGGGCGCACGCGTCGACGTTGTCTACCCCAACGGCAACGTCGCCGCGACGGGCGACTTCGTGGCTGTCGACGTTTGGGGGCGCGCGACCGTTCGCCTGGAGGATGGCCGCGAGGTCGTCGTCTCGAGCGAACAGGCCAGCCTGCGCCGTGCGGCGTGCTAGGCGTCTGGCCAGCACTTGCTTAATGGCTCGGGGCGGCTCCGCATTGTGCCGGGGCCGCCCCGCTTTTGTTCGCGCCATATGGTTCGCGTGCCGCTGTCGGTGGCGTGCCGCTTGCCCTTACGCCTGGTGCGTGCTCCAAATGCGCCAGACTCCGCGCAGCGTGAGGTCCATGTCGACCGAGTCAAAGACGCCCGTCGCGCGCTCGATGACGCGCGAGAGGCCTCCCGTGGCGATGACGGGGCAGTCGAGAACCTCCTTGCGCGCCGCCTGAACCGCATGCGCTCGGTCCTCGTCGCCTCCCGCGAAGGAGGCCAGCGTCTCCTGCTCCGCCTCGTCGGCAAGCTGGTTCTTTATGCGGCGGACGAGGCCTTCCGCCTGGGCGGCGACGCCCAACACGAGGCCAGACTGCAGCGCGTGCTCCGTCGTGTCGCCAATGGGCGCGGGCGGAACCTCGATGGGAATGGATGCGAGCTTGGCGGCGCGGTCGAACAGCGCGGTCGCGGAGAGCATGAGGCCCGGCGCGATGCATCCGCCGCGATAGCGACCGTGGAAATCCACCACGTCGATGTTCGTCGCGGTGCCAAAGTCCACGACGATCGCGGGCGAGCCATAGGCGGCGCGCGCCTCGACGGCATTGGCGATGCGGTCCGCACCCACCTGCGTTGGGTAGGGCATGGCGATCTCCATGCAGCAGTCTGTGCTGCCGTGGACGAGGTAGGGCCTGGTGCCGAAGGCGTCCGTGAGGGCCGCGTCCCACATCTTGGTGAGGATGGGCACGACGCTGGACACAGCCGCCGCTTCGATACCGCTGAGCTCGTAGTCGCGCAGCGCAAGGAAGCTGCGGAGATGTGCGTGAAGCTCGTCAGAGGTGTCTGCGCGGTCCGTCTTGAGTCGCCAGCGCTGGCAGACGTTGCCATTCTCGAGCAGGCCGATGGTGGTCTGGGTGTTGCCTACGTCAATCGCGAGGAACATGGTTGCCCCTTTGCCGTGGCCGCGTGAAGTGGCGGCATCGTGGAGCTTGGCGTGTTTGGACGCTCAAACTCCAACAAATTCGTGACATGAAACAAGGCCCATGCTACCATTCAAAGGCTTGAAGCCTTGGTCGGAAACCAAGGCATCTCCGGACCATCCCCGGGGAGTTCCATTGCCTGGTCGGTAACCAGGCGCGAAGCAAGAAGGAGTCCTGCAATGAAGAAGGGTATCCACCCGGATTACGTCGAGTGCACCGTCCGCTGCAGCTGCGGCAACACTTGGACCACCCGCTCCACCGTCTCTTCCCTGACCGTCGACCTCTGCGACAAGTGCCACCCGTTCTACACCGGCCAGCAGAAGCTCGTTGACACCGGTGGACGCGTCCAGCGCTTCGCCGACAAGTTCGGTGGCGCCGCTGCCGCCCAGCTCGAGAAGGCCGCTGCCGCCAAGGCCGCCCGTGAGGCCAAGGCCGCCGAGGCCGAGGCTGCTCGCAAGGCCGCCGCTGAGGCCAAGGCCGCCGAGAAGGCCAAGCGTGCTGCTGAGTACGCCAAGAAGGCCGCTGCCGAGGCCGCCAAGGCTGAGGCCGAGGCTCCCGCCGAGGTCGCCGCTGAGGCCACCGAGACCGAGGCTGCTGCTGAGTAGCATTTCGCTCTCATAGCACGAATTAGCCCCGCATGGCATTGAGCCGTGCGGGGCTTTTTGTGTGCGCGGACGCTTGCGTCCCGCATCCGCGCTCTCGCGGGACGTGGTAGCAAGCGCGCAAAAAGGCGGGGCACCCATGTCGAGTGTCCCGCCTCGTTCGATTCTCTATGCAAGTTTGCCTGGAGCGCCGCCGGCTCGGAACGTCGCTGGCCCGGAAGCGCGTCGCCTCCGCGTCAGCCTAGCTCTAGACCAGCTTCAGGTGCGGGCGATCGTCACCCTCGCCGTGGCCGCAGCAATCGTCGCCGTGGCCACCGCAGCAGCAGTCGCCCTCGCTGTGATCGTAGCCGCCGCAGCAGCCCTCGCCCTCGCCGTGGCCGTGCTCGCCGCCGCAACAACCGCAGCAGCATCCGTCATCCTCGGGGAAGGTCCAGTTCGCACGCTCGGCGAGCATCTGCTCGACGCGCTTCTCGGTGTCCTCCGCGCTTTCGTGCTCGTAGGTGACCTCGGCCTCAGTCGCGAGGATGTTCCTCACCTTCGTGCGAACGGCGACGCGCATGAGGTCATCGAGTGCGTTGTGGGCACGTGCGTCCTCGATGATCTGCTTCGCCATGGTGGGTGAAACCTCGAGTACGCCGGGCAGCTCGGACTCGTCGGCGACGATGGCATACTCGTCTGCGAAGGCGTCAAGCGCGGCCTCCTGGGTGGCGAGTTCGATCGCCTGGTTGGCGAGCATGGCCTGGAATTCCTCCGGGCTCATGCCCATGCCGGAGAGGACGGCCTCGAGGGGCAGGCCCTGCTGCTGGGTGTACTGCTGGTAGCCCTGGATGAGGCTGTCCGATGCCGTCTGGACGAGCTGGGCGGGGACGCTCTGCTCGAGGCGCTTGGCGAGCTCAGTGGCGCAGAGCGAGGCCTTGGAGAACTCCGAGTACGCCTGGTTCATGTGTTCCTGCTCGGTGCGAATCGCATCGCGCAGGGCGGAAAGGGACTCGATGCCCTCGAAGTGCTCGGCGACCCACTCATCCGACGGAGCGTCCTCGCCCGCGTGGCCGCGAGAGCGCAGTGCGCCGTTGAGCTCGGCCTCGACCTCGCGCTCGCTGATGTGAGGGACGGTGATGGTGATCTGGACGGGGTCGTACGAGGAGAGCGTGAAGTGATAGTGGCCCTCGATGAATAGGGGCTCGGGCTTGTTGGCCATGGGTCCTCCGGTGCGTGTGTTTGCAGACTGTAGTAGCGTACCCCTAACTAAGGCAGCCAACCACGCCGAGATGGGCGCGAGGGGAGAACCGTGGCAAAAGACGAGAAAATCGCTGAGGAGGGCGAGCTGTTCCGCACGCACATCGGCGGTTCGGCGCTGACCGAGGGTGTGATGATGCGAGGCAAGCTCTCGTGGGCCGTTGCCGTGCGCGAGCCAAGTGGGCACATCTACATCGAGGAACACGAGCTGCCGGACCCGGCGGCGCGTCCCGCCTGGTGCCGTTGGCCCCTCGTGCGTGGCTGTGTTTCGTTCGTCGTGTCGATGGCGCTCTCGTTCAAGGCGATGAATCTCGCCGCGGACCACGCCTATGACGCGGAGGGCGAGACTTTCGCGTCGCTTCTCGCCGCCGGGCGCGACGCCTCCGCCGCTGAGTCTGCCACCCCAGGCGCCATGTCGCCTCTCTTGATGGGCGTTTCCGCCGTGCTGGGCGTCCTTCTCGGCGCGGCGCTCTTTATGGTCGTCCCGGTTTTTGTGGCGAACCTGCTGGTAGGGGACTATGCCCCCGAGAACGCCATTCGCTGGAACCTCGTCGAGGCGTGTCTCCGCATCGCGATCTTCGTGGTCTACATCTGGGCTATCGGCCTCATGCCGGACATGCGCCGTGTCTTTGGCTATCACGGCGCGGAGCACCTCTGCATCCACTGCTTCGAACATGGCCTGCCGCTCACGCCGGAGAACGCCAGGCGCTTCTCGCGCCTGCACGTTAGGTGCGGAACGGCATTTCTCATCATGACGATGCTCGTGGCGATCTTCGTGAACACGCTCGTGCCCGTGGCGCTGTGGGCGGAGGAGTGGGGCCTCGCGGGTGCGGGCCGCACGGCGTTCATCGCGGCGAGCCGCATCGTGCTGCTCCCCCTTGTTGCGGGCCTTTCCTACGAGGTCACGGTGAAGTGGGCGGGCGCCCATCCCGAGCTGCGACTCGTTCGCGTCGTGCTGTGGCCGGGTCTGCAGATGCAGCGGATCACCACGCGTGAGCCCGACGACGGCATGCTCGAGTGCGCGATTGCCGCGCTCGAGTGCGTGCGCTCGCGCGAGGAGGCTGCCGGCATAGATGTCGGCACGCGCCGCGTGGGCTAGACGCAGCGCCGAGTCGCGGGCCCAACCGCTCGGTTGTGTACACGAAAATCTGCAAAATCGTGTACACGCTGTACACGAAATCGCATTAGCGCGTTCTTTTCTTGCGCACCATAAGACGGCAAAAATATCTCTAGCGCTTCGGGCTGAACAGGTTCGCGACGACGCCGGCCGCGCTGGTGCCGGCGTCGGCGATGCCCTTGGAGATGGCCTCGCCCACAAGCAGGCCGACGACCTCCGTCACGGCGTCGCGCACGTCCGTGTCGATCGTGGAGTAGGCGCGCGCTACGCGCAGGTACGACGCCGGCGCGTCCTCGGAGAGCTCGCCCATCGTCTTGCCGCCCGCCTCGAGCGCGTCGAAGAAGCAGCTCGTGAACCTGCGGCGGAAGTCCATGTCGTGATCCTTGATGGCGTTCGAGAAGATCTCGCCAAAGCGAAGCGCCCGCGCGTCGATCGCGTCGCGGCGCTCGAAGCGATTGCCCTTGACCTGCCAGTTCATGCCGCTGTGCTGCATGACGCCCGAGGTCGCCGAGGCGACGACCTCGTATGGGTACGGCTGGCTCATAATTTGGCCCACGACGCAGAACTCAGGCACATAGCGGCGCACCTTGGGCGCGATCGCCTCGAGCTTGGCCCCGTTCACGGTGCTCTCGTCAAAGCCGGGGCCGTCGTGCACCCAGACATCAGCGACGCGGCGCTGCGTGCGCCAGCCAGACATCGCCACGGCATAAACGGCCAGGTTGGCACCCTTGGAGTGGCCGCCCACGCGGAGGGTTCCGCGAGTCGACTTGCGTGTTGCCTCGAGGTATTCGAGCGCGCGCGTCTGGGCGCCCACCACGGTGTAGGTCATGGCGAAGTCCTCGCGCCACCCGGCGAACGTGTCATCCGTGCCGCGGAAGGCGACGTACGTGCTGCCGTCTCCCAACTTCACGCTAATGGCGGCGAACTGCTCGCCCGCCACGTCATCCAGGTGCTCCGCATAGTGGAAGAGGCGCGCGTTGGCGAAGCGCTCGCTTACCGCCATGGCCTCGAGGACGAGGGGCGTGAGGGGAGAGACGAGGCCGCCAGGGGCGCCGTCATCCTCCACGTGGAGAGCGGCAAAGCGCTTGGCTGCCTGGCGAACGGTGATGCCGTGCCCCTCCTCATCCACGACGTCAGAGAGGTCAAGATACGAGAGTTGGCACAGAATGAGGCTGTCTACCTCGTTGAACGGGTCGATATCAAAGGTGAGGTCTCCTCGCCAGGAGAGGTAGTCGAGGATGTTGCCCATGCGCTGCCCTTCGCTCTTGTCTGCCATGCACCCATGATGCCCAGAATCGCGGACATCCTTGCGGACGATGCCCCGCGTCTGCGCCGTGCCTTCACAACTGCCGTGCCGTGCGTCCGCGCCGCCGCGCCCCGCGCGCCAGCGCCGTGCGCCCGTGTCTGCGCCGTGCCTTCACAACCTGGGGTTCAGCGGTGCACGCCGCGCCCGTCTCGGGGTATGATACGTGGGCTTATTCGAAAGGGGATCCATGTATCTGAGGCGCGACAAGCTCTAGCTACCTTGCCATGATGCCGCCGGCAAAGCCGCTGCGGCCCCTCACCCCTGTCGATTTTGCGACCGCGCGGGCCTCGCCCCGGCCGCCAACCACCCAAGGAGTTCACATGCGTGACAAGCTTGAGAAGCTGATTCTGGCTTATCAGGAGCTCGAGAAGAAGCTCTCCGATCCGTCGGTCGTCTCCGATCAGAAGGAGTACGCGCGCCTCGCCAAGGAGCACGCCAGCCAGGCTGACCTCGTTGCCGCCGCCCGCGAGTACCTCGGCGCCCTCGATGACATCGAGGCTGCCAAGGAGATGCTGCGCGACGCCTCCGACGCGGACGAGAAGGAGATGCTCCAGGAGGATATCTCCGCCAACGAGGAGAAGCTTCCCCAGCTCGAGGAAGACATCAAGTTCATGCTCATCCCCGGCGACCCGAACGACGAGAAGGACACCATCGTCGAGATTCGCGCCGGCGTGGGCGGCGACGAGGCGGGCATCTTCGCCGGCGACCTCTTCAAGATGTACGAGCGCTTCATTGCCAGCAAGGGCTGGAAGACCGAGATCCTCTCCAGCAGCCCGTCCGATTCCGGCGGCTTCAAGACCATCGAGTTCAAGGTCACGGGCGACAAGGTCTACTCCGTCATGAAGTACGAGAGTGGCGTCCACCGCGTCCAGCGCATCCCGAAGACCGAGAGCCAGGGCCGCATCCAGACCTCGACGGCCACCGTCGCGGTTCTCCCCGAGGCCGACGAGATCGACATCCAGATCGATCCCACCGAGCTCCGCATCGACACCTATTGTGCCTCCGGCCCTGGTGGTCAGTGCGTCAACACCACCTACTCCGCCGTGCGCATCACGCACCTTCCCACCAACACCGTGGTGCAGTCGCAGGACCAGCGCTCCCAGATCCAGAACCGCGAGGTCTGCATGCAGATGCTGCGCGCCCGCCTGTACGAGCAGGAGCTCGAGAAGCAGCAGGCCGAGCTCGGCGCCGAGCGTCAGAGCCAGATCGGCCACGGCAACCGTTCCGAGAAGATCCGCACATACAACCAGCCGCAGGATCGCGTGACTGATCACCGCATCGGCTTCAACAGCACCTACAACGCGGTGCTGCTTGGTGACGGCCTCTCCTCCGTGATCGAGGCGCTCGCCGCCGCGGATCGCGCGGAGAAGCTCGCCCAGCAGGTGTAGCGAACGGGGCCAGCGGGCCCACGAATTAAACGAGAAGGCCGGCAGGGGAGTGCCCTTGCCGGCCTTTTTGCCTTGCGTCTGCTCGCGGCGACTACGCCGCGTGTGTGCCGTGCGAGTCATGCGGCGTCGCGTCCGCGTTTTCTCGCCCGCGGCGTGGCCTCGTTGCGATGCCCGGCGCCCTACGCGTGCGTGCGATGGTCCTGGTAGTTGGCGAGATACGTCGCGAATTCCGGCGAGGTGTCAGAGTTGCCCGTGCGCCAGGCCTTGTGGTCGATGATGACGCTGGGCTCGCTCTGGCCCATCTCTGCGAAATAGGCGTCGATGTAGGCGATAAGGCCGTCGAGCGCGTTGAGCTGCTCGGCGGGGTAGTCGCCCTCGCCGCCCACATGCACCATCTCGATGCCCACGGAGTACGAGTTCATGCCGTAGTCCGGGCAGGAGGTGCCAATCGAGGTGGTCCCGCGCTTATCGTCGCGACTCTCGTCCTCCACGCCGTAGAGCTCGTTGTGGCCGGCGTCGCCAAACCCGGCGTGATGCGCGATGCGGTCGATTCCCACGCACTGGGCGATGTGACCGTCCTTGCCCACCACATACTGGGCGGCGACGAGATTGCCGTTGCCTGCCCAGTAGCTGATGATGTCCTCGGGCGCACCGTCGCCCTCGGTGTCGTGGAGCACGATGTACTTCTGGTATTCGACGGGCTTGGGGCCGTGGTCAAGCTCCTCATGCATGACCCGGCTGATGTCGAGGAGGGCGAGGAGCTCCTCTGCCGTGGGCTCCGGGCTGTTGGTCTGGGACTTCTCGAACGTCTCGCTCTCTGTTGTGGCGGGAGAGCGCGGAGATGCCAGGGGTTCGACCTCGCGGGGGCGACTGGCCCTGAGCGCCGCGAGCCCGCCGACACCTGCGACTGCCACTCCCGCGACTGCGATGATCGCCGTGCGCCTGTTGACGGCGGGCGTGCTGTCCGGCGCGTCTTCTCTCATGTGACGTGGACTCATGGCTGGCTTACAGGTTGCTGGAGCCGCGGGCCTGCTCGATGGCCTTGATGGCATCAGCGTTCTGCTGCTCGGTCGCGCTCAGGGTCACGGTTGAGTCGAACGTGTCGGGATCAATGGGGTTTCTCGTGTACCAGGGCTTGCTGTTGAAGTAGCTCTGGAGCTCCGGGTCGCGGAAGCCGCGACCGTGGCGCGCGTAGATTTCGTTGCGCGCATACCAGAGCTCGTCCGTACTGAGCTGCTCGAGCTCCGCCGTCGAGTAGACGCGCGTCTGGACGTCCGGGAGGATATAGTCGCCGCTCGCGGGCATTACCGGAGTTGCCGGGGTTGCCGGTGTTGCTGGCGTTTCTGGCGTTGCGGGTGTTTCGGGTGTTGCGGGCTGGCTCTCTGCGGACGCGGCGCTGGTCGCCGGGGCCTCGTGCTTGGGCGCGATGACGCCCAACGGGTCGAGGACGATGAAGACCGCTGCCGCCGCGGCGACGAGGACGATGGCGGCGATGACGGCGGCGAGCGTTCCGCGGCTCATCCCATTCTGCGGCGTCTGGCTGGCGGAGCTCTGACCGTAGTCATATGCGGGCTGCTGGGGAACGCTCTGGTAGACGGGCTGGGCGGGAGCCTGATACGTCTGCTGCGTGGTGGCACCGTATGCCTGCTGGGCGGGAGCCTGATACGTCTGCTGCGTGCCGATGCCGTACGCCTGCTGGGCGGGAGCCTGATATGACTGCTGCGTGGTGGCACCGTATGCCTGCTGCGCGTCGCCCTGGTTGAAGTACGGATATGCCACCGTGGGCTGTGACGCCACCTGCGCGGGCTCCTCGGCGCTGCGCTCGGGGAAGAGGGGCTCCGTGATGGGCTCTGGGCTGACCGGCGTGGTGAGGCCCTGGTCGAGATAGGTCGTAGGTTGTGCGCTCATCGGCGTGGGCTGCGCGCTTGCGGGCGCGACGACGGTCTGCGAGGGGTCTGCTTCCTGCCGGGGGACCGGAGTGACAACGGGCTGTCCGCAGCTGGTGCAGAAACGGGAGCCTTCGGGCAGCGTGGCTCCGCAGTGGGTGCAAAACATGGGCTCTCCTCGCATCGTGGTCTGGCTATGTGCAGTCTAGCGCTCGAGACGAGGCGTGTCGCTTTCAGCTCAGTGGCAAACGGAGTGCGTTGCTTGTCAGATTTCGAGGCCGCGCCCTCCTTGCGGTTAGTATTGATGCGACAAACTCCGCGCGGTGCGGCGACACGCCGGCCGAGCGCCAAGAATCGGGAGGACCCATGTCCCAGGAGAACGTCTGGACCATCAAGCGCTGCCTCGAGTGGACCCGCGATTACCTCGCGTCCAAGGGGGATGACCACGCTCGCCTCTCCGCGGAGTGGCTGCTTAGTGCCGCGACGGGCAAGGACCGCACGGGCCTCTACATGTCCTATGACGAGCCGCTCGATCCCGCCGAGCTCAACCTCATGCATGGGTTCGTCGCCCGCCGTGCCAAGGGGGAACCGCTCCAGTACATCTCTGGTAAGACGAGCTTCCGCTTCATCGAGGTCGCCTGCACGCCCGGCGTCCTCATCCCCCGCCCGGAGACCGAGCTTCTGGTCGACGCCGCCCTCGAGGGCATTGACGCCGCGGCCGCGGCACCCGAGCTCCGCGTGCTCGAGGTCGGCTGCGGAACGGGCTGCGTGAGCTGTGCTATCGCAAGCGAACGCCCGGGCACTCGCGTTACCGCGACGGATATTTCGCCCGTCGCCGTCGGCCTTGCGCGCAAGAACCGCGACGCCCTTGGCCTCACGGATGCGGTCGACATCGTGGAGTGCGACCTCGCCTCTGGCGTGTCCGAGGGGCTCATGGGCACGTTCGCCGTCCTCGTCTCGAATCCTCCCTACATTCCGGACGAGGTGATGCGCCAGCTCCCTTCTGAGGTCGCAGATTTCGAGCCCGAGCTCGCGCTTGCCGGCGGCGCGGATGGCCTTGATATGTACCGTCGCTTGCTTGACCTCGCGCCCCATGCCCTCATGCCGGGTGGCATGTTCGCCGTCGAGCTTCACGAGGAGTGCCTCGATGCGGCTGCGGATCTCGCGCGTGCCCAGGGCGGCTGGAAGAGCGTCGAGGTTCGCCATGACCTTACGGGTCGCCCCCGTTTTCTTGTCGCTGTTCGCGAGGGGGAGCTTCCCGCGGCTGAGCCCGAGCGCCTTCCGGAGGGCCGCATCGAACCGTGCGATCAGGGCGAGCCTTCGCCCGAGGTAATTGAGGATGCGGCCTCTGTGCTTCGCGCCGGCGGGGTCGTCGTCATGCCGACGGACTCCGTCTATGGCATCGGTGCCGCCGCGCTGCCCGGCAACCCCGGCCATCGCCGCATCTTCGATATCAAGCGCCGCGATCTTGCGCAGACGCTCCCGCTGCTCGTGGCAGACCCGGAGGAGCTCGATCGCCTCGCGACGGATGTCCCGTCGTGGGCGCGTCATCTGGCAGAGCGTCTCTGGCCCGGTGCCCTTACGCTCGTGGTTCGCGCAAGTGAGGCGGTGCCGCCCGAGTTTTGCCGCGAGGACGGCACGGTGGCCCTGCGCGTGCCTGACTCGCCTCTCGTACGCGCGCTTGCCCGCGAGGTGGGCCCGCTTGCCGTTACGAGTGCTAACACGCATGGCATGCCGGCGCCGGCGACCTCGGATGACATCGAGAGGCGCATCGCTGAGGCGGCGGACCTCACGCTCGCGGCTGGCCCCACGCCTGCGGGCGAGGCGTCGACCATCGTCGACGTGACCTCCGCCGAACCCCGCATCGTGCGCCAGGGTGCCATCCCGGCGGATGTCATCGAGGCCCTCGCCCAGGCGTAGCGCCGCCCGTCGCTCCCGTCGAGCTTGCCGGAATTACCGCTCACCAAAAAGTGAGGGCCTTCGTGCGGGTCTACGGCCCTCCCACCGACGCGTCCGGGCGCGCGCGGGAACACTCCCATACGCTGTGGAAGGTGACAATAAGCGGCCAGAGGCGGTTAGGAGACGGACATGGCAACCATCATGGACAGCGTTATGAGCTCGGCCGTGAGCCCCGTGGGGCTGGGCGGAACGCCGGCTTCCGATGGCTGCATCATGGCGCTCGACGCCGGCACGACGAGCGTTCGCGCGATCCTTTTTGACGAATTTGGCCGCCGCATAGCCGTGGCGCAGCGGCCGCTCACCATGAAGTACCCGCATCCTGGCTGGGTGGAGCAGGATCCGGTTGAGATTCTCTCCGCGCAGGTCGCCTGTATGATCGAGGTGCAGTTCAAGAGTGGAATCCACTCGAACCGCATCAACGCCATTGGCATCACAAACCAGCGCGAGACCGTCATCGTGTGGGATTGCCAGACCGGCCAGCCCATCTATGACGCCGTCGTGTGGCAGTGCCGCCGCACCGCACCGCTCGTTGAGAGGGTCGTCGCGGAGGGCCACGGCGAGCTCATCCGTGAGCGCACCGGTCTCGTGCCAGACGCGTACTTCTCCGCGGCCAAGATCGCCTGGATCCTCGACAACGTCGACGGCGCCCGCGAGATGGCGGAAGCGGGCCAGCTCATGTGCGGCACGGTCGACACGTGGCTCATCTACAACCTCACCCGCGGCAAGGTCCACGCGACGGACTTCACGAACGCAAGCCGCACGATGCTCTTCGACATCCACAAGCTCGACTGGGATGACGAACTCTGCGAGATCTTCGGCGTGCCGCGCTCCATGCTGCCGGAGGCGCGCCCCTCGTCCGGCGACTTCGGCGAGGTCAGCGCGGACATCATGACGCATCATCCGCGCATCCTCGGTGTCGCAGGAGACCAGCAGGCGTCGCTCTTTGGCCACTGCTGCTTTAAGCCTGGCAGCGTCAAGAACACGTACGGCACGGGCTGCTTCATGCTCATGAATCTCGGCGGCGATGCCGTGACCTCCAAGAACGGTCTTGTCACGACCATCGGCATCGCCGAGGGAGGAGCCATCGACTACGCGCTTGAGGGCTCGGTGTTTCAAGCTGGCTCCGTCATCCAGTGGCTGCGCGACGGGCTGGGCCTCATCGATAGCGCGGAGGAGACGGCCGCGCTCGCGCGCTCCGTGCCGGACACGGACGGCTGCTACGTCGTGCCGGCGTTCACGGGCCTTGGCGCGCCCTGGTGGAGGTCCGATGCTCGCGGCGTCATAGCGGGCATCACGCGCGGCACGGACAAGACGCGCCTCGTGCGCGCGGCGTGCGAGTCCATGGCCTATCAGACCTATGACATCCTCAAGGCCATGGAGGCGGATTCCGGCCATGCCCTGACCTCGCTCGAGGTCGATGGGGGAGCGGCCAACAACCCCTTCATCATGCAGTTCCAGGCAGATCTTCTCGGCATTGACGTGGTGCGTGGCCAGACGTCCGAGAGTACCGCCCTCGGCGCCGCGTTCCTCGCAGGGCTCGCGTCGGGCTTCTGGGCCGACAGGGACGAGCTCGCGGGCCTTTTCGAGGATGAGACGCGCTTCTCTCCCGAGATGGCGGAGGAGCGCCGCGAGGAGCTTCTCGCCGGTTGGCACGAGGCCGTGCGACGCACTCTGGCGTAGTCGTTGTGGCTGGCGCGCGAGGGTGGGTTTGCGCCATGCCGTGCGGGCGTGCTGGGCTTGCCAGGTATCTGTTCGTCCGTCGTCGCGCCCGCCTCACCGCGCCCTGTTAATCCGCACCTCCTGCCCTCAATTCCTCGCAGCGTGGTACGCTTCTTCGAGTACGAGCGCGCGCACCGCGCGAGGAGCGCGTCGGTAGCGGCGCGCCGATGACAAAAAGGAGATTCACATGCGCATCGTCGTTGCATCCGATCACGCCGGTTTCTGCCAGAAGGACGTCATCTGCGATTTCGTCCGCGGCCTTGGCCACGAGGTCGAGGACCTTGGCCCCGAGACCGCCGACCGCGTCGACTACCCCGACTTCGCCGACAAGGTCGCCCGCCGCGTTTCCGAGGGCACCGCTGACCGCGGCATCCTCATCTGCGGCACTGGCATCGGCATGGCCATGACCGCTGACAAGGTCCCCGGCGTGCGCGCCACCGTCGTCCAGACCAACAAGTTCGCCGAGCTCTGCCGCGAGCACAATGACTGCAACGTCCTGTGCCTCTCCGGCCGCTTCACCGCTCCGATGGACAACTGCCAGTTCGTCGAGACCTTCCTGACCACCGAGTTCGGCGGCGGCCGTCACGAGGGCCGCGTCGCCAAGATCATGGCCGAGGACGAGCGCTAATGGCACAGCTCGACGCGATCGGGCTCACGCCAGAGCAGCGCGCCCGCATGACCGTCGTCGATCACCCGATGGTCCAGCACAAGGTCGCCATCCTGCGTGACGAGTCCACGGGCACCAAGCAGTTCCGCGACCTCGTCCGCGAGCTCGCGATGTTCGAGGGCTACGAGGCGACGCGCGACTTCCCGCTCGAGCCGGTGGAGGTCACCACGCCGCTCGAAACCTGCACCTGCCACAAGATCGCCGGTAAGAAGGTCGCCGTCGTGCCCATCCTCCGCGCCGGCCTCGGCATGGTCGACGGTATTCTCGAGCTCGTTCCCGCTGCTCGCGTGGGCCACATCGGCATGTACCGCGACCCAGAGACCCACGAGCCGCACGAGTACTACTGCAAGCTGCCCGAGGACGTCGACAAGCGCACTTGCCTCGTTGTGGACCCGATGCTCGCGACCGGTGGCTCCGCCATCGCCGCAATTGACTACCTGAGGCGTTCAGGCGTCTCAGACGTTCGTCTGCTCGTGCTCGTGGCGGCTCCGGAGGGCGTTCGTGCGGTGCTCGAAGCGGATCCTAGCGTCCGTCTCTATACGTGCGCGCTTGATCGCGAGCTGAATGACCACGCGTACATCCTGCCCGGCCTCGGCGATGCGGGCGACCGCATCTTCGGCACGCTGTAGCCATGACGCCGAGTGCCTTCATAGGCGGTGTCGCCATGGGACTGTTGGGCGTGCTGCCTCTCGTCATTCCGCTGGTGCGTATGGCCAGGCGGGGAACGGGGCCGTCGAACGGAAACATCGGTGCCCAATGCGCGATTGGCGTGATGGCGTCTTTTGCGATTCTCACGCTTGGCATAGGCGCGGCGAGCCGCCTCTGGCCCGACTCCCTGGTGGGTTGCTCGTCTATCGCCGTCGCGGAGTTGCTCGTCATTTCGACGGTGTGCGTGCTTAAGACGAGGCGTTTCTTGCCTTAGGTTCCCGGACGTGCGTAATTCCCCATGGGTCCTAGGGTGCGGCTAGTTCCCCCTAGGTCCCTCAGAGGCGCGGGTAAAACGTTTTTTGTCAAATACGGTCCCCTCGAGCATCTGGCTCGAGGGGACCGTTCCTATAGCAGAATTCAAATGATCATGTAGGCGAGAACATTTGCTCAAATTGGTCCGAAATTAGCGTAGATGTACTTTACAAATTATCGGATATCCCCTGATAAAAGAGGTGCAAAAAAGTTGCGCCATGCTAATCCGGAAGTGCTACCATGCCGATTCGATAAAAAGAAAAAGGCCGGACGGCCCATTCTTTCGGCAAGCGGCAATCTGCAACATTGAGGAGAAATGTCGTGACAAGTCGTGTTATAAAGCCACTAGGGGGCATAATCACTAAAACCTGTGCGGAGCAAACCTCCGGGCGGAATCGTGGTCTTTGGCTACGATTCCTCCGGGGCTAGCGAAAGGATGATGCATGTCTCCACTTGATGCGCTTCCTGAGGAGATTGACGAGCTCCTCGATGGATTTATGTCGCATTCCATTTTCGGCAACATGACAGTGGGCCTGACGACCTACGCCTTCTGGCTGTTCGTCGCCCTAACGTTGCTGCTCGTTGTCCTCTTTGTCTTCAAGAAGAAGCAGTCTGAGAGCCTCGTGCCGCAGGGCACCTTCGTGAACGGCGTCGAGTTCGTAGTTCAGTACATTCGCGATGACGTCGTAAAGGGCATTTGCGGTGAAACGTGGAGGAAGCACTTCCCGTTCCTCTGCACCATGTTCTTCTTCATTCTTGCCAACTCGATCGTCGGCATGATTCCTGGCTGTCATCCCGGCACGGGCACCATTGGCGTAACGGCTGCCGTCGCGATTTGCTCGTTCGTTTACTTCGTTGTCCTTGGTTGCAAGCGCATGGGCGTCATTGGCTACATCAAGAGTCTCTCGCCCAAGGGCGTTCCGTGCCCGATCAACATTCTCGTTGCCTTCATCGAGTGCTTCTCGAACATCCTGCGCCCAATCACGCTTGCCATTCGTCTGTTCTGCAACATGTTTGCGGGCCACATCGTTATGGGCGTGTTCGCCATTCTCGCGTCTCTGTTCGTTGAGCCGCTTCTCAATGGCTTCTCGGTTGTTGCCCTTGGCAATGCCACTGCGTCGATCTTCTGGGTTCTGCTCCTTATCGGCATCTATGTCGTGGAGATTCTGGTCGGTGTCATTCAGGCCTATGTCTTCACCCTTCTCTCCGCCGTTTACATTCAGCAGGTCGAGCAGGAGCACTAATAGCTTGCCTGCCATGTGCTAATGGCGCCGCCGGCTGTGCCGGCAAATCCCAACCAACGCCGGTATGACCGGCACCCCAATCAAAGCCGATTCATCGGTAAATCTGGTACCTGGCAGGTGAAAATCCTGCTTCGTATGAAATAGCTCACGAGATCGTCCGCAAAGGAGCGGGCGACAAACAAAGGAGGAATCGTGGGAACCATCGGTTACGGTCTCTGTGTTATTGGCGCCGGTTTTGGCATCGGCCTTACGGCTTTCGGAGCCACCCGTGCTATTTCTCGCCAGCCTGAAGCTGAGGGTCGTCTCTTCACGATCTTCATTCTGGGCTCCGCGTTCATCGAGGCCCTCGCCCTTATCGGCTTCGTCGTTACGCTGATTTCCTAATCAGCCGACGCCGAGTACGCTAAGTGGAGGCAAGAGTATGAACAGCAACACGAAGAGGTGCGGGCTTGTCGGCGTAATCACCGCTCTCGCCGTCCTTATCCCGACGCCCGCTTTCGCGGAGGCGCCGAGCGGTCCGGAGATTCTGCTTCCCAAGATGGCGGAGTTCATTCCTGCCCTTATCGCTTTTCTCATTATCTGGGTCGTCGCGGCCAAGTTCGTCTGGCCGTCCGTCCTGGGCATGATGGATCAGCGTCAGCAGAAGATCCAGGGCGACCTTGATGCCGCCGCGGCTGAGAAGGCCAATGCTGTCAAGGAGCATCAGGAGTATCAGGCTCAGATCGCCAACGCCCAGAACGAGGCCGATGAGATCATCGCCGAGGCCAAGGGCCAGGCCGAGGCTGAGCGTGCCCGCATTCTCGCCAAGGCTCAGGAAGAGGCCGCGGCTACGGTCGCCAAGGCTCGCGACGCCGTTAGCTCTGAGCGCCGCAAGGCCCTGGCTGAGCTCTCTGATTCCGTCATCGATCTCTCGGTTGAGATTGCCGGCAAGATTATCGGCAACAGCCTTAGCGACAGCGATCAGCGCAAGCTGGCCGAGAAGTACCTCATGGAAGTGGGCGGCGGACATGACAGCGACGCCTAACGATAACGCGAGGTCCGAGAAGTCCGAGAAGTACGCTCGTGCCCTCATCGAAGCTGCGCGTCAGGAGGGTAGGGCCAACAAGGACCTCGTCCAGTGGAAGCACGCGATGAAGTTCTCCTTCGAGGTTCTCGAGACCCTCTCTGCGATGCGCAACGAAGACGACCTCGATCTTATCAGCGACGTCGAGCGTGCCTACAATGAGCTTCTCGAGTCCGAGGATGAGACCGTCTCCGTCACGGTGACAACCGCCGTCCCCATGGACGATGATCTTCGCGCCAAGGTTCGTGCGAAGGCCGAGAAGGAGCTCAATGCTCCGATTTACCTGGTCGAGCGCGTTGAGCCGTCCATCATTGGCGGCATCATTCTTGAGGCTTACGGCAAGCGCTTTGATGCTTCTGTCAAGGCCCAGCTCGCCAACATTCGCAAGACGCTTACCTCGACCTCTATTGGAAGTGATGATTAATGGCAGACCAGATCAGCTCTGAGGTGATTCTGCGCACGTTGCGCGAAAACCTTGCGCAGATCAACGCCGCGGTTGACGAGCAGGAGGCGTCTGTCGTTACCGAGGTGGGCGACGGTATCGCTCACGTCGCGGGCCTCAAGTCCGCGATGGCTGGCGAGCTTCTCCAGTTCACGAGCTCCGTCTCCGGCAAGTCCGTCTACGGTCTTGCTCAGAACCTCGACAATGAAGAGGTCGGCGCCGTTCTCTTTGGTGAGGTCGACGCCATCAAGGAGGGCGACGAGGTCCGCACCACGGGCCGCGTCATGGATATCCCTGTTGGTCACGCGATGCTCGGTCGAGTCGTTAACCCGCTTGGCCAGCCCATTGACGGCAAGGGTCCCATCAACACGACGCACCGTCGTCCGATCGAGTTCAAGGCTCCTGGCATCATGGAGCGTCAGCCGGTGTGCGAGCCGGTTCAGACCGGCCTTCTCGCTGTCGACGCCATGGTTCCTATCGGACGTGGCCAGCGAGAGCTCATCATCGGTGACCGCAAGACGGGTAAGACCGCCATCGCGATTGACGCCATCATCAACCAGGCTGACACTGACATGATTTGCGTCTATGTCGCCATTGGTCAGAAGGCGTCCACCGTTGCTGCCATCAAGGGCACGCTCGAGGCTCACGGCGTTCTCAACAAGACGATCATCGTTGCTGCTACCGCTGCGGATTCCGCCCCGATGCAGTACATCGCGCCTATGGCCGGTGCCGCTATCGGTGAGTACTTCATGTACAACGACGCCAATGGTAACCCCGCTGACGCCGAGCACCCCGGCGGACACGCCCTCGTCATCTACGACGACCTCTCCAAGCAGGCTGTCGCCTATCGTCAGATGTCGCTTACGCTGCACCGTCCGCCCGGACGCGAGGCTTACCCGGGTGACATCTTCTACCTGCACTCTCGTCTTCTCGAGCGCGCCTGTAAGCTTTCTGACGCAAACGGCGCCGGTTCGCTCACGGCTCTCCCGATCATCGAGACGCAGGAGGGCGACGTTTCCGCCTACATCCCGACGAACGTGATTTCGATTACCGACGGTCAGATTTACCTGCAGTCTAACCTGTTCTTCCAGGGCCAGCGCCCGGCTGTTGACGTGGGCATTTCCGTGTCCCGAGTTGGCGGCGCCGCGCAGATCAAGGCCATGAAGCAGGTCGCCGGTACTCTCCGCCTGGACCTCGCTAGCTACGCTGAGAAGCAGGCGTTCGCCCAGTTCGGTTCTGACCTCGACGCCTCGACGCGCTATCAGCTTTCGCACGGTGCTCGCATGACCGAGCTCCTCAAGCAGAAGCGTTACTCCGCTCTCGACGTCGCTGACCAGATCATCGTTCTGTTCGCGGGTAAGGAGGGCTTCCTGGACGATCTCGACGTCGCTCAGATTTGCCCCTTCCGTGATGGACTTGCTGCCTACATGCAGGAGCGCCACCAGGCGGTCCGCAATGAGGTTCGCACGAGCAAGATCTCGGACAATACGTCCGAGCGCCTTAAGGAGCACATCGCCAGCTTCAAGAAGAAGTTCCTGCTCCAGCACCCCACCAAGGAGATGCTCGCGGCTAGGGAGCTCGAGGCGCAGTCCGCTGACACCAACCAGAAGAAGGCGTAGGGCACCAGCTCATGTCGAATCTTCGTGAAATTCAGAGGCGCATCTCCTCGGTCAAGGCGACCATGCAGATCACGCGCACGATGGAGATGGTTTCCACGGCGAAGATCCGCAAGGCACTCGACCGCGCCGAGGAGGCTGAGCCGTACAAGGACGCGATCAGCCGAATGCTGGCCGCTGTCGTGGGCACTGGTCTCAAGGATGAGCAGCCGCTGCTCGAGAGGCGTGGTACGGAGAAGAACGTTCTCTTCATCGTTATCGCGTCCGATCGTGGACTTGCCGGTGGCTTCAACATCCAGCCCGAGCGCGAGGTTCTTCGTAAGATGGACCGACTCAAGGCGAAGGGTGTCACGAGCCATCTGATCACGAGTGGCCGTAAGCCGACCGACTTCTTCGCGCATCGTGGAGTGGACCCGGTGATTAGTTTCGTCGGTACCTCCTCCGAGCCCACGATGGACCAGGCGGATCAGATTGCCACGTACGTCATGGATGCCTATGCAAAGGGCACCATTGACCGCGTGGAACTGAACTACTGGCACGCGAAGAACCGCTTCGAGCAGGTGCTTGTTAGTGAGCAGCTTCTCCCGATCGACCCGGATGTGTTCAAGTTGCCCAATGAGCCGCGCAACCGCGAGGCTCTGACGACGGTCGAGCACGACTATCGCACCGAGTTCGACTTTGACCCGTCTGCATCCGAGGTTCTCGGCTACCTTATCCCGGCCTATGTCCGCACCGTGATCTTTCATGCAATGCTTGATTCGGCTGCGGCAGAGCACGGCGCGCGCCGTCGCGCGATGCACTCCGCGACGGAGAATGCGGAAGAGGTCGTCAACGACCTCAGCCGTACGTACAACCGTGTGAGGCAGGGCTCCATCACCACTGAGCTCAACGAGATCATCGGCGGCGCGGCCGCATTGGAGGACAAGTAATGTCAGAAACCACTGAGAAGAGGTCGGTGCTCGAGGAGGCGGCCCTCGATATCAAGCACCGTAGTGTCGGAGACGGCACCATCATCAGCATCGTGGGCTCCATCGTCGACGTTAAGTTCGACGACGACGTCCCCGCGATTTATAACGCCCTTACCGTCAAGGGCGAGACCCCGATCGGCGCCATCAACCTCACGCTTGAGGTCGAGAGCCTGCTTCCGGGCAACATCGTTCGTTGCGTCGCCATGGCCTCCACCGACGGCCTTCAGCGCGGTCTCCGTGTCCACGACACGGGTGCCCCGATGATGATGCCCGTCGGCCCTCAGACCCTTGGCCGCGTCTGGAACGTCGCTGGCAAGCCTGTTGACGGCATGCCCATGCCGGATAACATGCAGCTTTACCCGATTCACCGTCCTGCTCCGCAGTTCGAGGACATCACCACCCAGACCGAGATCTTCGAGACCGGCATCAAGGCCATCGACCTTCTCGAGCCCTATGTTCGTGGTGGTAAGACTGGTCTGTTCGGCGGCGCAGGCGTCGGCAAGACGGTTCTGATTCAGGAGCTCATCAACAACCTCGCCCAGGAGCACGGCGGCACCTCGGTGTTCACCGGCGTCGGCGAGCGCACCCGTGAGGGCACTGACCTGTACCTTGAGATGAGCGAGTCTGGCGTCATCAATAAGACCTGTCTCGTCTACGGTCAGATGAACGAGCCGCCCGGAGCACGTCTGCGTGTCGGCCTCGCTGGCCTCACCACGGCTGAGTACTTCCGTGACCAGGGTCAGGACGTTCTTCTGTTCATCGACAACATCTTCCGCTTCTCCCAGGCTGGTTCCGAGGTCTCCGCACTTCTCGGCCGCATGCCGTCCGCCGTTGGTTACCAGCCCACGCTGGCCACCGAGATGGGCGACCTGCAGGAGCGAATCACGTCGACCAAGGAAGGCTCGATCACCTCGGTCCAGGCCGTCTATGTCCCTGCCGACGACCTCACCGACCCGGCTCCTGCCACGACGTTCACGCACCTCGACGCCACGACGGTTCTGTCGCGTAGCATCGCCTCCCTCGGCATCTACCCGGCAGTCGACCCGCTGGCGAGCTCGTCTGACGCCCTCGACCCCAGCGTTGTCGGCGACGAGCACTATCGCGTGGCGACCGCCGTCCAGGAGACCCTGCAGGAGTACACCGACCTTCAGGACATCATCGCGATTCTTGGTATGGACGAGCTTTCTGAGGAGCAGCGCCTGGTCGTTGACCGCGCGCGTAAGATCCAGCAGTTTCTCTCGCAGTCCTTCCACGTCGCCGAGAAGTTCACGGGCAACCCGGGCGTGTACTGCCACATCGAGGATACCGTTCGCTCCTTCGCCGCTATCGTCGACGGCGAGTGCGATGACATCCCCGAGCAGGCCTTCCGTTACGCCAGCACCATCGAGGACGTGCGCGATCGCGCCGCCAAGATGGCCGCTGCCGAGAACGCGGCTGAGTAGGGGCGGATCTGATGGGCTACCTAACCTGCAAGTTTGTGAGGCCTGACAAGCAGATCTTCGAGGGTAAGGTTGCCTCGGTTGTGCTCGCAACGTACACGGGCGAGCTCGGCATCCTCCCCGGCCATGCTTCAGAGATTTGTGCTCTGGGCAACGGCGTGGTTCGCATGAACCTTCTGCCGGAGGATGGCGGTGGCGTGCGCCGTGTCGTGGTTTCTGGCGGTTATGCCGAGGTGCACAAGAACACCGTCGTCGTTATCGCCGATCACGCTCGTCGCGAGGATGACATCGAGCCGAATGTCGTTCTGGCCACTCGTAAGGCTGCCGAAGAGTCGAGGGACGCCCTCCCTGAGGACGATCACCAACGCGCCTACTACGAGAATAAGATTGCTTGGTGCAATCAGCTTCTCGCCCAGGCAGAGAAGGCTGGCAAGCTCAAGCATTAGCCAATTGGCATCCTTGAGGCTTGACTCGATTACAATTAGGCAATGGATGTAACCCGATGGGCGTCCGCGTGCGGGCGCCCATCTTGTCATGGAAGGCCAACGGAGGAGGAACATGGACGTCATCAAGGTTGAGGGTGGGCATCCCATTACCGGTGAGGTCAGGGTCGAGGGCGCTAAGAACTCGGCGCTTAAGCTCATGGCGGCGACCATCATGGCTCCGGGCGTGAACACGCTCACGAATGTCCCCAACATCTCCGATGTCCATGTCATGGGTAAGGTCCTCAAGCGTCTCGGCGCCAAGATTGACGTTCTGGATGAGCACACGCTCGTCATCGATACCACGCACGTGGACAAGTGGGAGGCGCCGTACGAGCTCGTCGTCAAGATGCGTGCCTCGACGGCCGTTATGGGGCCGCTCCTGGCTCGCTTTGGCAAGGCCGTTATCGCCATGCCTGGCGGATGCAACCTCGGAGCTCGCAAGATCGACATGCATATCCTTGGCCTTGAGGCGCTTGGCGTGCACTTCGAGACGACCCACGGCAACATGCATGCCAGCGCGCCCCATGGCATCGTTGGCGCCAACGTCACCCTTGAGTTCGCGAGTGTTGGCGCGACGGAGAACCTGATCATGGCCTCCGTCCACGCGAGCGGCACCACGATTATCGACAACGCTGCTCGTGAGCCTGAGATTGTCGACCTCGCCAACATGCTTAACGAGATGGGCGCGAAGATCACCGGCGCGGGTACCCCCGTCATTCAGATCGAGGGCGTCGATGCGCTCCATCCCGTCACGCATGCCGTCGTTGGCGATCGTATCGAGGCTGGCACCTTCATTGCCGCTGCGGGCATGACCGGCGGCCCCATTCACGTTACTGGCTTCAAGCCCGAGCACCTCGGTCTTGTTCTCAAGAAGTACGAAGCCATGGGCATGCGTATCGAGCGCGAGGAGGATGGCGTCATTGCCTCCGCGGACTCGCGCCTTAAGGCGGTGGACATTCAGACGCTGCCGTTCCCTGGCTTCCCGACGGATATGCAGGCTCAGACCATGGCCATGCTTGCCCTTGCGGACGGCCAGTGCGTCATCACCGAGAATATCTTCGAGAATCGCTTTATGTTTGCCGGCGAGATTGCCCGCATGGGTGCCGATATCCGCGTCGAGGGCCATCATGCCATTGTCCGCGGCGTCGAGGGCCTTTCCGGAGCCCAGGTTGAGTCCCCCGATCTGCGCGGCGGGGCGGCGCTCGTGCTCGCCGGTCTTGTAGCGGAGGGGGAGACCACGGTTTCTGCCATCCATCACATCGAGCGTGGCTATGAGCACTTCGTAGACAAGCTTGGCGCGCTCGGCGCGAAGGTGTGGCGCGATACGGTTCCTGACGTCGAGATCGAGGACTAACGCATGCCCGCGCACTCTGAATGGGATCCGGGCAAGACTGGCTTCTACGACTTCGATCGCACGACTTCGGGGTCCTCTTACCACGAGCGCATGGTTCGCCGCACGTCCAGGAGGCGCGCGATCATCGTGGTGGCGGTTGCGCTTGGGGTGGTTCTTGCCGTCATATGCGGCATCGTTGTCGCAGGTGGATCCTCGGTAGAATAATCTGTATGCATAGTAAGCCGTGCGTTCTTCCGTGGCTTACAGGGGGCGTTTCAAAAGCTGGAGGTATTGGCATGAGGGCTAAGAACGAGGGGCATGAGCTTTCGAACGCCGGTGAGGACTATCTCGAGGCAATCTATTGCGTTCTACTCGAGCATCCTGGCGACAATGCCGTTCGCTCGGTAGACGTTTCGGAGCGACTTGACGTCTCGAAGGCGAGCGTGAACAAGGCGCTCTCCGCTCTAAAGGAAGGTGGCTTCGTCGAGCAGACTCGCTATGGCCGTGTCGAGCTGACGGAAGAAGGCCGCGAGTATGCCGCGCGCGTTTGGCGTCGTCACCGCATGCTTAGGAGCTTCCTAAATCACGAGCTGGGCGTGGAGGAGGACGTTGCGGACGAAGAGGCGTGCCTCATGGAACATGCCCTGTCCGAGGACACGACTCGGCGTCTCATGGATTATCTAGAGCGTCAGGGCGTTGCCATCGATAGCGAATAGGCTGCTGTCTGGCGGCTGTGTGAGGCCGGCGTGTGCGGACGCCCAAATTAGAACCGTATGAGCGGGATGCGTTCACGTCTGCCGAACGCACCCCGCTCTTTGTATGAAGACCGCCCAACCGCAGCACGGCGGCGGTACCATCCCACACACCAGATCATGGACCCACACGCGCGTGGTGTCGGTCCCGCGCGTGTGGGTTGCGCGTCGGAGAATGGAGCATCGTGAAGGCAATCATCCCTGCCGCTGGTCTTGGCACTCGCTTTCTTCCTGCCACCAAGGCGGTTCCCAAGGAGCTCCTGCCCGTTCAGGGCCTGCCTGTGATTCAGCATGTCGTTGAGGAGGCCCTTGCGGTTGAAGGGGTTGACGGCGTTGTCATCGTCAACTCTCACGATAAACCTGCCATTGAAGAGCACTTTGCCAAGAATGGAGAGCTAGAAGATCTCCTGCGTTCGCGTGGCAAGGAAGACCTTGCGGCGGGTGTCGAGCACGCTGCTTCGCTGCCTGTATCTTTCGTCTATCAGGATGAGCCTTTGGGTCTCGGTCACGCGGTATTGCAGGCTGCGCCCGCCATGGACGACGATCCTTTCCTGATTCTTCTTGGCGACTATTTCGTGCCCGATCACGAGATGTGTCGTCGCATGAAGGAGGTCTCTGATGCCCATGACGGCGCCTCGGTCATCGCGGTGGGCGTCGTTCCAGCTGACGAGGTCTCGCGTTACGGCATTATCGGGGGGAAGTGTGTTTCCGGCGGTGACCCCGAGGCCCCGGGTGCCGTCTGGCTCGTGGGTAATATGGTCGAGAAGCCTGCTCCCGAGGACGCTCCCAGTCATCTCTTCATCGTGGGTCGCTACCTGCTTTCTCCCCGCGTAATGGAGCTTCTTGCGACGCAGGGCCCCGGTGCCGGTGGCGAGGTTCAGCTCACTGACGCCATGCTCCGCCTTCTCGACGAAGAGGAGATGTACGCCATCGTGGTCGATGTTGACGAGGGTCGTGACACGGGGACCCCGGCTGCCTGGGCTGGTGTTGCCGCTCGTGCCGCGCTTGAGGATCCCTCGACTCGTGCGGAGTTCCTCGAGGCCCTTGGCGCAGCGGCGGATCTCATCCGCTAGCTGTCCAGGCCTTTGTGCCGCACACGTATCGATGCGACCCCGCGCGGCTTTGCGCCCGTGGGGTCGCTTACTGTCCTGCCGTCATCTTGGAGGATATACGGCTATGAACGTCATTAACTTCACTGGCGATGCGTGGGAAGCGCGCGTTGGTGACGGAGATCCATACGAGGACGCGCTGCGCATCGCGGACGCTGTTGGCGAACTCGCCCATGAGCTGAATCCCGATGCTCGCGTCTACGTTGGCTTTGATTCACGGTCTTTGTCTCGTTCGCTTGCGCCCGAAATGGCTGAGGTTGTCGCCGGACACGGTATTACGTGCTATGTCTCAGACGCCTGCTGCCCCTCGTGTGTGCTCGCCGAGGCTGTGAGGCTGGACTCCAAGGCCATTGGCGGAATCATGCTTACGGCAGGGAATAAGCCTGCAGACTACTTTGGGATTCGCGTCTGTATGGCAGACGGGTCGCCTGCCACGTCCGGCGACACGGATGTTCTCGAGAGCCATGTCGTGCCAGAGCTACCCTCTGTGCGAGGCGAAGCCGAGCCTGTTGACCTTATGACGCGTTATCTTGAGCGTACCTCGGGCTTTATCGATGGTGATGCCATTGCCGTGCAGGCCCCTCTCGTTGTGTGCGACCCGATGTACGGTTCTATGTGCGGACATGCCGCCCGTCTTCTGGGCTCGCTCGGTGCGCGTGTCATCGAGATTCATGCGGATGACGAGGAGGACTTCGGTGGCCTCCATCCTGACGCCGCGGAACCGTGGATTGACGAATGCGAACAGGTGGTTGGCGATCAGGGTGCCGCGTGGGGCGTTGCAATAGACGGTGCGGGTGAGCGCATAGCGCTCATTGATGAACTCGGACGATATGTCACGCCCCATAAAATGCTCGCTCTCATAATGGGCTACCTCGTGCGAGAGCGCGGGATTACGGGGCGCATGGTAGTTCCGATTTTCGTCTCATCTGTCGTGCGAAGGCAGGCGGCGCGTCTCGGTCTTCAGTTGACGGTTACTCCAGCCGGCTATATGTGGATGCGTGAGGAGATGCTCGCCGGCAACGTCGTGTGTGCGGGTGATGCCCTGGGCGGGGTCGGGATACCCGCGCTTGGACTCGAGCGCGATGCTCTTGCTGCGGCTGCCGTTCTGGCAGATTGCATTGCCCGCGATGGCAGGCCGCTCTCCGTGATATCTGATGCTCTCGATGAGGAACTCGGGCGAATGTACTACGGGCGTCGCGAGGTTCGCATGGGCGCAGGAGCCATCCAGATGTTGAGGAACTATCTCCCCGGACTGAATCCCGCGGAAATGGCGGGGATGAAGACCATTTCCGTTTCGCACTCCGCGGGAAGCCTTCGGGTGGAGTTCGAAGGCGACGCATGGGCGCTCGTTCGGCCAAGCGCTTCTTCGCCCACCGCGCTTGTGTGCGCAGAGGCACCTACCAAGGCCGATCGTGACGCACTCTTAGACGCTGGGGCGGCGCTAGCGCTTGAGCCGCTTGAGTTGGGTAAGGAGTAAAGCTCCCGTAGTAAGTAGGGTGGCAAAAGAATCTGCGAGAAGCGGGGCATCGGATGTACCGATGCCCCGCTTCTCTATCCGTGCTACGTGGCGGCGAGAGGAGATAGTTGCTGAGCCTCATGCCAATGAGGTGAGAAACGACTCGCTATCGCATCACTATCAGGGAAAACAAGGCGGCAAACCGGATTCGTGACGCTCCGCTTCTAAAACCCGATTCTCCCGAGTTGTGTGCGTCCCGTGGAGACGCCCCCACCCCCTTGCGGGCGGCCCCGGGGGCGCGTATATTTCATCCCTGCGCCGCGGCCGGCGGGTCCCACGGGACGGGCGGC
>NZ_CAKUIH010000014.1 GCF_934660935.1 uncultured Parolsenella sp. | reverse complement strand
GGCCCCGGCCTGCGGCTCCGCCGACCCCGCCGCCGCCCCGGCTTGCGGCACCGCTGACCCCGCGCCCGCCTGCGGCTCCGCGGACGCCAAGTAGTCAGCGCTAAAGGAGGGCTCGTAATGGACGCGCAAACCTGCCTGCAAAAAATGAAGCTCGCCGGAACGCTGGCACTGGCCACCGTAGACACCGACGGCTCTCCGCAGATCCGCTGCGTGAGCGCCGTCCATTACGAGCCCGATGCCATCTATTTCTTCACCGCGCGGGGCAAGGAGATGGTTCGCCAGCTCGAGGCCGACGGTCGCATCCAGACCATGGTCCACACGCGGTTCAACGAGATGATTCGCATGAGCGGCACCGCGACGCCCGCCGCAGAGGCCGAGCAGGCAAAGTGGATCGACACGATCTTCGCCGAGCAGCCTTACCTCGCCAACGTCTATCCGGGAGACACGCGCGAGATTGGCATCGTATTCGAAGTTCGAGACATCACGCTCGACTACTTCAACCTGGGCGTGCACCCCATCGAACGCGCCGTCTTCTCACTCGACAAGGCGCCGGTAAAGGCAAGGGGGTACCGCATCGACCCAAACGCATGCATCGGATGTGGCACATGCCTCGCCCGCTGCCCGCAGAAGTGCATTGCCGCCGGAGACGCATACCGCATCGAACCAGAGCACTGTCTGCACTGTGGCGCGTGCTTTGAGAACTGTCCCGCAGGCGCCGTCGAGCGTCTCTAGATTCAAGGAGATTGAGGGGACGATGGAGAGCAAGCCCAAGGTTAAACCCGCATTCGCAATTCAGTGGCACATCACCGACGAGTGTGATCAGCGCTGCAAGCACTGCTACATCTTTGCCAACGGCGAATGTGCCGGCTTCAAGCGGATGCCGTGGAAGCAGATGATTCAGGTCGTCAGCCAGGCCGAGGCCCTCTGCGAAAAGCTCGAACGCCAGCCGTACTTCTACGTCACCGGCGGCGACCCTATCCTGCATCCGGACTTCTGGCGTCTGGCGGAGCTCCTCCACGAGCGCGGCTTCATGTGGTGCGTGATGGGCAACCCATTCCATCTCGATGACGAGGTCTGCGCGCGCATGAAGGCGCTCGGCTGCCGTAAGTACCAACTCTCGCTTGACGGCCTGGAGTCCACGCACGACTACTTCCGCAAGCCTGGCTCCTTTGTCGAAACCCTGCGCGCCATCGAATGCCTCAAGCGAGCGGGCATCTGGGTAGTGATCATGAACACGGTGTCCAGCATGAACGCCCACGAGCTTCCCCAGCTCATCGACCTCGTCGCGAGCCTAGGCGTGGACGTGTTCGCCTTCGGACGCTACTGCCCCACCTCCGGGCAGAAACGCGACGAGTTCCACATGGAGCCGCTCGAATACCGCAAAGTGCTCCTTGCCGCCCAGGAGCGCATGGACTACCACCAGTCGCACGGCTGCAAGACGTTCTTCCAGCTCAAGGACCACCTTTGGACGCTCCTTCGCTGGGAGCAGGGCCGCTTCAAGATTCCCGAGGGCGCCAAGCCCGGCGTCATCTACGACGGATGCCACTGCGGCACGGGACACATGACGGTCCTGCCGACGGGAGACGTCTACGCCTGCCGCCGCATGGAGAGCAAGGTCGGCACTATTGCCGAGAACACGCTTGAAGAGTTGTTCTTCTCGTCCGCAATGGAGGAGAAGCGCGAGTTCGACAAGTTCGAGAAGTGCTCGAAGTGCGAGCTGTTTGGTTGGTGCCGCGGCTGTCCCGCCGTGACGTATGGATACACGGGCAACATGTACGCCGCTGACCCGCAGTGCTGGAAGGAAGTCGACTAGTGACGGAGGTGCGCACACCGCCGATGAACCAATCCGAGCGAAGGCTCAACCTGATCGAGGCGCTTCTTGCCGAGAGACCCGATGGGACGGAGATTGCCATCCCCGCAGACGCCGATGACCAAAGGCGCCTCCTGCGCGCCCTCATGAACGTAAGGCCGCCCGAGCCGTTGGCGCCGGAGGTCCTCGCCATCCAAGATGCCTACCTCGCGCAGAGGCTCATCGAACGCGGTGGTGCTACCCAGATCGACACGCTCGCCTTCCGCGACCGCATCGCCGTATGGCGCGGAGACATCACGCTGCTCGCCGCAGACGCAATCGTCAACGCCGCGAACGACCAGATGCTCGGCTGCTTCGTGCCTGGCCACAGCTGCATCGACAATGCGATACACACGTATGCCGGGATGCAGTTGCGCGAGACCTGCGCCCAGCTCATGGACGCGCAAGGCCACGCCGAACCCACGGGACGAGTGAAGGTCACGCCGGCCTACAACCTTCCCTCGTGCTGCGTGTTCCACACCGTGGGGCCCATCGTGCCAAGCCACAACCCCGGCCCTCGCGAGGAACTGCTCCTGAGGCGCTGCTACGAAAGCTGCCTTGTCGAGGCAAGCAGACGCGGCTTGGACAGCATCGCATTCTGTTGCATCTCGACCGGCGTCTTCGGCTACCCGCAAAAAGCCGCAGCGCGCGTAGCCACAGAAGCTGTCCGCCGGCACCTCTCCCACAACGATTCCAGGCTCAAGGTGGTATTTGATGTATTTCTCCCGGATGACGAGGCAATCTACCAGGAGCTTGTCAGCGCAACTCGATAGACTCTCGACCGTGCTCGACATGGCGGAGGCCGTGGTAATTGGCGCGGGCGCAGGTCTTTCCACTGCTGCTGGCTACACGTACACGGGAGAGCGATTTGAGCGCCTCTTCAGCGACTTCGCAAAACGCTACGGCTTTTCGGACATGTACTCCGGCGGATTCTATCCGTACGATACGCTCGAGGAGTACTGGGCCTTCTGGAGCCGCTACGTCATGTGCAACCGCTACGAGCCTGCACCCAAACCCGTCTACGAGCAACTACTCTCCCTCGTGTGCGACCGAGATTACTTCGTACTCACCACAAACGTTGACCATTGCTTCCAGCGCGCAGGATTCGACAAGCAGCGTCTCTTCTATACGCAAGGCGATTACGGCTTGTTCCAGTGCAGCCGTCCATGCTGCCAGGAGACCTGGGACAACGAGAAGACCATCCGTGCCATGGTCGAACGGCAGCAGAACCTGCGAATCCCCAGCGAGCTCATCCCCCACTGTCCCAATTGCGGAGCGCCCATGACAATGAACCTGCGCTGCGATGGCACGTTCGCGGAAGACAAGGGCTGGCACAAAGCCGCCTCGCGCTATGGCGACTTTCTTCGGCGTCACGAAGGCATGAGCACGCTGTTCATCGAGCTGGGAGTGGGTGGCAACACGCCGGGAATCATCAAGTACCCCTTCTGGAAGATGACCGCGGCAAACCCTCGCGCCACCTATGCGTGCGTGAACCTTGGCGAGACGGCAGCGCCGGTCGAAATCGACACGCAATCAATTCTCATCGACGCCAGCGCCGACGAGGTCATCTCGCTGCTATAGCATGACAGCGTAGGGATTACTTCCTAGGAGGAGTTCGAGATGAAGGTTCTTCTTGTCAACGGAAGCTCGCGCAAAGACGGCAACACCGCGGCAGCCCTCGCGGAGGTCGCCCGCACGCTTGAGGCAGAGGGTCTAGAGACCGAGACGCTATGGCTCGGCACCAAGCCCGTTAACGATTGCATTGCCTGCGGCAAGTGCTCCGAGCTCGATAATCGTTGCGTGTTCGATAATGACATCGTAAACGAGCTCATCGAGAAGGCCGAGGGGTCAGACGCCTTCGTCTTTGGCACGCCCGTCTACTATGCGCATCCCTCGGGCCGCATCCTGTGCGCCCTCGACCGCGCCTTCTACGCGGGCAAGGACGCCTTCTGCCACAAGCCCGGAGCCGCCATCGCCGTCGCCCGTCGCGGCGGCACCACCGCGTCGTTCGACGTGCTCAACAAGTACTTCACCATCAACCAGATGCCGGTCGTTGCCTCCACGTACTGGAACAACGTCCATGGATGCACGCCCGGCGAGGCCGTCCAGGACGAGGAGGGTCTGCGCACCATGCGCAACCTCGCCCACAACATGGCCTGGATCCTGCGCTGCATAGAGGCGGGCAAGGCAGCCGGCATCGAAGCTCCCGATGCCGAGCGTGGCCCCGCGACCAACTTCATCCGCTAGGCGTTTTGCCCGCCGGGCGAGCCGTGCGCTGGGCCACTCAGCCGCCGGGCAGTTCGCGCACCGGGCGAGCCAGTCGCCGGACGTGCCATCCGCTAGACAAATCCCCATCAGACAGACGAAAGAGGGGGGGTGCCCGGGCACCCCCTCTTTCGTTAGGCCGCCAGGGCCATGTCGTCAGGAGCGCACACCCTAGGCACGATCGCCGCCACGCATGCGAAGAACCACGCCTATCGCCGCAGGTATGAGCACCGAGACGACCAGCGTCGCGGTATCACTCAGATGAATGGCAGGAATGCCAACCATCAGGCCGACACAATACGGGACGAGCCAGATCAGCCACACGCCAACGCTGAGCTTGTGGAAGCCCTTACGGCTCTTCTCGTCGCCACGGAGAAGGACGAAGGTCGCCCAGACGGCGTGGAAGAGCATGAGGACGATGGCGGGCGCACCGGTAATCGCGTGGAGCGGGGAACCCGCGCCATGCGAGGAACGCGCGATGGAAGTCATGATGGTCGTGCCCGTCGTGTCGCACGCAAGACCGATCCAAAACAGGATGAGATGCTTCTTCTGCAGCGAGCCAGCGCGAGCCTCTCCAAAGACGCCGATGGTGTAGAAGACGAGAGCGAGCGTGATTGCCGTGGATGCCGCCATAACCAGTGGATTCATAAGTTCTGAATGCCTCCCATAATCGATTTCGGACCGGCGGGAGTCTTTCTCTGCCGGCCAAAATAGATTGTGAGACCGCCGCAAGTGAACATCCACCGCGTCTTGTTCATTCCGCCGCGTCATACAACGCCCTGCGGAGAAGGCCGAAGAGCACCGGGCACCCCTCCGCATCAGCGTGAAGCGCGGCGAGCATGTTGTCGAGCGTGAAACGGCTCACGGCCATCGTGTCGAGGCCCCCGGGCGGATCAGGCACTATGGCATGATCTGCCGCGAACACCTCGGCAAGCCCATGAAGCGCGTGATCGAGAATCTCGCGCTCGCGCAGATGGGCGGCGGCCTTCTCGGAAGCGGGGAGCACCACGGCACCGCGCAGCCAACGCTCCCTGAAGCGCTCGACCAGCTTGGTCAGCGACGCATAGAGGTCCTCGCAGTAGTCGACGAAGCCCTTGCCGGCATCCAGCGTGCAAAACTCGTCAAAGACAGCACGCTTGAAGTAGAGCTCGATGGTTGCCGTCGTCAGCTCGTCCTTGGACGAGAAGTGGTTGTAGATCGTACCGACGCTCACGTGGCTCGCCCGGGCGAGGGAGCGAACGGAAAGCGCCGAGACACCCTGGGCATCAGCGATGCGGTACGCCTCCTCAAGAAGCTCTTCTCGAGAGATGACGTTCGAGGTCATGGACTCCTCCGTTCCGTCAGACGAGCCCGTTACCGGCTCGGGCACGATCTGACAAGCCAATCAGCGCGACACGCCAACGCCTCCGCCGACTCACCCCGCGCCGGCGTCCTACTGACCAATCCTATCCACCACGAGTTCCTCCGTGCGGAAGATCTTGCTCACCGCCGCCTCGTACTCGTCAACGCGCTTCAGCTTTCTCACCGCGCGCTGCACGGAGATGGGGCTGACGAAGAGTTCCTTCGCGTAGGACCACCACTCCTTCATGCGAAACACCGCATTGCCGCCAATCCGCTCCTCATACGTGTGGAAGAGCACGTCATGGAAGCGCTCGAGCTCATCGGCCGTGGCTGCGGGGCCACCCTTGATCATGCGCGGGAGAGCGGGGTTGCCCACGACTCCCCTGCCGAGCATCACGTGGCGCGTCTCCGGATAGGCAGCAACCAGGCTCTCGATGTCTGCGACGCTGAAGATGTCTCCGTTGTAGGCAACGGGAAACGGCGCCTTCGCCAGCGCCTCGCCGTAGGCTTTCCTACGCGGAGCGCCATCGTAGAAGTCCGCCCGCACGCGCGGGTGGACGATGAGTTCCGCAATGGGACAGCGACAGTACGTCTCGAGAATCTCCTCGAACTCGTTGTCATTGGCAAAGCCGATCCTCGTCTTGACGGAGACGGGAAGCGCGGACCTCACGCAGACATCCTGGAGAAACGCCTCGAGAGCGGCGAGATCGCGCAGAAAGCCCGCACCACGGCCCTTGTTGGCCACGGTTCCCGACGGGCATCCGACATTGAGGTTGACCTCGGCATAGCCCATCTCTGACAGAAGTTGCGTCGCCCAAACAAACTCGTCGGCGTTCTTGGTCAGGAGCTGGGGCACCACGTCAAGAGCCTCGTCGCCCTCCTGACAGAGCTCCTTGGCGTAACGGTTGGCGAACGGAAAGTCGAGCCTGGGAGGAACGAGGAAGGGCGTGTAGTAGCGGTCAAGCTCGCCAAAGCACTCGGCGTGCGCCTTGCGAAACGCGTATCCCGTCACGCCTTCCATGGGTGCCAGCGACAAAATCACGTTGGTCCTCGTCTCCATTGCGGCCTAGTCACGAACGCCCCATTATATGCGCCACGGAGTTGACAAAGGGACAGTCCCTTTGTCAACTCTCGGACGGGCGACGAACCTGCAAAAGAACCTGCAAAAGGGACTGTCCCTTTTGCAGGTTTGGCAGCACGCCAGGCAACGGCGCCGAGGCGCCCGCCCGCTTTCGCTACTTTGCGGCAAGGCTCGCGCGGAGGATGTCGAGGACCTCGTCGCGATTGAGGACGTGATAGCCGCCCTCCATGAAGAACGTCGCGTCAGCGATGGCATCGAGGTTGGACTCGTTGGCGCCCAGCTCGGCGATGCTCATGACACAGCCGATCTCGCACATCCAGGCCTCCATGGCGGCAAGACCGGCGGAGGCGAGCTCCTCCGTCGTCTTGTCGGATGCATCGACGCCCCACACGTTGACGGCGAAGCGCGCGAACTTCTCGAGGCCATAAGGCATGATCAGGCGGTAGTACGGCAGCGCCACCGCGGCGAGTGCCATGCCGTGCGTGGCGTCCGTCACGGCCCCCACCGCGTGGCCGATCATGTGGACCTCCCAATCCTCGGTCTTGCCGCGAGCCACGAGACTGTTGAGCGCCCAGGTCGCCGTCCACATGATGTTCGAGCGAGCCTCGTAATCCTCGGGATTTGCCACGGCCGCGCGGCTCGAAACGATGAGGCTGCGCATGAGGCCCTCGGATAGGTAATCGCTCGTGTTGTCATCCGTGCCGGAGAAGTACTGCTCGCAGATGTGGCTCATGATGTCGAAGATGCCGGCGACCATCTGGTAGCGCGGCAGGCTGTAGGTGAACTCCGGGTTCAGCACGGCAAAGCGCGGCCAGACGCGGTCATCCGAGTAAACGTGGCCGATCTTCATGCCGCACTCGCGGTTGGTGATGACCGAACCGCAATTCATCTCGGATCCAGTGCCCACCATGGTGAGAACCGAGCCCACGGGCACGACGTCCATGTCCGGTGAGGGCTCCTCGAGGCGAGCGTAGTAGACATCCCAGGGATCCTCGCCCTCGGGCAAATTCTTGGAGACGGCGACCGCCTTCGAGTAGTCGATGCACGAGCCACCACCCACCGCGAGGATGAAGTCGACGTCGTTCTCGCGAGCGATGCGCGCACCCTCGCGAAGCTTCTGGGCCGTGGGGTTGGGCATGACGCCGGCATCCTCGACGACGGTCTTGCCGGCAGCCTCGAGCGCGGCGATGACCTGGTCATATATGCCGTTCTTCTTGATTGATCCGCCACCGTAGACGAGTTGAACGGTCTTGCCGTACTTCTCGAGCTCCGCGGCTAGGGCGGTCATGGCACCCTTGCCAAAGATGAGCTTCGTGGGGTTGTAGTAGGTGAAGTCTCCAAGCATGATTACGCTCCTTCTCTCTGGGGCAATCTGGATAACTCTTGTGGTTGATTATCCCGCTTCACATGGCAGGTGCGCGATAGCGTGGAAAGGACATAGGAGAACGGCTCGGGAGGGGGCGGCACAGTGCACCGCTTCGATCAACGCCCGACACGATTGCCCGCGATGCGGGAATAATCAGCCGTAGACTTCCCGTCCCAACCCGATGATTGGAGCACCATGAACACGACCCACGAGCTCGAGCTCTTCATGAAGCCCACTTGCCCCTACTGCATCAAGGTCATGAACTTCATGAGCGAGAACAACATCACCATTCCGCTGCGAGACATCGTGGCCGATGAAAGCGCCGCGGAGACGCTGGTCGCCGTCGGCGGCAAGCGCCAAGTCCCCTGTCTCTTCATTGATGGCAAGCCACTCTACGAGTCCGGCGACATCATCGAGTGGCTTCGCGACAACGCCCTCTAGTGAGCACAGCGCACCTGAAAAAGGGACAGTCCCTTTTTCAGGTTGCCCGACGGTCAGGCCAGCGGGAGTTGACAAAGGGACAGTCCCTTTGTCAACTCTACGGGTGACGATACTGGCCGTGAGCTCGCGTTTTATGGCCGCGCTGGATGGCGAACTTGGGGCAGCTGTGTAGGCAACGCAAGCAGGCAGCACATGACGGCTTCACCCATACGGGTATGCCGCCACGCATCTGGATCGCGTCCGCGGGACAACGCCTCGCGCACAGGCCACAGCCCACGCACGCCTCCGCGTCAACGGTGAACTTACTCGTATCCTCGCAGGCTGGGAGGCCGAAACGGTAGTAGAGCCTCGCGGCAAAGGTGGGCACCACACGAAGCCCGTGGCTACCCTTGACGCGGCCAGCCACCATATCGGCGCACTTGTCGATCCACTCGTCCGCGCGGGCATTGACCGCGGCAACCCAAACGGCGTCCGACAGGTCAAACATCGGCGTCCACGTATCCGGCATCTGAACGCCAAATTGCGCCCCAACACCAACGCCCTTCTCGCGCAACAGGTCTGCCGCGAAGCGCGTGGTCTGTCCCGAGGTTGTGCCAAACGTCGTGGCGGTGAAGACGTAGGCGCTCACAGGCACATCGAAGCTCGCACGACCCAGGAAGTCAACCGCGGGCGCAGGCATGCCCCAGCAATAGGTTGGGCAAATAAACCCGAGGTAACCACTCTCATTGACGGTAATATGGGGATGCTCATCGCTCTTGTATGACTCGATTGAGACGGCTCTGCCGCCAACGCGCATGGCGATGGCTTCCGCGACATGGCGGCTATTCCCCGTCGCGCTGAAATACAAAATCATATGTCCCCCTCGCGCCATGCGTTCGATTTCGCGAAGCCTTCGCGCGGTGCCACGCGATGCCTTCGCGCTACCCCTCACGAGGCCTTCGTACGGCCTCCTCGCCCCGCCTCCATCAGCAAAACCTGAAAAAGGGACTGTCCCTTTTTCAGGTTTGTTCTGCGTAGGATGTTCGTTTTTCTGATGCTGAACGGCAGGGGAAGAACATGTGATACTTCCCTGTAGCTGGGCTTTTTCTCCCGAGATTATGCCACGATGGGCACGGCTGCATATGCCTCGCAACCGCGCAAAGAAAACGTCAACGGCCGATGCGGCGCACTCCTTACACAACCTTGTCGCACGCGTTTCACAGTCCATAAACGCCGTGCGCATCATTGAGTTCTATCGCAGCGCGCACTACCAGGTCATACCGAGATATACAGGTGGGATACATGCCTCTAGCTGGCAACAAGAACGAATTGCCGCGTTTCCGCCCCGACGGCACCTTCCGCGTCATGCAATTCGCTGACATCCAGGACGTAGCGCCCGTAAACCCAGACTCGCTCGCGCTGATAGCCGCAGCACTTGACACAGAGCGACCCGACCTCGTCGTCCTGACCGGTGACCAGGTCAAGGGTTACGGCATGGCCTTCCGCCACAAGTCTCCGCAGGAGGTCGAGTCCCTCACGCGACGCACCATCGAGCAGATGTGCGCGCCCATGGTCTCCCGCGGCATCCCCTTCGTTGTCACCTACGGCAACCACGATCGCCAGTGTGGCCTCGACAACGCCGCCCAGGAGGCGTTCTATCGCGTCCAACCCGGTTGTCTCAACGCGAATGCATGGGCCGAGCTCTCTCCCGGCACGCTCTGCCTGCCCATCCTCGCCTCGGACGAAAACGACGACGCCCGTCTCGCCATCTGGCTCGCGGATTCCGGCGCAGGCGACATCGGCGGCGGTTACGAGGCCTTCCCGGCAGAGACACTCGACTGGTTCACCGGCACCGCCGATCGCCTTGCAGCGGAGACAAACGGCCCCGTGCCCGGCATCCTCTTCCAGCACATCCCGCTCCCCCAGGTCTACGAATGCCTCCGCCCGGCCCGCACGGACGAGAAGGGCATCCCTGGCTACAGGACTCACTACACCCCGCACCTGAAGCTCACCTGCAGCGAGCAATACCTCGAGTCTGGCACCCTGCGCGAACCCGTCTGCTGTCCGGACACAGACTCCGGCGAGTTCGACGCACTCTCCGAGCAGGGGAGCTTCTTCGGCGTCTTCTTCGGCCATGACCACAAGAACACGCTGGTCACGCGCTATAAGGGAATGCGCCTCGGCTATGCCCCAACGGCTGGCTTCGGGAGCTACGGCCCCTCGGTCGAGCGCGCAGCCCGCGTCTTCACCTTCACCGAGAATGACCCAGCCTCCTTCGAGACCCATCTGCTCGACTACCGCACGCTCGTGAGCGCCCAGGCCCCTCACCCGCTTCGCGACAAGATCTCCTCGACGACGCCCGTCACTGCCGAGGAAGCTCGCGAGGCCTTCCGCACGCCCGCATTGATTGCATCCGTGGCCGCCGTCACTGCCCTCGCGTGCCACCTCGTCCACTCAATCACCAAACGACGCTAGCCAATAGGAGAAAAACATGCAGGAAGCAACACAGACCAAGGCCAAGCGCGGCAAGAAGAACCGCAGCCTGACCAGCCTCGACTGGAGGCGCACCATCCTCGTGACGCTCCCCTTCATGGGCGCCCTCACCTTCTGGCAGGCGTATGACGGCCTCATCCCGCTGATGCTCAAGAACACGTTTGGCCTCGGCGACACCGCGACGGGCTTCTTCATGGCGCTCGATAACATCCTCGCGCTGTTCATGCTGCCCCTGACGGGTTATCTGTCTGACAAGCTCGACACCAAGTGGGGCCGCAGGACGCCCTTCATCGTGGTTGGCTCGCTCATCGCGGCCCTCCTCATCCCGATGATCGCCATCGCCAACACCTGGAAGAACCTGCCGCTGTTCATGGCGGCCCTCGTGCTGACACTGCTCGCGCTCTCCACCTACCGCGCGCCCTCCGTCGCCCTCATGCCCGACGTCACGCCGCGCCCCGTCCGCAGCAAGGCTGACGCCTTCAACTCCCTTATGGCGGCAGTCGGCGGCGTCTTCATCCTCGTGGCCATCTCCCTGCTGGTCCCCGCCGTTGACAACCCGGACTATCGCCCCGTCTACTTCGTCATCTCCGGCATGGTCATCCTGACGACCGTCATCTTCGCCATCTGCTTCAACGAGCCCAAGGAAGTCGCGGCCATGCACCGCGAGAGCGCCGAGCTGGGCATTCCCGAGGAGGAGATTGACGCGTCCGACGAAGGCGGCAAGGAGCGCGAGACCGACCCGACGATTCGTAGGTCCCTTCTCTGCGTGCTCGCCTGCGTCTTCCTCTACTTCATGTCGCAGAACGCCATCTCCAGCGGCTTCTCCCGCTACGCTGACGCGGTCTGGGGCATGCAGGGCGGCAGCTACGCCATGGTCCAGACGGCGGCAACCCTTGCTGCCCTCGTTGCCTACATGCCGATGGCCTCGGTCGCTTGCCACATCGGCCGCAAGCGCACGACCTACATCGGCCTCGTCTTCATGGTCCTCGGTTGCGTGCTGATCTCGCTCAGCACGACCTTCTCGCCCATCGTCTACCTCTGGACGATCCTCTTTGGCATCGGCACCGCGACCGTCTCGCTGACCATCTACCCGATGATCGTCGAGCTTGCGAGCACGCAGACCACCGGCAGGTACACGGGCTACTACTACACCGCGAGCATGGCCGCCCAGGTCATCACGCCGATCCTCTCTGGCGCCGTCATGCAGTTCGTGGGTTACGCGCAGCTCTACCTCTACGGCGCCACCTTCGCCGCATTCGCGATCATCCCCGTGCTGTTCGTGCGCCACGGCGACACGCTCACCATGGGCGACGTCCGCAAGCGCCAGGCAAGCTGGGAGGCCGAGCACACGGAGGCAAGTGCCTAGCCCTCACGCGGCAGCTGGCACAAATCCGCATGCATCAAACAAATTCGAGGCGTCACCCAACGGCGGGCGGCGCCTCGTTTTCTTACCTACGCTCTCAGATAGCGCCCGGTGACGCTAACCGGATTCGCCGCGACCTCGCCAGGAGTGCCGCAGGCGACGATGCGGCCGCCATCCTCGCCCCCTCCGGGACCCATGTCTATCACGTAGTCAGCATTGGCAATAAAGTCCAGGTCATGCTCAATGACCACGACCGTGGCGTCCTGCTCCACCAAACGCTGGAACACGCCGAGAAGAACCTCGACGTCACGCGGGTGCAGGCCGATTGTGGGCTCGTCAAACACGAAGACGGCATCCTCCTGGCCACGGCCCATCTCACTCGCGAGCTTGAGGCGCTGGGCCTCCCCGCCAGAGAGGGCGGGCGTCGCCTCGCCTAGCGTGAGGTATCCCAACCCCAGGTCATGAAGGGTCTGAAGCCTCTCGTGAGCGCGCTTGACGTCCGCGACATGCGGCAGCGCTTCGTCCACAGAGAGCGCGAGGAGCTCCGGCAGGCTAAGGCCGGCAGTATCGACGCCCTTCTCCGCCCTGCGAATACCAGTAGCGCGATCGCCATACCTGCCGCCACGGCAATCCGGGCAGGCAATGTCCACGTCTGGCAAGAATTGAACGTCAAGAGAGATCTGGCCCGTGCCGTCGCAGGTGGGACAACGGAGGCTACCCGTGTTATACGAGAAGTCGCCAGGCTTGAGACCAGCTTCGCGCGCGACATCCGTGCGAGCGTAGGCACGGCGCAGGTCATCGAGCACGCCGCAGTACGTGGCCACCGTCGAGCGCACGTTGACACCGATCGGCGTGGCGTCGATGAGGTTCGCCCGGCGGATCCCCTCGGCATCGAGCACCGTCACGTGGGCGGGAAGCGCCTCGCCAGACGCGGCCGCCGCGAGCGCCGGTATGAGTGTCTCGAGCACGAGCGTGGTCTTGCCAGAGCCCGACACGCCCGTCACGGCAACGAGACGCCCTCGCGGAACGTCAACCGAGAAGGGCCTCACCGTGTGGAGGCCACTCGACTCAAGATGAATGCGCCCCAGGTCAAACATGGTGTCAGCACTTGCCTGGCACCTCGCCGCAACGCGCTTACCGCCCGAGAGGTATGGCCCTATGAGCGACTCTGGGTTCTGGGCCACCTCGGCCACGCTTCCCTGCGCCAACACGCAACCTCCACCGGCGCCTGCCTCGGGACCCATCTCGATGATATGGTCCGCCGCGGCGAGGATCCTCGTGTCGTGGTCGACCATCACGACGGAGTTGCCGTCGGCGATGAGGTCGCGCATGACGCCGAGAAGGCCATCGACGTTCGCAGGATGCAGGCCGATCGAGGGCTCGTCCATCACGTAGAGCACGCCCGTGGTGCGGTTGCGCACGGATCGCGCGAGCTGCACGCGCTGGCGCTCGCCGGTGGAGAGCGTCGAGCCCGCGCGGTCGAGCGAGAGATAGCCGAGGCCGAGCTCGAGCAGACGGCGTGCCGTGCTTTTGAACGAATCGCAGATAGATGCCGCCATCGGGCGCATCTCGGCGGAAAGGCTCTCCGGGACGCCCGCCGCCCACTCGTCGAGCTCCGCGAGCGTCATCCGCGTGGCCTCAGCGAGGTTGATGCCGCACACGAGGGGCCCGCGTGCTGCGGTGGACAGGCGCGTGCCGCCGCACTCGGGGCAAAGAGCCTCCACCAGATACTTCTCGATGCGCTTGAGACCCTTCTCATCCTTGGCCTTGGCGAGCGCGTTCTCTACCGTGCGCACGGCATTGTAATAAGTGAAGTCGAGCTCCGCGAAGTCGTCGGTCTTCTTGGACTTATAGAGGATGTGGCGCTTCTCGGCGGGGCCGTCGAAGACCATCTCGCGCTCCGCAGGCGTGAGCTCGCAGAACGGCACGTCCGTGCGCACGCCCATGGCGCCGCAGACCTGCTTCATGAGGTCCCACATGAGGCTACCCCACACCACCACGGCACCCTCGTCGATGGTCTTGGACTCGTCCGGAACAAGCGCCGCGCGGTTGACGGTACGGACGATGCCGGTACCGCTGCAGGCAGGGCAGGATCCGTCGCTGTTGAACGCGAGGTCCTCCGCGCCCGGGCCGAAGAAGCTCTCGCCACACTCGGGACAGACGAGGGGCAGCTCGGCCGCGACGTTGAGCGACGGCGGCACGTGGGCGCCGCAGTGAGGGCAAGCGTGGCTTCCCACACGCGAGAAGAGCAGGCGCAGGCTGTTGAGCAGCTCGCTTGACGTACCAAACGTCGAACGAACCCCAGGTACGGCGGGTCGCTGGTGGAGGGCGAGCGCCGCGGGCACATAGCGCACGTCATCGACGCTCGCCTTGCCCGCCTGTGAGATACGCCGGCGCGTGTAGGTCGAGAGCGCCTCGAGGTAGCGGCGCGACCCCTCGGCATAGAGAACGCCAAGAGCCAGCGAGCTCTTACCGGAACCCGACACGCCTGCGATGCCCACGAGTTCGCCCAGCGGGATGTCGACGTCGACGTTCTTCAGGTTGTGGACGCGAGCACCCCGCACCTCGATGTGGTCGATCTGGGTCACGCTGCCCCCTCAGACGGCATTGCCAACGGTTGCTATTGTCCCCCACTCAGGAGAGCGGGGCGCGGGAAGCTGCCTCCCCACACCCCGCATCATCAAATCCGGAAATCGCGTTCGCCGCCCTGCCGGCGGCGGTGGCAGCGGACCTAGTGGCAACCGCAGCCGCATCCCTCGTGGCCCTCGCCGTGGTCGTGGCCGTGACCGCCGCAGCCGCAGCCTTCGTGGCCGTGTTCGTGGCCCTCGCCATGGCCATGGCCGTGGCAATCGCAGGTGGCACCCTCGACCTGCTCGACCTCGCCGGCGAGGAACGCCTCGACGAGCGCGTCGCAGTCGCCGGAGCCACCGGCATAGATGGTGATTCCAGCCTGGTTCAACGCGTTAATGGCACCGCCGCCGATGCCTCCGCAGATGAGTGTGTCGACGCCACCTTCCGCCAAGACACCCGCGAGGGCACCGTGACCGGCGCCGTTTGAGCTCACGACCTCCGCGGAGACGACCTTGCCCTCCTCCACGTCATAGATCTTGAACTGCTGGGTCTTGCCAAAGTGCTGGAAGACGTTGCCGTTATCGTACGTGACCGCAATCCTCATGATGCCCTCTCCCTTTGCCGGCCAAGGCTCGGCGTCATTGCAAGAAGCTGACGCATAGGCGACGTTGCCGCCCGCGATAACGAGGCGACGGCCATTGACCAGGGCGTCCGCGGTCTTCGCGCGAGCACGCTCGCAAATGGCGGCGATTGTGGCGCGGGCAACGCCCACGCGCTGCGCAGCCTCCGCCTGACTCAGGCGCTCAAGATCAACGAGACGAAGAACCTCGAGCTCATCGACAGTCAACGTGAGGTCGTCACCGCTCGCCAGGCCATCGGGAGAGAAGCCGAGGTACTCGGGTTCGATCCCAACGCTCCTGACCTTCTGGTGACGTCCTGCCATATACTCCAGCTCCATTCCTGACATATGTCAGGAAATACATTACGCCCGTCGATGAGGATTGCAAGACATTTCTGGCATACGTCAGAAATAGGATGTCGCGTGGACGGCTGCCGCGGGGCTGTCGCACCGCGCGAGCCATCCCGCCGCAGGGCTGTCGCGCCGCGCGCGCCATCCGCCGCAGGGTTGTCGTGCCGCGCGGGCGGCCGCCGCACTGACTCACCCACGGACAACCCCACAGAACGGAACGCGTCGCGCAGCCCGCCGCGCGTCTATGCAAGCCCCAGCAGTATGAACACCGTATGAAACAAGAACGCCACCACCCACGCGACACCGATCTGCAGAGCGAAGACCGCAGCGGCGGAGCGCCCTCCCAGCTCGGAGCGAACGGTGCCAATGGCCGCCACGCACGGCGGATAGAGCAGCGTGAAGACGAGGAACACGAAGGCGGTCGCCGGCGTGAACAGCTCGGACAGCGCCGCGACCGAAGTCGAGCCAAGCAGCACCGTGAGCGTCGAGATCACACTCTCCTTGGCGATGAGGCCGCAGACGAGTGCCGTGGAGACGCGCCAGTCGCCAAACCCAAGCGGTGCGAGCGCGGGTGCAATCAGGCCGCCCAGCTTGGCAAGCATGCTGTGCGACTGGTCCGTAACCACGTTGAAGCGAATGTCGAACGTCTGGAGGAACCAAATTACGACAGACGCTGCGAAGATGATGGTGAACGCCTTGGTGATGAAGCCCTTCGCCTTGTCCCATGCGAGCATGAACGTCGTCTTGACGCTGGGGAGACGGTAGTTGGGAAGCTCCATGATAAAGGGGACGGGCTCACCCTTGAACGCGGTGTGGTTGAGGATCACCGCAACGACCATACCAACGATGACGCCCAGCACGTAGAGCGCGACCATCGCGGCGACCGTCGCATTGGGGAAGAACGCCGCGCAAAGCAGACCGTAGACCGGCAGCTTTGCAGAGCAGCTCATGAAGGGCGTGAGCATGACCGTCATCTTGCGGTCGTGCTCGGACGGAAGGGTGCGCGTCGACATGATCGCCGGGACGCTGCAGCCAAAGCCCACGAGCATCGGCACGAAGCTTCGCCCGGACAAGCCAAAGCGACGCAGGAACTTATCCATAACGAAGGCCACGCGTGCCATATAGCCCGAGTCCTCGAGAATCGAGAGCAGGAGGAACAGGACCACGATGATGGGCAGGAACGAGATCACGCTGCCAACACCCGTGAGCACGCCATCGACCACCATCGAGCGGACGACCTCATTCGTGCCAAACGCCGCAAGCGCCACGTCCGCAGCCTCGATACCCGCGTCGACGAGGTTCTCGAGCAGACCCTGCAGCGCCGCGCCGACCACGCCAAACGTGAGCCAAAACACGAGCGCCATGATGACGAGAAACGCGGGAACCGCGGTATAGCGGCCCGTGAGCACGCGATCGATCGCCACGGAACGCTTGTGCTCGCGGCTCTCCCGCGGCTTGACCACGCAGGCGCTGCACACGCTCTCAATGAAGGTAAAGCGCATGTCCGCAAGAGCGGAGAAGCGATCCGTGCCGGACTCCTCCTCCATCTGGCGAATGACGTGTCCGATACCCTGCAGCTCGTTCTCGTCAAGACCGAGGGCCTTGATAACGAGCTCGTCCCCCTCGACGAGCTTGGTTGCCGCAAAGCGAACGGGAATCGACGCGGCGCGTGCGTGGTCCTCGATCAGCTTGGCGATACCATGGATGCAACGGTGAAGGGCACCGTGGTCAGGCGCATCCTCAGAGCTCGAGCAGAAGTCGACACGGCCAGGGCGCTCGCCATAGCGCGCGACATGCATCGCATGCTCCACGAGCTCGCCGATACCCTCGTTCTTGGCGGCGGAGATGGGAACCACGGGCACGCCGAGCAGGCTCTCGAGCAGGTTCACGTCGATGGTGCCGCCGTTGGCAGTGACCTCGTCCATCATGTTGAGCGCGATGACCATGGGGCGGTCGAGCTCCATGAGCTGGAGCGTCAGATAGAGGTTACGCTCGATGTTCGTGGCATCGACGATGTCGATCACGGCGTCGGGGTTGGCGTCGATGATGAACTGGCGACTCACGACCTCCTCGCCCGTGTAGGGCGAGAGCGAGTAGATGCCCGGGAGGTCCGTGACCGTCGCCTCGGGGTGATTGCGAATCTGTCCGTCCTTGCGATCGACCGTCACGCCGGGGAAGTTGCCGACGTGTTGGTTCGAGCCGGTCAGACGGTTGAAGAGCGTGGTCTTGCCGCAGTTCTGGTTGCCGGCGAGCGCGAAGGTGAGGGGCTCGCCCTCCGGCATCGCCTTGGTCGCGCTGCGGGGATGCACGCCCTCACTCAATGCCGGGTGAGCCGTGGCGCCCGTCTTGGGCGCGACGCGCGGAGCGGTGTCCGTATCATGCACGCCAACGAGCTCGATCCTCGCGGCGGTGTCACGGCGAAGCGTGAGCTCATAGCCGCGCAGGCGAATCTCCATGGGGTCGCCCATGGGGGCGTACTTCATCATCGTGACCTCGGTACCGGGCGTAAGGCCCATATCGAGGATATGCTGGCGGAGCGCCGCGTCATCCGCAGACACCGACGCAATCACCGCGTCCTTGCCAATTTCAAGCTCGTCGAGTTTCATATTCCAGCCTCCCGGCACAGCATGATAGCGCGAGCAAGGCCCGCCTAACCACAGGCGGCGACGGAGCCGCCTCCCTCGCCGCCGTGCCTACCAGCGGCGGAGCCACTCCCCCATCGAGCGGCCCATCTCGACCATGAAACCACTCGTGTGCTTACGCGTGTAGATGTCACAGACGCGCTCTCCCGCCTCCGTTGCATGTGGGCGGAACATCGCGTCCATCTCCGCGACCTGTGCGTCCATCTCCTCCGGAGTCGCCCGGTGATAGCGCTCTCTCATCACGAGGTTCTTCACCGGATGTCCAATGGCGGGGCGCTCCTTGGCGGGCGTACCCAGGATGAGCATGCCAAGGGGAAGTGTGTGCGGCGGCAGGCCAAGGAGCTCAGAGACCTCCTCCGCGTGCTCGAGGATGTCGCCAACGTAGCAGCTACCGAGACCCACGGCCTCGGCAGCGATCACGGCGTTCTGCGCGGCGCACACGGTGTCCTGTAGCGCGAGTCCCAACTCGCCAAGGCCTGGCTCGCGACGCGGCGCCTTGCCCGTACGCTCCGCGAATTCATCTGTGAAGCAGCCCACGTGTTCGAACAGGTCGATCCACTTGACGTAGTCGGCAACGAACAAGAGTGCCCATGGAGCATGCGAGATCATGGGCTGGCCGTCGCACAGCACGCAGAGGCGGTCGAGCGTCGCCTGCTCGCGGACATCGATGATCGAGTACATCATCATGGCGCCGGCGGAGGGCGCACGACTCGCGGCATGGAGAACGGCAAGCCTTTGCCCATCCGTCACGGGAAGAGCGCGACCCTCGGTGTCCTTGGCGAACGAGCGCGTGGACGAACGCCGCTCGATCGCAGCGAGCACGGGGTTTTCCAGCACGGGCGCCTCGTCGTTACCCACCGGCATGCCACCGATGTCCATCGCCCCGCTCAACGTCGTAGCAGCAGCACTGTCGTCCATAGCCATCACGCATTCGCCTCCGTATATCCGCGGGCGACATCGCGGCCGCCTTGTATCATTACGTAGAGTACTCCCATAAATACCAAAAGGAGAGGCCGTGCGCATCGTCGAAATCGTATTCAGCCCCACCGGCGGCACCGCGAAGGTCGCCCACGCCTTCGCCGAGGGTTGGGAGGGCGAAGTCAATACCATCGACCTCGCCAATCCCGAGAAGGACTTCTCCACCTGTGCCATCGACGGGGATGACCAGGTTCTTATCGCCCTGCCCTCCTTTGGCGGCAGGGTCCCCACCATCGCCACGGAGCGCCTGAGCCGCATCCCCGGTAACGGCGCGGCGTGCACCCTCATCTGCGTCTATGGCAACCGCGCATTCGAGGACACCCTGGCGGAGATGGAGGATACGGCCAGGGCTTGCGGCTTCAACGTCGTCGCCGCGGTGGCGGCCATCGCCGAGCACTCGATCTTCCCCCAGTTCGCCACCGACAGGCCCGATGCCGCGGATGCCGCGCAGCTCAGGGGCTTCGCCAGGCGCATCGCCGAGGAGGCGACGGACACGCCGGCCATTCCCGGCAATCGTCCGTACAAGCAGGGAGGCCGTGGCGGCCTCGTCCCCCAGCCCACCGGCACCTGCGTCGGCTGCGGCCTCTGCGCGAGGGAGTGTCCCGCGCAGGCGATCGACACGGACGGCTTCGCCGCCGATCCCGAGACATGCATCGGCTGCATGCGCTGCCTGAGGATCTGCCCCGTCAACGCCAGGGAGGTCAACGCCGCGGCCGTGGCCGCCAAGGCCGAGGAACTCAGCCCCGTCTGCGCCCCGCGAAAGGAAAACGAGCTGTTCCTGTAGGAGCGACGGCCCTCGCGGCGTCGCGCCCTACGACACAGAAAGGCATCTCATATGGATCGACGTCCCTCCCACCCCGTCATCAACTACGCGCTCCTCGCCCTCGGCTCCGCGATCGCGGCCTTCGCCGTCGAGGAGTTCCTCGTCCCCAACACCATCCTGGATGGCGGCGTCATCGGCGTGGGCATGATGATCTCGCACGTGACGGGCATTCCCCTCGCCCTGCTCACGGTCATCCTGAACGCGCCCTTCGTCATCCTGGGCGGCATCAAGCTCGGCCGCAGCTTTACCGCGCGCGCCGTCTTCTCGATGGCGACGTTCTCCGCGTGCGTCGAGTTCTTCGACGGCTGGGCGAACGCCACCGGCGAGACCCTGCTCGCGGTTTGCTTTGGCGGCGTGCTCCTCGGCCTTGGCGTGGGCATCGTGATTCGCGGGGGCGGCTGCCTCGACGGCACCGAGGCCGTGGCCATCCTCGTCAGCAGGAAGACCGACCTCGCCGTGGGACAGATGGTCCTTGGCATGAACATCATCATCTACGGCATCGCCGGCGTGCTCTTTGGCGTCGACCGCGCGCTCTACTCGCTGCTCACCTACTTCATCACGTCGAAGGTGCTCGATATGGTCGAGTCCGAGATGAACCAGGTCAAGGCAGCCCTCATCGTCACGGACGACGCCGCGGAGATTTGCGAGCAGATCTACCGCCGCATGGGCCGCACCGTCACCATCATGGAGGGCGAGGGCATGCTGAGCGGCAGGAAGAAGGTCCTCTACTGCGTCATCACGAAGTACGAGGTACGCGAGCTGCGCGAAGTCATTGACTCGGTCGACCACTCGGCGTTCGTCTCAATCTCGGACGTTTCTGAGATTATCGGCAACCACGTCAAGAGCACGGGCGCCACCCTGGCGAGCGCGTAGGAAGTTGACAAAGGGACAGTCCCTTTGTCAACTTTGCTATCGCCTGGCGAGGCAGCGGGAGATCAGCCGCGCTAGTACGGGTTGATCGACCCGAAAGCGAACGTCGAACCCAGCTTGAGGCGACTCTCGAAGGCGTTGATGTCCTCGATCGGGTTGGTCACCGTGGTGGCACGGAGCTGCTCCCTGGGGAACCTGGCGGAGTAGAGGTAATCGTCCACCATGTCGCCGTTCTTGTTCCTGCGCTGCGTGTAGCCGGAGACCGTGACCTCCACGATGTTGGCGTTGAGGTCGAAGATATTAGCGGCCATAAAGAACGCCAGGCCAAGCACGCAGGTCGCGTACTCCTCCTTGAGCTGCTTCTGGGTCTTGTCGACGACCTTCACCTGGCCGGAGGCGAGCTGTTTGGTTGTCGTCTGAGGCAGGTCCTCGATCTCCGGAAGGTCGAGGTCAAGGTAGAGATGGCCGTCCTCGCACCCAATTTGCGCGCTCACGGTGGCGGGAATCTCGAGGTTGGAGAGCCACTCCTCCACGAGGTCCGCCATGACCTCGTCATCCAGCGAAAGGGCGGCCTCGAGGGCAAGCCTTCCCTGCTCGCCCGTGGTAAAGGCGGCCCTGGAGAGGTGCTGGGAGAGCTCGTCTGCAGTCAGGACCTGCGGAGCGAGCTTGTAGATGTCGATGAACTCCCTGCTCTCCTTCTCGGACTCCTCCTGCATCTCAGCCCAGACGCGCTGCTGCTCCTCGAGGTCGGGCGAGAGACGCGGACGCGCCGCGGCGACAGACCTCGCGGAACCGGAGCCGACGCTCCTGGCTTCGCTCGCGCCAGAGGACTTGGACGAGCGCTTGGAGCCGCCGAGCTTCGTGCGATAGGAAAGGCCGGTGCCCGGCAGGCCAGCGGAGGCATACACGCCCCTCTTGCTGATGTTGAGCGTGGCGCCCTTGGGGCCGAGGCTCAGGCTCGGGCCGCTCTTGCTCAGGTTGACGCGGATGCCCTTAGCCAGGGACACGGACTTGTGGAATCGAAGACCCATGCTCACTCCCCCACTCGATGCGTATGCCTCCATCTTACGGGTTGATGCGGACATCCCTGGCGCGCCTTTCCGCGGGCGCGCAAAAAGCCCCTCCAACGAATGCTCTCGCCAGAGGGGCACATCTTTGCAAGTCAGTTTTACTAGCTCGGGGACCCCAGCCGTCATGACGTCATATGCGGGGACAATCGCATTCCCCACGTTAGCGCCATGTTTTTTGCATCTCCACCGCCGGAGGCCTGCAAAAAACCTGAAAAAGGGACAGCCCCTTTTTCAGGTTGTCAGGCAGGCTCGCCCTTATCGCCTAGACAGCCAAAGCGCGGAGAGCAGCGACGCGGCAGAAGCGGCTAGCGCAAGATAGGGAGCCGCACTTACAACGTCTCCCGTCTGGGGAAGCCCAGAAGAGGTCCCGCCCTGCGAGGAGCCGGCGTTAGCTGCGCTGTTCGCCCCGTTCTGGCTGCCGTCCCCCGAGCCGGTCGACGAGCCGGTCTTCCCCGCGAACTCCCAGACGCCAACGAAGGTCACGTTGCCCTTGGAGTCCGCCGTAGTGGTATCTGCCACCACGGACTCACGGTCATAGCCCTTGAACGCCCACGTGCCGCCGGACACCTCCACCACGCGCTTGTCCGGCGCAATGGCACTTAGCGTGTCGTTCGTCGCATAGGCCTTCGTATCTTCGGGCATCAGGTTCAGCACATCGTCCGGCAGCGACATTCCCGGCGTGGCGCTCTGGAACTCGTACTTGGCATGGAACTCAGAAAGGGACCCGCTGCCCGCCGCGATCAGACAGACTTCGTCTCCAGAGTCGATGGCGGCATAGCCGAGATACTCCTGGCGCTCGTCCTTCGACTGGTCAACATAGCGAGAAGAATCGTCGTCGACATACCAACCGTCGATCCTCTTGTTGGTCACGTCATCCGGCTTGCTGCCAAGGTAGCGCTCACCCATGCTTTCGGCAGAAGACAGCTGCGCCGGCGTATTGGCAAGGTAAACGTCTGACGCCGCACCATCAGCGACGTTGTTGCAGAGCTTCGTATTGTTCACGATCACCGCTCCGTCGTTCCCCACCGCAGCGAGTCCGCCGCCACATATCGTGGCCGTGTTGCCGGTGATGGAGCCCCCACCGATGTTCATCACGGCAGAGTTGCCGGAGAACATGACACCGCCGCCCACGTCAGCACGATTGTCCGAGATGGTTCCGCCATTCATGGTGAAGGACGATCCATACGCCACGAACACGCCGCCGCCATAGCTGGTATATCCGTCAGGGGAGTCCGCATAACAACCCGTGATTTCGCCGCCGTCCATGATGAACGATCCGCCAAACATCACCGCGACTCCTCCACCCCAGCAGATGGATCCACCGTTTATGCCGCAGTTTCTGATGGTACCGCCATACATGTGGAACGTGCCGCCCTCCACGGTGACGCCACCGCCATAGTAGTTATTGCCCTCGCGATCAGAAACCGTCACGCCAGAGAACATGTTGCAGGTGCCCCCAACGTGCAGAAGGCCGGGGGCGTCATTGTTCTGCTCAGATTCGCCTTTGATGGTCAGCGTGTCGCTGCCATCAGAAGACCCCAGATTCAGCTGCGAGCCCTCCTGAACGTAAAGAGAAGTATCTCGACGAGGGAAAGTTATGGTGTGGCCGTTACCGAGAATGGTGGTGGTGCAGGTCGAGCTGAAAGATGCGCCGTATGACTCGATGTCATGAGTCAGCTTGATAACATAATCTCCGCCCGTTTCCGTTTTCCCGTTGATGGCAGCAACGGCACTGTTGAACTCCGCGCTATTGCCCACTTCGAAGACGTTAGATTCCGTGGCAAACGCCAACGTGGGTGCCGCAAACACGCAAGATACGAGCATCGTCATAAGGGCAAGTGCCCTGCCAAGCGTCTTCACTAAAACCTGCTTTCAAACGTAGCCACAACCGTAGACAGAGCATCGGACCCCCTGCGGACAAAAACGACGCTCGCGCTGCATCAAGGGTTCGATGCAGCCAAGAATGTCAGTCTATTTAATTCTTGCTGCCCGGTCTACAGCAATTCAGACTAGCTACACTGCTCAACAGCGCCCCCACAAACCAAGTGCGACAGGAATCCCGACATGCGAAATACAAGCTCGCGCGGTTTTTGTTCCCCGAATCCAACTCAACCCTCTAAAACCGGTTCAGAAACGGGCGCCAGACGCTCGTTTTCCCGCCGTTTTATTACCGGATAGCGACAGTGAGCAGCCAAACGGCCTCTGGGCAAGTAGCCGGTTTTTGAGCGGGCAAATCAACTGGGGTTTTGTAACGCTAAAAGAGGGGACTACTCGTCCGGGAATCGTTTGGCTGCTCACAGTCGCTATCCCCTCATTTATTCGCCGCTTATAGTCGAGTCAAATAGGGAGCGCCACTACTCCCCTCACGCACTTATAGTGAACGAGACGCCATATCCACCCGAACAGGCTCGAAGGCAGGCCCCATGGCCCCAACGCAAAAGAAGATAGTCGTTACGCTCGGGTTTTGCGGGCTTGTCTCCGCCGCAGACAACTGGTTTGTCTCTCCCGCACTCCCGGCGATCGCCCAGACGCTCGCCATCGCCCCGGCAGCCGCGACGATCATCCTCACCGCATACCTCACGCCCTACGGGCTGCTGCAACCCGTATGTGGCGCCATTGGCGATGCCGTTGGACGCGTGCGTCTCCTTTGCATCATCGTCGCGGGCCTTGCCGTGAGCACCGTGCTTTGTGCCGCGGCACCCACGCTCGAGGCACTCGTCGTGGCACGAATCGTCACTGGCTGCTTCGCCGCGGGAATCATCAGCGTAAATCAGTCGCTCGTGGGTAGCGTCGTGAGCGAGGAGGACCGACAGGGCGCCGTGGGCCTGCTCATGGGCGTCACGTTTACCGGCCAGGGTCTTTCGGCGGGTCTCGGCGGGCTCATCTGCGACCTTGTGGGGTGGCGCGCGGCATTTATCTGCTTTGGCGCACTCGGCGCAGCTGCCTGGCTCGGCGTCAGGCGTCTGAGGTACCTCGACGAGATGGACGGCGTGGGCACCGTCGACGCACCAGACACCGACGTGAATGCCGCAGGCGTGGGCACCGTCGACGCGCCAGGTGCCGGCGTGAGCGCCGCAGACGCGGGCGCGGTCAGCTCAGCTGAACGTGAGTCCTTCAGGCCCGCGGCGTTTCTCCGCCACGCGGCGCAGATCTTCTTTGGACCCGGACGCGCCGTCTATATCGTTGCTTTCACGACCGGCATCATCTTCCTCGGAGTATACGGATTCACGGGCACCTTCCTGGCCGAGAGGTGCGGCCTTTCCTCCACCCAGGCGGGCCTGCTCATGATGTTCTACGGCCTCGCCTGCCTCACCGGCGGCAGCATTTCTGGACGTATCGGCGAGACTCGGGGCCAACGTGGCGTTATCGCAGTGGGCGAGACCTCGGGCGTCATCGCAACGGCCCTGCTAGCGGCGTCGACGATCACGGGTTCGTGGGTTCCCGCGCTTCCTGCCGCGGCATGCCTCGGCCTAGGCTACATACTGGTACAGCCCACGCTCGTCTCGTTCTCCATGGATATCGACCCCTCGCACACGGGTCTCTGCACCGGACTCATCGGCCTGGGAGTTTTCGCGGGAGGCGGCATTGGCAGCAGCCTCGGTAGCGTTGCCATTGCCGGCGGCGGCTACCTTGCGCTCTGGACAATCGCCGGCGTGGCGCTTGTCGCCCAGGCGATCGCTGGCGCGAGGTTCCTGCCGCGCAAATAAGGCGAGGCGCCAACGACGGAGCAGCGCGATCGGCGCCGGTTCCTTCGGCCCGCACCTGATTACGAACGGTTGTTCGATGGATTTCGTGTCAGAAGGGGCCGCCGGCGCGCCGGGCTATGTTAAGTTGCTTATCTAAGCCAAATTACCCGGCCCCAAACACACGAAGACGCAGCGGCTGGCGCATCGCGCCGCGGCGCTGGGGTCGCAACCAATACGCACGCCCGATGAGAGTCGGGCGCCGGCAGGGAGCATCGAGAGAGCGAGCATGGCAAAGAACACCGCGAACTATGGCAACGACAGCATCCGTCAGCTCAAGGACGAGGAGCGCGTACGTCTCCGCCCCGCCGTCATCTTCGGCTCGGACGGCCTTGACGGCTGCGCGCACGCCGCCTTCGAGATCCTCTCCAATGCGGTCGACGAGGCTCGTCAGGGCTTTGGCAAGCTGATCACCCTCACCGCCTTCGCCGACAAGTCCATCCAGGTAGAGGACAACGGCCGCGGCTGCCCGCTGGACTGGAACCCCACCGAGAAGCGCTTCAACTGGGAGCTCGTCTTCTGCGAGCTCTACGCCGGCGGCAAGTACGACAACAACCAGGGCGGCGACTACGACTTCTCGCTCGGTACCAACGGCCTGGGCTCGTGCGCCACCCAGTACGCCTCGGAGTACATGGACGTCACCGTCTGGCGCGACGGCAACAAGTACTCGCTGCACTTCAAGAAGGGCAAGGTCGTAGGCTCCAAGAAGAAGGCCCTTGAGGTCGAGCCCACCGACGAGCAGCGAACCGGCACCACCATCAAGTGGCGCCCGGACCTCGAGGTCTTCACCTCGATCGACATCCCCGACGAGTGGTACCGCGAGACCATGCGCCGCCAGGCCGTGGTCAACGCCAATGTCACCTTCCGCCTGCGCATCGAGGACGAGGACGGCGGCTTCACTGAGGAAGACTTCTGCTACCCCAAGGGCATCGAGGACTACGTGCTCGAGAAGGTCGGCGCCAATTACCTCACCGAGCCCTTCTTCATCGAGGCGGATCGCCGTGGCCGCGACCGCGATGACCTGCCAGACTACAACGTCAAGATCACGGCGTGCATGTGCTTCTCCCGCACCTTCCAGATGCAGGAGTACTACCACAACTCGTCTTGGCTTGAGAACGGCGGATCGCCCGAGAAGGCAGCCCGCAGCGCCCTGACCAGCGCCCTCGACGCCTACATCAAGAGCCAGGGCAAGTACAACAAGAACGAGAGCTCGATCAAGTGGCAGGACGTCCAGGACTGCCTGGTGCTGGTGACCAACTGCTTCTCCACCCAAACCTCCTACGAGAACCAGACCAAGAAGGCCATCAACAACCGCTTCATCCAGCAGGCGATGACGGCCTTCTTCAAGGAGCGCCTCTCGACCTACCTGATCGAGAACAAGGACGCCGCCAGCAAGATCGTCGACCAGGTGCTCATCAACAAGCGCTCCCGCGAGAACGCCGAGAAGACCCGCCAGAGCATCAAGACCAACCTGCAGCAGAAGACCGACATGGCCAACCGCGTGCAGAAGTTCATCGACTGCCGTTCGAAGGACAAGACCCGCCGCGAGATCTACATCGTGGAGGGCGACTCCGCGGCGGGCGCCATCCGCACGTCTCGCGACGCGGAGTTCCAGGGCGTCATGCCGGTTCGAGGCAAGATCCTCAACTGCCTCAAGGAGGACTACCCGCGCATCTTCAAGTCCGACATCATCATGGACCTCATGCGCGTCCTCGGTTGCGGCGTGGAGATCAGCGACAGGCGCATCAAGAACCTCGCCACCTTCGACCTGGACAACCTCAACTGGAGCAAGGTCATCATCTGCACGGATGCTGACGTCGACGGATACCACATCCGCACGCTCATCCTGACGATGCTCTACCGCCTGGTGCCCACGCTCATCGACGAGGGCTACGTCTACATCGCGGAGTCACCGCTCTATGAGATCAACTGCGGCGAGAAGACCTACTTCGCCTACACCGAGCTCGAAAAGAACGACGTCCTGAAGGAGATCGGCGACAAGAAGTGTTCCATCAACCGCTCGAAGGGTCTTGGTGAGAACGATCCGGACATGATGTGGCTCACCACCATGAACCCCGAGACGCGCCGCCTGATCAAGGTCGAGCCCGAGGACATCGCGAGGATGGAGACCATGTTCAACCTGTTGCTGGGCAATGACGACGAGGGGCGCAAGCGTCACATCGCCGAGCACGGCAAAGAGTACCTAGACCAGCTGGACCTGCAGTAACGTGAGGCCGTGGCAGGGCAACGCAGCCCGGCCTTGCAGTAACGTGAATGCGCGGGCAGGGGCAACGCAACCCGACCGCGCCAACGCAACAGACCAGCCCAAGAGACGTTTCAAGAGGGAATCGTGGCAAAGAAGAAGACGCAGCCCAAAAAGAAGCAGGTCAACGACGAGAACGTCATCGGCCTACACTCCGAGGTCACGGAGCAGCCCATCACGGAGACGCTCGAGACCAACTATATGCCCTACGCCATGAGCACCAACGTCTCGCGAGCGTTCCCGGAGATCGACGGCTTCAAGCCCTCGCACCGCAAGCTGCTCTACACCATGTACAAGATGGGCCTGCTCAAGGGCGAGCGCCAGAAGAGCGCGAACATCGTGGGCCAGACCATGAAGCTCAACCCCCACGGTGACGCAGCCATCTACGAGACGATGGTGCGCCTCGCCACCGGCAACGAGGCCCTGTTGGCACCCTTCGTCGAGTCCAAGGGCAACTTCGGCAAGTACTACTCGGGAGACCTCAGCTACGCCGCCTCCCGTTATACCGAGGCAAAGCTCTCCCCCATCTGCGCCGAGATCTTCAAGGACATCGACAAGGACCCCGTTGACTTCATCGACAGCTACGACGGCGCCATGAAGGAGCCGCGCCTGCTGCCCACCACGTTCCCCAACATCCTGGTGTCCGCGAACAAGGGCATCGGCGTCGCTATGGCGTCCGACATCTGCGGTTTCAACCTCAACGAGGTCTGCTGCGCCACCATGCACTACCTCGAGAATCCCGAGTGTGACCTGCTCGAGTACATGCCCATGCCCGACTTCTCCACCGGCGGCGAGATCATCTACCATCGCGAGGAGATGGAGCGCATCATCGAGACGGGCCTCGGCAGCTTCCAAATCCGCTCCCGTTGGCGCTGGATCCCCGAGGAGCGAATCATCGAGGTCTACGAGATCCCGTACACCACCAAGACCGACATCATCATCGAGCGCATCGTCAAGCTCTCCAAGGAGGGCAAGGTGCGCGAGATTGCCGACATCCGTGACGAGACTGACCTCTCCGGCCTGCGCATCGCCATCGACCTCAAGCGAGGAGTCAACCCCGACGAGCTCATGGCGAAGCTCTTCCGCATGACCACGCTCCAGGATTCGTTCTCGTGCAACTTCAACGTGCTGGTTGACGGCTACCCCCGCGTCATGGGCGTTCGCCAGATCCTGCATGAGTGGGTCGAGTGGCGCGTTCAATCCACGCGTCGACGCGTGAGCTTCGACCTGAACAAGAAGTCAGAGCGCCTGCACCTGCTGCACGGCCTCGAGGCGATCCTGCTCGACATCGACAAGGCAATTGCCATCATCCGCGGGACGAAGCTCGAGGCGGAGGTCGTGCCCAACCTCATGAAGGGCTTCGGCATCGACGAGACGCAGGCCGAGTTCGTCGCCGAGATCAAGCTCCGCAACATCAACGAGGAGTACATCCTCAACCGCACCAAGGACATCGAGAAGCTCGAGGGCGAGATTGCCGAGCTCGAGGACATTCTGTCGAGCGAGGACAAGATCAAGCAGGTCATCAGCGACGAGCTGGCCGCAGTCAACAAGAAGTACGTGATGCCGCGCAAGACCGGCCGCGTCGACCCGTCCGACGTCATCGAGGTGAGTCTGGAGCCCGAGGTCGAGGAATACCCGGTCACGATGATGCTCTCGCGCGACGGCTACCTCAAGAAGATGACGGACCGCGTGCTCAAGACGGGCGCGGCGCTCAAGTACAAGGACGGAGACGAGCCCTTCATCGAGTTCCCGTCCTCCAACACGCACGAGTTACTCGTGTTCACCGACAAGAGCCAGGTGTACAAGTGCAAGGTCGCCGCGTTCGAGGACACCAAGTCCGCCCAGCTCGGCTCCTACCTGCCGACCGACCTCGAGATGGAGCCGGACGAGAACGTCATCTGGGTGATCGATCCCGAGGATTACAAGGCAGACGTGCTGTTCGCCTTCGAGAACGGCCGCGTCGTCCGCGTGGCGCTGGCGGGGTACGTGACCAAGACCAACCGCAAGCGCCTCAAGAACGCCATCTATGGCGGGTCCAAGCTGCTGTTCGCCCAGGTGCTCAAGGAGGACCGCGACCTCGCGCTGGTCTCAAGCGACGGCCGCCTGATGAACTTCAACACGTCGCTGCTCAAGACCAAGACGACCACCAACACCCAGGGCGTCCAGGCATTCACGGCCAAGAAGGGCCGCATCGTCACCGCCGTCGGTGCGATCGAGGACTTCCTGGGAGGCGACGTCTGGGCAGAGAAGTTCTGCGCCCAGGCCCTCCCCTGCGCCGGTGCCCTCATGAAGGAAAGCGACATGCCGAGTCTGTTCGACTAGCGCGACCGGTTGAAACCGCGGAAGTCAAACCGCCACATATCCTTAAACGATGGCCCCGGAGCACGATTAACCGCACTCCGGGGCCCTTGCATACGGTTCGAATTATCTGCTTGCAAGCTCAAGCAAAAACCTCCAAGCCGGAATCACTTCTATTCTCAGACCATCCTTTTCGATGGATCCATCCTCTTCTTTTGTGACGATAAGCAAACGACGGACACTTTGGTCAACCCGCGCAAGCTTTATCAAATTACCCACTTCGCGTGGATTAGCACTTTCCGAAAGCGAATAGGCAACTTGAACGGCAAGCCCCTCATCGAGCACATAAAAATCAACGTCAATACCGTTCTTTGGCGATTTGAGATAGCAGAGCTCGTCACCATACCTATCGAGCATCGCGACCGCGACCTCATTTTCCAGAAGAACCGGCTCCTTTTTAGAGAGAAACAGGTTGAGCAGCCCGTTGTCCGTGAAATAGTACTTTGGGTTTCCCTCACGCTCGATAAACTTGGCAACAGCATTGCGAACGGGAAAGATGAGATAGGCTTCTTGGGCCATGGCAAGGTAATTGATCACCGAGTCCTTGCTGATCTTGTATCCAACGCCCTTCAACATGCCGTAGAACATCGTGCTCGACGCCTCATTATGAACCGTCTCCGCGACTTTCTTCATCAGCACCCTCATCGCCTGCGGGTTACGCACGTTGTTTCGAGCAACGATGTCACCCAGAAGCACCTTTTGGTAAACGCTCTCCACATACTCTCGCGGCATGCCATAGCGAAGCGACTCGGGAAAGCCCCCGTCAGCATAAAACGACTCAAAGGCTGCCGAAATCGCACCCTTACCAGACGTCGAGTACACGGCTGCCTCGTCGTATTGTTTTCCGGTGGCATCGAGAAACTCGTCGAATCGATAAGGTGTCACATACCTCGTCAGGTAGCGGCCACCAAGCGTCGTCTCGATTTGCGTGCTCAGCATCTTTGCGTTGCTTCCCGTTGTGTATGCTCGACGACCAGAATCAGCCAAACGACGTGCGAATTTCTCCCAACCATCGATGTTTTGGACCTCATCAAGAAAGAAAAAGCCCTCCTCGTCGCTCAGCTCACTTTGGACCACGAGAATGTCGTTGAAGTCCGACAAAGTGAACTCGGCGAGTCGCTCGTCCTCGAAATTGATGTAGATAATCCGACGCCAATCAACACCCCGCGCGACCAGGTCTTGAACAAGACCATAGAGGAGCGTCGACTTTCCAGCACGGCGCAAACCGGTTACGACGTAGTTGGCCTGAGCGTCAAGGGAATATCGACGATGGACGATATCTGCGTTGCGAATAATCTCGTGCTGGTCGAAGATGACGCTTTTCAGAATCTCCCTATTCATCATTCCCCAATCCGTCTTTTATACTCGACAGATTATATGATAATCCGTCTTTTATACTCGACAGATATTCAGCAACGCAAAGTTAAGCGAGCTTGCGAGCGAGCTCACGCACCTCTTCGAGCTTGGGCGACGATGCCATACTGTCACGCTCGGTCATGCCGCTGATGGCGGCGATGCCCTGATCCTCCCACTTGCAATACGCGCAGGTAGCCTTGTACATAGCGATCGCCGCGTCATAGACGCCCTCGCTGTGGCTGTCGAGCAAAAGGGCAGTCTTAGTAAACGGGAAACCCGTAGCGCCGAAGGCGTACAGACGGTCGATGACGGCCTTCTCCTGCGCGGTGATATCGAACCAGTAAATCGGCGAAGCGAACACGACCATGTCGGCGTTCTTGAGCGACTCAACCACGCCGGCCATATCGTCCTTCTGCGCGCAAGCGCCCTCGTGCTCGAAGCAGTACTGGCACCCCAGGCAACCGGCGATCTTCTTGCCGGCAACGCGCACAACTTCGACCGTGTGGCCACCCTCGCGCGCAGTCTCAGCAAACGTATCGACCATGGTGTCAGTATTGGCGCCCTTGCGCGGGCTACCACTCAATACAACGATGTTCATAGGGCTCTCCTCTCCCGGTGTCGCAGGAGCGCGACACGCTGCTTTTTTATTACCAAAGCGGATGGAGCTATTCAATCGCCCGCTTATCACTTTTTTGCTCAAACCAAATAGCCTTGCGTAAGATCACGCCTGCACAATCCTCGCCGAAAAGAAACGTTATCAGCGTAATTGACGGAGTAGTAAGAAATGGGCGCAATATCGACGAAGCGTTGGATTACATTGATGCAAAGATGCTCGTTGGTGTACTTAGATTCGATGAAGATACCTGTCGCGCATGTAGACGCATATGGAAAACATTGCAAGCAAGGCACCTCGGCAGAGGCACAAGATAGGCAGCGACTATAATGACCAGCACAAAATTTACTTGGATTAGCTTTTATGAAGAGTTATCTGACAAGCTGCTGACCTATCGAGATAGGCGCGACGATCTGATAAACAAGCTAGCAACTGTCTATGAATCGATAGGGATGAGTCTCCCTAAGCTTGAGGCAGATGAGCTCCAAGACATCGATCCGTTCACCGTCTTCGGCCTCTTCAACAAGGGCATCACAGACGCAAACCGGCAAAAAATCATCGCCGGCATCGCCGAGGTGTTCGACATTGGGGCAGATCAGCCCACGGACTTCGAGGGCATCCCCGTGCTCAACAACCTCAACGCGACCTTCTATGCCTTCGCCAACGACGAACGTCGCGGCGAGAATGACATCGACAACCTTTGGCATGTTTTCGAGGCCGAACTTGCACTGGCCGCCGACGACAACGAGGAAACCCGGAAGGCCTTCGTCGAGGCATTCGATACCACCGTCATCCAGTTCACACTTGGCTGGAAGCTCACCATGGGTCTCTACTGGGCGAGGCCCTACAACTTCATCAGTCTGGATTCGCGCAACCGCTGGTTCATGGCCGACGTCGCAAAGGCTGGCACCGCCATCGCCGGCATAGTGCCGAAGGAGAAGGACTCGCCAGTTCATGACGGAGATCGCTACCTCGCCATTTGCGACACCATCAAGTCGGAGCTCGGAAGCGAAGAGTGCTCGTATGCAGACTTCCCCTCGCTGACGGCTGCCGCCTTCGTGGAGTCTGAGCGTGTCAACCGTGAGAGGAAGGTCGCCGAGAAGGCTGCAGCCGAGAAGGCGGAAGAAAATTCCCTTGGAGACGAGGGGGTCAAGACCACACATTACTGGACCTACTCCCCGGGAGACGGTGCCGCGAGGTGGGATGACTTCTACGCACGTGGCGTAATGGGCGTCGGCTGGAGCAAGCTCGGCAACGTCGAGAAATACGCCAGCAAGGAAGACATCCGCAAGAACCTGCGCACCTTGTACAGTAGCAAGTACTCGCAGAAGAACTCTGCGCTCGCGCTCTGGCAGTTCTCGCGCGAAATCAAGCCGGGCGACGTTGTCTTTGCTAAGCGGGGCCGCAGCGTGATTATTGGTCGCGGCATCGTTGAGGGGGATTACCAATTCGACGAAAATGGCGACTCCTATCCGAACATCCGCAGGGTACGCTGGACGAACAGAGGAGAGTGGCACACGGAAGACCTCCTCGCCGTGAAGACCCTGACGGACATCACCGCCTATCCCGACCTCGTTGAGAAGCTCAATTCGTTCTTCGAGGACGAGGGCGGCGAAGTCGAGGAAGACACGGAGGAGGTTGAATACCCCGCGTACACGTCCGAGGACTTCCTCTCGGAGGTCTACATGGACGGCGAGCACTACAGGACCCTCGTCAACGTCCTACGCGCGAAGAAGAACATCATCCTGCAGGGTGCCCCAGGCGTGGGCAAGACCTTCGCCGCAAAGCGCCTGGCCTACTCCATGATGGGCGTGAAGGACGCCGAGCGTGTGATGATGGTGCAGTTCCACCAGAGCTACAGCTACGAGGACTTCATAGAGGGATTCCGCCCGAACGCGCAGGGCTTCGACCTCGAGAAGGGCGCGTTCTACAACTTCTGCAAGAATGCGAAGGACGATTCTGACAACGACTACTTCTTCATCATTGACGAAATCAACCGTGGCAATCTCTCGAAGATCTTCGGCGAGCTGTTCATGCTCATCGAGAACGACAAGCGCGGACCCAGGAACACGCTGCAGCTCCTCTACTCGCACGAGCTGTTCTACGTCCCGAGCAACGTATACCTCATTGGCATGATGAACACAGCGGACCGCTCGCTCGCCATGCTCGACTACGCCCTGCGCCGCCGCTTCGCGTTCTTCGACCTCCGTCCTGCCTTCGACACGGAGAGCTTCATCGCCTATCAGGAGGGACTTGCCAGCGAGAAATACGATAGGCTCATCTCCTGCGTCGTGAAGCTGAACGAGGCGATCGCGTCCGACGAATCGCTGGGAGACGGCTTCTGCATCGGCCATAGCTACTTCTGCCGCATGTCCCCGGACGATGTGACGGACGATAAGCTCTCGGCAATCGTCAACTACGAGCTCGTGCCGATGTTGCGCGAGTACTGGTTCGACGAGCCCACCAAGGTCGACGAGTGGGCCGGCAAGTTGCGCAGGTCGATCCGTTGATCCGGATACAGAACATCTACCACATGCTCGCCTATGCGTTCCAGACGCTGCAAGGGCAGGACTACCGCGACATCACAGCCGAGGAGTTCGACAACACCGCCGACCTCCTCGCCGAGATACTGTCACGGGGCGTGAGCCTACAGCTCAAGCGCGGTCTTGGCCGAGAGTACGTCGACCGCAAGGATATGCTCTCCTCACCGAGGGGCAAGATTGAGCTGTCCGAGTCCTTGAAGACGCGCTCGATTCTGCGCAGGCAGCTGATTTGCAGCTACGACGAGTTCAGCACGGACACGCGCATGAACCGCATCCTCAAGGCGACGATCATGCTCTTAATTCGCTCGGACATCGACAAGGCGCGCAAGAAGGCACTTAGACGGCTGCTTCCGTACTTCGTGGACGTGGAAGACGTGAACCTTTCGGGCGAAGACTGGCACATGCGCTTCGACCGGAACAACCAGACTTATCGCATGCTCATGAACGTGTGCTGGCTGGTCGTGAAGGGCCTTCTCCAGACGCGGGAGAGCGGGAGTCTCCGCATGATGGACTTCCTCGACGAGCAGCGAATGAGCCACCTGTACGAGAAGTTCATCCTCGAGTACTACAGACGTGAGCACCCAGAGCTTTCCGCGGGGGCGCCGTACATCAGCTGGGCGCTCGACGACGGCTCCGGCGATATGCTCCCCGCCATGCACACCGACATAACGCTCACACGGGGCAGGACCGTCCTCATCATCGACGCGAAGTACTACAGTCACACGACGCAACAGCAGTTCGACAAGCAAAGCGTCCACTCCGGCAACCTGTACCAGATCTTCACCTACGTGAAGAACAAGGAAGCGGAGCTCGCCAGCACTCACGAGCAGCATAGCGTGTCGGGCATGTTGCTCTACGCCAAGACCGACGAAGACGTGCAGCCTGATGGCGTGTATCAGATGAGCGGTAACCAGATAAGTGTGAGGACATTGGACCTGAACCAGCCCTTCGAGACAATACGTTCGCAGCTCGACGGTATTGCTGAAACTCATTTCTCAAAAGAGGCGGCTTATGTTTGAGAGTCTGACAAAACATCTGCCTGCGATTGAGAATGCCGAGGGATTTGGCAACTGGGTTGTAGACCGAGAGAGCAAGGGCACCATGAACGACCCAATCAAGATGCCCTACGTGAATTACGGAACGACGGTTGCTGACGTTGAACAGGCAATCTACGACTTCGTCGACGAGCACCCCGAGTACGAGCTCACGCATTACCACGACATACTTGAACGCAACGGACTCGAGTGGGACAGCCAAGCAATGTCTGGGGCAGATGTATCGGAACTTGACGGCCGGGCGGTGATGGCGCTTCTGCTCGGAGCCGTGAGAGCAGAACGCTTCTGCGATGGAGCACTGCTCGGCTTCTTTGAGGACGGGAGCATGAGACGCTGGCTGTTGAGGTTGAAAGGGATTGACGGGCGAGACGGGAATGAAGTGCGACATGAATAAAGATGACGCCATCGCGAAGCTTGAGTTGCTGATCAAAGAGGGCGAGACAGTTCTTGCCACTTCACACTATATCGAAGGCGTAATCGGAGCACCTTATGTTAAGTCTGAGCTATTTAGCCCCTGGAGAACGAAGGCATCCATTGCGCTCCATGAGCTACTTCCCGAGTCTCAGCAGGACGCGATGAAAGACCTTGAGAAGAAGGCTAACGGCCACACCGAGATTGCAAGACAATGGCAAGGACTTCTCCAGGGAACTTTGGAGGGAATACAGCAAGGCTTCATCGTCCTTGAAGACTCGAATGATAGCGACGGTGACATTGTCATTGAGCAGATATTGGACAGGTTCCCCGACGTCGTTGCTTCCATCAATCGTAGACATGCTGGTAGAGACGGTTTTGCGATCAATGATGAATACGACGTCCAAGACCTTCTCAGATCAATCTGCCTGGCCTACTTTGATGACGTACGCGCTGAGGAGGCGGTGCCCGGCTTTGCTGGAAAGAACTCGCGCACGGATTTCTATCTCAAAGACGAAGCGCGCTTCATTGAGGTGAAGATGACACGTGATGGCCTACGTGACAAGGAGCTTGGCGAGGAGTTGAGCATCGACATTCCTCAGTACAGAGAGCATCCAGGATGCGAGCGGCTTTTCTGCTTCATCTACGACCCAGGTAGACTTGTCCGAAACCCAACTGGTCTCAAGCGTGACCTCGAGAAGATAATCCCGGAATTCGTTACCGTCATCATTGCGCGGTAGACAGAACAAGCAGCCTTTAGAGCTAGTGCCCCCGGGAGCCGAAGCTCCCGGGGGTGCCCTGCGCTTAGAGCGGCCGAGCGCGTTGAGATGGTGGCGGAGAAGCGCCCGGCTCTCACCGACAATGAGCATGCTCACGACGTCGAACCTGATCAAGATGTCCTCGGAGTCCAGGTGCTCAGCGAGGTAGGCCGCCGCCAGCCGTTCGAGTGCCGCGCGGTCAGCGTCCTCCTCGGGAAATCCCTCGCCGCCGTTCTGCGTAATCTGGCAGCGAACGAAGACCAGGTCGTCCTCGTCACGGGCGATGAAGTCGGCTACGTCGCCGCCGTGCGCCCAGTCTTCCTCCAGAATCTCGAAGCCCCTGCGCTCGAGGTAGACCCTGATGCCCTTCTTGGCCTTGGTGTTGATGGCTTCCATGACGTCCTCCTTAGCTCCCGGCCCGCCCCGGTGGCGCGCCTTGTGGCTCGCATGCCGGCGGGGTTCACGTGGGTGCAAGGGGGAAAGCAAAACCCGGAGGGCTCGAGTTTTCGCAAGGGTGCTCCGTCGTCGAAAAGTTTTTGCGGCCCTTGCGGCCGCAAGCGGTTCCCGGCGAGCCTGCAAGAGTCCAGGGAGGCCCCTGGAGGTGAGCAAGGTGCAAGGGGGCATTATCCCCAACTTGACCTAGTGGTTTCGCGATGAATCGCATGGTCCTAAAGGAAAAAGTCCCTCACGCCCACGATGCGGATGCCGTCGATGTCCGTGTCGTAGGAACCCTGCCTCACGACCACGATCTTCTCGTGGCTGTCTCGTGTCGACTTCAGAGGGGCGATCTCTCGCTCCCTGGTCTCGTTTGCGAACATCTCGTCAGTCGCCTGCACGTAGAGCACGCGCCCGTCCTTCGTCGCGACGAAGTCGACTTCCTTGCCATAGAGCTTACCCACATGCACGCTCCGCCCCTCGTAGAGCAGCTGGAGATACACGGTATTCTCGGACAGGCGGCCAGTATAGATGCACCGCTGCCATTGGTTCCACGCGTCCCCGAAATGAACCAGCCTCTTGACGCCGTCTATTTCCATGAGCAGTCGCGAATCAACTGGCAATTCGGCGGATGCGTGGAACCAATGGCAGCGTCAACCGAAATCTGGAAGTGCGACATCTGCGACAGGATGATGTTCTTCGATGACCCGAACACCCCGGTCTCGCGCTACATAAGGCGCTCAGTCACGAGAACGGAAGGTTCCACAACTGGTGGTATGCGGACCTATACGACGACCTCATCGTCTTCTACTCGCCCTTCAGGGACAGAGAGAAGGGCGCGGCCCCGGTGAAAGCCTGGAGGCGATACAGCCAGGTCTGGCGGAGCGAGGCATAATAACCCGAACGGGACCTCTTTACGGCAGAGCCCATCTTACAGAGCAACGGACTACTTCGCACGGCGGCACACGATCCTCGCTATGCTTTGCGCTTTTTACTGCTCGCTATTCGCAATCGCCTGGTCGATAAGCTTGTCGAGTGCTGCGCGCTGCTCGGCGGAGCTGATGGCTCCCACGATTGGATCCCCTACGATGTTGCCATTCTGATCGATGACATACGTTGTCGGGAACGAGAACAAATTTGACGTAAACTTACCGGCCTCGCTATCCGACTTGAACCAGATGTTCTTATATGTCACGCCCTTCTTGCTCAGCACGTCCTTAGCATCCGCAATCGCGTCCTCGTTGCCATCGAGCGTAAAGGAATTGACGCCCACGACCTGACCGCCCTTCTCGGCAAGCTCCTGATTCAGGTTCTCAAGATCGCCCAGCTCGCCCACGCACGGCTTGCAAGTGGTGAACCAGAAGTTCATGACGGTAACCTTGTTCTTAGAGAACAGCTCGTCGCTGCTCACGTCGTTGCCGTCCAGGTCCTTGCCCGTAAAGCTGGGGAACTTCGTCGCCTCGCTCGTAGCATTGGCGCCAGCCGTCATGCCCGCGGCCGAAGCGTCGACACTCTCGCCTGCGCTCGGCGTGTTTCCACAGCCGGGAAACTCCTTCTCCAGGCTCTCGAGCTTGTCCTCGATCTCCTTAATCTGCTGTGCACCGGCCTTGAGCGTCTTAAGCTCATCCGCCGTAAACTCATCCTTGGCACTGTCGATGGTCTTGAGCAGGAAATCGCCGTAATTGCCGCCGTCCTCGATCATCGGCATATCTTTATTGGCGGCAAGAAACACCTTTTCCCACAGTGCACTATCACTCGAAAGGATATCGTTCTCCTTTTGCATGAGCTTCGCATACAACTCGGCGGCCTCGTCGGCATTGGCCGGCTCTTGTGCAATGAGCTCCGCGATCTTAGGATCGGAACCCGCAGATCCGCTCGCATTGCCACCGGGCGCCGAGCAAGCCACAAGACACATGGCCAGTACCGGCACAATAAACAGGGCCGCAATCTTAGAAAGCTTCATGGTCATTCCTCCGTTTTGTCGAAGCACGTTTTACTTTTTATCGGCGGTCAGGGGGAGCTTTTCTGCCGGTACATCCAGGCCATAGCGATAGCTGATGGCATCAACGGGGCAGGCCCCGATGCACTTTCCGCACCGGATGCATTCAGCATGATTGGGTGTGCTGGTCACATCGACGTCCATCTGACAAACCTTTGAACACTTGCCGCACGATACGCATTTGCACGCATCGACCCGAATCCCCAGTAGGGACACCTTATTCATGAGCGCATAGAATGCGCCGAGCGGACAAATCCATTTGCAGAAGGGGCGGTAGAACAAAACGCTCAGCACTACCACGGCAATGAGAACGACAAGTTTCCAAGTAAAGAGTTGGCCCAACGCAGATCGAATGCCGGCATTGGCAATGGCCAGAGGAATGGCGCCCTCGAGCACGCCCTGCGGACAGACGTATTTGCAAAAGAACGGGTCCCCCATCCCCAGATCGTTGACCACCAGCGCAGGCAGCACTACCACGGCAAACAGCAGCACGAAGTATTTGATATACGTAAGCGCCTTGAGCCTTTTTGTCGAAAGCTTTTTGCCGGGAATCCTATGAAGCAGCTCCTGAAGCCAGCCAAACGGGCACAGAAAGCCGCATACAAAGCGCCCCAGCAGCACGCCGAGCAAAATGAGCGCACCGGTAACGTAGTAAGAAAAGTTGAACTTGGATGAACCTACCACCGACTGGAACGACCCGATGGGGCACGCACCCGATGCCGCGGG
>NZ_CAKUIH010000013.1 GCF_934660935.1 uncultured Parolsenella sp. | reverse complement strand
CCCCGGCAGCGGCTCGGCGACGCGGCGGCGCGGCGACCCGGCGGCGGCACGGCGACAGCGCGGCGGCGGCGAAAGTGCTGCTAGTAGCCCATGGCCTGCAGCACGAACATCACGACGGTGAGGATCGCGACGACGACCACGATGAACCAGGTCAGAGTGGTCCAGAGACGGCTGTTGGCGTAGGCACCCATGACGTGGCGGTCATCGGCGATGCGCACCATGAAGACGAGAAGGACCGGCAGCAACACACCGTTGATGACCTGCGCGACCATCATGATGCCGAAGAGGTCCACGTTGGGCATGACGACGACAAGCGCAGAGAGCAGCGTAATCGCCGTGACCATGCCGCGATACGCCGGGGCCTCGGCCCAGCTCTTGTCCTGGCCGCGTTCCCAGCCAAAGGCCTCGCACACGGCGCTCGAGGTGATGCCCGGCAGCACGCACGCGGCAAGGAAGCTCGCGCCCACAAGACCCACGCCAAACAGGACCTCAGCATACGGGCCGGCGAGAGGCGCCAGCGCGCGGGCAGCGGCCTCGGCCGAGTTGACCTCGATTCCCGCTGGGTGCAGCACGCTACCCGTGCAGACCACGATGAAGAAAGCGATGAGCTGCGCCACCACGGCACCGCTCACGGTATCGATGCGCTGATAGGGAAGATCATCGGCGTCGCAGCTCTTCTCCACAACGTTGCCTTGGCCCATAAAGATCATGTACGGCGAGATAGTGGTACCGATATTTGCCACCAGCAGGCTCACGTATGCGGGCGTCACATTGACCTGCGGCAGGAACGTGGAGTGGAGCACCACGCCCCAATCCGGCCCCACCATGAAGCTCGCCGCGACGTACGTCACGAACACGCAGCCAATAGCGAGGAGAATCTTCTCGATGCGCTTGTAAGACCCGCTCATGCCCAAGAGCCACACCGCGATGGCGGCGATGGGCACGCTCACGATGGGCGGAACGCCAAACAGCTGCATACCAGAGGCAAGGCCGGCGAACTCAGACAGCGTGACGGCCGTGTTGGAGATGATGAGCGCCAGCATCGCGAACGCAGAAAGGCGCACGCCATACTGCTCGCGAATGAGCGCCGCAAAGCCCTTGCCCGTGACGCAGCCCATGCGCGCGGCGGTCTCCTGCACGACGATGAGCAGGAAGCACATCACCGGGATACTCCACAGCTGCTCATAGCCAAAGACGGCGCCGGCGTTTGAGAAGGTCGCCACGCCGCCGGCGTCCATGCCGGCGAGGGCGGTCAGGAGGCCCGGCCCCATCGCGCCGAGAACGAGCGCCGCCTTGAGCGGCTTGCGCACCGGCGAGGTGGTGGAGGTGTCGGCGCCCACGGCTCGGACACCTCGAAGGTTACGCCACGCTTTGAAGGACCTCACGCGGCCTCGCCCCCTATGCAGTCACATCGGTTCGCCATGCTCGCTATCCCATGACGGGCGTGGTCAGCAGGAAGGCCACCGCGACGAACACGACGAGGGCGATCGCCAGAGCGGCAATCTGGAGAGCCAGTCCGCTCGTATCCACGCCATTGGCATCGCGCTGACGGAGGAACTTGAGGTACGCGGGCGCCGTGGCGAAACTCAGCACAATCACGACCGCAGCCGCCTCGAAGCCGCGAAGCAGCTCAAACACAACGGCACCAAGGCCCTCGCTCGCGGTCGAGAGAACGCCGTTCACGCCCACGATGACGAGAAGAACGATGGCAGCCCAAACCACACCGATCGCGAGACCCTTGACGGCAAAGCCGCCAATGGACGGCGCGTCCTCGTCATCCTCGTCATACTCGATGAAGAAGCCGGTCACGTAGCGAATCATCTCGCTAGCCGCAACAAGCGCGACGGGCGCGCCCACAGAGACGGCAATGCCAATCTCCGGGCCGAGAAGAAGCGCGAGCGCAAGACCAGCAATCGCCCAGAAGAAGAACCACATCTGGTTGCGGAGGAAGCGCAGGAACTCGCCCGAACTCTCGCCGGAATCAGAGGTGTTGGTCGAGCCACCCGCAATGCGCAGGTCCTCCTCGTGCTCTTCCTCGAGAACGTCGAGCGCGTCATCGACCGTGACGATGCCGAGAATCTTGCCGCTGTTCTCATCAACGACGGGCATAGCAAGCAGGTTGTACTTGGCGATGTCCTCGGCGACGTCCTCCTGGTCGTCATCCGGCCTGGCGGTGAGAACGGCGTCATCACTGGCAAGCTTGCCAATGGTGTCCTCGGGCTGCGAGACGAACAGGCGGCGCACGGGAACGACCCCGGCGAGCTTTTCCTCGTCGTCGGTCACGTAGATGTAGTTGACGGGCTCGAAGTCCTCCGGAAGTGCACGCATACGGTCGACGACCTCGGCAACGGTGGTGTCGCGCGGCAAGGCAACGAACTCCGAGGTCATGATTCGACCCGCGGTGTCGTCCTTATAGCCCAGCAGCTGTCGAATAGCGCGCTGCTCCTTGATGCCCATGAGGCGCAGGAGCTTCTCGGCGCGCTCATAGTCGAGCTCTCCCACGAGCTCGGCGGCGTCGTCTGGGTCCATCTCGGACAGCATGCGCGACGCGTCGGCGTCTTCCATGTTGTCCATGATCCTCGCGGCCATCTCGTCGTCATCGAGCTCCGCAATTGCCTCGGCGGCCTGGGCGTCATCCAACTGGGCAAAGACCTGACCACGCAGGCGCGGGTCGAGCTGCTCGATGATGTCCGCGACGTCAGCGGGGTGCAGGTCATCGAGCGTCTGGTGCGAGACAGAGAGCTTCACGCTCGAAAGGTCTCGATCGATAAGGTCCATGTAGTTCCACGCGATGATCTTCTCGGGAATCTCATCACCAAAAGCGTGGGCAGCGCGAACGACCAGGCGCTCGAGGGCGGGAGACAGTGCGCGGAGGATGCCGCGAGCGCCCACCTCGGCACCAAGGAGGCGCAGTTGGCTCTGGCTCGTGTCGGAGAGCTTGAGGTCATTTACGCGGACGACGCGCATGCCGCGCGTGTCGACGATCTGCTTGTTGAGGAGGTCGCGCGCGATGAGGACCTCGTCCGGCTGCAGGTAGGAGAAGCGGATATCCGTCGCCGGAACCGCGAGCCTAACCTCGCCGTCATCGAAGGAGTCGACGTACTTGCGCCACGAAATCATGAACGGCGTCTTGCCGGGGCCGCGGAATGCGAGCGAAGTAACGCGGGGAAAGACCTCGCGCGTGGCGATGCCGAGGTCGTTGACGACGCCGATCTTCTCGCCGTTGGCGTCAAGAACTGGATTTCCCAGAAGCTGGGACAGATAAATCATTTGTGCTCCTTCGCGCTTGCGACCAAAGCGATCGCAATCTTAGCCACCCGCGCGAGACGCTCTCAGGCGACGGCGCCGAGGCTCGGACACCCCATGCGGCGCGTCCGTTTGAAGCACGTCACACGGGGTCATCGACTCACAGGTCGAGGTTTCATCAATGACCCTTCTCTTTGGATAGAGGCGCGGCGAACATGCTGCACCACCGCCTAAACGAAACCGGCGGCGCCGGGCCATCGAGGCCCTAGCGCCGCCAATTGTACACGCAAAACGTCAGCTGAGGGTAAGGGGCGACTACCTTGCCCAAAAAAGCTGCGGTCAGGCACACCCGTGAGCAGCTCGTTCCCAGGCAGGGACGCCCGCAAGTGGCTCCGCCGCACGCCGTCGCATCCGCCCGGCACGCGCCCAAGCCACCCGAGCGCCGGCGGCTCCTAGTCCTCGCCTGAGCCGTCTCCGCTTGCCGCCGCGGTGGTGGCGGCAGTCGTCGCATCGTCGTCATCGCCCTTGATCTCCGTGGGCCAAACGCAACCCTCCGGCATCGTCGCATTACCGGACGCGATGTCCTCGGGAATGGAGCTGTCGCTCTTCATGAGCTCCGTCACGGTGACGAACTCATATCCCTCCCCCTGGAGGGTCTCGATGATGGTCGGGAGCGCCTCGACATCCTGGTCGCGGTTGCCACCACCATCATGCATGAGAATGATGCTTCCCGAGGTAATGCCCTTGAGGGAGTTCTGGACGATCGCATCCGCACCGGGACGCTTCCAGTCAAGCGAGTCCTGGTTCCACAGCACGCTCACGCTGGCGAGGCCACCCGAGTTGAGCCAGGCATTCTCATTGAAGTCGCCATAAGGCGGACGGAACGCCGTGGTATCGGTACCAGCGTTGTCCTTAATATCCTGGAAGGCGCTTGAGAACTCGCTCTGCAACGCCGAGGCATCGAGCTTGGTGAGTTGTGCGTGCTGGTAGGTGTGGCTCTGGATCTCACTGCCCTGGTCGATGACCTTCTTGGCGATATCCGGATACGCCTCGATGTTCTGGCCAAGGTTATAGAACGTGGCGTGAATGTTGTACTTGTCAAGAATGTCGAGGTAGGCCTCAGTATATTTCTCCGCAGGACCATCGTCGAAGGTGAGGGCGACGAGCTTCCTGCCGTCATCGGGCACAATCTGGTGCACGGTGATGATGGCGTTCTGGGTCTCCTCGAGCGTATCGCCGCGGGCCTCCTCGCCCGAGCGCTTACCGGTACGCATCTCGTACGAGCCGGGCTTCGGCCACTGGGAGATATAGGTGATGTTGCCCCAGGCGTCACCGCCCATCTCGAGCTGCGGGCTCTCCTGCATCACCTGGACGTCGTAGTCCTCCATGCGGTCCCCACCATCAGCGATCTCAAGCTCGTCGCCGCCGGCCACGCGATACGCCGCGGCATCTTCGGAAGAGAGCTCGTTGCCCCCGAGGGTCGCCGTGAAAGCATAGCCGGCGCCGTCCTCCAGGTTCTTGCCAGAGACCGAGACGAGGTTGCCTGCCTTGGGCGAGAGCTCGGCAGCGGAGATGACCTGCTCGCACGTACTGTTCACGCGGACGCTAAAGTCCTCGCCATTGAGCTTGATGTCGACCTTGCGATTCGACCACAAAAGAATGCCGACGATCGCGCAGATGGCAACGCACGCAATGCCGATGATCGCGGGGCGTGCGCCAGCGAAGTCCACACGACGCCCGCCACCGGCAGGCATACCACCGCGGCCATGGGCGCTAAACGCACTGGTAGTAAGCCTGGGCATCCCGATCTTGGGTGCGCCACCGCGACCGTTCGCGGACCGGCGGCCTGCCTGGTCGCGGCCACGCGAGCTCGAGCGCCCGCCCGTCGGCGTGGAATAGCGATTGCCAGCACCCTGGCGCGCATACGAGCCAGACGCACGACGACGATCCCCGCCACCCAGCTGCGGGGCATCCTGATAGCGGCCGCGCTGACGAGGCGCCGCAGAGCGCCCGTCTCGAGACGCAACCCGCCTACGAGAAGAGTCGCCCGCACGCGAAGAGGTCACGCCTGCCGAATATCCTCCGGCACGACGGTCACGGGCATATGCATCCCCACGAGGGGCGCGCGGATCACTGGCGTAGCCACGAGCACCGGCGCCGGCCCCATAGCTCCCCGTCCTACCGTAGGCATCAGAGGAAGGCCTCTGGCCACGATGGCCGCCGGCAGGGCGCTGACCACGGTAGCCTTCGCCGCCGGCGCGCTGATACGAGTCATAGCCCCCGGCGCGTGAGTCATGAGCGCGACGGCGGTCATCACCACGGCGCTGGTCGCCGTAGGGATTCTGGTCATAGGACATGTTGGTTCCGTTCGTTCGGGAATGCGGGCACGCCGTTACTTGCTCGCGTCCTTGAACTCACGCAGGAAGCCAGAAAACATGCCCTTGGTCTTGCCGAGCTGCTCGCCAACGACGCGAGCAGCCTTCTGTCCATTATCGGACGTGGTCTTGGCTTGCGCTACCCTATTTTCGGCGGCCGCCGAAGCGTCTCCCGCAGCCGCGTTTGCCGCAGCCTTGCCGGTCTGTGCCGAGCCGTTCGCACCGGAAGCCTCCTGGAAGTCTTCCACCGCATGCTGAACGCCAACCTTGGCCTTGCCAATCACCTTGCCAAGCCCATGGCTTCCCTTGTCGACGGCAACCGAGGCGGCGGCGCCGGCCTTGGAAGCAGCCTGCTTCGCACCCTCCTTGGCGGCCGCATAGCCCTCGCCCGCCTTACCGGCGAGGCCACCGGAAAGCTCGATTTTCGCAGCCTGGTCCCTCACGATCATGCGCCCGCGGTCATAGCGGACGACCCACGCCGCCGGGATGTCAAAGGTGCCCACGAGCGAAGATGCCGTGGAGCCCTCCTGGGCGCAGAAGCAATCGACCTCGCCCGTCTCCACGTCGACGCTGGCGTCCATGACATAGCCGAGGAACTTTCCGGACTCGCAGTAGACGTCCGCACCGCCCCAGATGATGCAATGGTCGAGGTCGAGGCTCAGGCGCTTGCAGGCGTCCTTGTCGAAGTCATCCTTCTCGCCGCGGCAGATGACGCCCGCATCGACGAACTTGAGCGCGTCAAGCGGAATGAAGCGGTCATCCTGCTTGACCATGCCCGCGATGTCCGGGCGCTTGAGCATCACGCCGACAACGACGCGACTATCCGCGGAGAAGACGAGGTTGTGCACCTTGCCGATCTTCTTGGGATCAGCTGGCTGATTGTCCTTCTTCTGCTTCTTGGTCTGCTTTCCCCGCACGTAGACGCGTGAGCCCACGAGCTTGGCCATCATCTGCTTTGCCATCAATACCCCCGGCTATCTATGGGCGCGCCTGAGCCCAAGCACGCGACGGGGCGCCCGCGGTTGACCGCCGGCGCCCCGTGTCTTCTTACTTCTATGACCGAGCCCTACTCCTCGGTGCCCTCGGCATCCTCGGCGACGTCCTCGACGCGGACATCCGCAGCCTCAGCAGCAGGAGCCTGAGGAACAGCGGCACCAACCTTCTCGGCGACATCAGAGACGGCGGCGGTCACGTTGTCAGCGGCGACGGCGACGTTGTCAGAGATGGTGTTGCGGAGCTGGTCCATGCGCTCGCGGGCAAGATCGATCTTGGCACGGAGCTCGTCAGTCGTGGCATCGACGGACGGACGAATGTTGTTCAGGCGATCGGCGACGGCGTTGCCGCCCTTCTCGTAAGCGTCAGCGGCGGCGTCCCACGCGTCATTCATGGCATCCGCAGCCATGGCGCGGCTCTCTGCACCGGAGCGCGGAGCCAGCATCATGCCGGCAGCGGCACCCACCGCAGCACCAAAGACGCTGCCAAGGACAAATCCAACTGCACCCTTGCTCATTGTTGCCTCCTTAGGCGCTCCGCATACGCGGACGCACGGCTATTCGGTCGTTGTAGGCGATTATACCCACGCAGGCGGTTATGCTTCCTCGTTCTCGGTAGACGCGGTATCAGCACAATCGCCCTCTTGATCGGCAGCGCCCTCGGATTCGGCGGCACCCTTGGCGGCGGCGTCCTCCGCGGCCTCGCGGCTGGCGATCTCCTCAGCGTGCTCCACGAGCTCGCGAATGCCGGAGACGATGGCATCCACATCAGGCTTGGGGTCGACCGCGCCCGCATAGGCCCACTGCAAGATCCACGCCGCACTCGAAAGTGCGGAGGCAACGAGGACGTCATCCGGGCAGGAAAGTTGCACGTCATAGGTGCGAGGCTCGCCCGTGACCTCCCAGGTGCGGCCGCACGAGATGTCACCAGCAAGGCCGGTGCGAGCGATGAGCTCGATGGTCACGTGCTCAAGCAGATGGGCGACCTCGGTGGCGCCCATGGCCTCCTTGAAGGTCTCCCCCGCGTCGCCAAGGCATGCGTGATCGATGATCTCCGGCAGGAGGTTATAGACGTGGGTGGTGCCGATCAGGTCCTCGTCCGTGGTAAGCGGGCCGCCGTTGGCGATGCGCACACGGGCCGTGAAATGCTGCGGCGAAACCGCAACGCGCTTGATTTCGATGAGCTGAGCCATGCTTTGGTTCCCTCCGTTGTCGCGCCCCTGCGGCGCGCCCATGCTGCAATGGTAGCCGATAAAAAGACATCCGCCCGACGACGTCAGGCGGATGGCACGGATTAATGACTCTTATGTGGCCGACGGGTAGAAAGAGCCCGGCGTCATCTCCCTTACAGGAAACGATAGCTGACGGTGCGAACGCCCCAGTTATCCGTGGAGGTTGCGCCAAAAGCGCGCCAAACGCCGCCTGCAAGGTCAAGATCGCGACCGAGAGGAGCAAATCCGCCCGTATCGGTGACCTTGGCGGTGACGGTCATGCCGTTGTAATAAATCTCGACCGTGCGGCCGAGAAGATCGGAGCGGCTGGAGGGGACGGCGACGGTCATGCTGTTCTCGGTAAGCTTGGTGCCGGAGGCCGTGGCGTCATAGCCGTCGTTGCAGGCGAGCGTGTATGCGGAGGCGGTGCCCTGTTGCCAGCCCTCGTCACGGGTGACGACGACGTTGTCGCCGTCCATGGCGACACCGGCGGAGACAGAACCGGCCTCAGAGGGACCAATGGTCTTGACCACATAGCCGGTACGAGTGGAAGAGCTAGTGAGATCAGTGGTGGTGGCGGGGGTCTCCGCCTCAGCGAACTTGCCCGCGGCATCGCTGGAGAGCTGCGCCGTCGAGGACAGGTCGCCAACTCCGATAGCCGCTACGTCATCAGTGCCAATCGCCGCGCGGGCGGGGCCAACGTGAGTGACGGCAAAGACGACGGCCACCATGATTGCAACGCCCAACGTCACCGTGAGCGGCACAACCCTAAAGCGCCTCGTCTTATTCACGCGTTTTGCCAAGCGCGTCCTCCGCCTCGGGGGAGCTCGAAAGAACAGCATCCCTGCGTATAATCGAGGCGTGGTCGTGTTTGGTGTTCAATACCCCGATGCTGCAGCATCCGGCTGCAAGCTTTGATGCCTACATGCGACATCAGAAGCCTATTTTATCTTAAATATGCAAGGTGCCGCTCGCCCGCTGGCGAACGGCACCCGTTTTATGAAGCGTTAATGAAGAGTCCCCATGAATCCGCAGGTCACGGGCTTATGCGTTTGTTCGCCGATTCTATGCATCCGCGAACGGCGGCGGACCTAGGTGGCACACCGGACCGCCGCAGGCCCCAGAGCGCCAGGACGCAAAGCGGTCGTAGGCTCGAGTGCTGGCTCCAAAGCGCCGCGTGGCACAAGACCCAAGCGCCAAGTCTAGTCCTCCTCGGCCTCTTCCTCTTCATCCTCGGCGGGAGCCTCCGGCGCGGTCACGCGGAGAAGCGCGATGCGACGGCCGCGCAGGGACTGAACGCGGAAGGTATAGCCATCGACGGTGAAGACCTCGCCGGGGCTGGGCACGGAGTCCGCAAGGTCGAGCACGAATCCGGCGACGGTCTCGAACTCGTCCGAGTCAGGGATGGGCCAGCCCAAGTCGCGCGCATCATCAATCGAGAAGCGGCCGTCAACCAGCCACTCTCGCTCGGACAGGCGCGTAAGGTACTTGTTGTCCGGGTCGAACTCGTCCTCGATCTCGCCCACAACCTCCTCGACGATGTCCTCGATCGTGATGACGCCGGCGGTTCCGCCGTACTCGTCCACGACGATGGCCATCTGGTCATGGCTGCTCTGCATCTCCGAGAGAAGCGGGATGATGTCCTTCGTGTCCGGCACGAAGATCGGGGCACGGACATAGGAGCCCACGGCACGGTCCGCCTCGTCCTTGTCGACGATGGGCGCGAGAAGGTCCTTGATGTGGGCGATGCCCACGATGCGGTCGACATCCTCATGGTAGACGGGGATGCGGGAATAGCCGGTGCGGCGCATGAGCCTGAGGACGTCAGACAGGGTCTCGGTGTCCTCGACGGCGGTGAGGTCGACGCGCGGGACCATGACCTCGCGGGCGATGGTGTCGCCGAGGTCGAAGATCTCGTGGATCATCGACTTCTCTTTGTCAGAGAGGTCGTCGGCGTCGGTCACCATGTAGCGAATCTCCTCTTCGGAGACATCCTGGCGATCGTCGGCGGACTTGATGCCCAAGATCTTGGAGAGGCCGTCCGAGGACTTGGCCGTGAGCCACACGAGGGGTGCGACCACCTTGGAGAACGTGCGCAGGAAGGGCGCGACGCTCTTCGAGACCTCCTCCGCGTTCGCGAGCGCGATGCGCTTGGGAACGAGCTCGCCCATCACGACGGAGACATAGGAGACGATCACCGTGATGACGATCGGCGCGATGGCCTTCGTGGGGGCAGCGGGCACGCCGAGGGAGATGAGCCACGACGCCAGCGGGTCTGACAGCGTGGTGGATGCGACCATCGCAGAGAAGAATCCCACCAGCGTGATGGCGACCTGAATCGCCGCGAGGAACTGGCTGGAATCGCCCGAAAGCTCGAGCGCTACCTTCGCCTTACGGTCCCCCTCGTCAGCGTCATGCTCCAACACGGCGCGTTTCGCGGCGACGAGCGCCGCCTCTGACATGGAGAAATAACCGTTCGCGAGCGTGAGAAGCAGCGTGAGGATGATGCTGAGTGCTACGCCCATGATCCCACCCCCCTCAAGCTGGAGGTTTGGCAGGAAAGGGAGCTGCTACTGTGGCAGTCTCCGGTATCACTCTTGGCGTTCATGGGCTCCTCGCTCTTAATACGCCGGACGCCTCCGGCAGGTGCCGGGTCCATCCCGGCACTTATACCGGCAACGGCCGGCACAGTCCTTCTAGTATACCCAGCTTGGGCACTTATGCTTGGAGCATGGCCAATCCCTAACAGAAGGCGAGGCCGCAACCCCCGTTACGACCTCGCCTTACACGATGCCCCCTGGAAGCTAGGAACTACCTACCAGCGTTGCGCCGGTTCTGCCACTCCTCCGCGAGCTTTGCCTGGACGTCATACGGAACCTGCTCGTAGCCATCGATCTCGAGCGTGAACTCGCCCGTGCCGCGGGAGAGCGAGCGCAGGCGCGTGGCGTAGTCGACGACCTCCGCGTACGGAACACGGGCCTGGATGACGGTGGTGCCGCGCTCGCCGGCCTCCATGCCCTCGACGCGGCCACGAGATGCCGAGACGTCACCCATGATGGAGCCCGCGTAGTCCTCCGGGACGGTCACCATGAGCTTGGCCATGGGCTCGAGCACGACGGGCTCCGCCTGCTCCGCGGCCTTCAGGAAGCCGAGACGGGCGGCGGACTTGAAAGCCATCTCGTTCGAGTCAACGGAGTGATAGCTACCGTCATAGCAAGCGACACGCACGTCAATCATCGGGTAGCCGGCGACGACACCCTCGCGCATGGTCTCCTGGACTCCCTTGTCGACCGCGGGGATGAGACCCTTGGGAATGCGACCGCCAACGACCTCGTCAACGAACTCATAGCCCGCGCCCGGGTTGGGCTCGAGGCGCAGCCAGCAATCACCGTACTGGCCGGCGCCGCCAGTCTGCTTCTTGTGGCGACCCTGGGCGCTCGCGGTGCGACGGATGGTCTCGCGATAGGGCACGCGCATCGGCACGATGTGGGCCGTGACGCCCGCGCGGGCGGCCATGCGATCGAGCAGGACGGAGACCTGGGCCTCTCCAATGGCGGAGATGACGGTCTGGCCGGTGTCCTCGTTGCGGGAGACGGACATCGTGGGATCCGCGTCGCAGCTCTTCTCGAGGAAGCTGTAGAGCTTGTCCTCCGTGCCGCGCTTGTCCGGCTCGATGGCGACCTGGTAGAGGGAGTTGGGGAAGCGGAAGGCCGCAGCCTCGACCTTGCCCGTGACGGAGAGAGTGTCTCCGGCCATGGCGGCGATCTTCGGCACGACGACGATGTCGCCAGCAGCGGCGGACGAAACCTCGGACATATCGCGGCCAACCATGCGATAGATGTGGGCCAGGCGCTCGGGCTTACGGGTGCGGGCGCAGATGAGCTCGAGGCCCGGCTTGACCGTGCCGGCGAGCACCTTCGCCAGGGCGAGGCGGCCGTTCTGCGGGTCATTCAGGACCTTGAACACGAAGGCGACCGGACGGTCATCGCCCTCGTCGATGTCAAGGTAGTCGCCGTTCACCAGGGGCACGGAGCCGAAGTCGCTCGCGCTCGGGAAGTAGGTCGCGATGTCATCCATCAGGCTCGTGACGCCTTCCTCGGCGGTGCAGGAGCCGGCGAAGACGGGTACGAAGATGCGCTCCGCAATGGCCTTGGCGAGCAGGCCCTCGAGCTCCTCCTGGGTGAGCTGGCCGTCACCCTCGAGGTACTTGAGCATGAGCTCATCATCCGCCTCGACGACAAGCTCGCACAGGCGGGCGCGAGCCTCCTCGGCGGCGTCCGCGTACTCCGCGGGGATGTCGCACTCGACGGGCTTGCCCGCGTCGTCAAGGTGACGAGCCTTCATGCGGATGACGTCGATGATGCCCTTGAAGTCCTCGCCGACGCCCCACGGCAGCGTGACGGCGCCGAGGCGCTGGCCAAAGCGCTCCTGCAGCGCGGCGAGCGTGGCGTCATACTGGGCCTCGGAGCGGTCGATGCGGTTCACGAAGACGGCACGCGCGAGGGAGAGGTCCTCGGCGGCATACCACAGGCGGGTAGTGACGGCACCCGGGTCTCCCGCGGCATCGACGACGAAGATGGCCGTCTCAACGGCAGACATGGCAGCATACGCGTCGCCGATGAAGTCCGGATAGCAGGGGGCATCAATCACGTTCAGGCGCGCGCCACCCCAAGAGACGGGCGCCATGGCAAGCTTGATCGAGAAGGAACGCTTCTCTTCCTCAGGGTCGTAGTCGAGCGTGGGCTTGGTGCCCTTGTGGCCACCCAGGCGGCTGGTGACGCCTGAAAGGTGAAGCATGGCCTCCGCGAGCATGGTCTTGCCCACGCCACCTTGGCCCACGAGGGCAACGTTCCTGATCTTCTCGCTCATGATGACTCCCTCCGTTGAGGTCCACGTGGCCCAACGGAGAGGGAAAAATCGCCGCACGCGACCCACCCAGACCGTTGGCTGGATGGGCGTCGGGGTGCCCATACGCACGCCACGGCATTCGTTGGATTTACCGTACCCAAACATCTGGACAAAAAAGCCCCGCCCGCCAGCGTGTCTGGCGAGCGGGGCGTGAGGCGTGGCGAATGGTACAGAGCCCGGCATCTATCGAGGAAGCACTCCCCGTGAGGAGGCTCTACTCCTTATGAACCGTCGGGTGGGTTAACCTCACCTCGATGCGGCAGCCGAGCGCGTTGGCGACGGACTCGAGCGTGGCAATAGTTGCATTGCCATTCCCCTGCTCGAGCCGGCTCAGGCTGGACTGGTGGATGCCGCAAATCTTTGCGACCTCCCCCTGCGTGAGGTTGGCTTCAGCGCGAGCCTCGGCGAAGGTTCGCCCGACCCTGTACATCAGTTCATCTTCTTTGTAGCGTTTTTGGCTCATCGGTACTCACCAACCTTTCGTTGGTGCTGAGGACCGGCTTGCTTCGGGGAGCGCGAGGCCTTTGGCCAGCGACGCCCCCCCCCCCGCACTTTTTTGAATGAGCCTTCAAACCGCACTAACAAGCAGGCCCTTCGCTTACGGACCCACTCGCTATCCTTACGATACTTTGCGCAGCGTAACAGCGGTTGCGGACATTTATAAAAGGCATCCATTTGCCGGCCGAATGTTCAATCCAACTCGGAGTCCACCTTCACGACACGCTCGCCCTCGCTCGTGAGTTCGTACTCGTTTTCGAGCTGGCCACCATTGCGCAGATACCGTGCCCGAACCGAGACGAGGTCCTTGCCCTCAAGAGAGTGGATGGAGTTCCTGACGGTCCCCTCGCTACACGAGAAGTCGCGAGCGAGCCCGCTGATGCTCAGGACATGCGTCCCGTCGCCGTCCGCAATTCGCTTGAGGATCGCCAGCTCGCGCTCATTGAGGCGCACACCCGCGACGGCACTCACCTTGGCTCTCTTTGTCATCTCGCTTCCATCCAATCTCTGGTCGTCAAAAGGGGCCGTCGCCCGCATACCCAGGCGACGGCCCACAAGGTTTCTAGTGCTCGCGACGGCGCAGCGCGATGCCCGCCCCAAGTGCGGCAAGAGAGCCACCTGTAAGAAGGGCCGGAAGCGCGGCAGACTCGGTGTCGCCGGTCTGGGGCAGCTTCTTATCAGGCGTCTTGTTGCCCGCGTCCGGAGTCGTCGGAGCCGCGGGGTTCTTGGTCCACTTGCCGTAGAGCGTCATGGAGCCAGTAAGCTCGTCGCCGTCGTTCCACTTGGCGGTGCAGGTCTTGTCGGTGTACCAACCGTCGAAGGTGTAGCCGTCGACAGGCTGCTGGGCCTTGGCGGTATAAGCGCCAAGTTCGAGGTCAGTATCGGCATCGGGAGCCTTGACGCCCTCGGGAGCGTCACCAACGAACTTGTAGTCAACGTTCACGAGGCCATGGGCCGCCTTGAGGGCAATGGCACCCTTGATCATCGTGCCGGGCTGGGTGAGCACAACGTGCTTGGTCTCGCCATGCGCAGACCAACGCGAATTCGCAGCGTCGTCATACCAGCCGTCAATCGCGTGGTTGCAGTCATTCAGCGTCCAGCCGGAACCCGTTCCGCCAAACTTGATGGTGCCCCTGCTGTAGATATCGTCGCCAGACTTGTCGGCGTGGTTGTTGTAAATGACAGCATCGGAGGGAAGCGTGAGGTTGCCGGAGTTGAAGACACCGCCACCGTTACCCGGATCGCGGTTCCCCATGATTGTGAGCTTAGAACCCTCGTCAAACGTGAAGGTTCCCATGTTCTCGAGGCCGTTGCGCTGGTTGTCGCAGACCTCGACCACCGCATCCTCGGCGACGTGGCCCTTGGCGGTAGACGACATCGCGCGGAGGCCGCCGCCACCCTTTTGAGCGTTATGGTTTACCTTCAGGGACGACGTACGATCGACGTCCAGGCTGCCAGTGAAATAGACGCCCGAGTACCCGTTGTCGTTGCAGGTGACCGTGGAGGAGCCGGCGATTGTGACGTTGCGGGCGGACATGCCATGGCTACCATTGCCGCTCACGTCCGCGACGGAGCCGTTGCGCACGATGTAGTCCGCGCCGTTCGAACCGTTACCGCGGTTGTTAGAATTCGTGAGCCTGGAGTCATCGACCGTGACCTGGATCGACGCAGTAATACCCGCTCCGTTGCCCGAGACCTCAAGCTTGGATCCGCCCAGAACGTTGATCTCCGTCGGATAGGGCGTCGTCTTCGCGTCGCCGGCGGCGAAGCCGTTGATCTTGAATTCCTTCACGGACATATTTGAGTTGTTGAGCGTCAGTCTAGCGCCGTCGTGGAAATGAACGCCGGTGTACACGTTGCCCGCCGGCAAAAGGGTAACGGTGGAGTTGTTGAAGACGAGGTCGCAGCCGTAGTTGAGGATGACAGCAGCCCAAGCCGCCTGGTTGCCAGCCGCCACGGCAGTGCCCTCCACGGGAGCCATGGTGAGGTTGACGTTGTTGAAGGTGAGCGACGCGGGCTTGCCGTCCTTGAGGACATACACGCCGCGCTTGTTGGCGGTGATACGGTGGCCATTACCATTGACCTTGAGGGCCATGCCTTTGATGCCGAAGCCGTTCTCAGTCACGACATCATCGAGGAGCTCGATGGTGTCGCCGTCCTTGGCTTCGGCGACGGCCTGGTCAAAAGACGCGTAGGTCTTGCCGCTGATCTTGGCAACGGGTTTGGAGGCCGGCGTCTCCGCACCTGCGGCGGGCTGATCGTCAGCAGCGCCCTCTGCTGCAAGCGTGACAGGCGCAGCAGCGGCGGCGACATCCGTATCGGCCTCAGGCTCGTCGGCAGCTTGGGTGGCGGGGACCTGCTGCGTGGTCGCCTCGAGCGTAGTCGCAGGTGCCTCATCGGCCACAGCGACGGAAGGCGCGAGCACCCCGAGAGAGACTGCGAGGCCAGCCGCGATCACGGCTGTGGCGACACGGCCGCATCCCACGGCAAGGTGCGATTTGTCCATCTTCATTTAAGGCTCCTCTCACCCATCAGGTGGCGGATGCCTGCATCGCGCTACTCAAGCTCATGCGTTATGAGAAAGAAAAAAGGGCATCCCCTCAGTCAAAATTAGGTATATCCGCGCGTAACCAGCCAAAATATCGCTTATATGCATATTTAGGGAGTGATAGCCTGGGTGCCCGCTTTTTACTGCCGCATGAACGCATACTCGCCATGCGTGACGTGCATATTTGTCGATGGCAGAGTATCGGGTGCTGCGGTCTCGCGAAATCGTGAACAAACGCGTTACGACCCGCACCGCGATGGTGAATGAACAAGCGCTACGCACCCGCGGCCCGATACCAATTTGCGACCATTCGATGCCTAACCACGCGTCTTTAGGGCACCAGATTCGGGTTCGATATTTAACGGATAGCGAGAGTGAGCAGCCAAATTGCCATTGGAGAAGTAGACGGCAATCCCAGCTCATTCTCATCTGCGGTTTTGCAGCGAGAAATTGGGGGTCTACTCGCGCTAAGCCCGATTGGCTGCTCACCTTCGCTATCCCCTTATTTATGAGGCTCAAATCCGGCGCAAAATGAGAGCCCGGCAGGCGAAATACCTACCGGGCTCGTGGTTCAAACGCTATTTGCGAGCTTCGAGGTTACTTCCTCTTGCGGCTCACGGTCACGCCAGCAGCAATGCAGACAACGGCGGCGACGACAAACACGATGGGGAGCGTCGCGTTGTTGGTGTCACCCGTCTGGGGAAGCTGCTTCGCGGGCTGCTCGGGCTCGCTGGGCTTAGCGGCAGGAGCAGTGTAGCTGTTGGTGAAGGTCGGGTTATTGCCCTCGACGCTGGCCACGAGCTGGCCATTTTCGTCCTCGACCGAAACCTTGACCGTGTACTCGGCGTTGTCGTAGGTCATGCCCTCGACGTCGCCGGCGACCTCACGCATGGTGAAGGTGTAGGTGCCAGCCTGCTTCAGGGTGAGCTCGCGGAAGACGACGTTACCCTTGGCGTCGTTCGTGGCGCGATCCATGACGTCACCGTTGTTGAGGAGCTCGAAGGTGAACTGACCATCAGAGAGGTCGGCGCCCTCGAGGACCTTCGTGGCCGTGAGGCTCACGGTCGCGGGAGCGGCGGCATAGGTGTTGTTGAACACGATCTCGTTCGCGCCCTCGGTGCTCGCGACAAGCTGGCCCTCGCCGTTGTCCTTGACGTTCACGGTAACCGTGTAGGTGTTCGTGTCATAGCTGACGCCGGCGGCGTCGCCCTGGACCTCGCAAACCGTGTAGAAGTGCGTGCCAGGCTCGGTGTAGTGCTGCTGGGCCTTAAAGACCACGGAGCCATCGGCCGCGTTGGTGGCGGTGTCGACGACCTGATTGCCCTCGACGAGCTCGAAGTTGAACTCGCCCCGCTTGAGGTCACGGCCATCGAGCTTCTTCGTGACGGAGACGTTCTGCAACACGTTGAAGTAGACGTCCTTGGCGGAGTATTTGTTCACGAAGTTGAGGTCGCCATCGGGAACAGCGGTGAGATTACCCTTGCCGTCATCGGTCACGGTGATCTTGACGGTGTGAGCGCCGTCGTTGGTGACACCGGGCTTGGAGCCGCTCTCGGAGACGGTGTACTCGAACATCTTGCTCATTTCGTCGCCGAGGTCAGCCTTGGTGAAGGTGATGACGCCGAAGTGGAAGTTGCCGTCGGCATCGTTGGAGACGGTCGTCTCGGTCGCAACGGCGGGCATGGGGGCACCCTCGGTAACAGGGGCAAGGGTGAACCAGTAGTCATCACCATTGAGCGCCGGGGCATTGAGGCCGTCGATGGTCTTGTGGCCGCTCAGGGAAACCGTAGCATTGTTCTTCGGGCCGTACTCGTTGACGAACTCTAGGCCGTCCTCGGGAAGCCTAACGTTCGCCTTGAGAGCGCCCTGCTCGTAGGTCACGTCAATCTCGACGGTCATGGGCGACGTCTTGGGGCTGACGGTATCAGGAAGATTGCTGATGTCCTCAGCCACCTCGTATAGATAGGTGCCCGTCTTGGTGAATTTGATGTCGCCGAAGTGGAAGTAGCCGCCGGCGTCGTTGGAGACGGTCGTCTCGGCAGGAAGCGGTGCACCATCGATGGCGGAAATCTTGAACTTGAACTCATCAGCGGCGAGAGCGCGGCCTTTGAGCGTCTTGTGACCGACGAGGCTCTCGGCACCAATAACCTTGACAGACGCGGGAGCGGCAAGCGTAATCGTCGGAACCTTGAAGTTGGCCGTCTTGGCATCGGAGACGATTTCGCCCTGACCAGTCTGCGTCTGGACGGTCTTGTACTCGACGTAGCTCGCAGCGTCCACGTTCGTCTCGAAGGTCATAGCCTCGCCAGCCGCAGCGACCTTAGCCTTGGCCGCGTCGCTGGGGCGAATGGTGAACGTCACGGAGTAGGTGACGCCCTTCTCGAGCGTACCGAGCTTAGAAAGATTCCAGCTGAGGTTGCCGCCGTTGATGGTAGCAGGAGGAGCGTCGTTCCATGCCTCATCGTTCTTGGCATAGCGGGCATACTCGATGGAGCCGTCCGCGGCCGTGCCCTCGACCCACTGCGTGAGCTGGTCGACGATCTTGACATCCTTGTAGCCGGCGGACTTGGTGATGACCTGGCCGATCTGAGAGAACGCAGAGGCGAGGTTGTCAGCCGTGGTGCCGTCGAGGAAGGTGCCAGCGGTGTCAGTCGCGAAGGACTGCATCTTGTCGGCATCCTTGGCGACGCTCACGACAAACAGGTTGGCGCCGTTGCGGCGGTTGGCCTCAGCCTTGGCGGCGGAGTAGCAACGGCCGTCGTCGGTATCGACGTTACCGAAACCGTAAAGGTTGTCGTCATTCTTTTGATCGACCTGGGGATAGAGCTTCCAGCCGAAGAAGCCTCCCTCGTCCGTTCTGAACCAGCCACCCTCGTCCGTTTCCGTATAGCCCATGGGGCTCACGCGGTACGTCGGGTTGCCGTCGGAGAGGAACACAATGTGCTTCTCGGCACCCTCGCGGCCACTCGTCTGGGCGTTCGCGAGCTTGAGGCCGCCCTCCCAGTTCGTGCCCTGGTTCCTCTCGGCAGCCGTCGGGACAGCGTTGGCAACGACGCTCGGATCGCTCGTGAAGCCTGTGGCAACCTGGGCGTTCGTGCCAAACGTCACGACGGAGACCTGAATCTGCTTGTTGGCGTTCTCGCCGGTGAGCAGGCTGTTCGCAAGGGTGGCAGCGGCATCGTGCGCGGCCTTCATGCGGCTCTTGCCGAACCAGCCGTCCACCTTGTCGTTCATGCTCGAAGACACGTCCACGACGAACACGACGTCGACCGGCTTGGCGGACGAGGACTGCTCGGTGTCGCCGGTCACGGACAGCGTGAGGTCATACGTGCCGTTCCCGTTGTCCGTGATGGTCTTGCTGTGGGCGGGCGTCCTATCAACCACGCTGCCGGCGTTCTCCGCCAGCGCCGCGGTGGGCGTCGCAATCCCAAGCGCGAGCATGACCGTAGCGGCTGCCGCAAACAGACGGCGACGCCACGAGCGGCTCGCGTGGCCGTTCGATTTCATACAAGCTCCTCTCCCCAGCGCTTGCGCGCCGATCGCGCGGAGCCGTCAAACTACATTTACGGTGGCCCCAAAGGGCGTCAAATAGACGGCTCCGTTTTAAAGTTTGCTAAAAGAAGCTATCTACCTGCGGAAATATAGCTTATATGCATATTTGGGGACAGAATGCCGTCCAAAGTCATGCGTGGTGCGGATGATGGGGCACACAACGGCGCGGCATTCGCGTCGCAAGATCCACGCCAGCGCCGAGCCTCGATGCAAGACATAGCGGTGGCACCACGCCTTGCGCAAGGCCCACGCCAATGCCGAGACCCAACGCAAGCCATGGCCCCAACGCCGAGACCAGACGCAAAAGAAAAGCCCGGCAGACGCAAGCCTGCCGGGCAAACCACATCTCTTCAGTTATCGCAAGGCAAGGGCGGGCGTCACGGCACCGCACCGGGAACGCCTAGCTATACGCGGGCCTCGTCGTTCCACCAGCTGCCGAGCTGGGCGATGTTGCCGCGGATGTGCTCGCAGCTCGCGTGGAAGGCGGCCTGCTCGCGCTCGTCGAGCGGCAGCTCGAAGGTCTCCTCGACACCGTTCGCACCCACGACGCACGGGATGGACGAGAAGATGCCCTCCTCGCCGTGCTCGCCGGTGAGCAGCGTCGAGCAGCAGGTCACGTAGTGCTCGTTGCCAAGGACTGCCTGGACGAGACGGACGGCGGCGTTGGCGACCGCGTACTCCGTGCACTGCTTGCCGGCGTAGGTGACGTAGCCGCCGTGACGTGCCTCGGCCTCGCACTTGGCCTGGTCAAAGCCGAAGCGCTCGGGCTGCTCGGCGGCGAGGTCAGCGAGCGTCTTGCAGCCGAAGCTCACGCAGGACATGGCGGCGAACTGGGACGCGCCGTGCTCGCCGAGCATATAGGCGTTGATGGAGTGCTGATCGAGACCGACGCGCTTGGAGATGGCATTGCGCAGGCGGCCGGAGTCCAGAGCAGTGCCGGAGCCCACGATACGCTTGGGGTCACAGCCGGAGAGACGCCAGATCTCGGTGCAGATGACGTCGCAGGGGTTGGAGATGGAGACCCAGACGCCCTCGAAGCCGGCATCGGCAACGCGGGCGATGAAGGTGCGGGCGATCTCGGAGGTGACGAAGAGCTCGCCGTCACGGTCCTTGGCGGCGGCGGAGACGTCACCGGCGGCGTTCACGATGACGTCGCAGCCAGCGAGCTTCTCGTACTCGGCGCCACAGGCGACGATCTTGCAGTTGTGGGGATAGAACGACAGGGCGTCAGTGAAGTCCTGGACCTCGCTCGTCAGCTTCTGCTCGTTGATGTCGCAGAGATAGAGCTCGTCCGCAAGACCCTGCATGAGAAGGGCGTTCGCGACGTGCGCGCCCACGTGTCCCTGACCGATGACGCCGACCTTGCGGATGTATGCCATGTCGTATCCTTTCGTAGAGGGCGCGGGCGCGCCCAAGTTAGGGAGCTACGGTAACACTCCCGTTTTGCCAGAATGTAACCACTTCGCCATCAGGGCGAATTGCAGGATGAGGAGACGCATGGGGTTCAAGACGTACACCTGCCCGATCGCCAAGAGTTGCGGCGGATGCGAGTGGCTGGCAGTGCCCTACCCCATCCAGCTCAAGCGCAAGCGCGAGGCCGTGGTCGGACTCTTCTCGGACATCCTCCCGGCGGACATCATCGATGCCCTCGAGGTCTACGGCATGGACACGGACGGCAACGAGCCCGTTCGCTATCGTCACAAGGCGGCAACGCCCTTCGCCCCCGGCCCGCACGGACGTGTGCGCTCGGGCTTCTACGCGCGCGGCACGCACCGCATCGTCCCGTGCGCCAAATGCCTGGTCGAGGCCCCACACGCACGCGAGGCGCTGAACGCCGTCGCCCGCGCCGCGGAGGACATGCGCATTCCCGCCTATGACGAGGACCGCGGCCGCGGGCTTCTCCGCCATGCCGTGGTACGCATGGGCTATGCGACAGACGAGTGCCTGCTCACCGTCGTGACGAACGGCAAGGGCATCGCGCATGAGAGGGAGTTCGTCCAGCGCGTCCGCGCGAGAGCGCCCTTCGTCACCGCGATGGCGCAGAACGTCAACCAGCGCCGCACGAACGCGATCCTCGGCCACGAGTCCCGCCCGCTCTTTGGCGGCGGCAAGATGGCCGATGAGCTCCTCGGCTGCGAGTTCGAGATTGGACCCACCTCGTTCTACCAGACGAACCCCGCCCAGACCGAGGTGCTCTACTCCCTCGCCATCGAGGGCGCCGGGCTCGAGGGCGGTATGCGCGTGCTCGACGCCTACTGCGGCATCGGCACCATCGGCATGTGCGCGGCACGCCAGGTCGAGGGCCTCGAGGTCGTGGGCGTGGAGCAGGTGGACGGCGCCGTCGGCGACGCGCGCAAGAACGCCCGTCGCAACAACCTCGAGGACCGCTGCCGCTTCGTCTGCGCAGACGCGACCGCCTACATGAAAGACGTCGCCCGCGGCGACCGCGCGGGGTTCGACGTCATCCTCATGGACCCGCCCCGCGCGGGTTCGACCCCCACGTTCATCAACGGCGTGCTTGGGCTCGCTCCCGAACGCGTCGTCTACGTGAGCTGCAACCCCGTGACCCAGCGCCGTGACCTCGAGCAGTTCCTTTCCGGCGGCTATGAGGTGGCACGGCTTGACGTGGTCGATATGTTCCCGCACACCAAGCACGCGGAGACCGTCGCGGTGCTCAAGCGCAGGTAGGGGGCGAGCGGTACTGCACCACGCGCGCAGACGTACCCTGACACCCAGGCAGCCACGGCGCACAACAGAAGGTCCCGGCCACCCTCGTAAACGAGAAGTGACCGGGACCTCTTCATAAAGCTAGTTCGGTGAACCCGTTGCGGCGAACCCGTCGTGATGAGCCCGTTGCGGCGGATGCCCTACGCCGGGTCAATCGCCACGGTGTTGTTCTCGCGCACGTGGACGCGACCGTCGGCGAGCCAGCCGATGACCTCGGGATAGAGCTCGTGCTCGATCTCGTGGATGTGGGCTTCGAGGGTGTCGACGTCCCAGCCCTCCTCCACCGTCAGCGCACGCTGGGCGATGATCGGGCCCTTGTCGTACTCCTCGTTGGCGAAGTGCACCGTGACGCCCGTGACCTTCACGCCGCGATCGAACGCGTCCTGGATGGCGTGCGCGCCACGGAAGCTCGGCAGGAGCGCCGGGTGCAGGTTCACGACACGGTTGGGGAAGGCGTCGAGTAGCGACGCATGGACCATACGCATGTAGCCGGCCATGATGATGTACTCGCAGCCACGCTCGCGGAACATCCTGGCGATGAAATCATCGGGGTCGTCGTTCTCCTTGTAGAACTCCTTGGAGAGCGTGAAGGCTTCGACGCCCGCCGCCTCGGCGCGCTTGAGGCCGTAGGCATCGGGGCGGCTCGAAATCACGAGCTCGACGCTCGCGTTGAGGCTACCGTCATTGATGCGGTCGATGATGGCCTGCAGGTTCGTGCCGCTACCAGAGATGAGGACACCGATCTTGAGGGGCTCGCTCATGGCTGCCTCCTACTCAGCGTCATCGCGGTAGAGGACCTCGCCGGAACCGGCGACGCACTCGCCCATGAGGAACGGGTCGAGACCCTCGGCCTTGAGGGCGGCCGTCACGGCGTCGACGTCCTCGGGGGCACAGATGATGCTCATGCCAACGCCCATGTTGAAAGTCTTGTAGGCCTCGTCGAGGGAAAGGCCCGCAAGGCGGCTCACATAGCCGATGATGGGCGGGATGCTCCAGGCGGGGCCGGCCTCGCCGCCGCGATAGACCAGGGCATCGACGTCCGCGGGAAGCGCGCGGTTGAGGTTCTCGGTGATGCCACCGCCGGTGATGTGGGCCATGGCGTGGATGGGGGCACCGGCATGCAGGGCGTGGATGAGCTGGCCGGCGTAGATGGTGGTCGGGCGCATGACAGCGTCAGCGACGGACTCGCCGAGCTCCTCGTTGTAGGCCTCGAGCTCCTCGACGGTCTTGCCCTCGATGGCAACCTTGCGGACGAGCGAGTAGCCGTTCGAGTGGATGCCGGAGCTGGCGAGGCCAAGGATGACGTCGCCGGCCTTGACCTTCTCGGGACCGATCATCTTCGGTCGGTCAACGACGCCCACGACGAAACCGGCGAGGTCATAGTCGTCCGGGTTCATGACGCCGGGGTGCTCGGCCATCTCGCCGCCGACGAGGGCGCAGCCGCTCTTCTTGCAGCCGTTGGCGATGCCCTTAACAATCTCGGCGACGTGCTCGGCGCGGAGCTTGCCAATGGCGACGTAGTCGAGGAAGAACAGCGGCTCGGCGCCGATGGGCACGACGTCATCGACGCACATCGCGACGAGGTCCTCTCCCACGGTGTCGTGACGATCGAGCAGCTGGGCGATGGCGAGCTTGGTGCCCACGCCATCGGTGCCGGAGACCATCACGGGGTCTTCCATGTCTTTGAACGCAGCTGCGGAGAAGCAGCCGCCAAAGCCGCCGAGGCCACCGATGACCTCAGGACGGTTGGTCTCCTTCACGGCCGCCTTGATGGCGTCGACCGCGCGAGCGCCCTCAGCGGTGGAGACGCCGGCGTCCTCGTACGTCACGTGCTTTTCGTTGCTCATGTCTGTCCTTTCGCGGGCCTGGGACCCTCGAGCCTTCGATCGCACACCCGGCATCTTGCCGGGAGAGCGGCTTGTCTACAGTTCCTTCTTGGCGACGTCCTGGATATCCATCTGCGAGGCCTCGCTCGCACGGCTGAGGTTGCGCGGCTTATAACCCTCGAGGAACTTGCCCTTCGAGAAGCTCGCGGGAATCTCGACGGGATAGCAGCCAGTGAAGCACGCCTCGCAGTAGCCGGAGCAACCCTCGGAGCAGCCCTCGCACCCCGCGAGAGACGGGACGCAGGCGCGCAGGCCATCGACGGAAAGGAAGCCGAGGGAATCCGCACCGATGAACTCGCAGATCTCATCGACGTCCTTGCGGGCGGAAATGAGCTGGTCCTGCGTGTCCGTATCGATGCCGTAGAAGCATGGCCAGATAACCTCGGGCGAGTTGATGCGCATGTGGACTTCGGCGGCGCCGGCGTCCTTCAGCATGCGGACGATCTGCTTGGAGGTGGTGCCGCGCACGATCGAGTCATCGATGACGACGAGGCGCTTGCCGGCGACGTTGTCCGCGAGGGCGTTAAGCTTGAGGCGGACGCCCATCTCGCGTAGCTCCTGCGTGGGCTGGATGAAGGTGCGGGCGACGTAGCGGTTCTTGATGAGGCCCTCGCCAAAGGGAAGGCCGAGCTCGTGGGCGAAGCCCTCCGCGGGCGGCAGGCCGGAGTCAGGCACGCCAATGACGAGGTCCGCGTCGACCGGGCACTCGCGGGCGAGCTGGATGCCCATCTGGTAGCGCATCGAGTAGACGCTCTTGCCGTGGAAGCGCGTGTCAGGGCGCGCGAAGTAGACGTGCTCGAAGATGCATTCCGCGCGAGGCTCGGGATCGAGCACCTGCTCGCAGGAGATGCCGTCGTCAGAGATACGGATGATCTCGCCGGGACGAACGTCACGGACGTACTCCGCGCCCACGATGTCGAGAGCGCAGGTCTCGCTGGCGACGCACCAACCCTGCTCGTTAGGGAGCTTGCCGAGGCAAAGAGGACGGATGCCACGGGGATCGCGGAAGGCATAGAGGGCGTTCTCGCGAACGAGCGCCATGGCGTAGCCGCCCTCCATCATGGCCATCGCATGAGCGATACCACTACGGAGCTGGTGCTTCTTCTCCGTGAAGAAGCCGATGAGGCGCGCGGCGACCTCGGAGTCAGTCTGGGTGCGGAAGGGAACTCCCATGTTGATGAGCTCGACGCGAAGCTGGTCGAAGTTAACGAGCGTGCCGTTGTGGGCGAGGGCGATGATGACCTCGTTGATGGCGGAAAGGTGCGGCTGGGCGCTCTCCCAACCCTTCGAGCCCGCGGTGCCGTAGCGGACGTGGCCCACGGCGACCTTGCCGGAGAGGGCAGAGAGGTCGGAGTCCGTGAAGACCTGCGTGACGAGGCCGAGGTCCTTGCGCACGAACACGCTCTTGCCGTCGCCGACGGCGATACCCGCGCTCTCCTGGCCACGGTGCTGCAGGGCATGGAGCGCAAAGTAGGTCATGCGCGCGACGTCGCGGCCGGGGGCCCAGATGCCGAAGATGCCGCACTCGTCGTGGAGGGAGTCATCCCCCATGGTCGCCTCGAGACCCGCCGGCTTGTCACCGGAGTCGACGCCGACCACGTGGGTCGCCTCGCAGACGTCGATCATGGAGCAGTCAGACATTCGTTACCTTCCGCTTCGCTAGCTTTCGCTGTTCTGGTTGGGGTGGATCTCACTCTTGAGGGCGCACACGAGCAGGCCGCGCCCATTGCCTTTGCCAAAGTTGTTCTCGTAGTCACACGTGCAGAGCGTAAGTACCTTCGTGACCGAATTCACCGCCGAGTCGGCGTCCGTCGCGCTCGCACTCGCGCGGGCGAGGAGGCCCTTGAGGTAGGTGTGGAAGTCATCGTCAGACGCGAAGGCGATGGAGCGTGCCTCGGCCTCGGTCGCCGCAGCCTTGTAGAAGAGCAGGGGCTCCAGCTCGTAGGCGGCGTCAGGCGTGACGTACCAAATAGACGAGAAGGAATTCAGGCTGTCCTGGTTCGCAAACTCGTCGATATCCGCGAACATCGACCCGTCATTCAGGTGGTGTCCGTAGATGATGGTCTGGCGATCAACGAGACCAGGGCGGGCGTTGTCGCAGTCCATGAAGATCTGGCCACCAACGGAGTACTCGCCAGATGCCGTCGTGCGGAGGTATTCGTTGTTGGTGTCACCCCGATAGACGGGGTAATCGACATGCGTGCCCGGGATGTACAGCCAGCCCGTTATGTCGTCGTTCACAGCTCGCAGGCCATCCCAGTCGACACTCACCGGGCAGCCGTTGTCGGCCGGATCATCCGAAACGGTCGCATACGCGGCGAGCTTCTCGTTGTTGGCGGCGTTCGCGGCGTACTCCGCCTGGGCGCGCGCATAGAGCACACCGGCGGTAACGAGAAGGGCCACGCCCACGACGAGCAGCACCGTGGAGAGCACGTTGCGGCCCTTGCGCTTTGGCTGCCTCTGCTGCCGGGGAGCTGCCGTGCGACGTGAGGATGACATCCTGGGGCCAGCCGGGAGCGGCTGGACTGTGGCATGACGACGAGCCTGCGCGGGCTGCGCGTCAGTCTTGAAGTGCTTTCCCCTCGATGCGTCTCTAGACACGAAGACTACCGCCTAGGCCTCTGCCATGGCACGCTTGAACTCGACCATCTTCTCGCGCCACTCGGGCATGGTGGCACCGAGGATCTGCGTGGCGTAGATGGCAGCGTTCTTCGCGCCGTTGATGGCGACGCAGGCGACGGGGACGCCGGAGGGCATCTGCACCATCGAGAGGAGGGAGTCCATGCCGCCGAGGTCACTCGTCTTCATGGGGACGCCGATGATGGGCAGCGGCGTGAAGGCGGCGACGACGCCACCCAGGTGCGCGGCCTTGCCGGCTGCGGCGATGATGACCTTGATTCCGCGGTCCGCGGCGCTCGAGGCCCACTCGTGGACCTTGTCGGGCGTACGGTGGGCGCTCGCGATCACGAGCTCATAGGGGACGCCAAGCTCGTCAAGCTGCTTGGTGCATGCCTCCATCACCGGCATGTCAGACTTCGATCCCATGATGATTCCAACAAGTGGCTGCACTGCCATGTGTCGCTCCTCTGGTTGGTTGTATGTGATGCGGGCTTGCCGCAAATTACTAGTATAACCACGATAAGCCCGATAGCGGACAAGCAGCGTGAAGGGCTATCCTGTGATGGCATTATTTAATCTGAGATTTGCGGCGCGTCGCCCAATCTCGCACGCGACCTACCTGGAGAGTCCATGACCTGCGCCCGCGACCTTGTCCTCTATGAACGTCGAGGCCCCGTCCTCCCCCGCGTCGCCGCCGTCCACGACTTGTGCGGTTACGGCAAGTGTTCCCTTGGCATCGCCATACCCGTGCTCTCCTGCGCGGGCATCGACGTGTGTGCCGTTCCCACCTCGCTCTTCTCGGCACACACGAAGTTCGCGGACTTCTACATGCATGACACCACGCCCATGCTCGGCGCCTATCTCGACGCCTGGGCAAAGGAGGGCATCGAGCTCGACGGTATCTACTCCGGATTCCTCGGATCGGCGGAGCAGGTCTCCTATGTTCGCAGGCTCTGGCGCGAGCAGCCGGGCGCGCTTCGCATCGTCGACCCGGTCATGGGAGACGGCGGTAAGAAGTACCGCACCTACACGGACGAGATGTGCGAGGCCACGCGAGCGCTCGTCGCCGGCGCGGACCTCCTCACGCCCAACCTCACGGAGGCCTCCATCCTGACGGGCCTTCCCTACGAGGGGCAGAACGTCGACGAGAACTTCGTGGCTCGCATGGCGTCCTCCCTGCTCGAGATGGGCGCGAAGTGCGTCGTCATCAAGGGCGTCGTGCGCGAGGGCGAGAACGTCATCAGGAACTATGTCGTCTGCGACACCGATGACGCACCCGTCGAGGTGACCGGTGAGCTCCTCCCATACATGATCCACGGCACGGGAGACCTCTTCGCGAGCGCCCTGACGGCGGCCGTCTTCGCCGGCAAGCCCGTGGTCGAGGCCGTGCGGTTCGCCGGCACGCTCGTCAGGGACGCCATGTGCATCACCCCGGCGCAGCCGGATTACGAGCTGCGCGGCGTTAGCTTCGAGTCTGTCCTCGGCGAGGTCACCGCGCTGCTCGATTAACGCCGGGGGGCGCCGGCGCAATGATACGTGGCCGCCGACGCGGACATCGCGCGCTCACCACGCACGCGCTCCGCTCGCCCACCAAACTCAAGCGTCACACGCCCGCGCGCAAAGCGTCCTGGCTAACAAACAAGGCCGCCAGCGGATCATCCCGCTGGCGGCCTTCTCGTGTCTATGAGAGCCGGAACTACTTGCTAGCAGCCTCGGTGGTGGCGGTCTCCGTCGTGGTGGCCTCGGTCGACGCCTCGGCAGTCGTGGCGGCCTCCGTCGTTGCCGGATTGCCAAGCACCGCGTCGAGCAGGTTGCCCTGGACCGTCACCTTGTCGCGGAGATTCTCGGCGGCGGTCTCGTCAAGACCAGTGATCATGCAGTTGAAGTTGAAGCCGCCATTGGGCGACGAGCTCTTCGTCCAGATGAAGGTCGCAAAGCGCTTGACGTTGCCCGTGGGCTTGAGGAAGCCGAAGAAGGTGGACTGCTGGAACTTGCCGGTCTCGCTCACGTGCACGTCGACGTGGTAGACCACCTGCGTGATGTTGGGGTTGAGCAAGGCGTTGACCGAGAGGGCCGCCGCCTGGATCTGGGAGCCGGCGAGGCAGGCGAGCTCATCCTTGCTCGCGGTGTCAACGACGGTGACCTCGATGCGGCCGCTCTCCTCGTTTGCCTCGAGGACCGTGAAGTCCTCCGGGAACTGGGTGAAGCCGTCACCCCACTCGACACCGTTGCGAAGTGCCGAGGTGACCGAGGCATTATCGACCTTGTTGGCGAGCTGCGCGGTACCGGCACGGCGAATGACGCCACACGAGACCTGCGCGATGATCACGACGGCGAGCAGCGCCGCGACGACGAAGAACGCCGCGCGGGACATCGTCTTGCCAACGTTTGAGCCGGAGGGGTCCTCGCCAGAAAGCGGGTCGACATCGACGGCAGCCTTCTTCTGGCGACGACGGCCATGTTCCTTGCGAGCCTTGGAGGCGTTGGTGTGGCCCGTCTCGTCGACGTCGGCGAACAGGGCCTCGACCTCGTCCGGGGTGGGAGCAGTCTGCTTGTTGTCCTTCTTTGCCATGAATCCATCTCCGCTTGGTTCGCCGCCGGGCGGCGCGAGTCAGTGGCAACCAGTATAGGCAGACCCCCATCTAGCCGGGCAAATTCCGCTCAAGCTACATATGGCGGAAGAGAGGACAAAAGCTACGCGCCGGAACCCGAACGGGATCCGGCGCGTCTCAAACGCATCTATGTGGCCGTAGCACCACTATCTACACGGCCTTCGAGCCAAACTGCATGCGATAGTAGCTCGCATACGTACCATCGAGGGCCATGAGTTGCTCGTGCGTGCCGCGTTCCGCCACGCGGCCGTCCGCGATGGTGACGATCTCGTCCGCGTCGCGGATGGTCGAGAGCCTATGGGCAATGACCAGCGTGGTGCGCCCGCTCGCAAGGCGCGCGAGGGACTCCTGAACGGCATGCTCGCTCTCGTTGTCGAGGGCGCTCGTAGCCTCGTCAAGCACGAGAATCTTCGGATTCTTGAGGAAGACGCGCGCGATGGCGATGCGCTGCTTCTGACCGCCGGAGAGGCGGGCTCCGCGCTCGCCCACCTGGGTGTCGTAGCCGTCGGGCATCGCGCTCACGAAGGCGTCCGCATTCGCGAGCCTGGCCGCCTCGCGAATCTCCTCCGCCGTGGCTCCGGGCCTGCCATAGGCGATGTTCTCCGCAATGGTGCCGTCGAAGAGGTAGACGTCCTGCTGAACGATACCCACCGCCTCGCGAAGGCTCTTCTGCGTGACGGAACGCACGTCCTGCCCGTCGATCTCGATCGAGCCCGCCGCCACGTCATAGAAACGCGGGAGAAGGCTGCAGGTAGTCGACTTACCACCACCGGACGGTCCCACGAGCGCGATGGTCTCGCCCGGAGCGATGTCGAGGTCGAGACCACGGATGACCTCCTCCTCTCCGTCATAGGAGAAGCGGACACCCGAGTAGCGGATGTGACCGGCGCTCACCTCGAGCGGCTTGGCATCCGGCGCATCGACGATGTCAGGCACCGTCTCGAGGATCTCGACGAAGCGACGGAAGCCCGCGATGGCCTTCTGGAAGGTCTCCGTGAAGTTGAGGATGTTCTCGATGGGCGTGGTGAGCATCGAGATATAGAGAGCGTAGGTCGCAAGGTCAGCGGCCTGCATCTGGCCCTGCGCAATCAGCCATCCGCCATAGACGAGGACGAGCGTGTTGAGACCGCCCATCATGCAGGAGATGGAGGCCTGATAGCGGCCCATCGCCCTATACATGTCGACCTTCGTGACGAGATACGCGTCGTTGCTTTTGCGGAAACGGTCGCGCTCGACATCCTCCGCGGCAAAGCCCTTCACCACGCGAATACCACCGAGCGAATCCTCGACGCGGGCGTTCACGTTCGAGATTCCCACGCGATTCTTGGTGAAGACCGCCTTCATGTGCGCGTTAGCCCAAGCGTTGTAGGCCACGAGCGCAGCCGTGATCACGGCAAGGACGAGCGTGAGCGGCGCGTTGATGGTCGCCAGGATCACGAAGGCACCCACGACCTCGACAACGCCGATGAGGAGGAACTCTGGGCCATGGTGGGCGGTCTCGCAGATGTCGAAGAGGTCCGACACGAGACGGCTCATGAGGTCGCCCGACTTGTTCTTGTCAAAGAACGAGAAGCTCATGCGCTCGTAGGCGTCAAACAGGTCCTCGCGCATGCGGCTCTCCATGCGCGCGCCCATGACGTGACCCCAAAAGGCCACGAAGTAGCGGCACGCGAAGCGGATGGCGTACATGCAGACGAGACCCGCGGAGAGCATCCAAAGCGCCGCGAGAATGGCATCGGACCCCTCGCGGAAGAGACCCCTCGAAACCATCCTCAGAATCTGGGGGAACGACAGGTCGATCGCAGCAACCGCCAGCGAACAGACGAGGTCGGCCACGAAGAGGTGCATCTCCCCCTCGTAATAAGAGAGGAAGCGTGCGAAGAGGCTCTTGCCGGCCTCCTTTTCGCATGCGGCGTGGTCGCCAGAGGCGCTCGTCACGTCGTCAGTTGATTGCATTGCGTCAGTCCTCCGTTTTGACTTCGGGAGTGAGCCTGTGGGCGACGGCGTCGCACGCGAGCGCGCCAACGACGGTCTTCGCATCCTCGACGCGACCGTCGAGGACGGCGTCCACCAGTTCGCCAAGCTCGACCATGTCAACGTTGATGAACTCGTCATCGTCCGGGTCACTCTTGACGAAGGTGAGGTCCGTCGCCATGTAGAGGTGGATGACCTCGTCCGTGAAGCCGTCCGAGCTGGCGATGCTCGTGAGGTAGGCCATCTTGCCCGCGGCGAAGCCCGTCTCCTCCGTCAGCTCGCGATGGGCGGCGTCGAGCGGGTCCTCGCCTGGGTCGAGCTTGCCGGCGGGAATCTCGACCGTCACGCGGCCGAGTGCCGTGCGGTATTGACGCACCAGGCAGATGCGTCCGTCATTCGTGAGGGCGACGATGGCCACGGCACCCGGGTGACGCACGATGTCGCGGACAGACTCGCGACCGTCAGGAAGCTTCACGTGCAGGCGGCTCACCGAGAAGATACGGCCGGTCCAGGTCGTCTCCTCGCTGAGGGGCACCTCGGCGAGGGTGGCGTCGCGAGGATCGTCATCGCCGCAGACGAAGTGGCGCGTCTCGGGCTCACCACTCGTGTGGTCATGCGTGCGGCGGGCGCCGTCGAAGGTGAACGCCTCCACGGCTTCGTTAAGGCCCTCTTCCTTCTCGCCCATCGCTACACCTCCCACGCGTCGCGACCGCGAAGGGCGCGGGCGCCGATGTCGTGGCGCAGGGTCTTGCCCTCGAAGTTGATGAGCTCGCAGGCCTTGTAGGCGAGCTCGCGAGCGCCCTCGAAGCTATCGGCAACGGCGGTGACGTTGAGCACGCGGCCACCGTTGGTGACGAGCTTGCCGTCCTCAATCTTGGTGCCGGCGTGATAGACGGTCACACCCTCGAGCGCCTCGGCGTCCTCGACGCCGGCGATCTCCTTGCCCTTCTCGTAAGAGCCGGGATAGCCAGCACTCGTGAGAACGACGGAGACGGCCCAATCGTCATCCCAGCTGACATCAGCCTGGTCGAGTGTGCCGTTGTCGCAGCGGCAGAAGACGTCAACGAGGTCGGCCTTCATGCGCGGAAGCACGACCTGGGTCTCCGGGTCGCCAAAGCGGGCGTTGAACTCGAGAACCTTCGGGCCGTCCTTCGTGAGCATGAAGCCGCCGTAGAGGCAGCCAGAGTAGCTGATGCCATCAGCCTTGAGCTGGGCGACGACGCGGCGCTCGATGTCGACCATGGCCTCGTGCTCCTCGGGCGTCACGAACGGCACCGGGGAATAGACGCCCATGCCACCCGTGTTGGGGCCGAGGTCACCCTCGAGGGCGCGCTTGTGGTCCTGGGAGCTCGCGAGGGGGATGACGGTCGTGCCGTCAGTGAGGGCGAGCAGGGAGCACTCGGGGCCCTTCAGCATCTCTTCGACGACGACGGTCGAACCAGCCTCGCCAAAGGTGCCGGAGAAGCACTCGCGAACACCCTCGAGCGCCTCCTCGACCGTCTGGGCGACGATGACGCCCTTGCCGGCAGCGAGGCCGTCGGCCTTCACGACGCAGGGACCGTTGAGCTCGCGGACGTACTCCTCGGCAGGAGCGGCCTCGGTAAAGCTCTTGTAGCGGGCGGTGGGAACGCCGGCGCGCTCCATGACCTCCTTGGCGAAGACCTTCGAACCCTCCATCTGGGCCGCCTCGCCAGAGGGGCCAAAACAGACGATGCCCGCAGCGCGGACGGCGTCAGCGACACCGGAGACGAGCGGAGCCTCGGGGCCAATCACGACGAGGCCGATGCCGTGCTCGGTCGCAAAGCCGGCGACGGCGGCGGGGTCGTTCTGGTCGATGTTCGCGAGCTCGGCCTCGGCGAGGATGCCGCCGTTGCCGGGCGCCGCCCAGATCTTGCCCGCGCGCGGGCTCTCGGCGAGCTTGCGAAGCATCGCGTGCTCGCGACCGCCAGCACCAAGTAGCAGGATGTCGATCGTGTCAGTACCGGACATGGGGCTCCTCTTTCCTGGTAAGTGTTCCAACTCTCTTATCGTAACGCGAACGGCCGGGTACATAGCCCCGGCCGCTCCATTTCTAGCCTGTCTTGTTACGTTAGCCGCGATACAGCATCTCGGTGGGAACGCAGGAGAACGCCACGAGGCCGATGCCGGTGTGCGTCGAGATGACCGGGCCGGCGCTGTAGGTGCCCTGGAGGTCGACGGTGATGCCTCGCTTCTCGATGGCTTCGAGGCACTCCTTGCAGCCCTCCTCGTTGTCAGAGGTGGCAAAAGCCGCGGTAAGCCTCGCACCCGCGCCGTACTTGGCCTCGACGATCTTCGCAAGGGCCTGATACGCGCGCTGCATGCCGCGACCCTTGGCAATGGGCTCGAGGGCACCCTCATCAGTGACGTGGAGGACGGCCTTGATGTTGAGGACCGCGCTCATAAGGCCCTTGGCGCGGGAGCAGCGGCCATTCTTGACGATGTTCTCGAGCGTGTCGAGCACAAAGACGAGAGAGGACTGCTCGCGCAGCTTCTCGAGGTGGGCAAGGGTGTCGTCGAGGGACTCGCCGGCATCGCGCATGCGGCAGGCCTCCTTGACGTAAATGCCCTGCATGGACGTACCGATCTTGGTGTCCCACACGCGGACGGGCACGGGGCTCTCCTGGGCGGCAAGCGCGGCCGAGTTCGCGGTTCCGGAAAGCGCGCCGGAGATGTGGATGGACAGGACCTGCTTGGCACCCGCCTCGGCAAGCTTCGCAAAGGCAGTGGCAAAGGCCGAGGGGGACGGCTGGGAGCTGTGCGGCAGCTCTTCCGCCGCCGCCATCTTGGCGTAGAACTCCTCGGGCTTAATCTCGATCTGGTCGAGGTAGCAACCGTCACCAACGAAGACGTGCAGAGGAACCATCTCGACACCGAGCTCGGCGAGCTCCTCAACGGGGAGGTCGCACGTGCTGTCGGTCACGATCTCGAACTGGTGGTCCATGCTGGTCCTTTCCATTTGCCGGGCCGAGCGGCGCAGCCGAGTGGCGGCACGGAGACTCGTTGTCCGGTGTTTACATAAAAAAAGGGCCCGCCGCGATTGGCGGGCCCGGAATGCTTACTTCCAGTGGCGGTTGATCGTCTGCTCACGATCGGGACCGACGGCGATGAGGGAAACCCTCACGCCGGAGAGCTGCTCGATGAGGTCGATGTAATCCTTGGCCTCGCGCGGCAGGTCATAGAAGCTGCGGCAGCCGGAGATGTCCTCATGCCAACCGGGAACCTCGATGTACTTGGGCTTGGCGTGATAGAAGACACTCTGGTGCTCGGGAACGGTGGTGTACTCGACGCCATCGCACTCGTAGGCGGTGCAGATCTTGATGGTGTCGAGGCCGCCGAGGACGTCGAGCTTGGTGATCGCGAGGTCCGTCAGGCCGTTGACGCGAGCGGCGTAGTTGACGACGACGGCATCATACCAACCGCAACGACGCTTGCGGCCGGTGGTCACGCCATACTCGTGACCCTTCTCGAGGAGGTACTTGCCAACACCCTCGTCCTCGGAGAGCTCCGTGGGGAACGGGCCAGAGCCAACGCGCGTGAGGTAGGCCTTGGCGATGCCGAGGACGCGATCGATGTTGGTGGGGCCAACGCCCGAACCGGTGACGGCGCCACCGGCGGTGCAGTTGGAGGAGGTCACGAACGGGTAGGTGCCGTGGTCGATGTCGAGCATCGTGGCCTGGGCGCCCTCGAACAGGATGTTCTTGCCGTCAGCGAGGAGCTCGTTGAGGAGCTTGGAGCTCTCGATGATGTAGGGGCGGATGCGCTCGGCATACGGGAGGTAGGTCTCGCAGATCTGCTCGACGGTGTAGGTGGGCAGCTCGTAGACCTTCTCGAGGATCGGGTTCGTGTACTCGAGAGCTGCCTCGAGCTTCTCACGGAAGATCTTCTCGTCGAGCATGTCCTGGACGCGAAGACCGGTACGGTTCATCTTGTCCATGTAGCAGGGGCCGACGCCACGCTTGGTGGTACCGATGAGGTTCTTGCCGAGCTTCTTCTCGTGGGCACCGTCGAGGTCCTTGTGGTAGGGCATGACGATGTGGGCGTTGCCGGAGACGCGCAGGCCAGCGCAGTCAATGCCCTGGCCCTGGAGCGTGTCGAGCTCCTCAAGCATGACGGAGGGATCAACAATGCAGCCGTTACCGATGACGGACAGAACGCCGTCATACATAACGCCAGAGGGAATCTGGTGAAGCGCGAGCTTGTGGCCGTTGGCGATAACCGTGTGACCGGCGTTCGCGCCACCCTGGTAGCGGCAGACGCAATCAAAATCACCGGAGACGAGGTCGGTGACCTTACCCTTGCCTTCGTCGCCCCACTGGGAACCAACCAGAACAGTTGCCGACATGAAGAGCTCCTTCTCTTACGGCTTAGCCAACTTGCTAAGTATACGACAGAAAAGGACCCCGGCTAAGCGGGGCCCTTCTTCTACACGTCGTCGTGATGGGTATCGACCTCGAGGAACTTGGTCTTCTCGGCGAAGAAGGCCATGTCGATGATGCCGAGGGGGCCGGAACGGTTCTTGGCGACGACGAACTGCGTGATGCCGTAGTCCGGGCGGTCCTCACGAGCGCCCTCGTCCTCCGTCATCGAACGGTCAAGCAGGATAACGATGTCTGCGTCCTGCTCGATGGAGCCCGATTCGCGAAGGTCAGACAGCTGAGGGCGCTTGCCGTGGTGACCCGTGCGGTCCTCGTTCTTACGCGAGAGCTGAGACAGCGCGATGACGGGAATGCCAAGGTCCTTGGCCATGATCTTGATGCCACGGCTCATCTCGGAGACCTCCGTCGCACGCGAGTCCGCGCGGCGGTTGGGCGGAGGCGAGACGAGCTGCAGGTAGTCGAGGATGACGACGCCCTTTTCCTTGTTGCGGAGCATGCGGCGGGCCTTGGCGCGCACCTCGGTCACCGTGGTGCCAGGGGTGTCATCGATCAGCAGATCGAGCTGCGAGAGGTCTTGCGTGGCCTGGAGGATGTCGTTCCACTGCTCGGGCGCGATCTTGCCGGAGCGGATGTTCTGGAGGGGCACCTGCGAATAGGTGGAGAGCAGGCGCTGGGCGATTTCCTCAGAGCTCATCTCGAGGGAGAAGAAGCAGACGCACGCGCCGCCCTGCGCCATCTGAACGGCAAGGTTAAGGGCGAACGACGTCTTACCGACGCCAGGACGAGCGCCGACGACGATCATTTGGCCGGCGCGGAGGCCGAGGAACATGCGATCCATCGCGGGGAAGCCCGTCTGGATACCAACCGCCTCGTTGCCAACCTGCGAGAGGCGCGAGAGCTCGTCATAGAGGGACACCATCGCATCCTCGATCTTGACGTAGCTCGTCTTGATGTCGCGGTTGGTGACGTCGAGCAGCATCTTCTCTGCGCTGTCGACGACCTCCTTGGTGTCCTCCGGCGCGTTGGCGGCAAGCGTCGCGATCTTGGCCGAGGCATCGATCATCAGGCGCAACGTCGAGTCGCGGTGGAGCATCTCCGCGTGATGGCGCCAGCTCGCGATGGAGAAGGAATCCTCGCCAAGACGCGCGAGGGCGGGCAGACCGCCGGCGCGCTCAAGCTCGCCGGTCGAAGTGAGGTAGTCTGCGAGGGAGATGGGGTCAACGGGGTTGCTACGCTCGAACATCGTCCGCATGGCGGAGAAGATGATGCGGTTTGCGTCGAGGAAGAAGTCTTCTTCCGTGAGTTCGACAAGGGCGTTCTCGAGCACCTCGGGCGAGAGGAGCATTGCGGAGAGAACGGAACGCTCCGCAGCGACGTCTGAGGGCATGGTCTTGATAGAGGCGAACGCGGCCGGTGACGGCGCTGCGTCATACACGATCTCGTCCATGGTCCTCCCTCGTCATCTCAAGTTACATTCATAGCGGTGCGCCCGTTAGGTTACGTTCATAGCGGTTGCGCCCGTGCATCTTAGCCCATGATCGCAATACTTGCAGCATGATTTTTACACCACAACGTCTATGAACAGGACACTGTTGAGAGCTTCCGGCGTTTACCCCTACGAATGCGAGTTTTCACACTTTTCAACAAATTTATCGTGATTCGGCGAAAGGTTATCAACATTGCAGAACACGTGTTCGCTTTGCGGCCAGAAAACGAACAAGATGTCAGGAATTGGGCCTTCTTCCTCGTGTTTTGTGTAATTACGCAGGTAGATGCCTATATCTTATTTATACCTTTTGGAAGGTGCCGCCGCGCTCAACTGGGGTTTTGCAATTGATTGCCTCTGTCGCACCCAGCAGCAGAACGAATACCTGCGTGTTTGCTGTCGAAAAAAGGACCCGCAGTCGAAACTGCGGGTCCTTGCTCATGCTAAGGCATGTTAACGCACCCAAGGTGCGCAGGAGGCTCGCCTACTCGGCAGCCTCGGTGGCCTCAGGGTTCTCCTCGACAGCCTCGGTCTCGACGACCTCAGCCTCGGGAGCCTCCTCGACGACCTCCTCGACGGCCGGCTTGCCGACCTGGAGGTTAAGCTCAGCGGCGATCTCGCGGTACAGGCTCACCTTGACGGTGTGCAGACCGGAGGTCTTGATGGCGCGGTTGAGCTCGATGCGCTTGCGATCGACCTCGACACCGAGCTCGTTCTTGACGGCGTCGGCGACCATCACGTTGGTGACGGAGCCGAAGAGCTGGCCCTCATCGCCAACCTTGGCGTCGATGAGGACGGTCTTGCCGTCGAGGGCGGCCTTCAGGGCCTCGGCATCGGCGATGCGCTTCTCCTCGCGCTTGGCGATGTTGTGACGACGCTCCTCGAGCTGCTTCATGTTGCCCTTGGTGGCCGGCAGGGCCATGCGGTTGGGGAACAGGTAGTTCTCAGCGAACCCCTGGGCGACCTCGACGACGTCGCCCTCTCCGCCCTTGCCCTTGAGCTCACCCAGAAGGATGACTTTCATGGACACTCCTTACTTAGCTGCGGTCGCGACGGCCACCACGGCTGGACACCACGGAAACGGTGTACGGCAGAAGGGCCATCTCGCGAGCGCGCTTGATGGCGTTGGCGATGTCGTGCTGGTGCTGCGTGCAGGCGCCAGTGACGCGACGGGGCTTGATCTTGCCACGGTCGGTCATGTACTTGCGAAGGAGCTGAGTATCCTTGTAGTCGATGAACTCAGTGTTCTCCTTGCAGAACTGGCAGTACTTGCGACGCGGCTGACGCTGGTACTCAGTAGCCATGTCTCAAAACCTTTCTGTTGGCGTGCGGCCGGCTTGCGGCCGGACGCCGGTTCTCTCGGCGACGTGACCCGCGATGCGGGTACGCCAGCCACCTGGTGCTGGGACGATGCCCGGCCTGGGTGGCCTAGAACGGGATGTCCGCGTCGTACACATCCGCAGCGGGAGGTGCGGCGACGGGGACGGTGGCCGGCGCGGGCTGCGAAGCCTGCGGGGCCTGGTAGGGAGCCTGCGGAGCTTGGGGGGCATAGCCACCCTGCTGCTGGTAACCACCGGCGTTGCCGCCCTGACGAGAGCTCATGAATTCGATCTCGTCGATGACGACCTCGATCTTGGAGCGCTTCTGACCGTCACGCTCCCAAGAGCTGTAACGCAGACGACCCTCGATGGCTACCTTGGTTCCCTTGGTAAGGTAGCGCTGAATCGCCTCGGCACGGGTGCCGAACATCACGCAGTCGATGAAGTTGGGGTAATCCTCCCAGTTGCCGGTCTGCGGATTGCGACGACGATCGTTGACCGCCACGCCCAAGTGCAGCACCTGCGTGCCACCCTGCGTGCTGCGCAGCTCGGGATCCCTGGTCAGGTTGCCCGTAATGTTCACTCGGTTGATGCTCACGATTCTCACTACCTTCCACGTGCGGACTGTACGCCCGCTTCCATGACTGACTTACTCGTTCTCGGGACGACGCACGATCATGTGGCGCTTCACAGCATCATTGATGCGGAGAACGCGATCGAGCTCGGCGATCTGCGTGGGGTCAGCGTGGAAGTTGACGAGGGTGTAATCACCCTCAGTGAGCTTGTCGATCTCGTAGGCGAGCTTGCGCTTGCCCCAGTTATCGACGTTGTCGACGGCGCCGCCGTTCTCGGTGATGGCGACTTCGATGCGCTTCATAACACCAGCGCGAGTCTCATCAGTGATCGTCGGGTCGACAAAAAACAGCAGTTCATAAGCCTTCATGTGGTCACCTCCTCTGGGCATGTGGCCTCGGGTCGTGAAGGTTTGCGCCCGAGACAGGAAAGGTTCGGTGGGAAATCATACCACGTCTGCGCCGCCTACTGTTAGGTGCGGGCGCAAAACGCCCGTTTGTCCGCACACAGCGCACACATGTCCAGCTTTTGACTTTGCCCACGCTGACCCCTTTCTTGCCCCAAGGCTAACAGCCAAACCTGACAAATATGGGCATCCAAACCGACAGATACCTGACACCGCAGGTAGAAGTCGAAATCGAAAGCGCAAGATATTCTCGAGGACCTCTCGAAGGCAAATACATGCCGCTCGCCACAAAGAAGGCCCCCGAATGGTCCATCCATCCGGGGGCCTTGGGCCAAACGCTCTAGAAATAGCTACTGCTGCGAGGAATTGGTGGGGTTATCCGTAGGCGATGATTCCGAGGCCCCAGTTCCTTCTTCGGCTCTTGGGCGCACGAGGGGAACGATAACCTCGTCACTCGGCTGAGCCTCCGTCTCCGGCGCTGCGGTCGGGGCAGGCGTCACGTTCGTCGAAGCGACGGTGGGAGCCAGCGCCTGGGTGGGCATGGGAACCTGAGCCGGAGCGGCTCCCATCTGGGCGGAGGCGGGCATTGACGCCTCAGGGTCCTGCGGCGATGGCACAGGAACGGTCGCGGGAGCCGTCGTCTGCTGGCATGCCTGCCCCGCCGGCGCCTGATACGGTTGGGCCGCAGGTGCCTGGTATGGCTGGCTCGTCGTCTGCTGATACGGCTGCGCAGCGGGTGCCTGATAGGACTGATTCGCAGGCGGCGCATATGTCACAGGCGGCTGCTGGGCGGGGTAACCACCGCCGGCACCGGGCGTGGTCGGCGGAACCGTAGACGTGGGGAGAGAGGCGGCCTGCGGAAGGGGGTCACTCGGGCCACCCCAGTGGGCAACGTCAAACTGCCTCATCCAGAGACCAACCGCGTTGTACGAGAGAAGCGAGGTCGCCGCATTCACGACGGACGACAGGTATCCGGCAATCGCGGCAATAGGCATGACGATGCGAAGCATCGCGGTAAGGTGCCTGATAAACATGGCGTCATCAAAGCTACCCGTAGCGGCTCGGGCCATCTTGATGATTTCGGGCAGGACAGAGACGCCTCCCAGCAGCATAAAGAAAATCCAGATAGCGCTGGCGATAAGTCCGCCGACAATCGGAATGAGGACGAAGAAGAACAGGTCACCCGGCGCTCGCTTCACCATCTCGAGAACGCGAGAGGGGTTGAGACCAGCAGAAATCTTGGTGTAAATCGCGGCGCGGAGCACGGCGACATACACCATGAGGATGTAGAAGAGCTGGGCAAGTACAAGCAGGGAACCAATCAAGCTCGCCAGGGCATCCGGGAGCAAGACATCCGCAATGGAGTTCACGATGCCGGCCGCGAGCATCCAAACAAACATCCACACGAAAGTCACCACGAGAGCACGCCAACCGGACGCCAGGCACTCCCCAATGCGCACGCCGCGCTGTTTCGGCGAAGAGTCGATACCCCACGCCGTGAGACGCGCCCACTCAAGGCCATAGCCCACGAGACCAATCAGCCCCACAAACGGAACGAAACTCGCGAGAGCAAGCAACAGGATGACCTTGATCCAGCCCTTGTCACGCGTGAGCATGTCCCAGCTTCTCGAAATGTAATGCGGCTTTCCATCTGCGACGTATGCCATAGCTACCTCCTACGCACGTGTTATGCGCATGAGTATAACCGGGTACAGCGCAAACAAAAAAGGGCCCGGCTCACAAGCGAACCGGACCCTACATTTTCTGGCGGAGAGGGAGGGATTTGAACCCTCGTAACCACAAAGTGGTTAAACGGTTTTCGAGACCGCCGCATTCAGCCGCTCTGCCACCTCTCCAGAATATGAGAGCGGCGCCCGCATAGGACGCCGCGAAAGATTCTGGCGGAGAGTCGGGGATTTGAACCCCGGAGACGCTTTAGACGCCTACACGATTTCCAATCGTGCGCCTTCGACCACTCGGCCAACTCTCCATTAAGCGCGTCGACTATTCTAACCCAAAAATATTGCCCAACACAAGAGAAATTTCTCAGATTCTCAAAGGCAGTCATCAAGACGAGAAAAGCGATCCAACGACAAGCGCCACGACATACCCGTGGACCATACCGCAAGCCGCGACCACACGGACGAGGTTCGCACGCCTCAACATGCTCAGACACAAATCATAACCACCCTTAAAAAGGGTGGTTTGCTCTTAGGGTATAACCCACGGGCCCCGGGCTCGCGTCTAAAGGCGC
>NZ_CAKUIH010000012.1 GCF_934660935.1 uncultured Parolsenella sp. | reverse complement strand
TCGTCGCCCATGACGCCCACGCTCTTGATGTCGGGCAGCACGGCGAAGTACTGCCAGCAGCTGTGCTCGGAGTTGCGGTCGCCCGTCTTCTCGAAGAGACGCTCGTTGTAGGCGTCGAGCTCCTCGCGCACGATGGCGTCGGCGTTCTTCAGGATCTCGAGCTTCTCCTTGTCGATCGCGCCAATGATGCGGATGGCCAGGCCCGGGCCCGGGAACGGCTGGCGATACACGATGTGCGCCGGCAGGCCAAGCGCAAGGCCCAGCTCGCGAACCTCGTCCTTGAAGAAGTGGTCAAGCGGCTCGATGAGGTCGAAGCTCACGCCCTCGGGGAACGGGATCAGGTTGTGGTGGCTCTTGATGGTGCTCGCCTTGCCGCCCGTCTTGCGCGCGCCGGACTCGATGATGTCGGGGTAGATGGTGCCCTGGGCGAGGTACTTCACAGGCTTGCCATCGGTCTCGAGCTGCTGGGCGACCGCGAAGAACTCCTTCCAGAACTGCGTGCCGATGATGCGGCGCTTCTCCTCCGGCTCGGTCACGCCGGCCAGGAGCTCGGCGTAGCGGTCCTCGGCGTGGACATGGATGAAGTCGACGTCGAACTGCTTGGTGAAGACCTCCTCGACCTGCTCGGGCTCGTTCTTGCGAAGCAGGCCGTGATTGATGAAGACGCAGGTCATCTGCTTGCCGATGGCACGGGCGCCAAGAGCGGCGACCACGGAGGAGTCAACGCCGCCGGAGAGGGCCAGAATGACGCGGTCCTCGCCCACCTTCTCGCGGAAGTCCGCTGTCATGGTCTCGACGAGGTTGTCCATCGACCAGTTCTTCTCGAGCTTGCAGATGTCGAAGAGGAAGTTCGAGAGGATCTGCTGGCCATACTCGGTGTGCTTGACCTCGGGGTGGAACTGCGTGGTGTAGATGCGCTTCTCGGCGTTCTCCATCGCGGCCACGGGGCACGTGGCGGTCTTGGCGGTGACGACAAAGCCCTCCGGCACGTCGCAGACGGCGTCGAAGTGGCTCATCCACACGGTCTGCTTCATGGGCGTGCTGTTGAACAGGGCGCTCTTCGCCTCGCGCTCGAGCTCGGCCGGGCCGTACTCGCCCACCTCGGGGTGGAAGACCTTGCCGCCCAGGGTCACGGCCGTGATCTGGTGGCCGTAGCAGAAGCCGAGCACGGGAACGCCCATCTCGTAGATGGCCGGGTCGACGCGCGGGGCGTCCTCGGCGTTCACGCTCGCGGGACCGCCGGAGAGGATGATGGCGCTGGGGTTCTCCGCAGCGATCTCGGCCGCCGTGGCGTCGCACGGCATGATCTCCGAGTAGACGTTCAGGTCGCGGACGCGGCGCGCGATGAGCTGGCCGTACTGGGCGCCGAAGTCGAGGACGATGACCTTCTGCTGGCTGTTCTGCATGGGCTCCTCCGTGGGACGAGAGTTGCAAGGGTCACGAGCGCGTGGGCTCGAGATTTCCGAGAGTCGCGAGACCTGGAAGCGAGGGCCACGCCGAATCGCTGATCCGGCGCGCGCCGTAGGCGCTAGCAAAGTCACGAATTTGACGCGTACAATAATACGCCAGCCACATCAATGCATCTACGTGCGCGCGCGATTCTTGTTTGTGAACATACGCTAACGTTCCTATGGACTTTTCGCAGCGTGATGCCCGCGCTAGTACCATTGTTTCGTTATAGGCACGTCCATCAAGGGAGCTTGCATGCCCAAACGCAGGAACGAAACCCCCCAGAACCGCACTAGCGACTACTCCCGTGCGGAGGCAATGGAGCGCTACTCCGGAGCCCGTCGCAAGCGCGGTCGCCGCAAGGGTCTCAAGGTGTTCCTCATCGTTCTTGGTGTTGTCGCCGTTCTTGCCTCCACCGCAGCTTGGGCCCTCATGACGCGCATCTCGGGCAGCTTTGGCATGGCAAGTGACTCCGCCCTTCACGGCACCCTGACGGAAGCCAGCTCGGGCGACCCGTTCTACATGGTCCTCATCGGCATCGATAAGGACGAGTACCGCTCTGGAAGCAACGAGTATGGCTCCGCCGAGAGCGCCTATCGCACGGACTCCATCCTCCTCGCCCGCGTCGACCCGACGGAGAAGCAGGTCACGCTCGTCTCGATTCACCGCGACACGCTTGTGGACTTCGGCGCCTACGGCAAACAGAAGATCAACTCTGCCTACTCCATCGGCGCCGAGCGCAAGGAATCAGGCGAGCAGAACGTCTCCGGCGCGTCCTACACCGTCGAGACCATCTCCAAGTTCGCGGGCGTTCCCATCTCCCACTATGCGGAGATTGACCTCGATCAGTTCATCTCCGTCGTCGACACCATTGGCGGCATCGAGGTCAACGTCCCGGTCGACGTCTATGACCCGCAGTACACTGGCGCGGACATCAAGGCTGGTCAGCAGACCCTGAACGGCGATCAGGCGCTCAAGCTCTGCCGCGCGCGCCATGCCTATGACAAGTACGGCGACGGCGACGTCTACCGCGCCGCCAACCAGCGCATGGTCATCGGCGCCATCCTGAGAAAGATTCTCGCGAGCGACCCGGCAACCATCGCCTCCACGGTCACCACGCTTGCGGATTCCGTCTCGACCGACCTCTCCGTGGCAGACATCCTGTCTCTCGCCACGCAGTTCCAGGGCTTCAACATGGATACTGACATGTTCAGCGGCATGGAGCCCACCAACTCCAAGTACGTGAACGACACCTGGTATGAGATCTGCGACACCCGGGCCTGGCAGAAGATGATGACTCGCGTGAACCAGGGCCTCTCCCCCTACGAGAGCGAGGACGAGGACACTGCGCTGGGCATCGCTGGCGCTGGTACCGCCACGAAGAACTCTGATGGCAGCGCGGCCGCCTCCTCCTCTGACAGCAACGGCGAATCCGCGGAAACCGAGTTCTCCGGTTCCGTCAAGGTGCTGAACGGCGCCGGCGTCTCGGGTCTTGCTGGCCGAGTTGCGTCCACGCTCTCGAATCACGGCTTTGACACGACTGCCGCCACGGCAGACTCCTTCGACTACTCATCAACCCGTATCATCTACGTAGGCGATGGCAACCGCGCTAAGGCCGAGGCAGTCGCTGACACGCTTGGTCTCTCGAACGTCGTCGCCGATGACGGCACGTACGCCGGCGAGGCTGACGTCATCGTGGTACTCGGCGCGGACATGGCCAACAACTAGTAGCTTTGGTCGCCAAAGGAGAGCGCTATGTCGCCCAGGCGCGAGCACAGGCAGATGAGCGAGGAAGAACAGCGCGCTAGGGGCGCTGCGGCCCAAAGCCGTCATGCCGAGGGCGCGTTTCAGTCTGGGTCGCGCTTCTCGCGCGGCAATGCGACGCCCGCGCACCAGGCGGGCTATCAGCCGAGCTCGCAAGCCGGCTATCAGGACGCAGGTCAGCCCTCGCGCACGTCCGGCCCGCAGACCACGCGCCAGCCGTACTCTACCGGTGACCCCCGTGCTCGCGCGCCGCGTGCCGAGCAACCGCGTACCGTCACGCGATCGCAGGCGGAGGACGTGAACCGGTATCGCCAAATGCGTCAGGAGCGCGACAACGGCGGCATCCTGCGCAGACGCCGTCACGCAGGGGGCCCGGATTGGGCACGCAACGACTACAGCGACCCGCAGAGCGGCTATGGCGAGCAGGCTGGCGGGGCAGGTTTCCCCCAGCGGCGCGAGTTCAATCCACGCCGCGCCCTCAAGATCACAAAGCGCGTACTTCTTGGCGCGCTTGCGGCACTTCTCGCCTTTGCCGTTCTCATCACGGTCCGCATGAACCTCGGCGTGTCGCTCGAGACGCGCCTCGCGCTCAGGCCTGTCCTTCCGGGTCAGCCCTTCTACATGCTGCTCGTCGGTACGGATAAGGACGCGTACCGCGAGGAGACCGGTGCCACAGGCGGCGTATATCGCACGGATTCGATCATCCTCGCTCGCGTCGACCCCATCGCGGCGAAGCTCACGCTCGTCTCCATCCAACGCGACACGTGCGTCAATCTCGGCGGAGACTACGGAGAGCAAAAAATCAACGCCGCCTATACCTACGGCGGTCCACCCATGCTCATCAAGGCCGTATCAGACCTTGCAGGTGTTCCCATCTCGCATTATGCCGAGATTGACCTCGATCAGTTCATCTCCGTGGTGGACGCCATCGGCGGCATTACGGTAAACGTACCGGTTGACGTGTATGACCCCGACTATACCGGCGCAGATATCAAGGCCGGCGTCCAGGAACTCAACGGAGACGACGCGCTCAAGCTCTGCCGCGCGCGCCATGCCTATGACCAGTACGGTGCCGGTGACTACTTCCGCACGGCAAACCAGCGCATGGTGCTTGGCGCGATTCTCAAGAAGTCCCTCTCGGGCAACCCGTTCATGCTGCTGGCAACCCTAAACGCAGGATCTGCCAGCGTCAATACAGATCTTACGGGCTTCGACCTTCTGTTCCTCGGCGCGCGCTTCGCCGGCTTCGATATGGCCGAGAATCTCTACTCCGCCCTCGAGCCAACCGTCTCGAGCTATGAGAACGGCGTCTGGTACGAGCGCGTCAACCAGGAAGCCTGGGCCGAAATGATGAGCCGCGTCGGCCAAGGCCTCCCGCCCTACGCCGATTCCACCCAAGACCCCACCTCCGGCATCGCCGCCGGAATAGTGGAATAGATACCTGCGCGCGAAGCCGCCTCGGTCCATCAAATACACCGTCGCCGGGCCATCGACTCGCTGGAACACGGGAAATATCGCGTTACCACGACGTCGGGAGCACCGCCTGACAACAAATTTGAGATTCTGCGGCTCGATTTCGACTCTTAACCCCGGTTGGCAAATGCCCAACTGGGGTTTTATTTGTTATGCTCGTTGTGTCATATCTAGTTTTGGACCTAAAACCGCGATTTCCAGCCGCAGAATCTCAAATTTGTTGTACGCCCCACTCGCAAACACGCACAAACAGGCCCGCGATCAACCCCACGAAACCCAATTCCCAAAGCGCAAGTCAAATCCAGCCAGATAACCCATCGGAAACAGAAACTCGCAACCCGGGTTGGGTAGCCCGACGCGAAAGGCTAAAAGAAGCCCGCAACCGGAGCTACGAGTGTCCGGCCGCGGGCTTCGCCACAACGTATCGCACAGGTTTTGTCGCCTGGCCTTGAGAGAGGGGCTAAGGGGGATTTGCGAAGCAAATCTGTCCCCTCCGAAAGGCCAGGCGGCAAAACCGTCGTCTGGTCTAAACGTTAAAGCGGAAGTGCATCACGTCGCCGTCAGCCACGACGTAGTCCTTGCCCTCCATTCGGAGCCTTCCCGCCGCCTTGCAACCAGCCTCGCCGCCGAGGGTAACGTAGTCCTCATAGCTAGCGACCTCGGCCTTAATGAAGCCGCGCTCGAAATCCGAGTGAATGACACCAGCGGCCTGCGGAGCCTTGGCACCGACAGGAATCGTCCACGCCTTGACTTCCATCTCGCCAGCAGTGAAGTAGCTCTGGAGACCCAGAAGCTTGTAGGCCGCCTGGGCAAGCACGTCGAGGCCTGGTTGCTCGAGGCCGAGGCTCTCAAGATACTCCGCAGCCTCCTCGGCATCGAGGTCGCAAAGCTCGGCCTCGACCTTCGCGCAGATGGGGATGGGCGTGACGCCGTCGATGGGCGCAAAATCGTCGCCAAGCATGTCCTCATCGACGTTCGCAACGTAGAGGATCGGCTTCATCGTAAGCAGGAAGAGGCCCTTCGCGGCAACGCGCTCCTCGTCCGTCATCTCCATAGTTGAGGCACGGTTGCCCTCGTTCAGCCAATCAACGAGACGCTTGGCCACATTGAACTTGGGCATGAGCTCCTTGTCGCGCTTCGACTCCTTCTCGAGCTTGGGGAGCTGCTTCTCGAGCGTGCCGAGGTCTGCCAGGATGAGCTCGGTCATGATGGTGTCCGCGTCGCCCGCCGGATCGACGAAATCAGCTGTGCGGCCAACCTCGCGCATGACGTTGGGATCCTTGAAGTAGCGAACGACCTCGCAGATAGCATCAGTCTCGCGGATGTTTGCGAGGAACTGGTTGCCGAGGCCCTCTCCCTCGCTCGCGCCTTTCACGAGGCCGGCGATGTCAACGAACTCGACCGCGGCGGGCACGATGCGGCCCGGATGCACGATGTCCGCGAGCTTCCGGAGGCGGGAATCCGGCACGTCGACGATGCCGACGTTGGGGTCAATCGTGGCGAAGGGGTAGTTCGCCGCTAGGCCACCCTTCTTGGTGAGTGCGGTGAAGAGGGTCGACTTGCCGACGTTGGGGAGTCCCACGATGCCGATTGAGAGTGCCACGTTTGATCCTTCCGTGCTTTGTGGGGCGAGGCCCCGAGGTTTGGTGTCGTTCGGTGCGGAGCAGGGTCACGCGCCGGAATGTGCTAGTTATCCGTGTCGAGCTTCTCGAGGATGTCGAGGCCACGCCTGAGCTGGGCCATACCCTGCTTCTTGAGCTTCTCCATCTCGGCCTTTTGCTCGGCCTGACGCTTCTTGCGCTCGATCTCTTCCTTATCGGGAACGACGAGCTCCGCCCCTGCGTATTTCTCCCAGGTAAGGGCATGCTCGCCGCAAGCCTTGAGACAAGCGCCGCACTCGATGCAGTAGGCGCTCTCGACCTTGAAGATGCCGTTCTCCGCGAGCTCGCAGGCACGCGTGGGGCAAACGTCGACGCAGTCGCCGCAGAGATTGCAGCGCTCGGGCTCGCAGGTGGGACGCTGCGGAGAAAGGCGGACGGCAAGCTTGGGGTGGCGCTGGAGCGTCGTCATGACAAGCTGGCGGCGCTGGGTGAGCACACGGCGGCGTTGGGTGGGCGCCGGCGCGGTGCCACCCTCGACCGCGTGAGTGATGGCGTTGATGCGACGGGTGTTCTCGTCAAGCTTCTGCTTGATGGTGCGCGCGGCGGCAAGTGCCGGGTTGGCGGCGCCAATGGCGGCCATGCCCTGCTTGCTGACGCTCTCGAGGAACTCCTTGCGCTCGAAATCGTGGTTCTTGGTGTAGTCGAGGTCCTTCTCGTCCACCTCGAGGCCGATGCCCTTGCCGGAGAGCTGCTCGGCGAGTTCGATCTGAGTGCCAAGCATCTCCTCGCCCGTGGTGTTGCGGCAACGGTCGCAGATGCCGAGGGGCAGGTAGACGCTCACGTTCTTGTAGTCCGCGAGGATGGCGAACCAGACCTCGGCAGGAACGTCACCGATACAGGGGAGAACGACCTCGTTATCCTGCGGCATGCGACCGATGGCGCGCGTGCAGGTGACATACGCGTGCTCATAGGCGCTAGCGGCACGCACGATGCGCTCGTACAGGCGACGCGGGTTGATCTGGGGTGAGGTGAAGGAGCCGGCGGGGCAGGCCGTCACGCAGAGGCCGCACTTACGGCAGCTGTCGAGCACCTCGATCGAACCCTCGGAGAAATCAATCGCCTTGACCGGGCAGACGTCTGCGCAGGCATGGCAGAGCTTGGTGCTCTTGCCCTGGCAGGCGATGCAGCTGTTCACGTTGGCGCGGGGGCGGTCCTTGTAGTCGGACGGGTTCCACGTTTCGACTTCCTCGGGATTCGCCGCGAGGGCGTTCGTGATGTCTTCGACTGGATTGGAAAGCGACTGCCAGTCGTTCTTGATATCGATGAACTCATCGAGCAGGTCGCGCTTCTCGGCCATGTCTCTCCCCTCGCAACCACGCCGCTCCCCAGCGGCACAACTGTTTAATCATACCCAAGAACAGCTGAGGATGCCCCTCCGTAAAGGACATCCTCAGCGTCAACAGTTCAATCTATGCGCATTGCCGAGCAGCAGGGACCCCGCGCCTTGCCGTAGCAAACAACCAAGCGCAGCCAGCTCAAACCATACGCATCGGCAGCGTAAACAGCAGAAGCCCCGGCACCGGTGTTGCTAAGCAGCCAAAGCCGTACGCATCGGTGGCGTAAACAGCAGAAGCCCCGGCACCGGTGTTGCTAAGCAGCCAAAGCCGTACGCATCGGTGGCGTAAACAGCAGAAGCCCCGGCGCCGGTGTTGCTAAGCAAACATTCCGCAGCGCCAAAGGCGCGAGGACGTTTGCGTGCAACGCCGGGCCGGGGCTTCGTCAGGTGACTACAAGCCGCCGATCGGGCTTAGTACATGCCCGGGCCGCCAGCCTGGGAGGCGGCAGCGGTGATGGCCTCCTCGATGGTCTTGTCCTTGTGCTCGTCGGAAACCGTGGCCTCGGTGATGAGGATCAGGCCAGCGACAGAGGCGGCGTTCTGGAGGGTCACGCGGGAGACCTTGACCGGGTCAAGGACGCCCATCTCGATCATGTTGCCCCACTCGCCGTTGGCGGAGTTGAGGCCCTCGCCAGCAGCCAGGCCCTTGATCTTCTCGACCACGACGGAGCCCTCGTAACCAGCGTTCTCGGCAATCTTCTTGACCGGGGCGGTCAGAGCCTTGCGGACGATCTCGACACCGATCTTCTCCTCGTCGGTGACATCGATCTGATCGAGGGCCGGCAGAGCCTCGAGGAACGCGACGCCGCCGCCGGCGACGATGCCCTCCTCAACAGCAGCGCGGGTGGCCTGGAGGGCGTCCTCGATGCGGTGCTTGATCTCCTTGAGCTCAACCTCGGTAGCAGCGCCAACCTTGATCACAGCAACGCCGCCGGAGAGCTTGGCGAGGCGCTCCTGGAGCTTCTCGCGGTCAAACTCGGAATCGGTGTGCTCAATCTCACCCTTGATCTGGGCGACACGCTCGTCGATGGCCTCCCTGGAGCCAGCACCAGAGACGATGGTGGTGGTGTCCTTGGTGATCTTGACGGCCTTGGCGCGACCAAGCATCTCGGCGGTGGTGTCGGAGATCTTGATGCCGAGCTCCTCCATGGCGACCTGGCCGCCAGTGAGGACGGCGATGTCCTCGAGCATGCGCTTACGACGATCGCCATAGCCCGGGGCCTTCACGGCGGCGACCTTCAGGGTGCCACGGAGCTTGTTGAGGATCAGGGTAGCGAGAGCCTCACCGTCGACGTCCTCGCACATGATGAGGAGGGAGGAGCCGGACTTCTGGACGGCCTCGAGGACCGGGAGGATGTCCTGGATGTTGGAGACCTTCTGGTCAGACATCAGGATGTAGGGGTTCTCGAGCTCAGCGATCATGGCAGAGTTGTCAGTCGCGAAGTACGGGGAGATGTAGCCCTTGTCGAACTGCATGCCCTCGACGGTGTCGACGGAGATGCCGAAGTTGGTCTTGTCCTCGTCAACGGTGATGACGCCGTCCTTGCCCACGACCTCCATGGCGTCGGCGATCTTCTGGCCGACCTGCGGATCAGAGGCGGAGATGGTGCCGACGGAAGCGATCTGCTCCTTGGTGTCGACGTTCTTGGCGGAAGCCTTCATGGAGTCGACGACGGCGGTGACGGCCTTGTCGACACCGCGACGGATGGCCAGCGGATCGGCGCCGGCGGCGACGTTGCGGAGGCCCTCGTTCACGATGACCTGAGCGAGGAGCGTAGCGGTGGTGGTGCCGTCACCCACGGTGTCGTTGGTCTTGGTGGCGACCTCCTTCACGAGCTGAGCGCCCATGTTCTCGACGGGATCCTTGAGCTCGATCTCCTTGGCAACGGAGACGCCGTCATTGGTGATCGTGGGGGCGCCGAAGTTGCGCTCGAGGGCAACGTAGCGGCCCTTGGGGCCCATGGTGGCGGTAACGGCGTCAGCCAGGGTGTTAACGCCCTTGGCGAGCTTGGCACGAGCATCGGTGCCGAACGTAATGTTCTTGGCCATTGGTGGCTTCCTTTCGAGTTGACCGCGCCTCGCCGAGTCTTGGGGTGCGCGGTTGAAGTTTCATGGAATGCGAGCGTTGCCCGCGAAAGAACTAGGCCTCGATGACGGCGTAGATGTCGTCAGCGCGGAGAAGCAGGTAATCCTCGCCATCGACCTTGACGTCGCTGCCGCCAAACTTGCCGAAGTAGACCTCGTCGCCGACCTTGACATCCGGAGCAATGCGCTCGCCGTGATCAGTGACCTTGCCAGCGCCAACAGCGACAACCTCACCCTTCTGCGGCTTCTCCTGAGCGCCGCTGGAGATGTAGAGGCCGGTCGAGGTCTTCTCCTCCTTGGGAGCGGGCTTGACCAGGACACGGTCACCGAGCGGCTTAAGAGTCGTCATATCCAAGAACCTCCTTCTGGGCGCCCCTCTGGGCGCACGGATATCCAACGTGCGATTGCGATTGACGCATCGCCAATTCCAACGTTGAGAATGATACCCAGACGATCCGACTTATACCAGACGGATTGAAAAAATCTTCTGCGAACGCGCTTAGATTTTGTGATAGCTGCCCGACTAAAGAACGTGAGCGGCTTTATGCAGGGAAAATGCGACGCTTCGCTCAAATTTGGCAAATCCGCGAACGGTAGTTGTCTTGGGGCGATTTATGAATTAAGGGCCCCTCACGTCAGCCTCGTTCAGCCCATTTTATGCGTCATAGCAGAAGTTCGATGAGAAGCCGCGGATTGCTTGTCAAACATCGAGGTAGATGTGCTGTAGACGCCCACGCTGACAACTTCATATGCACTGTCTACAGACAGTACGCCGTCTCGGATGGACGATACCGGCAGACCGAAAGGAGCGAGCCATGAGAAACCTCACCCGCATTGACCGCAATGGCGCCAAAGTGCCCAGAAGCTCGATGGTAGCCATGGTGCGCACATCCCTAAGCGATTGCCTGAGCAGCAAGGCGCTCATTGTCGCGCTCATCCTCGCACAGGCGCTCTTCTTGCTCCCGGGACTCGTGGGCTATCCAACGCTCTCCGATCTGGCGATCGGCCAGGAGCAAGTCAACCAGACCCTGGAGATCCTGTCGACCGGAATGGGGAGCGGCGCCTACGACTCGGCGCCGGACGCGCTCAAGGACATCAACGCACGCGAGCTCGAAGCGCTCACGGCCGCTTCAAACGCGCCCTATCCGAGCAAGGAGTTCTTCATCGCCTACGCGCAGCATTACGACGTAGAGACCGAATGCGCAAAGCTCGGCCACACCGAGTCGACCCCAAGTCTGTACGCTCGCTCTGAACTCATCCATCGATTGGCCGGCCTTGAAAACCCCGAGGTATACGCCAGCGCGACAGAGATGCCGGCCACGTACTATCTAGCATTTGTACTGGGCCTCATGCCGGGAATCATTCTGCTGCTGCCGGTGGCGCTGCTCACGAGCGGTTCCCAAAGGAGGCTCGGAGGCAGAACTCTAGTCTCAATGGCACCAGTCTCGCGAGCATCCAAGCGCCTGGCATGTGCTGTCGCCGCGTCCGTTCTGTCGCTTGCGTGCCTCGCGACCACGCTTCTCCCGGCGGCACTTCTCGCAGCGATAAGGAATGGCATCGGCGACTTCGCATACCCCGTAGTGAGCATCGCCGATGGGGTCGTGCGCTCAAGCACCATCGGGGATGTACTCGCGCAGGACACCGCGCTCATGACACTTGCGTCGCTCATGGTAGTCGCGCTCGTTGCGGCGGCAGAATCCATCCGAGCACGCTGTGGGTTGGGAGTTGCGTTCGCGCTGCTCGTCTGTCCCCTGATTCCCATTTACACGTCGCAGTCGACAAGATGGAGAGCGGTCGCGCGGCATCTTCCCAGCTCATACATCTCGTGCGGGAGCGTCGTAGGGCTGCCGGTCTATGCAAACGGGCTTGATATCCGGGTGATTCCAGGCACCACGTGGGAGCTTGGGCTCGCAACGCTCTTCCTGTTCGCGATCGCCCTCCTGGCCATCGCCCTCTTTGCGGACATGGCTCGTGAGCGCACGGCAACAAAGCGGCTAGCGAGGCGATTCTCATGATTGGCTTCCTCAACCTTTGTGCACGACGCGGAGACAGGCTTGTCCTGGACAACGCCAGCATCGAAATACCCTCCGGCACCGTCACGGGGCTCGTCGCCCCCAACGGAAGCGGTAAGACAACGCTGCTCGAGTCAATCTGTGAGCCATGGAGCAGGCACGTCACATGCAAGATCGACGCCGGGAACACATCGGCCACACGCAATCTGAGCGCCGTCGAATGGAAGGGGGTCGCCTTCTACCTGCCCTCGCCATCCGTCCTGAGTCTGCGTGCCACCGTTCGGCAGAACATCGAATTTGCCAGAGATTGTTGGGGATCGCAGGTAGACGCAGCGAAGCTATCCTCCCGTCTTGGTATTGAGGGGTTCCTCGATCTTCCCGTCCGAAAGTGTTCGCAAGGAATGGCGCAGCTCGCCTCCATTGCCACCGCCATGGCAACGGGAGCAGACCTGCTCCTTTTCGACGAGCCCATGAGTGCGCTTGACCCCACCAATGTTGGGGCCGTCACAAGAGCCATGCGGTCCTACGTACGAACCGGTCGCTCGATCGTTCTGTCGAGCCACAACCTCGCAAACGTTGACCTTTCCTGCGACCGCGTTGCCTTCATCGTCAACAAGCAGGTTGAGCTTCACGACCGCACAAGAAGCCGCACCGACACCTGCGCCGCTCGCTACCACGAGCTTTACGAGAAGGGAGGAAACGCGCCAGCGCACTAAAGAGAGCCGACAGAAGGAGCGAACATGCTAAGCAGAGCCAAATAAGCCATGCCGCCGCCCTAGCAGCCCTCATGATTGCACCGTCCCGGCACGGTCGATCGCCTGAAGTGCATCTACGCGACCTGGTAGCCCGAAGCCGCCCGGCAATCAGCGGGCGGCTTTCATCTCACGGCATCCCGACACAGGTCAACAAGCTCGGCGAGGGAGTGGATGCCGAGTTTGCGATAGGCAGTTCGACGGGCGGAGTTGACGGCGCCGGGAGAGAGGCAGCGTTTTGAGCAAATCTCGGCGCCGCCGCAACCAGCGATCAGAAGCATTGCCACATCTACCTCGGTTTCGTTGAGTCCGCGACTCACGAGATAGGCAGACAGCCTACGACTCCGTCCCCCATCGGCGCTCATCCCGGCACTACTTGACACCCACTCAAGTTCGTCCCTCACCGAGAGAAAGAGCGAGACGGCCCCGGCAATTACGTACACCCCAGAGACAAGGCCCGCAAGCATGGCGCATGCCATAGCGGCCTCATCGTTCGAAATGAGCGCGAGAAGCGCCGGCAGACGAGGCACGAGTCCCGACGAGTAGCCGCCGAGAAGCATTCCCAGCCCAAGACACGAGAACGCCAGCGCTGGGGTGCACAGGTGCCGCACCTCATAGCCGGCGAGCCGGGCAACGACCATGGCCAATGTGAGAACCAGGGCAAGTAGCGGGATAAGCCCCAGTAACGTCCCCACAAAACAGACCGCCGACAACACGCGAAGAGCAGTGCGCGACACGTCATCTCCAGGGCTCACAAACCCATAAAACGCCAGGCAGAGACCCAGCAACATCACTGCCACGTAATCCGTAACCCAGTCTTGGCCGAGCGCCCAGCCCACCACTACGGCAACGCAAAGCACCGCGAGAAGCAGAGTGCGCCACGAGCGAGAGGCCTCGTCACACACATGGTGTGGCTCATCCATGGGCGTCCCGGCTCGCAACTCGTCAATCGACGCAACGCGCAGTTTGTTTAACGCACGCGACTGCAAATTCCTCACGTAGAAGCGCTAATCCCCATTTGAACGGCAACCTTGGCAGAGGAGAGCCCCGCCAGGCGAAGCCGCAGAGCCTCAGACTCACGCGGCGACAGCCCGGAACCTTTAAACGCCGTTCCGGTGCGCCCGGCGTCCGCAATTTCCTCATCGCGTTCCTCCGCCTTGCGCGCAGAAGAGGCGACTCCAAGGGCCATTACCGCCAACGCAAGCGCAAGCAGCACGAAAGGAACCGACATACCCCAGACCAGGGCACGACCAAGCGCGGGAAAGAGCGAGCTGAGCAGCCACGCAAGAAATAGCCCCGCGCAGTAACCGCGGATTATTGAACGTGCCGAACAGGCCCGCAGACGCGTTGCAATAGCTCCAAGGGCAAGGGTCACAACGGACCAGGCGACCGGCGGCAGCAGCATGGCCAATCCACAGGAAGGCGCCCCCGAGCTCAGCGGCCGCATCCCCGGCGCATCGCCCAGTCCGCCCAGCGTGAGCGCCCCTAGCAGCAGCTCGTCATCCGACCCAGCAGTGGCGGCCGAAACTCTAACGAGCGTCCAGTTGGGCATGAGGCGGGCAGACAATCCAAGCAACGCGGCCGCAAGCAGCGCGCACCCCACCGTCCACACACGCTCGCCGTGTTCGCCGGCGGGGAAGTCACCCACGTCACCGGAAACCATATATCCGCAGGCAAACGATGCAAGCGCTGCACACAAGCAGCCAACGTAGGACAGCGCCAGAGCACTGGAGACGCACGGAGTGGAGTTCGCGCTCCCCCATGAGAATCCAGCCGCTCCCCGCCAGCAACCAGACAGGTAGGCGAGCATCGCCAACACACCGGCCACGGCGAGCACGCACTCGTACTTCCCGCGGATGTGCGGAACCATACATCCCGCAAGCCCAGCCAGGGCCATCGCGGGCACTAGCGCGGAGAACGCGAGCGATAGCCCATCGCAGGCAAACGGACTCGGCGGCGCAAGCACCTGAGGTGCCCCAACAAGTAGGGCAAGCCACGCAAGTGGCATGAAGGCCGAGAGACGGAGGCAAGGGTATGTCCGCCTCGAGCCCATTTGCTACTCCAGTCCGTCGAGCTCGCGCTGCCACAACGTGCAGACGGCATCGCTCGGCATCCGTAGGTCGCCGCGCGGGCTCACGGCCACGCTGCCGACCTTGGGACCGTCGGGCAGGCAGCTGCGCTTGAACTGCTGCGAGAAGAAGCGCCAGTAGAACTTGCGCAGCCACTTCATGATCGTCTCGGCATCATAGGTGCCAACTGCGGCGTCATCGGCGTCGGCGCCGCTCGCGTAGCGGCCGCCAAACGCCTCGAGTGCCAGGCGATAGACCTTCGCCGGGCCAAAGCCGCAGCGCAGCACGTTGTAGAGAAAGAAGTCATGGAGCTCGTAGGGGCCCACGAGGTCCTCGGTCTTCTGGGAGATCTTGCCGTCGCCCGTAGCGGGCAGGAGCTCCGGCGAGACCGGCGTGTCGAGCACGTCATCGAGCACGGCGGCGAGCGCGTCATCGCCCTTCAAGCGAGCCTCGTCCGAGACGTATCGAACGAGGTGGCGCACGAGCGTCTTGGGCACGCCGGCGTTCACGCCGTACATGCTCATGTGATCGGCGTTGTAGGTGGCCCAGCCGAGGGCGAGCTCAGAGAGGTCGCCCGTGCCAACCACGAGGCCACCCTCCTTGTTCGCGACGTCCATGAGGATCTGGGTGCGTTCGCGGGCCTGCGCGTTCTCGTAGGTCACGGAGTGGTCCGCCTCGTCATGGCCGATATCCGCGAAGTGCTGGCGAACCGCCGCGGCGATGCTCACCTCACGCAGCTCGCAGCCGAGCGCCTCGGACATGACGCGGGCGTTGTCATGCGTGCGATTCGTGGTGCCGAAGCCAGGCATCGTGATGGCGAGGATACCGGAACGATCGAGGCCGAGTAGGTCGAAGGCGCGGGCACAAACGAGCAGCGCCAGCGTGGAGTCGAGACCGCCGGAGACGCCGATGACCGCGCGCTTCGAGTGCGTGTGGGCGAGGCGCTTCGCAAGGCCGTGGGCCTGGATGGCAAAGATCGACTCGCAGCGCTCGGCACGGCGGGCGGGATCCGCCGGCACGAAGGGGTGCGGGTCCACATAGCGCGAGTCAAGCGAGACCTCGCGCGACGCGAGCGAAAAGAGCGTGGTGACGTAGCCCGATGCCATGGGATCGACGTCGAACGTCGACATGCGCAGACGATCATGGGCAAGAAGGCCGAGGTCTACCACGGCGGTGGCGCCGGTGCAGGCAAGGCCCTCCGCACGCACGAGAAGCTCGTCGTCGAGCGGCTTAGCCTCGCCGACGATGCGGCCGTTCTCAGCCACGAGACAGTGGCCACCATAGACGACATCCTGGGTTGACTCGCCCCAGCCGGCGCTTGCATAGGCGTAGGCGCAGATGAGACGGGCGCTCGTGGAGCTCACGAGGTCACGGCGATAATCCGCCTTGCCCACAAGTTCGTTCGAGGCAGAGAGGTTGCAGACGAGAGTCGCGCCCGCCATGGCGGCAGCGGTGCTCGGCGGGTTGGGGACCCAAAGGTCTTCGCAGATCTCCGCCGCGACGACGAGGCCAGGCACGTCCTCGCACTCGAAGAGCTGTTCCGAGCCAAACGGCACCTCGTCGAAGCCCGCGAAGCCCACGAGCGTCACGTCCTCAGGGCCGGCGGAGAAGCGCCTGCCCTCGTAGAACTCGCCGTAGGTGGGGATGTTACGCTTGGGCACGAGACCGAGGAGCTCGCCGCGCGAGAGAACCGCTGCGCAGTTGTAGAGCTTGGAGGCAACGCGAACCGGCACGCCCACGAGAACAAGGGCGTCTACCTCGGCCGTCTTAGCGGCGAGGGTTGCCAGGCCCTCCTCGGCGACACGCAGGAGCGCGTCCTGCCAGAAGAGGTCCTCGCAGGTGTAGGAGGTGATCGCGAGCTCAGGCAGCACGATGACCTGGGCATCGGAGGCGAGCACGGCCGCCGCGCAAGAATCGACGTTGAACTCAACGTCCGCCACGCGCACCGCCGGCGTCAGCGCCGCAACCCTAATGAATCCGTCTCGCATCTCATACCTCCTACCTGAAAAAGGGACAGTCCCTTTTTCAGGTCACGCCTCGTTGATAATCCATTTGCCAAGGCCGGTCAGCCTCTCGATCTGGCGCACAGACAGGCCCGCATCCTTAAGGTCAAAGAGTAGCGCATTGCGGCGCGGCCGCTCCATCGCTTTGATGTCTCCCGGGGCGATATCGCCAAGGATGCGCCGCGCGACCTCGCGGGCCTCGGCATCTGTAACCCGCGAGCGCTGGCCAAAGCGATAGTCGCCCTCGCCCTGGGCCTGGAACACGCGAAACCCCTCCCTGCCGCCGCACATGCCGAGCACCAGCGTGACGGTCGCGATCCCCTGGACGCCCGATGCGTACTCGTGGTAGCTGCTCCACAAATACTCGTCCGCCGGACAAATGCCCGCCTTGGCAGGATTGTTGTGGATATAGCGCGCCGCCTGCAACAGATAGGCCTCGCTCTCGACCGGTTGGCTCTTAAACCTCTGCTGGAAGACGTGGCCGATATGACCCGTCTTCGCGTTGAAACGCATGGCGTACCCCGTGGTGAGCGACTTCATGAAGTCGCTCAGTCGATTGCCGCGATCCTCGAGGAGGAGATGCACGTGGTTGGACATGAGGCAGTAGGCGTGGACGAGCACGCCACACTTCTCGGCCGCCGCGGAAACTAGCTCGAGAAACGCACGATAGTCGCTTGCGTCCTCGAACAGGTTTTGGCCGCCGTTGCCCTTCGCGACAACGTGATAGAAACCGGATTCCGACCTTGCGCGCGCACTCCTCGGCATATGAACGCCTCCCCACCCGTCGATTAAGGTGAGGAGGCTTATACCCGTTCGGTCCTCTAAAAACCTGACAAACGGAACATCGCTTTTGCGAGCTTTAAAACCTGAAAAAGGGACTGTCCCTTTTTCAGGTCACTACAGGCTCATGTTGGGGGTGGCGTCCATGGATGGGTCGGAGAACTCGCCGAGGTCGAACTTGCGCTTGGCAACGAGGGCGATCATCGCGGCGTTGTCCGTGCAGGCAGTGAGGGGCGGCACGGTGACGCGCACGTGCATGCGGCCGAACTTACGCTTGTACGCCTCGCGGAGCTGGGGGTTCGCCGCGACGCCACCGCCCACGCAGAAGTCGCGGGCGCCGGTCTTCGAGACGGCCTCGGCTGCCTTCGCCACCTGCACGTCAATGACCGCAGCCTCGAAGCTCGCCGCGAGGTCGGGCAGGTTGATAGCGCGTCCGGCACGGTTCTCGTTATTGATGTAGGTGATGACGCTGGTCTTGAGACCCGAGAGCGAGAAGCTGTAATCGCCGCTGTGCATCATCGCACGCGGGAAGTGAATCGCCTTGCGGTTGCCCTTCTCGGCCAGGCGGCTGATAACGGGGCCGCCCGGATAGCCCAGACCCAGCGCCTTGGCGACCTTGTCGAAGGCCTCGCCCACGGCATCGTCGATGGTCTGGCCGAGGACCTCGTAGTCGCCCCAGTCGCGCACGTGGACGAGCATGGTGTGGCCGCCCGAGACGAGGCTCGCCACGAAGGGCGGCTTGAGGTCGGGGGTCTCGAAGAGATTGGCGAAGAGATGGCCCTCGAGATGGTTCACGCCAATAAGCGGCAGGTCAGCACCGGAGGCAAGACCCTTGGCAAACGCGATGCCCACCACGAGAGCGCCAACGAGACCCGGCCCTTGGGTTACACCCACGGCGGCAAGGTCTGCCGGGACGAGCGTGTCGACGCCAAAGTGAGCTCCGGCCTTCGCCATCGTCTCTTCGTAGACGCCGACGATCGCCTCCGTGTGCTTACGGCTCGCGATCTCCGGAACAACGCCGCCAAAGCGTGCGTGGAAGTCGATCTGGGTGGCGACGACGTTGGCGACGATCTCGCCCGCGCCGTCGATGACGGCCATCGCGGTCTCGTCACAGCTGCTCTCGATGGCAAGGATCAGGGGACCGGCGGCAGCGATTGCCTCGTGCGCGGCATCTCCACGCGGAGCGGCCACAATGGGCCACGGGCGGACGGAAGCGTGCGGATCGGGCGTGTCATGACGGCTTGGCGTCACGAGCGGAAGCTGCGCCTCCATGATAAGAGCGGCGTGACCCTGTCCATAGTAGTTGGGCCTACGGCCGACCTCGGCATAGCCGAGACCCGCATAAAGCGCCTGAGCTGCGGCGTTATCAACGTCCGCTTCAAGCACGGAGGTCGTGGCACCCAGCATCTGCGCGTCATAGGTCACACGGGCGAGCAGCCTTGCGGCGATACCCTCACGGCGGCGCGAGGGGGCCACGGCGACGTTGTCGATCTGGATCTCTCCGCCGGCGACGACGCCTCCGGCATAGCCCACGATGGAGCCCTCGTCATGAGCGACCCACCAGATGTGACCGGGAAGCGCGAGGTCATCCGCAAAGAGGTTCTCGCTCCAGGGCGTGTGGTTCGAATCGCCAAAGACCTTGAGCTCAAGCGCCGCGAGCGCCGCGGGGTCATTGGCATTGGCAGGACGGAGCTGGAGGTGACGGTCTGCGAGCGCGTCATCGCACCCCGTGGTGGTGACGGTTGCGGGAGAGGCGAGGCCGAGGCGCTTTGCCTCGTTCTCCTCGGCGTCGGAGAGACGCGTGTAGACGGGGAGCACGAGCGCGGGGTCACCGCTGTTTGCCGGAGCGGTGTTCTCGCCGTCAAACGTCCCAGCCGCCGCGGCAGCGCGAATCAGGCCCTCGCCCACCGGATGCCAGGCATCCTCGCTCGCAAAACGCGCGAAGCCGGCCTCCTCATACTGGGCGCGGTACTTGGCAAGGCCATCGCCCGCGAGGATGATCTCCCCAGCGTCCGGGCGCTCCGCCCAGGCAGCGACGGCATCCGCCGCCTTGACGACGGTCTCCACCTCAAACAGACGCACGGGGCCGCTCTCGTCAACCTGATACAGACCGGGGTAGACCTCGCGACGCATGGCATCGCCAACGACTCCCACGAGGCCGCGCACGCCAGACTTCCAGACGCCCCAAGCGACGGCGTCGAGAGTCGAGGCGCCAAAGAGCGGGCGCTCAAGGCCGCAGGCAAGGCCCTTGGCAGTCGCGATGCCAATGCGCACCCCCGTAAAGCTGCCGGGGCCACGCCCCACGAGAACGCAATCCACATCCCCGCGCGTAAGGCCGGCACGCTCGAGCACGCCGGCGCACGTGTTCACAAGTTCCTCGTTCGCATGGCGACGGCACAGGTGATCGCCCGCGGCAAGCAGCTCGACGCGTTCGCCCTCGACGCGTCCAACGGCGCATGCGAGCATATCCGTCGAGGTATCGACGGCGAGAACGATGTGTGAAGATGCGGCTAGGCTCATGGGTTACGGCCCCTCTCGGCAGTGCGTTTAACCCATCAAGTGTAGCCGTCTAGCACGCACGACGCACGCGCGGGACATCAAGCGCCATGGCAACGGCACGCGTGACGCCGGGCGGCGGCCCAGCGCGCAAAGCGTGCGCCCGTGACGCGCGCACGCAGCACGCACGCGGCACGCGCCCGCAGCGTGCACGTAGCACGCGTTCGCGACGCAGGCCCTACCCCAGCGCGGCCACGATCTTTTCGCCGCGCGCATCGTGCGCGACGAGGCGAATCTCGCGGCAAGGCTCCTCGCCCGGTGCCGCGCCCTCCTCGTCACGCGTCACGAACACGTCAAGGCGCTCGTCACCCAATTCGTCAGAGAATTGCTCACCCCACTCGATGACGCAGACGCCATCGCCGCCAAGCACGTCCCACACGCCAGCGTCGCCGAGCTCCTCGGCATCATGCAGACGATAGAGGTCGAAGTGGTAGAGCGGCATGCGTTCGCCCTCATGAACGGCCTCGAGAGCGAACGTCGGGCTCGTAACCTCGTCCTCGACACCCATGGCGGCGGCGATGCCCTTCGTGAGCTGCGTCTTGCCGGCACCGAGGTCTCCCGTGAGCACCAGGACGTCGCCCGGTTCGAGCGCAGCTCCCAGACGCTTGCCCAGCTCGAACGTCTCCTCGGGGCTCGCGCTCTCGAAGCATCCGGTCATCGCGCCGCCTCCTCAGGAAGACCCGCGCCTGCAGGTGCCTTCTTGCCGGCAGCGTCCGCGACCGGCCTCACGTTGTGGGCGGTCGCCGCAGCAGCCGTGACCTCTCCGCGCGGATTGGCGGCAAGCCAAGCACCCACGCGCGCGAGGTCTTCCTCGAGCAGGGGCTGCCAATCGGAGTGGTAGATGCAGGCGGCCGGATGGAACGTGGGCGCCACGACGAAGTGACCCTGCTGGTAGAGCTTGCCGCGCAGCTGCGTCACGCCGCGATCGGTCTTGAGAACCCACTGCGAGGCAAAGTTGCCCAGGCAGACGATGACGTCAGGCCAGACGGAACGGATCTGCTCACGTAGGAAGGGCGAGCACGCCTCGATCTCGTCCGGCTTGGGGTTACGGTTTCCGGGCGGGCGGCACTTCACGACGTTGGCGATGTATATCTCCTCACGCGTGAGACCTGCGATGGAGAGGAGGGAATCCAGCTTCTTACCGGCGGCGCCCACGAAGGGCTCGCCCTTGAGGTCCTCGTTCTTGCCCGGACCCTCGCCCACGAACATCACGCGAGCATGGGGGTCTCCGGTTCCAAAGACGAGGTGGGAGCGCGTCTGCCCGAGCTCACAGCGCTTGCAGTCGCCGAGCAGGTTCTCGATCTCCTCGAGCATGACCTCGCCAGGCTTCTGGTTGACGTGGCCGGGGATCTTCATGACGGACACGAGGAAAACCTCCTAGATGTAAACCTTCTCGAGGCGGGCACCGAAGTTGCACGTCACCTCATAGTTGATGGTTCCGCGCAGGTCAGCTATCTCCTCGGCGGTGATGCGCTCGTCGCCGTCCGCGCCCATGACGGTCACGAGGTCACCGTAGTGGACCTCGTCCATCGGGCGAGCGGCGCGAGTCGTGTTGACGTCAACGGCGAACATGCACTGGTCCATGCAGATGTTTCCCACCTGCGGGCAACGGGTGCCATGAACCAGGACGTCCATCTTGCCGGAAAGCGAACGCGCGAGGCCATCCGCATAGCCGATCGGGAAGGTCGCGATCTGAACGTTCTGCCTGGCGACGGAGTAGGTCTGGCCATAGCCCACACCAGAGCCCACCGGCGGATACACGACGCGCGTCACACGGGCGCGCACACTCATGACCGGGTCGAGGGAGATGTGGGGGCGCGTGGAATCCGCAGGCTGCATGCCGTAAAGGCCAACGCCCACGCGACACATGTCGAGGTGGGTCTCCGGATGGAGCACCGTAGCCGGGGTGTTGTCGCAGTGCACAAGGCCGCAGTCAACGCCAGCGGCGCGCATCTCGGCGACGGCCTCGGTGAAGCGACGATACTGCAGGCCGAAGGTCCAGTCATTGGGGACGTCCGCCGTGGCAAAGTGCGTGAAGGTGCCCGCGCACGAGAGGCCGCGGTGGAAATCGATGCTGTGCCGGAATTCGAGGGCGTCCTTCCAGCCCACGCCGATGCGAGTCATGCCCGTCTCGATGGCGAGATGGTACTTGCCCACCTTGTCGAACGCCGCGGCGCACTCCCCATAGGCAAGGGCAAACTCGGGCGTGTAGACGCTCGGCATTATGTCGTTCTCGATGAGGGTCTGGACGCACTCCATCGGAGGCTCGGAGAGGATGAGGATGGGCCAGGTGACACCTGCCCTGCGAAGCTCAAGCCCCTCCTCCACCGTGGCGACGGCAAACTGGTCCGCGCCGGCGGCATGCATGACCTTCACGCACTCGACAGCGCCGTGTCCATAGGCATCCGCCTTGACGACGGCCATCATGCGCACGCCCGGTTCGAGCTTCTCCTTGAACGCGCGCGTATTGCGACGCAGCGCGCCCTTGTCGATCTCGACCCAGGACCAACGCGTGTCCGGACACCTATGCTGAACCATGGGTATGCGCCTCCGTGTCGCCGGCAAGGCCGGCCCTCGACCACCGACATCGCCGGCGGTGCCGCTGTCTTACTGTTCTTCGCCCTCCGCCTCAGGGGCGATGTCCGCGCCGCTGAAGGCCGCACGGTCCTCGACCGCGTCGAGCGCGACACCGACGGAATCGATTATATCCGCCGCCATGACGCCCCTCGAACCGAAGCGCTCCTGGGCGATAGACGCGGCGCAGCCATGGACCTCGCAGGCGAGGGCCGTGAGCGTGGGAAGGTTCTCCGTCTCGACGCCACGGGAAAGCAGGCCCGCCATGATGCCGGCGAGCACATCGCCCGAGCCAGCAGTCGCGAGGCAAGCGGGGCCCGGCTTGGGCAGCAGAGCCACCTCGACACCCACGCAGGCCGTGGCGGTACCCTTGGCAACCACCACGATCTCGCTGCCGCCATCCGCCCAGACCACGCGACGCGCCGCGTCGAGGGCCGAGGTCAGGGTGTCAGGAGAGGCATCGCCGGTAAGACCCACGAGCCTGCCCAGCTCGCGGCGGTGCGGGGTGAGGACGAGAGGGGCACTGCGACGCAGGAGCTCGGGGAACTCGTCCAGGGCGTTGTTCGTGAGGCGCGCGATGCTGTTGAGGCCATCCGCGTCGACGACGAGCGGCGTCTTGCCCTCGAGCAGCGTGGAGACGACACCCACGGTGCCACCCGTCACGCACATGCCGGGACCCACAAGCACGGCCGAGCGACGCGCGGCAAGCTCGGCCACCTGGGCGCGCGCGGCATTGGAGAAGGTGCCGTCCGCATCCGCCGGAAGGCCCACGACGGGAATCTCCAGCAGGTGCGTGCGCGCGAGGTTCGCGACGGGCTCCGGCACGGCGAGCGTCACGTAGCCGGCGCCAGCACGCGCGGCGGCCTTGGCGGCCATGATCGCAGCGCCCGGGAAGCGCGTCGAGCCGCCAACCACGAGGACGCTGCCACGCGTGTACTTATCCACCACGCACGTAGGAGGCTGGAGAACGTCGACGTAATCCGCCGTCTCGCAGCGCCAGGCCACGGGATCCGCCTCGTACACGAGCTTGGCCGTCTGCTCTGCGAGCGGAGCCACCACGATGGAGCCGCAGACGTCGCGGCCATCGTCAGAGAGAAGACCGGGCTTCAGGGCGAGCATCGTGATCGTGACGTCCGCCACCACCACGGCTCCCGGGGCACGGCCGGTCTGTGCGGAAAGGCCGCTCGGGACGTCAACGGAGACCACGCGGGCTCCGGAGGAATTCAGCGCGTCAATCCAGATGGAGAGCGGGGCGACGGGAGCGTCATGGAAGCCCGTGCCGAGCATGGCGTCAAGCACGACGTCAGCCGCGCCGAGCAGCTGGTCGAGCTCGTCACGAGAGGGACCCACCAGGTACTTCACGCCAGACTCGATGGCGGCGCGGGCCACCATGGGGGCGAGGTCGCCATGGAGGTTCTCAGGCTCGCAAGGCGTCACCACGCGAACGTCAACGCCCGACGCCTTGAGATCCTCGGCGGCAACCCAGCCGTCTCCGCCGTTGTTGCCAAAGCCCGTAAGGACAACGACGCGCGAGACGTCGCCCAGGTGCATGACCTCCTGAGCCGCCGCGCCACCGGCGCGATGCATGAGCTCGGAGACGCTCACTCCCGCATCGGAGAGGCGCCTCTCGACCGCGCGGATATCCTCGATATTAAGAACCGGCTGCATACCCGATCACCTTCCGTTATCGACGCGCTCGAGCTCATCGATAATCGAGCGCGCCTCCTTGAACGACTCCGCCAGCTCACGGCGGGGATCGCGTGCATCGTCAACCTTGGGGGCCGTCTCCGCCGTCGTGGCGACAGCGTTCGCAACTGCCATCTCACGAGTGAACGACAGCGAAATGGCGACGGACAGGACGCCGCGCTCTTGGGCGACCTCGGCCGCGCGGCCCTTGAGGACCGCCTGGGGCCTGCCCGCGGCATCCCTCGAGACGCTCACGTCATCAAAGCGCACGCCCTTGCCAAAGCCGCAGCCCAGCGCCTTGAGAACCGCCTCGCGGGCGGCAAAGCGGCACGCGTAGTGCGCCGCCGGACGCGTGCTGTGCTCGCAGTACTCGCGCTCCTCGTCCGTGAACACGCGGAGGGCAAAACGCGGGGTACGCGACAAGATCTTCTCCATGCGTGAGATCTCGACGATATCGACGCCAACTCCTGCCAGTGCCATGAGCCTCCCAGCCTCTCGGTATCCCATCTAGTCTAGCGCGAGAAGACCGCTTCGAGGAGGAGGCTCACAAGGAGAGGATTAGGACGGCAACAAAAAAGGGAGGGGCGGCGTGCCCCTCCCTCGAGATAGTTAACGCGTACAGCCGGTGTCCACGCGAGGCCGCCCCCCTCGGCCAAACCCGCAAGGTCTTGCAAGTCACAGCTCGTCGCGGCCCACGCCGCCAGACGCCAGGTCGCAGCCGGGCATCCCGGGCGCTGAACGCGAGGTCTCCGCCGGGCGCCGGGCGCGAGGTCTCCGTCCTACTCCACGGTAACGGACTTGGCGAGGTTCCTCGGCTGGTCGACGTCGCAGCCACGCAGAATCGCGACTTCGCGAGCCAGGAGCTGCAGCGGCACCGTGGCCGTGATGGCGCTGAAGGCGTCGCGCACCTTGGGGACCCAGATGACGTGATCGGCGATCTTGCCAATCTCCTCGTCTCCCTCGGTCGCGATCGCGATGATCATGGCGCCGCGGGCCTCGCACTCCTTGAGGTTGGAGACGGTCTTGTCATACGTCGGGCTCTTAGTGGTCACGGCGATGACCGGGAAGCCGGGATCGATCAGGGCGATGGGGCCATGCTTCATCTCGCCAGCAGCGTAGGCCTCTGCGTGCAGGTAGCTGACCTCCTTGAGCTTGAGCGCGCCCTCGTAGGAAATGGCAGCACCCATACCGCGGCCAACGAACAGCGCGGACTGCGCGTCCTTGCATGCGAGAGCTGCCTCGTGAATGGCATCGCCCTGGGTGTCGAGGATGTGCTGGATCTGCTCGGCGGTATCGCCCAGCTCGCGGAAGAGCATGCGGCACTGCTTGGTGGTGAGGCGATACTTCACCTGGCCCAGAAGCATCGCCAGAAGCGTGAGGCTCACGACCTGGCCGATGAAGCTCTTGGTCGAAGCGACGGCGATCTCCTTGTTCGCCTTGGTGTAGATGACGCCATCACTCTCGCGAGCCACCGGACTGCCGACGACGTTCGTGATGCCGAAGACCTTGGCTCCCTTGATGCGCGCGTCGCGAATGGCGGCGAGGGTATCAGCCGTCTCGCCGGACTGCGACACGGCGACGACCAAAGTGGAGGGCGTGATGATGGGGTCGCGATAGCGGAACTCGCTCGCGGCCTCGACCTCGGTGGGAATGCGTGCCCAGGACTCGATGAGGTTCTTGGCGATAAGGCCGGCGTGATAGGAGGTTCCGCAGGCGATGACATAGACGCGGTCGACGTCGTTCAGCTCCTCGAGGGAAAGGCCGAGCTCATCGATGTCGATGCCGCCAGCGGCGCTCAGACGCCCGACAAGCGTGTCGCGAACGACACGCGGCTGCTCGTGGATCTCCTTGAGCATGAAGTCCGGATAGCCCGCCTTCTCTGCCATGTCGATGTCCCAGTCGATGTGGGTGACCTCAGGCTCAATCGCGGCACCCATCTCGTCGGTAAAGGAGATTCCCTCCGGAGTGAGCTTCGCGAACTGGCCATCCTCGAGAACGACGACGTCGCGAGTCGCATCGATGAGGGCAATCACGTCAGAGGCCACGTAAGAGCCGGTCTCGCCACGGCCGATAACAATGGGCGAATCCTTGCGGGCGACGGCAACCACGCCAGGCTCGTCGGCACAGACAGCGGCAAGGCCGTAGGCGCCCACGACATGCGTGCAGGCCTCTCGAACGGCGGCCATGAGATCGCCGGTCTTCGTGTAACCCTCCTCGATGAGGTGGGCGAATACCTCGGTGTCCGTCTCGGACTTGAAGACGTGTCCACGGGAGATGAGCTCTTCGCGGAGCTCCGCAAAGTTCTCGATGATGCCGTTGTGGACGATCGCGATGCGGCCGTCGCAGCTCGTGTGGGGGTGGGCATTGGCGACAGAGGGCTTGCCGTGGGTCGCCCAACGCGTGTGGCCGATGCCACAAGTCGACTCCTCGTCCATGTGGTCGAGCTCGGACTCGAGACCCGCGACCTTACCCACGCGACGAATCACATCAAGGCGGGCTTCGGCGCCGTCGCCCACCTCAAGCGCCACGCCCGCGGAATCATAGCCGCGGTACTCGAGACGCTTCAGGCCATTGATGAGAATATTCTTTACGGCTTCAGAGCCGGTATAGCCTACGATTCCGCACATATCGCTCTCCCTCCGTTGTGCCGCGCTCCGATTTGGCGCGATAAGGCGCACCATCGAAGACCTCGCAACGTGGTGACAAACCTACGGGGAAATAGCCTAGCGGCTGATTTTTCGTCCGGAGGTTTCGTTCGCGAAAAAATAGCGCTGATATTCAGGGGAGTTGGATAATCGCAGGTAAAATTTAATCGCTTGATATATCAACCACGAAATATATACAGTGGCATGTCGGGAATTCGGCGCCAGCAAGCAACGCCGTCAGCGCTGACGGCCACGATTTCACCGCTGACGGCCCTGTCTTCACCGCCGACAGCCACGATTTCACCGCGACGCCCCTGATTTTGACCAAACCAAGAAGTCTTTATATTAACGGATAGCGACTGTGAGCAGCCAAACGGTCTTCGACCGAGTAGCGCGCTTGTCATCGTCTGCGTTTGCCCAGGTAAACGTCTTGCGGAAATGATTGCTACTCGGCACAAAACGATTTGGCTGCTCACAGTCGCTATCCCCCTATTTATGACGAAGGTAGGGCCATCTCAGACAAGCCGAAGGCAATGCCGCCCTCAGACCAACCCTCTCGAATCGAACGATCCAAATAGGGACCTTCATAGCCAAGGGGCCTTTCACGCTCGCCGAACACGCAAACAGCCGACAAACCAGTAAGTGCCGCGAACAAACGCCGCGTGGAACGCCAGCCCACCTCTCGTTAAAAAAAGGCCCGCCAGCCGAAAGGCTGACGGACCTGACAAGCAAATATGCCTCTGAGACTTAGCGCTTCGAGAACTGCGGGCGCTTACGGGCCTTCTTGAGACCCGGCTTCTTGCGCTCGACGGCACGAGCGTCGCGGGTGAGGAAGCCAGCCTTCTTCAGGTCAGCGCGGTAGTCGCCGGCCTCGAGGAGGGCGCGGGCGATGCCCAGACGAAGGGCGCCGGACTGACCGGAGATGCCGCCGCCGTCGCACAGGGCGATGACGTCGAAGTGCTCAGCGGTGTCCGTCACCTTGAAAGGAGCGCAGGCGTCGTCGACGAGCTGCTGACGGCCAAAGTAGTTAAGGGCGTCGCGGCCGTTGACGGTGACCTTGCCGGTGCCGGGAACGAGACGGACGCGGGCGACAGCCTCCTTGCGGCGGCCGGTGCCAGTGTAGACAGCAGTGTTGTCAGCCATCGGTTAGGCCCTCCAATCAATCTGAACGGGGTTCTGAGCGGCGTGCGGGTGCTCCGGGCCAGCGTAGACCTTAAGCTTGGTGAACTGCTTGCGACCAAGCGAGGACTTGGGAAGCATGCCCTTGATCGCGTGCTCGATGACGCGCTCGGGGTGCTTCTCCATGGCCTCCGTGAAGCTCTCGAACTTCATGCCGCCCAGCCAACCGCTGTAGCGCCAATAGCGCTTGCTGTCGGCCTTAACGCCGGTAAGCTGGACCTTATCAGCGTTGATGATGACGACGAAATCACCCGTGTCGGTGTGCGGGGTGTACTGCGGCTTGTTCTTGCCGCGAAGGATCATGGCAGCCTTCGTGGCGAGACGGCCGAGCGTGGCACCCTCAGCATCGATGAGGACCCAATTGCGGGTGACCTCTCCGGGCTTGGCGTACTGAGTCGACTTCATTTGACTCCTCCGTGTGCTTACGTGTTGCTTTGTACTTATGCGAGGTTACGGGGCTCTGCAAAAGTAGCTTTCAAATTGTAGCGCGCAGTCGGAGAAGTTCAAGGAAAACGCACGAGTTTTCGCAAATATGTGTGGGAATTGCGGCCAGGTTCATCCGCGATGTCAATCAGGGCTCAAAATCCCGTCGCACCAGCCCCAAGACGCGTCTGACACCTACACGCCGAGGGCTCGGACCACGTCAAGCGCCTCAGTTGCCTGGCGGCGGCCATCTAGGTAGAGGTGCAACAGGCCCTCGCCGTCCGAACCCGAAGTGCTTCCGACGGTCACCGGCTCGCTCGGGGCGATAACGGCGATCTTCTCCTCGCGTTCGAGGCGCCAGATGCGCTCGCGCTGCTCGTTATAGCGTCCTGCTCGCGTGCGAAGCGCCTCGAGGTAGTAGGGGAAGTCGGAATAGCGGCGATCCGCAAGCGCCTGGAGCTCGTAGCCGCCCTTCTTCTTGTAGGTGCGGTCCTGCGTAAGCACAACGACTGCCGCGCGGGCGCCGTCCTCAAGGGCCCGCTCCACGGGAACGGAATCCGTCGTGCCACCGTCAAGATAGCGCCCACCCTCGGTCTCGACGATACGCGAGATGACAGGCAGCGACGCGGACGCGCGAATCTTCTCGATATCCTCCGGCAGGCTCTTGACCTCGAGATACTTCGGCGTACCAAAGACGATGTCCGACACGACGACCATGTAGCGGCTTCGACGCGCAGCAAACGTCTCGTAATCGAACGGATCGATCTCATCCTGGATCTTGTGATAAAGGAAATCCGCCCCCGCGATGTCGCCCGTCGTGGCAAGCGACTTGAATCCCATAAAACGCGAGTCATCGCGAAAAGCCAGCGTCTCGCGCATGTAACGTCCCTGCTGACGAGAGAGGTAACTCGCGGCATTGATGGCGCCCGCGGAGACGCCCCACACGGTGTCAAAGCCATAGACGCCCTGCTCCATCAGCACGTCAAGCACGCCGGCGGTGAAGATGCCTCGCATGCCGCCTCCCTCAAGCACGAGGTCAACGCCCGTGGAGGGAGCTCCCATCGCGTTCACGCCCGCTCCGGACGCGCTCTTATCTCCCCTGTTGAACAAGCTAAACGCCATGATGCCTCCTCCGATGGCGCCGCGAGCGCCCGAGTATCCGTTGGTTTTGGTTATACCCGTTCGCCTTACATAATCTCGGCCATGCATCGACAAGCTCCGCAAAACACCACCGCCGAGAAGGACGCGCCGCAGAAGACGGCGCGGACGCAAGCAGTCTCGCGACGGCGGACGGTACGAACGCAGGCGGCTTCGCGACGGCGGACGGCGTGGACGCAAGCAGCCTTGCGACAGCAGACACAAGCCACCGCGCCGCCGCGCGGCATGAAAAAGCCCCGCCCGCGAATCGCGGACGGGGCGCAACAGACATGGTGGAGGCGCGGAGGATCGAACTCCGGTCCAGAACAGTCCCCTGGCAGGTGTCTCCAAGCTCAGTCACCGATTAAGTCTCGGATGCGTCACACTCCGTGACCCGCGCTCTGCATCCCAGCTGGTTCAATCTTATCGAGCGGCATACCAACGACGTCCGCACGAGCATCTCCCTAAAATGACGTCTCCGTGGGAGCAGGAGAAACCCCCACTTCGACGGCCGCTAATTAATTAAGCAGCGAGGGCGTAAGAGCCCTGGAAAGAGTTGTCGTCAATTCAATTTGACGGTACCCCTGTTTAACGTGGCGAGGAGACCACGGCTTGCTGCCCACCTCAGGACCACCCTGTCGAAACCAGTCGCCCCCACGGGTGTGGACGGGGACTCGGCACGGGTCTTGCCCGGCCGCTGGCCACCATGCGAGTTGACAAAGAACAAGTGGCACCGAAGCGCCAAGGCAAGCGCACCACGGACGCGGCACCTAAGTGCCATACGAGGCGCACCGCCACACGCGACCCAAGAAGTCGCGCGGAGTGATTCTACCCAGAACTAGGCGAGCGCGTCCACCATCTCGACGAGGTCGCCAAAGGTCTCAGGAATCTCCTCGCCGTCGAACTCGATGCCAAACTCGTCCTCGCAGGACATGATCGCCTCGGCAATAGCCAGGCTGTCAAGTCCAAGGTCGGTAAGCTTGGTATCAGGCGTGACCTCGATGTCCTCGAGGCCGTCCTGCTCCTTAACGATCTTGACGATGCGGTCAAACGTGGACTCTTCGGCCATGGTGGCCCCCTTCTCGCCTGGGCCCGCAGGCCCCTGGTTGACGCGCCTAACTATACCCATGAGCGCCGCCCGCGCACGCGGCAATCGCCAAATGGCGAAGGCGCCGGCGAGCCGCCGCGCGCGGAGACGGCCACACCCCAAGCGCTAGCGGTTGCGCTCCTTAAGCGTACGCGCGATCTCACGGTCGACGTCGCGCTTCGCCATGTCCGCACGCTTGTCGTAGAGCTTCTTGCCTCGAGCGAGGCCGATCACGAGCTTTACGCGATTGTGTTCGTCAAAGTACATTTCGAGCGGCACAAGCGCCATGCCCTTGGTACGAAGCTTGCCGTCAAGGTAGTCGATCTGCTTGCGGTGGAGCAGGAGCTTTCGTTTGCGGTCCGAATCAACGTTGAAAATCGAACCGTGGCTGAACGGGTGGATGTGCACGCCATGCAGCCAGCACTCGCCGTTGCGGATGAGGCAGAACGAGTCCGTGATCTGGCACGCGCGTTCGCGCAGGCTCCTCACCTCGGTGCCCTTGAGCACGAGGCCCGCCTCGAAGGTCTCCTCGATCGCGTACTCATGGCGCGCCGACTTGTTGCGAGCAATGCTCTTACGCTCGCGCTTCTTAGGCATCGGCATTATAGTCACTCCCCATAACCGGCAACGTCAGTGTCGCGAATCATCTCGAGGAGCGACTTCACCGCGGGAGACCCCACAAGGTCGCGCGCGCGGACGGTGAGGTTCGTCGCAAGGCTGCGATCTCGCTGCGAGGCGGCCTCCGTCGCACACGAGAGCAGGCAGATCACCACGTCGATGTTCGCACCAGTAGGCAGGCCCTGCTCGGCAAGAACGCCCTCAGCCTGGTCGTCCGTGAGGAGATCCGGATCAGACTGGGTGCCCTTCACACGCGAGAGAAGGCCGTCGAGCACGTCATCGCTCCAGTCGAGCCTGCGAGCGCAGCGCAGGCACGCGGCCGCGGCAGCATCCGCGCCGGTGTCCTGGAAGTGCCTGGCGAAGTTGCAATAGGCACGCACAAGGTGGCGCACGTCGCTCGCACGCTCGAAGACCGAGTAGGTCAGGCCCAGGTACTCGTCAAGGTCACCGTTGGTGCGATAGAGCTCGGCGAGGTCAAGGCGATAGGCGCAGTCAACGGGATTCCAGCGCACGGCCTGGCGGAGGGCCTCCGTCGCGCCGGCGTAGTCGCCCTCGCTCACAAGAACGAATGCGAGATCGGCATAGAGCCGGTCGAACGGCTCGCCCACGTCATGCAGCTCGCGCGGATCCCCCTCGATGCGGCGATAGCAGAGGCGCTCGAACGGCGTGGGGAAGCTGAACCACTGCTCGTCCTCGTTCGCGACGCAATTGCGGTCCGCGTACTCCTCCGCATCGTCAGCAAGGCGTTCTAGCAGCTCAACCGCAAGTTCGCCCTCGCCGGCCGCAATCAGGCCCTCGGCGGCCTCGAGCTCTTCCGTCAGGTTAGTGCGTTCGCTCATTTCGTTTCCTTTCGCGCCGCGCCCGAAGCCCGGCAGAGAGAGCCCGCGCCGGCGTTGCCGCCTTTCGCGAGCGCAAAGTCTATCTGGCCCTTCTCGGGCGTGCACCCGGAGACCGTGGCGGCGACGCGCTGGCCCAAGCGCCAGCTCCTGCCAGACGCCTCTCCGGTGAGGCACATCCTACCCTCATCGTAGGCGAACCATTCCTCGCCAAGAGCGCGAACGGGCAGAAGGCCTTCCGCAAACGTCTCGTCAAGACGGACGAAGAGCCCGTAGCTGGCGACGCCCGTCACGACGCCCGAGTAGCTCTCGCCAACGTGACCGGCCATAAGCTCGGCCATCTTGACCTTCTGGCTCTCGCGCGCGGCGGCGTCCGCAACTCTCTCGCGGTCAGAGCAGGTACGGCAGAGCTGGGGCATGAGGGTAGCGGCGGACTTGCGCGCGCGCTTATCGAGGCCCGCGTCTCCACCGTGCCCCATAAGCGCCTTAAGCGCGCGATGCACCGTCACGTCAGGATAGCGCCTGATAGGAGAGGTGAAGTGGCAGTACGCCTTAGCCCCCAGCGCGTAGTGGCCATCATTTCTAGGGAGGTAGATGGCACGCTTCTGTGCGCGCAGGAGGAGCGCGTTCGCAGGCGCCTCGGCCGGCGTTCCCTCCGCTCGGTCGATCAACGCCTGAATGACGAACGGGTCTCCCGAGACAAGCTTCTCGGTTTCGCCCGCGCGAAGCAACTCGAGCTCACGCAAGACGGGCACCGTCGCCATGAGCGGGTCCTGGGACGGCTGCTCATGCACGCGGAAAGCGCAAGGCAGCTCTTCCTCGTGACCCGCAAGCATGTCCGCAACGACCTCGTTCGCCACGAGCATGGCCTCCTCGACAAGCGAGGTGGCTCGAGTCCGCGCGCGCACGGAGACTCCCGTCGGGTGGCCTTCGTCGTCGAGCTCCACCTTCGCCTCGACGCTATCGAAGTCGATCGAGCCACGCTTGCGGCGGACTTCACGGCGCCTCGCCGCAACCTCGTCAAGGGCGCGGAGCACCTCTGCCACGGCATTCGCCGGGACGCCCTCCTCGCACGCGAGGACACTTGCATCCGCGCGCCCCTCGAGTACGTCATCGACCTCGTCGTAGTTAAAGCGTGCCTTCGAGTGAATCGCCGAGCAACACGCGCGGGACGCACGAATCCTGCCCACGGCGTCGAGGTCGGCAAAGACGCTCATGACAAGGCGGTCTCGACCAGGCATGAGCGAGCAAACGTCGTCGCAGAGGCGCTCGGGGAGCATGGGAAGCACGCGATCAACGAGATAGGTCGAGCAGGTACGGGCGCGAGCCTCCAGGTCGATGGAATCGCCCCAGCGCACGTAGTGCGAGACGTCGGCGATGTGGACGCCCAGACGGTAGCCGCCGCCGGCAAGCCTCTCGCAAGAAACGGCGTCATCGAAGTCGCGCGCCGTAGCCGGGTCAATCGTGACGCAAAGCAAGTCACGCAAGTCCTCGCGCCAAGGCTGTGCGGCGAGCACCTCGGCCGCGTCCTCATGAATCCCCTCTGCCTGCTTCAGCGCGGACTCGCCAAAGTGCGCCGCGAGACCGTTGCTCGCGATGATGCGTTCGATGGGAAGGTCAAGGCCGTCAGGCCTACCAATGCGGCGCTCGAGCGTAACCACGCCGGCCTCATAACGAGCGGGGTACGTGAGGATGCGCGCCTCGACCACATCGCCCTCGGCAACGCCCAGGGCCTCGGCGCTCTTATCGTCTGGCAAGACAAAGAAGTCGCGACGGATGCGCTCGTCGAGCGGCACCACGGCACCCAGCGGACCCGCGACCTCGAAGGTTCCCACGAAGCGCTCGCAAGCTCGATGGAGCACCCCTTGGACCACAGCTTGAGGGTCACCCAGGCCACGATGCACGAGCACGACGGTAGCCTCGTCGCCATCCATTCCTTCGCGAAGACCGCCGCGAGCCACGAGGAAGGTCCCTTCGGCAGTCTCGACCGTGGCTGATCCGGGACGCGCGACGTGGAGCGTTCCCGCTAACGCCGCATGCCGGCCCCGCGTGGGACCGGCATGCTTCGCAAACGACTTTTTATGACGCTTGTGGGCCATCTAACTCCCTAGACCTTGAGGTAACGCCTCATGGCGATCATCGAGCCAAAGAGACCAATGATGAGGCCCATGGCGACGAGCAGGCCATACGTGGAGAGCGTCGCGTGAGTCGACACCGTGAAGCTGAGGAACGAGATGCGCTCGGCAAGCATCGGCAGGCCGAAGCGGCGGATGACCTCGAGCGCAGCGATGGAGAGCACGGAGCCGAAAATGGCCTGGAGCACGCCCTCCATGAGGAACGGCCCACGAATGAAGCCGTTCGATGCTCCCACGAGACGCTGAATCGCGATCTCGCGGCGGCGCGCGGAGATGGAGAGGCGAATCGTGTTGTTGATGAACACGAAGGCCACGAAGGTGAGCAGCACGACGAGCACGAGCGTGATGATGCGAATCCAGTTCGTGACGGTAAAGAGGCGCTCGACGGTGCCCTGGCCGTACTGGACCTGGTCAGCGGGATCAGAGGTGGTGCCGTCGTCGGACTTGGTGACGTCTGCGACCTTGGCGAAGTCGCTATCGGAGCCAAGGCGCTTTGCCACGCCCTCGACGTCCTGCGGGTCCTTGAGCTTGATGACGAGCGAAGCCGGAATGGGATTGCGGTCATCGAGCGCGGCCACGGCATCGGCGGCGTTGCGCTTCGTCATGGTCTCGCGATACTCGGCGAGGGCGTCGTCCTTGCTCTTATAGGTAACGGAGTCGACCTCATCCCAGCCCTCGATCTTGGTCTGAAGGGCGTCGACGTCAGCGTCGGCCGCATCGTCAGAAAGGAAGGCCTGGATGGTGACCTGGTCCTCGACGGTGCCAACCATGCCATCGAGCAGCACGGAACCCATCGCGAACAGGCCGATGATGAACAGAGACAGGAAAATCGTCACGACGGCGCCAAAGGTGGTGGAGCCGTTGCGCACGAAGTGATGCCCCGCCTCGCGGAGCGAATAACCAAAGTTAGACGGCGCCATAGTAGCCGTAGCCTCCCCTCTCCTGGTCACGAACGACGTGGCCGGCCTCAAGCGCGATGACGCGCTTGCGCATGGTGTCAACCATCTGGCGGTCATGCGTCGCCATCAGGATCGTGGTGCCCGTGCGGTTGATTCGCTCGAGCAGCTTCATGATGCCCAGCGAGATCGCCGGATCGAGGTTGCCCGTGGGCTCGTCGCAGACGAGCAACGGCGGGCGGTTGACCATCGCGCGGGCGACGGAGACGCGCTGCTGCTCGCCGCCGGAGAGCTGGTCGGGGTAGACATCCATCTTCTCGCCCAGGCCGACAAGGCGAAGCACCTCGGGGACCTGCGCCTTAATGACGGAGCGCGGCTTGCCGATGCACTCGAGGGCGAACGCCACGTTGTCAAAGATCGTCTTGTCGGGCAGGAGCTTGAAGTCCTGGAACACGCAGCCGATCTGGCGACGGAGGTACGGCACCTTCCAGTTACGCATGGAGGTGAGGTCCTGGCCGGCGACCATGACGCGGCCGTGGGTGGGCTTGAGCTCGCGAGTGATGAGCTTGAGCAGCGTCGACTTACCGGAGCCAGAGTGGCCCACGAGGAAGACGAACTCGCCCGCGTAGACGTCGATGTCGACGTTCTCGAGCGCCGGCTTGTTGGGCTGTGCCGGATAGACCATGGAAACGCCCTGGAACGAGATGACCGGAACGCCTCCGGCATTCACCTGCGAGGTGTCCTCCTCCTTGGTGATGGGGGCGAAGGTCGTGGTGAAACCGGCCTCTGAGCTCGGGTCAAACGAGGTGCCAGCATCGGAGTCGAACGAGGCGCCAGCAGTGAAGTCAGCACTGGGCATAACGTCGAGGCCGTCAGCGTTAGCAAACGGATCCGCGATCTGAGAGGCGATGGAACTCATCTTCTGAGGCGCCGGCATAACCGGCGGCTGATAGGCGGTTCCCTGGGTGGCAGGCTCGGCGGGAGCCTGATAGGCAGGCTCAACAGGGGCCTGCGGAGGGGTGGCCTGCGTCGCATCAGATGCGACGTCGGGCTGCGAAACGTACGGCGTGGCGACGTCAGGCTGCTGACCGTCCATGCCGTCCTGTCCCTCGCTGCTGCGGAAGTGGTTGGCCACTTATTGCTCCTTTTTTCGCGCGATAGGAAGGCAGATACGCGCTCCATAATAGCAAAGCCGAGGTTCGCCCCACAGAGGCCACACACGATGTTTCCCCTCGGCACACGCTTTATGCAGCTTAAAGGCCCCGCCGCTCGAACTAAAGGCCCCATCACTCGGACGCGCGCCACAAAAAAGCGCCCCCGAGTCACACTCGGGGGCGCAGGCAAATCACTTTGGCCCGCCTTTAGGCGTTCTTGACCTTCTCCCAGTCAGCGTTGAAGGACGCGAGGCCCTTGTCAGTGAGCGGGTGGTGCACGCACTTCTTGAGCGCGGCGAAGGGCACGGTGGCGATGTCGGCGCCGATGAGGGCAGCCTGGGTCACGTGGTTGGGGGTACGGACGGAGGCGGTGATGATCTCCGGGCCGTCCTCCTGCTCCCAGTAGCCGTAGTCGTAGTTCTTGACGCAGGTAACGACGGTGTCGAGCTGCTCGATGCCATCATCTCCGATGTCATCGAAGCGGCCGACGAACGGCGAGATGTAGCGAGCGCCGGCACTGGCAGCGAGCAGGGCCTGCGGGGCGGAGAAGATCAGCGTCATGTTGACGCGGATGCCCTCGGTGGCAAGCACGTGGGTCGCAGGCAGAGACGCCTCGCAGATCGGGAGCTTAACGACGATGTTCGGAGCGATGGCGGCGAGGCGACGGCCCTCGGCGATCATCTCCTCGGTGGTCTCGGCCGTGGACTCGGCAGAGACGGGAATGTCCTTGCAAATCTCGCAGATCTTGGCCATGTGATTCTCGAAGTCCGCGAGCTTGCCGCCCGTCTTGGCGTAGAGAGTCGGGTTGGTGGTGACACCGGCAAGGATGCCCCAGCTCTCAGCCTCGCGAATCTCGTCGAGGTCGGCGGTATCGATGAAGAACTTCATGCGGATCCTCCCAATTCATCTCGCTGTTACGTCTCTTTGGTGACAGTGGGACCTGGGTCCGTCGCATCGCGAGCAGACCAGCTTGGCTCCGCCCTCCCCCTTGGCGAGCGAAACCAGCCCTCGATACTATAGCCCCAGGGCTCCTAACCACATGTTAAATGTATGCGTATTGGGAGTCATTTGCTAGAGCATGTCGGTAAACGGCCAGGTAGAGCGCTAATTATCTATTTTCGTTACGCGATTAACCAAACGCGTATACTCTTGATTTGTTCAGCGCAATGATTGTCAAGAAGTATTTGACGTTTTCCGCCAGCGTAGGCGAAGGCTTCTTGACCGTTACGGAGGAGGCAGACATGGCCGCAGGAAGGGTCACGATCGTCGACGTTGCGAAACTCGCGGGAACTTCGACGGCGTCAGTCTCCTATTACCTCAACGGCAAGCTCGAGAAGCTTGGCGCCCCCACCCAGCAACGCATTGCGGCGGCAATCCGCGAAACGGGTTACGTGCCCAACGCTCAGGCCCAGGCACTCTCTGGCAAGCCAACCCACGTTATTGGCCTCGTGCTGCTCGACAACACGAACCTGTGGGCCGGCCAGATCCAGAGCGGAGTCGAGAGCGTCGCACGTGATGTGGGCTTCCAGACCGTTGTCTGCGGCACCAATTTCAGCCGCAAGAACGAGCAAGCCTGCGTCGAGAAGCTGCTCTCGCTTGGCGTTGACGGCTTTATCATCCAGCCCACGTCGAACTTCAAGGCCATTCACGACCGCGTCCGCAGGGCGGGACGGCCCGTGGTCTTCTTCGACTGCGATACGTTTGACCTCTCCACCAGCTGGGTTAAGGCAAATCTTTACGATGGCGTCTACACTGCGATTCAGACCTGCATCGAATCGGGCTACGACCGCTTTGTGAGCGTTGCCGCGCCCTCTACGCAGATGTCGCTCCGCACGCGCATCGAGCGTTCGAGCGCATTCTCAGACGTCCTTTCCGCGCACAACATCGACTACACCGAGATTCCCATCGACCATGATGGGCCCTCGGTAACGGAGCTTTACGAGAAGTTCAAGTACACGCTCTCCCCCGCGCATCGCACGCTCGTCTTCGTCCAGAACCAGTGGGCCCTCTCCCGCGTTTTCCAAGCCCTCGAAAACAGCCGCGACCTCATGCCAGACAGGATTGGTCTTCTAGGCCTCAACTGCACGGAGTGGACCGCCCTCACGACGCCCTCGATATCGACGATCATCGAGCCGGTGCGCCAGGAAGGCCGCCTCGCCTGCCAAATGCTGCTAGAACTCCTGGACAACGAGGACGCACGCCCCAGGCAGGAGATCCTCTCCTGTCGCACGAGGTGGATGGCCTCCACGCTCTAGCTTCACCGCGAGGATTGCCACCGCGCGACCCACCCCCAACCGCGAGGATTGCCACCGCGCGACCCACCCCAACATCGCCCGGAACAGAAAAGGGGCGCCAGGCATATGCCCGGCGCCCCTCGGCTTACCTAGTGGCTTTCGTCAGAGACTAGAGAAGGCTCTTGACGGTGGCCTCGAGATCAGCGGCGGTGAGCTTGAACTCCTTCTGGAGCCAATCAGCGGTGCCCACCTGGCCGAACTGTTCGACGATGCCGTGACGCTTGAAGGGCACGGCAACGGCGTTCTCGGCGAGGACGGACGCGACGGCATCGCCCAGGCCACCGATGACACCGTGGTTCTCGAAGGTCACGATGGCCTTCTTGCCCTTGGCCTCGGAGAGGATGAGCTCCTCATCGAGCGGCTTGATGCAGAACATGTCGATGACCTCGGTGGAGATGCCCTGCTTCTCGAGCTCCTCGGCGGCGTCGAGGGCGTCGGAGACGAGGCGGCCGGCGGAGATGATCAGCACGTCGGAGCCCTTGCAAAGGACGTTGCCCTTGCCGACCTCGAACGTGGAGCCCTCGGCGTAGACGTTGCGGATGGCCTTGCGGTCGCCGCGGAAGTAGTTGATGCCAGGCATGCCGGCGCAGGCCTCGACGACCCAAGCCATCTGCACGGCGTCAGCGACGTCGAAGACGCGAGCGCCCGGAATGGTGCGCATGATGGCGACGTCCTCGAAGGAGGTGTGGGTGCCACCGTTGGCCGCGACGGAGAAGCCGGGGTCAGAGCCGTACATGTTGATGGTATTGTGCGCGTAGGCGCCAGAGAGGAAGACCTGGTCGAACGCACGACGCGCGATGAACGGCGCGAAGGTGTGGACGAACGGGATGTAACCCTCGGAAGACATGCCGGCGGCAACGCCCATCATGTTGGCCTCGGAGATGCCGCACTCGATGAAGTTGTCCGGGTTGGACTCCTTGATCTTGAGGGAGTTGCTGGCACCGCCAAGGTCGGCCTCGAGCATCATGATCTTGTCGTTCTCAGCAATGAGCTTCTGGAGGGTGCCCATAACCACATTGCGAAGGTCAGCGCCGGTGGCGCTGCGGTCCTCAGCGAGCTTGAACATTAGGCGATCTCCTCCTCAAGCTTCTCAACCTGGGCGTTCAGGGCGTCAACGGCATCCTGGGCGGTCTTCTTGAGCTCAGGCGTGTTGAACTTGGGAGCGTGGTTGCTCTCCATCTCCTCGAAAGCCTTGACGCCAGCGCCCTTGACGGTGTCGAGGACGATGCAGAGGGCCTCGCCCTTGTGCTGCTTGGCCTCGGTGATGGCAGCGTCGACGGCCACGACGTCCTGGCCGTTGACCTTCTGGGTGTAGAAGCCGAAGGACTGCATCTTGGCGACGTAGTCGAACGGGTTCATGATGTCCTTGGTCCAGCCATCAAGCTGACGCTTGTTGTCGTCGATGAAGACGATGAGGTTGTCCATCTTGTAGTTGGCGATGTACTGGAAGGCCTCCCAGCACTGGCCCTCGTTGAGCTCGCCGTCGCCCACGATGAGGTAGGTGTAGGCGTCGGAGCCCTTCTTGGCGAGGGCGGTGGCGATGCCGGCAGCGGTGGAGCAGCCCTGGCCGAGGGAGCCCGTGGTCATGTCGACGCCCGGGGTCTTGGTGCGGTCGGGGTGGCTCGGCAGGTTGGTGCCGCCATCGTTAAGGGTGAACAGCATGTCGCGGTCGAAGAAGCCGCGCTCGGCGAGAACCGAGTACCAGGCCGGGCCGGCGTGGCCCTTGGACAGCACGAGGCGATCGCGGTCCTCCCACTTGGGGTTCTTGGGATCGTGCTTGAGCTGCTTGCCGTAGAGAACGGCCATGACCTCGACGATGGAGAGCGAGCCGCCCAGGTGGCCGTAGCCACGGTGCAGCAGCATCTCGACGACGTCGCGGCGAACCTTAGCCGCCAGCAGTTCGAGCTCCTTCTGCTCCTTCTCTTCCATGAGACTCCTTTGGTCTAATGGTTACCGACAGAATTAAACGTTGCTTTTCCAGAGGAACGTCGCGCTCAGTGTATCCCATGCGGCACCCCTCGCCATCGCTCTTTTGGAAGAAATTTCGATAAAGCTGCAGGTGAAAGGCTTAACAAAGCCATCAATTACATAGAATTGCCGCGAAAGCAGCGAGGGGCGCCACCGCATCCGCGGGCAGCGCCCCTCATCTGTTTGCCTTCCGTTTTCAAGGACCGGCGCACGCGGCCTTTCCCTCGGCCGCGCCGGCGACCTCTTGCCCGATGCCCGCGCATCGCCACGTCAAAGGTCTACTGCCTCAGGCCTTCGTCAATCACGCTCGCAAGCTGCCCGGCGTCCGCAGCGGCGTCAAGAAGCTCGCGAATGCGCTCGTCCATGATCATGGCAACGGCGCGCGAGAGGAGATTGAGGTGGGTCTCCCCCGCCTCGTCCTCAGGAATCAGCAGCGCGATGACCGTACCCGCGTCGGAATGGTCGTACGAGGGCCATGACAGCGGCTCGGCCAGCGTCACGGCAATGACGCCGGGGCGCTTCACAACGGGAGACTTGACATGCGGAATCGCGAACCCGCTCACGAAGCCCGTTGCGCCCAAAGCCTCACGCTCGAGAAAGGCCTCATACACGGCGTTGGCGTCATCGGCAAACCCGAGCTCGACCGCCTTCCCGCTCAATCGCGCGAGAAGCTCCTCCCTTGAAGCCGCCTTTGCCCCATACAGGACCTGCGACGCGTCCATGCCAACCGTCATCTAATCATCCATCCCAGCGTTCACCAGCCAAATATCCGAGATTCAGACTAGTTGGCAGCGGCGCGCGTCTCGTCGATGATCTTGCGGACGGCGGCGGCGTTAGCGGCGATCTCCTCCTCGGAACCCTTAGTAAGCAGGCCACCCATGCCGGCGCAGTCGATGCCCTTCTCGATCCACTCGTGAAGGTTATCGAGGTTAATTCCGCCAGAGGCCATGAGCGGCATCCAGGGCGTCGGGGTCTTGAACAGGCCAACGAGGCTCGGACCATAGACGTTGGAGATCGGGAAGCACTTGACGAAGGCGGCGCCGGTGGCCAGCGCGTGGTTAGCCTCGGTCATCGTGGTGCAGCCAGGCGCATAGGGAATCTGATACAGGTTGCAGATCTCGGAGACGCCCTCGGAGTAGCAGTTGGCAACGATGAACTGGGCGCCGGCCATGATGGCCATGCGGGCGGTCGCGGGATCCATGACGGTACCCGCGCCGACGATCATCTCGCCGCCGAACTCCTCCTTGATGGCGGCGATGACCTCGCCGGCGTTGGGCAGCGTGTAGCTGACCTCCATGGCCTTGACGCCGCCAGCGAGTAGGCCGCGAGCGATCTCGAGGCCGCGCTCGATGGTGGGAACGCGCACGACGGCAAACGCGCACGTGTCGTAAAGGGCCTGAGTAATGGCTGCCTTCTGCATCTTCATGATTGACTCCCCTATCCTTGCCCGCGCGCCTCCCCTTCGATGACGCACGGATGGCTACCCGTGTCGCGAACGCGCCCGTGGCTTGCAATTCAGGCGTGCCGCATACGTCAGGCTCCGATGAGCGCCCTGGCTTCGGAACCCTCCGTGGTGTTACTCGTGGCTGATACCGTAGTGGTCGAGCATCGCGATGATCTTCTCGTCGATGCCGTCAGCGACCTCGTTGACCGGGAAGCGGGCGGGGCCGACGGGATAGCCAGCGAGTTCGAGCGAGCGCTTGAGCGTCTGAGGCGTGGAACCGAGGTGAAGGATGTCGCGAATCGGCTCGACCTCAGCCTGCAGGCGCTGGGCCTCGGCGTCGTCAGCGGCTTCGAGGGCCTTCCAGAGGTTGACGACGACCTCGGTGATGAGGTTGCCGGTGCCCGCGATCGCACCCGTGGCGCCAAGCGCGTGGGCGGCGGAGATCTTGCCGTCAGATCCCACGATCACGTCGACGTCGTGGCCAGCGGAGGCCTCGATGTAGCTCTTGAGGTTCTCCATGTCGCCGGAGCTGTCCTTTACGCCGCGGACGTTGTCGATCTGAGCGACCTCTGCGACGACGGAGGCGGGAATGTTCTTGCCCGTGGACTTCGGGATGTTGTAGAGCATCACGGGAATGGAGACGCTCGCGGCGACGGTCTCGAAGTAGCCTTTGAGCTGGTCGTCGCTGATGCCCATGAAGTACGGGTTGATGACGGAGAGAGCGTCGGCGCCGATGGCCTCGGCGCGCTTGGACATCTCGACGGCATCGTGCGTGGAGCAGGCGCCGGTACCCACGTAGACGGGCACGCGGCCGGCGACCTTCTCGATCACGAACTTGGAGAACTCGATGCGCTCGTCCGGGGTGCAGACGTGGAACTCGCCGTTGGAGCCAAAGGTGAAGATGCCGCTCGCGCCACCGGCGATGAGCTTCTCCACGAGCTGCTCGCCCGCCTCGTAGTTGATCGACTGGTTCTCGTCACGGTTGAACGGGGTGACCATCGGCACGATGACGCCGCTAAACGTTGCCATGCTTTCTCCTTCTCACTTGGCCTGGCGCTCGCGAGAGTGCTCGGCCAACCGGTCTGCGCTTGACCTGGCGCCCGACAGGAACCGGCCATGCGAATTAACTACTACTTGTGCTTCTTTACGTGATGACGAGCCATGCACTCCTCGATCTGGCCCTCCAGGTCATCGAGCGTGTCCTTCATGAAGGGCCTCGTGATGCCCACGTACTCGTAGCCCGCAGGATGGGTGACCCAGCTACCCCAAAGGAGCAGTCTGAGCGAGGAACCCTGATGCACGATCGAATAGCCCTTGATCTGCTTGTAGGGAACGACGACGGCCTTTGTTACGTCGGCCTTCTCGTAAATCGTGAGCTCGCTCGTGCCAAAATCGCAGACGCCGACGTGCGCGGCGTACTTGCCAAGCAAACGGCCCATGCGCTTCGAGATGAACCAAACGGCGGTGATGGCGACAACCACGACCAGCAACAGCGCGATGTTTCCCGTGACGTCTGCAAGCGCGTAGGCGCAGACCGCCGCGAACAGGATGGCGAAGACGAGAACAAGCAGGCCCAGCCCACACACGAGCAGGCGGGTGCGGTCTTCCTCGATCCTCAGCTCAACGTCACGTTCCTGCTGGTTGTCTTTGTCGGCCATGAGATAGCTCCTAGGTCAAAGGGCGCGGCCCCGGGAGAGGCGACGCGTTGTGCCACCCCGGGGCCGCTAGAACGGCAGATCTTAGGCGAAGAAGTGACCGATCTCGTAGATGATCGAACCGACAATGTTGTAGTCAACGTTCGGGAAGGAAGCGCCAGCAATTCCAAGCTGGGCGAAGGCCGGGTAGAGCACGAGCGGGCCAGCGCACAGGAAGATGCCGACCAGGAAGGAGCCGAGGAAAGCGCCCTTCCAGCCACCGTAGGCGTAACCGCAGACGCCGCAGGTGCCGCCAGAGAAGAAGCAGATGCCAGCAGCCGGGATCATGATGGTCTCGCTGTGGAAGGCGACCATGAGGGCCATGGCGACGAGGCCGCCGAGGAAGGAGCCGATGAAACCGATGATGACGGCGTTCGGGGCGAACGGGAAGATGGCGGGGCAGTCAACGGCCGGGCGAGCGTCGGGGATGAGCTTCTCGGAGATGCCGACGAAGGCCTCGGTGATGGCGGCGATGAACTGACGGACACCGTAGATCAGGACGGACATGCCGGCAGCGAACTGAAGGCCAGCGAGGAACGGCCAGATGAACCAAAGGTCATTGCCGAAGTAGGACGTAAAGGCCTTGCCGGAGGCGAGCTCATCACCGAAGTGGCCAGTCACGAGGCAGGCAATGGTCACGATGTAGAACAGAACAATCATGAACAGGGCGACGGAGAACACGAAGTCCTTGAAGAGCTTGAAGAACTCGGGGAGCTGCTTCTCCTCGGCCTGGGGAGCATCAAGCTCGCCATCGGCGCTCTTCTTGGCGAAGAGCTTGCCCACGTAACCGGCGAAGGCATAGCCGATGCAGTTGAAGTGGCCGATAGCGATGGAGTCATCGCCAACGAGCTTGTTGACGAAGGGCTGGCAGAGCGTCGGAAGAGCGGCGCCGCAGAAGCCGAGGATGACGCCGCCGAGAATGACGGTGACTATGAACGGGGCGCCCAGGGAGATGAAGACGAGGGCGAGGACGCAGGCGAAGTACAGGAAGTGCTGGCCGGTCAGGAAGACGGCCTTGAACTTCGTGAACTTAGCGAAGACCAGGTTCATGATGAAGCCCAGAACCATGACCATGGCAACCTCGGTGCCGTAGGTCTGGAGAGCGAGCGAGGTCGCAACCTCGACCTGGGTCACAACGCCGGAGACCTGGAAGGCACGGCTGAACATGTCAGAAAAGACGGTGACCTGGGAGCTCATGGCACTGGAGCCGATGTTGAAGACCATAAAGCCAATCATGGTCTTAACGGTACCGGAGAAGACGTCCACCGCGGACTTCTTCTGCAGCAGGAGACCGACGAGGGCGATGACGCCCATAATCACCGACGTGTCCCTGAGCTGCGCGAGAATGGCATCAAGCATGTTGATTTCCTCTCAGCTGATTTGGACAAAACTACCTAACGGACGGGCTCTGACCCATCCGGCTAAGCCGAAACGATTTGTGCGATGGGTCCGGCGGCCGCAAACTTTGGGCGTTACGCACAAGACTTGCGGCGCCGGATGGCCTCAGACGCCTACTTGGCGTCGTGCTCCTGAACCCAAGCGGTGAGCTTCTCGGTGATCTCACCCTTGTTCACGATGTTCGTGATGCCCACGGCAGACGGGACGCGAGAGTCATGGGAGAGCTCCTCGGTGAGGTCGCTCATCGTGATGACGAGGTCACCGTTGAAGCCGTTGATGGAGTCGAGGTTGCCGTGCTCGGTCTCGATGGGGAGGTTGTGCTCCTTGATAACCTGATCGCACTTGATCTTGAGCATCATCGAAGAGCCCATGCCAGCGCGGCAGCAGACGAGTGCACGATACATTTGTTACTTCCCTTCCTTAGCATGGACGAGGTCCATGACATCCTGTGGCGTGTTGGCGGAGTCAAGCTGATCGAAGAAATCCGGGTCAGCAAGCAGCTCGACGAGGGACTGCAGGGCGCTCAGGTGCGCGTCGCTGTCCTTGGCCGCGAGCGGGAAGAGGTACTTCACCGGGTCGTTGGCCTCGGAGCCAAACTCGACGGGCGTCTTCAGCGTGACGATGCCGATGGCGCTCTCGAGGGCACCGCACTCGGGGCGCGCGTGCGGAAGGGCGACGTGCTCGGTCAGCACGAAATAGGGGCCCAGCTCCTCCTTGCCCTTAATGATGTCGGCAACGTAGCCCTCGGTCACCTTGGCGCCATCGACCATGGGCTGGGTGGCCTTGTAGATGGCATCTTTCCAGTCGGCAGCCTCAACGTTGAGCTGCACCAGGCTCGGATCAAGAAGATCGCTTAGCATCCGTTCGCCCTCCTTTATTGACGCGCATTTACGTCTTATGAACGTTACGCAGACGATTTTTCCACACCCATCGGTATCAGGGCGACTATTTTTTTACGAACGGTATTCACGTCGCCAAGCGACTGTGTTTTAACCGCGACCGGTAGTATTTTGGCAGCTAAACAACGCTTTTATCTCGAATTACATAGTTCGTCGTTTTGATAATTCGACAAATTATTTATAACTTCCGTTCGTATACTTAGTTCGTCTCGCACATAAAAGAATATTCATTCTGCCGTTCACCGATTTATGAATCTGGTCGTTGTGTTTTATGGTTGTTCTCTCGTAAACTCACCCCTGTGCCGATCAAATAGATCGGAATGATCAACGAACCCCTAGAACGTTCATAAAAGGAGAGCTGACCCCATGCGAAGGAGCAATGCGTTCGTAGCGGCAAGACGAGACGCCATCATGGCTCTCCTCGAGCGAGACGGGCAAGCAAGCGTGGCGGAGCTGGCAGAGCACTTCGAGGTGTCGCAGCTCACAATCAGGCGTGACCTCGACTGGCTCGAGAGCCGCCATGTCCTGTCACGCCAGCATGGAAGCGCCTCCCTCCTCAATCCACTTGGGCGCCCATCAGGATCCCAGCGCGTCAGAGCCAATCGAGCCATCGCCCGAGAAGCGGCAAAGTACGTCTGCGACGGCGACTGCATATTCATCAACGGCAGCTCGACAGCTCTCTCCATCATCGATTTCATTGAGGCACGCGACGTCACCGTCGTCACCAACAACGGCAAGGCCCTCCTCATGGGCGAGCACCCCGCTCTCTCCATCCTTCTCACCGGAGGGGAGATTAGGCCGCCTCGCGCCTCAATGACGGGAGAAATCGCTATGGATAACGTGCGGCGCATCCGTGCGAAGAAGTGTTTCCTCGGCTGTACCGCCATCTCTGTCGCCGATGGCATAACCTCCGCAACCGCCCCGGAGCCCGTCGTCAACGCGCTCATGCTTTCCCAATCAGACGAGCACTTCCTCGTGGCAGATTCTTCGAAGATTGGCCGGACCTCAAGCTTCCCGTTTGGCACGGTCGATGACATCGATACCCTCATCACCGACACCGGCGCAACCCCTGAGGAGGTCTCCGCGTTTCTAGCCCATGGCGTAAGCAGGGTCATCCGCGCCGAGCCCGGCCTCGAGGTTGATGCAGACGAAATGCCGGGGCTGCTTTAAGCCTCGCGGCGGGCGCCCCCGCGCGCCAACGATTACCACGTACGAGCAAATCCGCCTCGGGCATTTCGAATGACAAACTGAAGGAGTCCCATGGTTCAAGAGAACGACCTTCGCTGGCGACCCGTCATCATCTTCGATTTCGACGGCACGCTCGCGGACACGGAGGGCTACATCGTCACCGCCGCAACGCAGGCACTTTCCGAAGCAGGATTCACACCCGAGCAGATGGGCGACGTGAGCCGTGTTGTCGGCCCTCCCTACCCCGGTGCCTTCGCAGCCATCTATGGCGTTAGCGAGGAGGAGGACCTCGCCATCACCAAACGATACTTCGAGCTCTATGACTGGAAGAATCCCGCAAGCCACGAGCTCTACCCCGGAATGCGCGCCCTTTTGGAGGACCTCACGAAACACGGGAAGAAACTTGCCATTGCAAGCTCTAAGACCCGGATGAGGCTTGGCTTCTGCATTGAGGATCTTGGCCTAGACAGCCTCTTCTCTTGCGTCTTTGCCAAGGAGGATGTCGAGGGAGGAGGAAAGGCCGAGCTCATCCGCATGGTCATGGAGAAGCTCGGCGCTAGCGCCGATCAATGCGTCATGATCGGCGACCGCTTCTACGACATTCAGGGCGCCCGCGCCGCGGGCACGGCAAGCATCGGTGTCACCTTTGGCACGCACAAGCGTGCTGAGCTCGAAGAGGCCGGTGCAGACGCCGTGGTGGACTCCATCGATGAACTACACGAAGTCCTGCTGGCATAAGCTTTGGGCGGCCCCGTACTGCGGGGCTTTGCTCGCCAAACACACATACGTGCCAATACATACGTGCCAACGCGATACAAGAACGCGCCCTGAACCCATTTGGTTCTGGGGCGCGTTTGCTAGTCTGTTTGCTAGTCTTATGGTCTAGGGCGCGTTTGCTGGCCTTTTAGTTCCGGGGCGCGCTTACTGGTCTTCGCCAGCAATGCTCGCAGGCTCTTTGCCACCCACAGCCCAGCGATGATACGCAACGACAAACGGGTCGAGATCGCCGTCAGACAGCACGGCATCGACGTTACCCGTCTCGCATCCCGTCCGAAGGTCCTTGACCATCTGGTAGGGATAAAGCACATAGCTGCGAATCTGGTTGCCGAAGCCAATCTCCGTCTTAGGTCCGCGAAGCTCGTCGAGTGCTTCGGCACGCTTCTGAAGCTCGAGCTCATAGAGCTTCGAGCGGAGAATCTGCATACACGTAGCCTTGTTCTGAATCTGGCTGCGCTCGTTCTGGCACGTCACGACGATACCCGTAGGCAGATGCGTGACGCGGACGGCGGAATCCGTCGTGTTGACGCCCTGACCACCGGGACCACTCGCATGGTAGACGTCCACGCGAACCTCGCCGGGATCAATCTCGACCTCGATGTCATCTGGCAGAACCGGAAGGACCTCAACGCCTGCGAAAGTGGTTTGCCGGCGCTTCTTGGCATCCGTCGGAGAGATGCGGACAAGGCGGTGCACGCCCTGCTCGGCACGCAACATGCCATAGGCGTTCTTGCCGGACACGGTGATCGTAGCGCGGTCAATGCCGATCTGCTCCGCCGCGGGAGCATCGTTGATGGTGACCTTCCAGCCACGTCGCTCACAGTAGCGCAGATACATGTGCAGCAGCATGCTGCACCAATCCTGCGCCTCGAGACCGCCTTGGCCAGGCGTTATGTTGACGATGGCATCACCACCGTCGAGCTCGCCCGTAAACCAACTCGCGAGCTCGAGCTCAGAGAGGTCATGCTCAAGGGAGTCGAGGTTGGCCTCGCACTCCGCGAGCAAGTCCTCGTCCCCCATCTCCTGTCCTAGCTCCCAGGCGGCACGGGCATCCTCGAGCTTCGCATGCGCGGCGTCAATGCCTGCGACATCTTCCTTCGCGCGGGCAAGCTTCGCCATCGTCTCGCGAGCGGCGTTCGCGTCATCCCAAAAACCGGGCTCAGCGCTCTGACGCTCAAGCTCGGCCACCGTTCCGCGGGCCTCCTCCACATGGAGATAGCCCTCGACCTCGGCTAGTCTGCTTTCCAGAGCATCGATTCTCTCGTTTGCGACCTCAGACACTAGCGATTTCTCCCGTGGCAGTTCTTGAACTTCTTGCCGCTGCCGCAAGGACAGGGGTCATTGCGGCCAATGCCCACATAGGGATCAGGGTCGTCCGCCTTGCGGTAGGTATGCGGCTTGGCATCGGAGGCCTTCGGCGAGGGAGCCGCGGCGTCACGACGCTCTGCGCGAACAGCGGGAGCCGTCCGCTTCGCTCGAGAGATGGTGGAAGTACGGGCACCGGAATCGCCATCGACCTCAGCGGGACCAGAGTAGCGCGCGCCCTCGAGGGCAGACGGAGCCATCTGCGAGTTCTGGGCGGACACGGTGTTGCGACGAATGTGCAGCATCGTACGGAGGAAGTCCTCATACATCGTGTCGACGAGCTGGCTGAAGGCGGCGTATGCCTCCTGCTTGTACTCGACGAGAGGATCGCGCTGGCCAAAACCACGAAGGCCGATGCCCGTCTTGAGATAGTCCATCTCCTGGAGATACGTCATCCAACGCGTGTCGATAACGCGCAGCATAACCTGGGCCGCGAGGCGCTGGGTAATCTCCTCGCCAAGGTCCTCGGTGCGCTTGGCATAGAGGCTCTCGACGTACTCGTCCATGACCTTCACGACGTCTGAGGTGTCAGCCTCACGAGAAAGCTCGGGCAGGCCGTCCTCTCCAGTGAGCTCCTTGACCCAGGAGCGAAGACCATCGAGATCCCAATCCTCGATAGCAGTGCCCTCGGGACAGAACTCGCGGACCTTGCGCTCGACGGTCGCACTCGTGACCTCGCTGATGTGCTCAGTCAGATCCTTGCCGTCGAGAATCTTGTTACGCTCCTCGTAAATGACCTGACGCTGCTGGTTCATGACATCATCGTAGTCGAGGACGCTCTTACGCATGGCGTAGTTGATTTCCTCGACCTTGCGCTGGGCACCTTCGATGGCCTTGGAGACCATCTTGGCCTTGAGAGGCATGTCAGGCGGCATGTCATACTTCGCCATCATCGCGGCGATGCGATCCATACGATCGGCGCCGAAGAGGCGCATGAGGTCATCCTCGAGGGAGAGATAGAACTGCGTCTCGCCGGGATCGCCCTGGCGTCCGGAACGGCCACGAAGCTGGTTATCGATGCGGCGGCTCTCATGACGCTCGGTGCCAATAACCGCAAGGCCGCCGGCAGCAAGGACGCGCTCGCGCTCTTCGGCACAAGACTCCTTGGCCCTCTTATTGGCATCTGCAAGCTGCTCGGGCATAGCAGAATCCTCGGTGAGGCCCTCCTCGGCAAGAAGCTGGCTGGCAAGCTCAACGGGATTACCGCCAAGCAGGATGTCCGTGCCTCGACCCGCCATGTTGGTGGCGATGGTAACGGCGCCCTCGCGACCAGCTTGGGCAACGATCTGGGCCTCGCGCTCGTGGAACTTAGCGTTAAGGACCTCGTGCCTGATGCCGCGCTGCGTGAGCATCTTAGAGAGGCGCTCGGAGCTCTCGATGGAGACCGTGCCGACCAAGACGGGCTGACCCTTGGCGTGGCGCTCTTCCACATCGGTTGCGACGGCCTGGAACTTATAGTCAACGTTGCGATAGATGCGGTCATCGTGATCGACGCGGATCACCGGCTTGTTGGGCGGAATCTCGGTAACGGGAAGCTTGTAGATCTCGCGGAACTCCGCGTCCTCGGTCATGGCGGTGCCCGTCATGCCAGAGAGCTTGTCGTAGAGGCGGAAATAATTCTGGAGGGTGATGGTCGCCAGCGTCTGGTTCTCCTCGCGAACAAGCACGCCTTCCTTTGCCTCGACAGCCTGGTGCAGGCCCTCGGACCAGCGCCTGCCCTCCATGATGCGACCCGTAAACTCATCAACGATCTTGACCTCGCCGTCGAGAACGGCATAGTCCTTGTCGCGATGGAACATGTACTGGGCCTTCAGCGCCTGCTGGAGGTGATTGGCGAGCTGGCCAGAGAGGTCGGAGTAGATATCTGCGCCAAGGCGCTCCTCGATTTTGCGAAGGCCTTGCTCAGTCGCGGCGATGGTGTGCTTCGCTTCGTCCATGATGTAGTCACCATCGGGCTCGGGCACGGGACCACCCAGCGGATCGCGCTCGGGCTCCTCGGCTCGAACGAGGCCGCGAACCGCGCGGGCAAAGTCCTTGTAGGTATCAGCGGACTTCGTGCCAGCGCCGGAAATGATGAGCGGCGTACGAGCCTCATCAATAAGGATGGAGTCGACCTCATCGACAATCGCAAAATTGTGGCCGCGCTGCACGCGCATGGAAGCGCGAGTAACCATGTTGTCACGCAGGTAGTCAAAGCCAAACTCAGAGTTGGTGCCATACGTAACATCGGCCGCATAGGCGGGAGCCTTGTCAGCGAGAGGCATACCGTTCTGCAGCAAGCCAACTTCAAGGCCAAGGAAGTTATAGAGCTGACCCATCCACTCGGAGTCACGGCGAGCAAGGTAGTCGTTCACCGTGACAATGTGAACGCCTTTGCCAGAAAGGGCATTGAGATAACCGGCAAGCGTAGACACGAGGGTTTTGCCCTCGCCGGTCTTCATCTCAGCAATGGTTCCCCTATGAAGCGCGATGCCACCCACGACCTGCACGTCGAAATGACGCATGCCAAGGACGCGATCCGAAGCTTCACGAGCACAGGCGAACGCCTCGGGAAGGAGATCGTCCAGCGTCTCACCTTTATCGAGGCGCTCGCGGAAAAGCACGGTCTGGCCCGAAAGCTCCTCGTCATCCATCTTCGCGAACTTGTCTCCAAGCTTCGCGACCTCATCGGCAATAGCGTTGTACTCCCTCAGCTCCTTATCAGAGCCAATGGACAAGATCTTCGAAAAGAGACCGGCCATGTCGTTCCCCTATTGTCTTCCGGGTCCACGCGGGCGAGCATGCCCCCAGCATTCTTTTTAGTCAGTATTTACTTTAGCCGTTGCTCGCCCATGCGTCAGGCGAGCAATTCCGCACCACAATATGCGCACCCGTTCTCGCCGCGTGCGGGGCTGCCCCTGCGCGCCTCCCATATCAATCGGGTTTCTTCCGCCAGTTTGTGATTGGCTACGGCTTTTTGGGCCAGGACGCCCCGAGTCAGTCATCCAAGAGCCGATCTATCGACCCTTGCTCCAGAGGTAGCCCCAACTTCCATCCTCACGTTTTCGCGAAACCACTTCGATTGCCGTTCGTCATTGAGCCTTAGCGCCGCCTCAGACCCTTTGAGCATCGCATCCACATAGCGCTGAGACAATTCCTCGTGTCGGCGTCTGTACTTCCCGTCCGGATCGCTAACAGGCACGTAGGAACCTCCGCGGTAGAGGCCCTCAAGTTTGAGGCATAGGGCTACCACCTCGGTTTCCGGCAGACCACCACCTACAATTAGCCTTGCGAGACGCTCGAATTCGTCGACGTCGCACCGAACCAACGTTTCATCAAGCCAAATTCGACCCTGACCACTTGCTATGTAGTCAATCTCCCCCGCAACCTGGCCACAAGCCGCACGCAAGGCGCTCAGCACGCTATAGAAGCTCTCCCTACCTCGAATAAGATCCATTTCGGGCCAGAGCTGAACGATTGCCTCCGCCCGAGACATCGTATGCCCCGGAGTCAGAGCGAGCATGGCAAGAAGATCACGGGCCCTTCTCCTTCTCCATGCGCCCTCCCGTATCTTGACGCCTCCCCTTCGAGCCGAAAACCCTCCCAGCACATTCACGTCAAGAACAGGATCGCCGCCAGGATCGAGCCCATCCGCAAACGGTATGGTTGAGTTTTGCGGCGACGCATGAAATGCGACGCTCGCGTCACCTTGTCCCACGCACGATGGCTCTCCATTAGGCACCCATGATGGCGGCAGCTCGCGTAGAATGCGCTGCCCCACGGCCCCGTCATATTTTGCCAAATAGGAGACAAGCACTTTGCTGCTTAGACTTGGGGTAGTTTCTCCCATTTCGTCGATAAGCGTTGGCACGCCTTCGGCGTCTCTTCGCCCCAGAGCTTCGTGCAGTCTATCCAGCAGCACTAAATCCGAACTCGCTTCCGAGGTGCTAACTTCCCACGCCGAGCCCAAGTCGCCGCTTTCCCCGAACTTCAGCAACGTTGCGCGCTCCATAATGCGGGCAACAACAATTGCTTTTTCATCTCCCGCGGTCTTTGCATACCCAAATGCTGCCGCAGCATGGACATGGGCGCGTCTGAAACTCGCCGACGCGAAATCCGATAGACACCCCGCGATGTTTGCCCACGAAGCAGCCCGCCACTCTCCTCGCACAGCATAGCTCGACGCACAGCGATCGCTCTCAAGCGAGCCGTCAGCACTTCCGGAGAGAAGCCGCGCTGCAGAGAGGACAAGATGCGTCGAATTCCTCATCTGGGGCGGCACGTCGCCGGCGAGCAACTCCTCCGCTCGAGCAACGGTCGCCGCGTCTCCAAGGTTTGGCGGATCCCCAACTATTTCGCGCGCTGCCTCGAAATAGATTGCGAGGACCGCCGAGAACACAGAGGGATCGCTGGATTCAGCAGCATCATTTTTCGCAAGCAGCATCTCCCTAAACGCTTCAACAAACGACATATCGAATCCAAGGGAGAGCGCCTTTCCTATAAGAGCGAGTTTGCCCACTAGAGGATGGCTTGACGACATGGAAGAATCAAACCAACTGGGAGATAGTGTGCCGCCCTTTTCGGACCGACAGCGATGCATCGCCTCCAGTAGTTTGATTTGCTGCTCATGAATCTTGGCACGCTCGCCTGAAATCATGAATCCGGCAGCCGCATCAGCAACGCCAGAAAAGTCCTTCCCTACGCCGAAGAGCTCAATGATTCTGGCGGCAGCGCACATCCTTGGATCGCGGCCTGAGGCGAGCACGGTCCTTACTACTGTCCCAGTAAGTCCAGCATCAATCATTTCGAGCGGATACTCACCGACAAGGGACTTAAGGATGCGTTGGTCACTTGATGCAAGGGCGATTGCACTTGCCCTTCTCATCTTTCCGTTGGCGGCAAGATGCTTCACTAGAGATGCAATTAATTCCTCATTGCCTTTTTCGCGTTCAATCAACGCCTTTGCCACAACGGAGTCTTCGCACGGGACAACGTCGAATCGGTCATTTCTTAGGTCGATACCAAATAGAGGACACGTCTCGGCAATTTCAGCCAGAATGTCGCCTGAAACCCTAATCCCAAGAGAAGGCAGATTAGATAGCTCCCCCTTACCGAGAGCGAGAAGGACAAGGCGGAGTTCAAGTTCCTCCTTAATCAGGCTAGAACGCAAAGCATTAGAGAATAGGTCGGCAACGCAACGATTCCAATAAGAGCCCGAAGGAATGCGTCCAGGATAAACTCGCGTGACTCGAAGGTTCGAGATGAGAGAAGGAATGCCGTGAGTACAACGCATGACATCCTTAGCCGAGAGCCCACCCAACATGGGCTCCCAAGCAGACAGCTCTCTATCATCGACAATTAAATCGCCAGCTCTAACAACCCTACAAGGCGGTAGGAACTCGAGAAGAGACTCAGAATCCTCGCGAAGAACGATTAAAACAAGGCAGTTACCAAATGCAGCCGAGCATATTGTTCGCGTGATTCTTCCAAAATATGGATCTTCCATCCCCCAAAGGCCGTCGATGACCAGAAGCTGACCGCAGGCGCCGTCAAGAGACAGGCGAGCCACGCTCTCTTTCACTCGGGCTCGCAATTTACGGCAAGCCGTATCAGGAGAAATCCCGGCAAGGCGGATGCAAGTAGTCTCATACCCAGACGCAGAAAGCGAACCAATGAGCTGGGAAGCGAGAACATGCTTCCCCAAGCCTTTTTCAGAGGAAAGAACAAGGAGCCGATCGCGCGCCAAAGACCCCAAAAGATCTGCAACCAGACGAGTTCGCTCGACAATAGACAGGGAAGAAGCTGATTGAGAAGAAGATTTCTTTCTCCCTCTTCCCCTACCCTCTTTCACACCAACAGTCTCTTCGCCGGAAGAAGCCGAGCAGGCAACGACTTTATAGCCGCAAGCACCGTTATCGTTCATTGGAGTCCCTCCTATAACAAATTGGGACTCGAAGACTACAACCGCGAGTAAACAATATTGTCCACTGAGCCTAATTAAACCCGTAAGCGGTTGTCAGGCTCTCTGCATGAATAAATGGCCGGCCTCTTTTACCAGGCATTTGCCAAAAACTAACGAGAAGATCTGGCGAAAAATAGAACAATTACTACCGGTGAACGGTGAACGGTATCTTTAATCATGATAAGAAAAGACATAAACCCAAGTCGGCACAGTCCGGCGACAAGGAATATCAAGAGGTGCTAATCATAACCACCCTTAAAAAGGGTGGTTTGCTCTTAGGGTATAACCCACGGGCCCCGGGCTCGCGTCTAAAGGCGC
>NZ_CAKUIH010000011.1 GCF_934660935.1 uncultured Parolsenella sp. | reverse complement strand
CGCGGCGCAGGGATGAAATATACGCGCCCCCGGGGCCGCCCGCAAGGGGGCGGGGGCGTCTCCACGGGACGCACACAACTCGGGAGGGCGGGAGGCTGTGGGAGGGGCGGGTACGGTCTCTGCCGCGTCACATATCATCCCGCCTTTCCCCTGCTCAGAGCGTCGCTAGGCGATTGTCCGCCAGAGAGCTGTCGACATTTAGCATCGCCCAACGTCCCTCTATAAGAAAGATGGGGTCCGGCGATACCGGAACCCCATCTGTTCAGATCTATATGTTGTTGCGCGGCTTTCTACGCAACGCGCCGCCAGGACTAGGCGAGCTCGATCTTGTCGCAACCCATATAGGGGCGCAGGACCTCAGGAACCGTAACGGAGCCATCGGCGTTCTGGTAGTTCTCCAGAATGGCAGCCATGGTGCGGCCGGCAGGCAGGCCGGAGCCGTTGAGCGTGTGAACGTAACGCGTGCCCTTGAAGTTCTCGGGGTCGCGATACTTGATGTTGGCGCGACGGGCCTGGAAGTCACCACAGTTGGAGCAAGAGGAGATCTCCTTGTAGGCGTTATAGCTCGGCAGCCAAACCTCGATGTCATACGTCTGACGAGCGGAGAAGCCCAGGTCGCCCGTGCAGAGGCTAATCACGCGGTACGGAAGGCCCAGCTGCTGAAGCAGGTACTCGGCCTCGGCAGTCATGCTCTCGAGCTCGGCGTCAGACTCCTCCGGCTTGGCGAACTTCACCATCTCGACCTTGTCGAACTCGTGCTGGCGAATGATGCCGCGCGTGTCTCGACCGGCGGAGCCAGCCTCCTCGCGGAAGCACGGGGTAAAGGCGGTATACCAGAGGGGCAGCTGAGCGGCATCGAGGATCTCGCCCGCATGGAGGTTAGTCAGGACGACCTCGGCCGTCGGGATCAGGAAGTTGTCGCCAGAAACGTGATAGGCGTCGTCCTCGAACTTGGGGAGCTGGCCGGTGCCAAACATCGTCTGACGCTTAACCACGATGGGCGGCCACCACTCCTTGAATCCACGGGCGGTGTGAGTGTCCACGAAGAAGTTGATGAGGGCGCGCTCGAGGCGGGCGCCGGCGCCACCGAGAACAGTGAAGCGGCTACCAGAGAGCTTGTTGCCGCGATCGAAATCCATAATGCCAAGGTCGGTGCCAAGGTCCCAGTGGGCCTTGAACTCAAAGCCCTCGGCCTCAAAGTCGCGCGGGGTGCCCCAGCGACGACGCTCGGGGTTCTCGGACTCGTCGACGCCAACGGGCGTGGCCTCGCACGGAATGTTGGGGAGGTGGGCCATGAAGTCATACTGCTCCTGCTCGAGCTCGGTACGACGGGCGGCAAGGCCCTCGATCTTCTCATTGACCTCGCGGACGGCTTCCTTGGCAGCCTCGGCCTCGTCCTTCTTGCCCTCCTTCATGAGGACACCGATCTTCTTGGACTCAGCGTTGCGGGTGGCCTGAAGGTCTTCGACCTCGCCGATGACGGCACGACGCTCATCGTCGAGCTCGAAGAACTTCTCACGGTCCCAGGAGGTCTGACGATTTGCCATCGCGGTATCGATGGCATCGGGATTCTCGCGAACGAACTTCATGTCGAGCATGGCTGCTCCCTTTCGTTTTAGCGCGGGCCACGCCCGCGGGTCATTCAGCAGCCAAGTATATACTTATGGGCAAATTTGGCTCTAGATGAGGCTCGCGCGCAGGCGAGAGCCCTCCACGACACTCCTCCTCGCGGTTAACGAGGCGAAAGGCGGCACCCATGAACACGATTGCTAGCTTCGTCGATTGGCTTTTTGGTACGCGCGCGGGCGTCCTCGCCCTTATCGGGATCATCCTTGTTGGTTTCCTGATCGCGGCAATCATCCTCGAGCACAAGACGCGCGAGACGTATGACCAGTACGAAGACGAAGAGGACGACGAGAACGGATGGTCGTTCTTCGACGACGATAACAAGTAGGCTCGCAGCGCCGAAGGCCCAAGCCGTCGGGTAGGCCCTGCGGCAAGTGTGACAGTTGGGTTGATCCTGCGGCAAGCGCGACATATTGAAAGAAAAAGGCCCCGGTTTCCCGGGGCCTCCTCATTAACATGGTGCGGGCGAAAGGACTTGAACCTTCATGGGGTTGCCCCCATACGGACCTGAACCGTACGCGTCTGCCAATTCCGCCACGCCCGCAGATGCAGGGTAGATAGTAACCCATGCCATCTCAATTGTGCAAGAACTTTTTTGTACCTCTTCGCTCGTGCTGCTAGAATTACCCCAATCAACGCACCGGCACACGCAGCTGAAACGAGGACAAACGCCGTGCAGACACCCGCCCCCAAACAACAGGGATGGGCCGTTGCCACCAACCAGGCGCAGCCTGAGACCGATCAGCCATTGCTGCTCGGGCGCTATCGCACCGTCGAAACTCGAGGCACGGGTGGATTTGGCGAGGTCCGCGTCTGCTGGGACACGCGCCTCGACCGCAAAGTCGCTATCAAGTGCATTCCCCTCGAAACCGCGCCCGGCATGGGTGCCTCCACGCTCTCAGAGGCCCTCTCGGAGGCACGCATTACCTCGCGCCTAACGGATCAGAACATCGTCACCGTCCACGACTTCGAGGTACGCGGAGGAACCGCGTACCTCATCATGGAATTCGTTGACGGCATGACCCTGGCCGAGCTCATGTCGCGTGTCGAGGGCGGCGTTCTCACTTATGACGAGTGCGCGCACCTGCTCTCGAGCCTCGCCTCAGCGCTCGACCACGCGCACGCCGAGGGTGTCCTACACCTTGATATCAAGCCATCGAACGTCTTTATAGACGCGCAGGGAAACGTCAAGCTCGGTGACTTTGGCATGGCGAGCCTTGCGAGCGCCGCGGGTTGGGAAGGCGCTCGAGGAGGCACGGTTGGCTATATGCCCCCAGAGCAGCTCACGGGAGACTACGTCGACGAGCGCACGGACGTCTTCGCCCTCGCCTGCGTCTGCTACCAAGCGTTGACCGGTTCATGCCCGTTTCTCGCCAAGGATGCGGACGCATCGCTCAGGAGAATCGAAAAGGGAGCGAGGCCGCTAGCCAAGGTGGAGCCAGAACTCGCAGGACCCGTAAGCGACCAAATCGCGGAAGCCCTCAGCGCGGACCCTGGCAGGCGCCCGTCTACGGCAGGCGAGCTTGCCCGCGCAGTTCTCCCCTATCTCGGGGACGAGGCAGAGGGTCGCGCGTCCGTGGCCGACCTCCTCGCGCAGGCAAGGGACGAAACCGGCCCTGCTGACGAGGTGTGGAACGCTGCGATGCGCGTGGGCATCGCAGAGCGTTACCCGTGGCTACCGAATGCGACCTCCCGCGTCGTTTGCGCCGCCGTTTCGGGCGCCGTCTGCCTTCGCTGCATTCCGGCGATAGCGCGCCTCATCGGGCTCAACATTGAGTCGATGCCACTGGCCGCGGCATCGACACTTGTTCCGGCTGCGTTCTCGGCGGCATTGCCCGCAGCCGGAGGGACGTTCACCACGCTCGTCTACGTGATAACGCTTGTGACCCCCGGCGCATACTCCCCGGCATTCCTCATCGCAGCGCTAGCCGGCGCGGCGCTCTATCTCTGGCAGACGCACGTAAGCCCCGCAAGCAGGCTTTCGCACGCCGCGCTGCTTCTAGGCTGCGCCACTGGATCCCCGGTGGGAAGCGCCGCCCTTGCCGGCGCGTGCCTGTCACCGCTCCCGGCAGCTGCGACCTCGGCCCTCGGAGGAGTCCTCGCCATGTTCTTGACGTCAGCGCTTGCTTCAAGCGACGGGGCGTCGTTCGCCTCGGCGGTTGGTAGAACGGTCACGAGCGGCAGCTCGTGGCTCATGGCAGTTGGCTGCGCCGGTGCCTCTCTGGCCTGCGCTCTCATTTCGAAGCGGCGCTCCAACGCGGCGTGCGCTGCCGCCCAAGTGACCTGCTGCGCCATCCTCATAGCGACCCTCGTCTTCTCTGCCAGAGTGGAGAATGGTGGGTTATGGACCACGCCGTCCATTTGCGACATCGCAGTTGCGCTAGTCTGTCTAATACTTATGAGCATTTCAATCATGACCCTGGGCCCTGTGTCCGACACCTGGGAGGATGAGTGACGTGAACTTTCTGAACGTCTTCGAGCAGCGCGTGGGTAGCCTCTTTGGCGCCACCACGCAGGGCGTCACCGCCCCCTTCTCCTTCAAGAAGCTTGCCAAGAAGGCCGCGCGCGAGATGGAGGCGGAGACCTTCGTCATCAACGGCGTTGACACCGCGCCGGCTCTCTACACTATCCTCATCTCCAGCGAGGACGACATCACGATGCGTCCGCTTTACGCACAGCTCACCAAGGAAACCTCCCAGTTCATCGAGGGGCAGGCACAGGGCAAGGGCTACGTCTTCGTTGGCAAGCCCGTCGTTCGCTTTATGGCGGATCCCTCTCTCAAGAGCGGCCGCTTCTCCGTCTTCGCCGAAAACGTCGATGCCGGCACCCTCAACCGTCTTCGCGAGGAGGAGGCCCGCTTCCTTGGCGCGGACTCTTCCCTTGATGGCGGCCTCGGCGGGGCCGCAAGCTCGCGCGCCCAGACACCCGGGATGCGTCCCATCCCCCAGCCCCAGCCTCAGGCGGCACCCCTCTCCAACATGGAGAGCGGCCTCGACGTAATGCCGCAGGAGGCGGTTCTCGAGGCGGAGGACGCCTTCTTCGCCCAGGGCCGTGCTGCGCGTCAGTATCAGAACGTGCCCCTCGTGGGCAGCCGTGCTTCCCAGGCGCCGACACCCATGGCTCCCGTCGCCGCGCCTGCCCCCGTCGCCGCAGCCACCCCGGCATCCGCGGCTTCCGCCGTTCCCGCGGCAGCTGCCGGCTTCGCCGCAGGCGCAGCCGCCCGGGCCATCCCCGGCGCCGCCGCCCCGCATCAGGCATACGCTGCTCCGCAGCCCGCACCCCAGACGGTCCGCGTGGCACCGGCGGCTCCCGCACCCGCAGCCAACCCCGCAGCGTGCCTGCTCATCGATCGCAAGTCTGGCCGCACCTTCACGGCGAGCGCGCCGCGCACTGTCATCGGCCGCGAGCGTTCCGCGGGCGGCATCGTGATTCACGACCCCAATGTCTCTCGCTCGCACGCAGAGCTTTCCTTTGACGGCCAGACTTGGCGCATTCGCGACCTCAACTCGACCAATGGCACGCTCGTAAACGACGTGGACATCGACGAGTGCTCGCTTCGCGACGGCGACCTGATCACTCTGGGTCTCACGAACCTCGAGTTCAGGGAGAACTAATATGATCGACCTCGTCCTGTTCATGGGGCGCATTGCCCTCGTCGTGGTTCTCTACCTGTTCCTGTTCGTCGTTATGAAAACGGGAATCGGCCTCGTCAGGGGCCAGCGCAAGGACCCGGCAATCTGGTGTGTCGACGTGGACAAGGGCCCGCGCCAGCTTCGCGGCCTCCACGTAGACATGCTCGGCCCCGTCGTCATCGGTCGATCGCCCTCGAGCGACATCGTCATCGCCGAGCCAATCGTCTCCTCCACCCACGCCCGCTTCACCCTGCAGGGGCCCGCACTCGTACTCGAAGACCTTCACTCCACAAACGGCACGCTTGTGAACGGCCGCCTCATCCTCGATCCCGTCACCCTGCGTGACGGCGACGAAGTGCAGGTTGGAGACGTGGTCATGAGGGTGAGCCGTCGATGAGCTCCGCTCTCGGACACAATAATCCCCTGGGCTCGACGGGCCCCTTGCCCCTCGTTGGCCACATCGGCCATGGCGGGCCCCATCTTCGCGCGCATCGCCGTCACGATACCCATGACCCACACGCGCCGGCATTCGACCTCGACTCTCGTCCCGGTGCGGGCCTCGAAATGGGTGCCGATACACGCCTTTCCTGGGCGGGGCGCACGGACGTGGGCCTCGTACGCGGCCACAACGAAGACTCCTACCTCGTAAGGAATCCGCTCTTTGGCGTTTGCGATGGCATGGGTGGACACGCCGCGGGCGAAGTCGCAAGTTCCATCGCGGTTCGCACCATCGCCAGCCATGCCCCGGAACACGCTGATGACACACTGCTTGGCGCCGCCATCGAGGCAGCGAACGAAGCCGTCATCCAGGGGGCAGCGAACGGCGAGGGCAAGCCTGGCATGGGATGCACCGCAACCTGCTGCATCATCGAGGGCACCAAGATGGCCATCGCGCACGTGGGCGACTCGCGCATCTACCTCCTGCGCGCCGGCACCCTCGTGCGCCTCACGCATGACCACTCGTACGTCGAGGAACTCGTCGACGCTGGAGAGATTACGGCGGACGAAGCTCGCGTACACCCCTCGCGCTCCATCATCACTCGAGCTCTCGGCTCCGACCCAGACATGTACGCGGATCACTTCTCACTCGATATCGAGCGCGGGGACCGCATCATCCTCTGCTCCGACGGCCTCTCCTCCATGATTCCCGACGCCCAAATCGAGCTTCTCTCCGTTTCTTCGGCGACGCCCATCGACTGCACGGACCAGCTCGTCGCTGCCGCGCTTGAAGCCGGTGGCCATGACAACGTGTCCGTCATCGTCGTCGATGTCGTAAGTGACGGGCGCGAGGAGGCTCGCCGTCTGGCGCGGCGCCGGGCAGTACTTGGTTGGCTCGCGGTGTTGCTGGGGCTCGCCGTCGTTCTGTCCATCGCGCTCGGGTTTTTTATCCGCTCCTCTTGGTATATCGGCGCAGACGGCGGGCGAGTGGGTATTTACCAGGGCATCCATAGCAGCGCCTTCGGGATTCCGCTCTCGAGTCTCGAGGAGAGTACCCAGGTGAGCATCGCCGACCTCCCCGAGTCGACCCAGCACCAGCTCGCTGCTGGCATCCCAGTTGCTAGTAGAGACGACGCGCTAACCACGGTCCAGGCCTACCAGACCCAGATTGAAGAAGCGCGCGCCAAGGCTCAAAAGGCCGCGGACGACGCGCAATCTGACAGTACGGACGGCGCAGTTGGAAGCACCCTCGGGGCATCCGGCCCAGAAGCTGCGGAAACCGGAGCAGATGTAGTGACCACAGGTGCCGAAGGAGGCGCGTAGCATGACCAAACAGATTGGCGGTTCTCGCCGCGCCACCGAGCTCCTCCTGCTTATTGCCGGAGCCGTGCCGGTGCTCCTGCTCTATTCCATGTATGTCATGAACACGGGAGCGCAGCTTTCGCTCGAGACGCTCTCGGTGCCCATCGGCCTCATCGTCGCCTTCGTGGCGGCACATATCGCCATACGCCTGCTTGCCCCGGGAGCTGACCCAGCAATACTGCCCCTCGTCTTCATCCTCTCGGGCATTGGCATCACGTTTGTCACGCGCCTTGCGCCCGAGGACGCCATGGGACAGGTCGTGTGGCTGTTCGTCTCCGTCGCGGCCATGGTGGCGACGCTCATACTCATCCCCAACCTCGACAGGCTTGCGGATTATAAGTTCACGCTCGGTCTCACCGGCGTGGCGCTCCTGCTCATGCCGGCTATCTTCGGTACGGAGATCTATGGCTCGAAGCTCTGGATACGCATCGGCGGCTTCTCGTTCCAGCCAGGCGAGATCGCGAAGATCCTCATCGTCCTGTTCCTTGCCGCCTATCTCTCCGAGAACCGCGAGTTGCTGTCAGCGTCCTCGCACAAGGTGGGCCCGTTCACGCTGCCGCGCCTGCGCATGCTCACCCCGATGCTCGTCATGTGGGGCATGTGCCTGGTCGTCGTCGTCTTCGAGCGCGACCTTGGCAGCGCTGTGCTGTTCTTCACCCTCTTCGTTGTCATGCTCTATGTCGCGACCGGTCGCATTGGCTATGTCCTCGTCAGCCTGGCACTGCTCGCCATCGGCGGAGCTCTCTCTTATAAGTTCTTCTCGCACGTCCGCGTGCGCTTCCAGATCTGGCTCGATCCCTTCGCAGACCCATCCGGCTCTGGACTCCAAATCGTTCAATCCATCTACTCGCTTGCTGACGGAGGCCTCGTCGGCTCCGGCATTGGCAAGGGCATGCCCACGCTCATCCCCGTGGTGAAGAGCGACTTCATCTTCTCCGCCGTCGCGGAGGAAATGGGTCTTCTCGGCGGTGCCGCCGTGCTGCTCCTCTTTATGCTTCTCGCGGTACGCGGCCTCACCACCGCGGCGCGTGCGAAGAGCGACATGAGTGCGTTCACCGCGGTTGGCCTCACGACGGCTCTCTCCTTCCAGGCGTTCCTCATCGTTGGAGGCGTCACGAAGCTTCTGCCCCTCACGGGCGTGACCCTGCCGTTCATGAGCCAGGGCGGCTCGAGCCTGCTCTCAAGCTTCATCGTCATCGGCCTGCTTCTGCGCGCCGGCGACGAGGGCACGGGGCGCACGGCACTGCCCTCTGGCGACGGCACGAGTGCAAGCCCCTCCCCGCTCCTGGCGCCCGGATCTACTGGCGGCGCTCCGGTCGTGCAGGGCAAGCACGCGCGGGCACACTTCGGCCTCGGCACCTCTGAGGGCGGAGTTCTGGGGCGTGTTGCACTTGGCAACCGACTGACCCTACTCGTGACCTTCTTCACGTTGCTATTCGCGGCCCTTATCGCGAACCTGACCTATATCCAGGTAATAAAGGCAAGCTATTACCAGCAGCTGCCCAACAACAACCACACGATTGCGAGAAGTGCCTACGTGCAGCGCGGCGCCATCCTCACCTCAGACGGCGTGACGCTCGCAGAGTCCCTCAAGCAGGCAGACGGCACCTATGTGCGCACGTATCCGCAGGGCAGCCTCGCCGCCCATACCGTTGGATACGTTTCGACCCAGTACGGCGCCACAGGCATCGAAGCGTCGATGAACGACTCCCTCACCGGTCACGCAGATTACTCCAACTGGCAGAATGCCCTGTATTCGCTCGCGGGCGTGAACCAACCTGGCAACTCCGTCGTTGTCACCATCAACTCTCAGATTCAACAAGCAGCTGAGGAGGCCCTCGAGGGGCACGTCGGCTCAATCGTCGTGCTCGACCCCACCACGGGCGCCGTCCTCGCAAAGGCATCCTCGCCCACGTTCTCCTACAACGACATCTCGACCATTCTCTCGACCGGAGACAGTAGCGGCGAGCTCGTCGACCGCAGCTGCGCTTCACTGTACACGCCCGGATCCACGTTCAAGGTCGTGACCCTTTCCGCCGCCCTCGACTCTGGCGCGGCGACTCTCGACAGTTCGATCGACGCACCCGCGCGCATCAACATCGGGGGCGCCGATGTCACGAACGTCTCCGACGAGGACTTCGGCACGACCACGCTTCGCAACGCCTTCACGCACAGCTCGAACACAGCGTTTGGCCAGCTAGCCGTCCACGTTGGAGCAAGCACCCTCGTCGATTACGCGAAGGCCTTCGGCTACGGCACGACGCTGGGCCAGGACTTCCACGTTACGGCATCGCTCATGCCAGACGCGTCCGAGATGACGGAGTGGGAGACCGCATGGGCGGGCGCCGGCCAGCCCGTCGGCCAGCATTCGAGCCCGGCTGGCCCCCAGACCACGGTGATGCAGAACGCCGTCGTGGCCGCTGCCATCGCCAACAACGGCGTTGTCATGAGCCCGTATCTGGTCGATCACGTGCTCTCACCCGAAGGCGTCACCATCACCACGACCAAACCCCGAAGTCTCGGGCAGGCCGTGACGGCAGAGACCGCACAGCAGGTCAAGGAGGCAATGCTCGACGTCGTCCAGAACGGCACGGGCGTAGCGGCCCAGGTCTACGGCGCGCGCGTGGCCGGCAAGACGGGCACCGCTGAGGTCGCAGGCGGTCAGATCAACTCCACCTTCATTGGATTCGCGCCCTATGACAACCCGACGCTCGCCATTTCGATATGCGTCGAGGGCTCTGACGATGACAACGTGAGCGGCCTTGCGGCAAGGCTTGCCGGCCAAGTCCTCTCCAAGTCGCTCAACGCGCAGGCGCAAGGATCAAGCTGATGGACGACTAACACTAACGAGTACGCCCTCCGGGCGTCATTGATGGCATGATGGATACGAGCGCCAACGGGCGCAGAGGTTTGATGGGAGCACACATGGCAGACAAGCTACTCGGCGGACGCTATGCCGTCCAGGACAGGATTGGCATCGGAGGCATGGCGACCGTCTATCGCGGTCTCGATCAGGTGCTCGGTCGCACCGTCGCCATCAAGATGATGCTGCCGCAGTACGCAACAGATCCGTCCTTCGCTGCGCGCTTCAAGCAGGAGGCTCAGGCTGCCGCGGCACTCCAGAGCCCCTACATCGTGGGCGTCTATGACTGGGGCAAGGATGGCGACACGTACTACATCGTCATGGAGTACCTGCGCGGCACGGACCTCAAGACCGGCATCCGCAACCATGGAGCCCTCGACTGCCGCAAGGTCGCCCAGATTGGCTCGCAGATCTGCCAGGCCCTCTCCGAGGCCCACAGGCACGACATCATCCACCGTGACATCAAGCCGCAGAACATCATGGTGCAGCCCAACGGCAACATCAAGGTGATGGACTTCGGCATCGCTCGCGCCAAGAACAGCCACCTCACGGCTGATAATTCCGTGCTTGGCACCGCTCACTACGTCTCGCCCGAGCAAACGCAGGGCAAGGAGCTTGGCCCCACCTCTGACCTCTACTCCCTCGGCATCGTCATGTATGAAGCCGCGACGGGACGAGTTCCTTTCGACGGCGACGACGCCATCTCCGTTGCTCTCAAGCAGGTCAACGAGCAGCCCATTCCTCCCAGCCAAGTCAATCCCAACGTCGATGCAACGCTCGAGGGCATCATCCTCAAGTGCATGCGCAAGAACCCCGCGGAGCGCTTCCAGACCGCTGACGAACTGCGTCGCGTCCTGAATGACTACCTTGCCGGCCGCATCGTCAACCTTGGCGAGGCCACGTCCCTCATCTCCGCCGGCCCGACTCAGGCCATGAATCGCCCGCAGGCTGGAGGCCGCACGCAGGCCATGCCTCGCGCCGCCGTTGGAATGTCCCCCGCGACCACCGGCCGCATTTCCACCGCCCAAACGAATCTTTCCGGCATGCAGGTGCCGGAGGAGAAGCCCAAGAGCAAGGGCAAGGTCGCCGCGATCGTCATTGGAGTCATTGCCGCGATCGCCATCATCGCCGGTGTCGCGATGAGCGTCTTTGGTGGCAATTCCTCTGTGAAGGCAATGCCCAACCTCGAAGGCATGACGGTGGATGAGGCCACGGCGAAGCTCGCCGAGTACGGCGATGGTTGGTTTATCGTGAGCACGTCCGAGCAGTACGACGACAACATCGAGGAAGGCAAGCTCGTGAGCCAGGACCCGGCTCGCAATACCCAGTGCGAGAAGGGCACGAAGGTCAAGCTTGTCTTCTCCAAGGGCAAGGAGCCCGCGGCGACCGTCAAGGTTCCTGACCTTAAGAACCTGACGCCCGCGCAGGCAGAGGAGGCACTTGCCGCCGTCAATCTCAAGGGTGCCGTAGGCGACTCCGTCGAGTCGACCGTTGTCGAGAGCGGAAAGGTCGCCACCCAGGACCAGCAGGCCGGGAGTGACGCCAAGGAGGGTGACACCATCACCTACCACATCTCCACGGGCGTGGGCAGTGCAGACGCTGGCAACCACGCTGGCTGGAGCAAGTCGAGCGCCATCTCTGACCTGAACTCTGCCGGCTTCACCAACATCGACACGAGCAACAGCCAGTACAGCGACGAGGTCGAGGCCGGCTGCGTCATCTCGCAGAGCCCCACCGGCAAGCAGGGCAAGGATACCCAGATCACCCTCATCATCTCGAAGGGCCCGAGGCCTTCGAACGGTGGCAACGCTGGCGGAAACACTGGCACCTCCGGTGGCGGATCTGAGACCCCCGGCACCGACAGCTCGGCCGATTCGACCCAGAGCAACAACTAGGCTCGACCACATAGCCCGATAGCACGGCGCCCGGCGTTCCAAGCGAACGCCGGGCGCCTTTCTTTGTAGCGAAGCAACTCGATGCCCCTCCGTGGCAAAGGTAAGCAAACAGGCCAGGGACACGATGCCCCTGGCCTGTTGAATGTCTGGTGCCCCCGGGCCGATTCGAACGGCCGACACCCGCTTTAGGAGAGCGGTGCTCTATCCCCTGAGCTACGAAGGCAGACTATGTCCCGCCATAGGCGGCGCTCGCACTAATACGAACGGGAGAATATTCTACAGCTCTCGGGCCCTTCGGTCTATCGAGCTGAAGAGGAACACAAACTACTTGCCAGACTTCTTCTCGGCGCGACGCTTTTCCTCGGCCTCGTAGATTTCCTCCATGAGGGCGTGACGCTTCTTGTCGCTCATGCTGGAGATCTTGTGCTCGGCGGTCCTGCGGAGCGGACGAATCATCTTAAACTCCCACACGATCGTCGTGATGATGAACGCATAGGCGAGGAAGAGGAACACGACGGAGGCAATACCGCCGATAGTGCCGAGCTTGAAGATGTTCTCACCAGCGGGCGAGTCGATATAGCCGCAGGCGAACGAGAGGGCGACGCACACGACGCCGATGGCCATGAAGATCCACCACGTGCGACGATACTTCCTGTACAGCGGGTCGAGCTTCATGACGGAGTCGACGAGACCCTCGACGAAGCGCTCCTCTTCGCGCTCGGCGTTACGCTGGGCCTTCTTCTCCTCCTTCGTCATACCGACGGTGGAGGTGGAGCCATCGAGGTTCTTGTGCTGCTTCACGACGCGCACGGAACCGGCAGCCTCACGAGCGGGCTTGGCGGAGCTGGGCGACTTGCGGGCCATGCCAGCAGAAGCGGGCTTCTCGGCCTCGGCGTCGGCGGCACCGGTGCCGATCTTGGACATGTTGCGCTGGTTGAACGGACTACGCTGAGACATTGCTCTCCTTCATGGGGACGAACTTTTCGCCGGTGATAATCTCGTAGGCCTCCTGGTAACGCTCGGAGGCACCGGCGACAACCTCGGCAGGCAGGTACGGCGGCTCGCCGGTCATATCCCAATTGGCACGGAGCCAATCACGGACGTACTGCTTGTCGAAGCTGGGCTGAACCTTACCGGCCTCATAACCCTCCGCGGGCCAGAAACGGCTGGAGTCGGGCGTGAGGCACTCGTCGATAATCGAGAACTCGCCGTCAATGAAGCCAAACTCGAACTTCGTGTCGGCAATGATGATGCCACGGGTGGCGGCATACGCGGAGGCGGCGTTGTAGATGGCAAGCGTGGCATCACGAAGCTTGTTGGCGGTATCCTCGCCCACGATCTCGACGCAACGCTCAAACGAGATGTTCTCATCGTGGTCACCAATCTCGGCCTTGGTCGAGGGGGTGAAGATGGGCTCGGGGAGCTTGGAGGCCTCGACGAGACCCTCAGGCAGCTTGATGCCGCAAACCGTGCCGTTCTCGTCATAGGTCTTCTTGCCAGAACCGGTGAGGTAACCGCGGACGATGCTCTCGACGGGAATCGTCGTGGCCTTCTTCACGAGCATGGATCGGCCAAGGAGGTAATCGGAGTACTGCGCGAACTCCTCCGGATAGTCCGCCGGATCCATCGAGATGATGTGGTTGGGCACGATGTCCGCAAACTTGTTGAACCAGAAAGCGGAGATGCGCGTGAGAATCTCGCCCTTGAAGGGAATCTCATCCGGGAGGATGAAGTCATATGCGCTGATACGGTCGCTCGCGACCATCAGCAGGGAGTCCCCGCAATCATAAATGTCGCGAACCTTGCCCTGCGAATCCGGACGAATACCCATGGTCGCCATGAAGCACCGCTTCCTCTCGTAAGAGTTACCGCATTTATCAAACTAATCCATTGTAGAGGAATAGCAGGTGCGCGGCCACATCAAAGCGGGCCTTATAGGCAGTTCCGCGGAGCGGGAAACCGTGGGCCGAGCATCGAACCGGCAAGCTGGACACCCATACAACGACAACAAGCCAGGGCGAAATAGAACGAGCCGCACAACGCCCCGCATGCCCGATTACCCGCACGGAACTAGCCAACCACGGCGCCCAGCGCGCACGATTTACTCGGTCATGCCCTTGTTGGCGTCCTGCTGGTGCCCACGCTCCTGCTCGCGCGGGATATGGAGGACGAACGTCGTACCCTTGCCAAGCTCAGACTCGACGCTGATGTAACCGTGATGGCGATCGACGATCTCCTTCGTAACGGAGAGGCCGACGCCGAGGCCACCGCTCGCGCGCTCACGGCTCGCGTCCGAGCGCCAGAAGCGGCTGAAGACGCGGGCAAGGTCCTCCTTGGCGATGCCGATGCCGGTGTCAGAAACGGCAATCTTGAGGTCTCGACCCTCCTGCCCAACGTTCACGACAACCCACCCATTCTCGGGCGTGTAACGCAGCGCGTTCGACATCAGGTTGATAAGAGCCTGGCGAATCATGTCTCGATCGCACTCGCAATAGAGCTCGCCGCGAGGTGCGTTCGCGTCGAAACGCAGACGCAGGCCGCGATCATTGAAGAGCTGCTCTTGAGACTCGACCACGGAGCGAACGAGGCCGACCATCTCCGTGCGCTCGGGCCTGAAGGGCGTAGTGCCATTCTCGATGCGCGACAGCGTAAGCATCGCGGAAACCAGACGCGAGAGACGGCGGACCTCAGAGGCGACGGTCTCGAGATGCTCCTCATCAGACGGAAGGACGCCGTCCTGCATGGCCTCGACCGTGGCGAGCATCGCCATGAGGGGCGTACGCAGCTCGTGGGCGACATCACTCGTTAAGCGATGCTCAAGCTTAAGATCGCGCTCGAGGGTCGTCGCCATATCGTCGAAGGTCTCGCCCAGCTGACCAATCTCGTCATCGCCGACGATTCCCGTGCGGGCGGTCAGGTCACCGGAGCGAATCTGGGCAGCCGTCGACGTAATCGACTTTACGGGCTTGGCGAGCTTGCGAGATACAAGGACGCCCATGAGGCAGGCGAGGATCACGGCGACAACACTCGCCGTGACGACGGCCTTATAGGAGTTGGTGCGGAAGGCGGCGTCACCCTTGGTGAGCAGGGCGTCAGACCCGAAGGCCCAGAGACGGACCGTGCCAATCACGGAACCATCCTCGAGCTTTACCTCACGCATAACGACAGACTCGGCGTCAGTGGGCGCAAGCGAAACGGCATTGCTGCGTGCTGGCGCGGGCGCGGAAACGGCGGCAGCCTCTTCCTCAACAGAGCCAGCAGCGTCAGCGGTGGCATCAGGTGTTACCGCCGTCTCGTAACTACTGCCCGCCCAGGTATCGTCATAGACAACTTTGCCATCAGCATCGAGGACCTGCACGCCGATTTCGCTTGAAATGGACGACGCCTGCACAATGCGATCGACCGCGCTGCCAGAAAGACCGGTCGCGGAATCGTAGTCCTCAGCAAGGCCATCGGCGATGACGGCGGCATAGCGATCCATGTTTGAGCGCGTGTAGTGCATGAACTGGGCTTCCCAATTCACGCCGAGAACGGCGACGAGTATCACGGCCGTCATGGCCGCAATACTCGCAAACATGAGCGTCATACGCGCTCGATATGACATGTGCCGCGACTTGCGATTCGACAGCGTCTTCCACGACGCACGAGCGGAATCGCTCGTGCGCAGGGATTCGGGGATATCATCCTCGCGAGACGCATCCTGACGGATGCGCTTGCCTATGACGAACTTGGCGGGAACCACTGCTTACCGGCTATTTCTCGTCCTTGGCGGCGGGCTCGGGAGCATCGAAGCGGTAACCCACGCCGTGGACGGTATAGAGCCAGGTAGGGTTGCGCGGATCGTCGCCGAGCTTGGCGCGAAGGTTCTTGACGTGAGAGTCGATGGTGCGCTCGTAGCCCTCGAAATCATAGCCGAGGACCTTTTCCACGAGCTCCATGCGGCTATAGACCTGGCCCGGATAGCGGGCGAGCGTCACGAGAAGCTTGAACTCAGAAGCCGTGAGGTCGACTTCCTTGCCACGGACGGTCACCTTGTGGGCAGAGATGTTGATTACCAGGTCACCGTAATCGAGGACCTCGACCGTGGGCTCGTTCTCCGTGCGGGCACGACGAAGAAGGGCGCGCACGCGGGCGACGAGCTCGCGCGGCGAGAAGGGCTTGACGAGATAGTCATCAGCACCGAGCTCGAGACCGATGATGCGGTCCTCGACCTGGTCCTTCGCCGTGACCATGATGATGGGCACATCAGACTGGTCGCGAATGGCACGGCAGACTCGCTCGCCCGAGAGCTTGGGGAGCATGAGGTCAAGAACGACGAGGTCAAAACCGTGCTTCTCGAACTCCTCAACGGCAGTTTGGCCGTCGCCCACGGCGCGGACCCAATAGCCCTCGCGCTCGAAATAGGCCGCGACGGCCTCGCGGATGTTCTTCTCATCCTCGACAAGCAGGATCTTTTTCGTATCTGAAGCCATGAAGGCCTCCCATCAGCTGTTTGGTGCCCTGGAGGCATAGGCGCTCCAGGCATTCCTGGGTTCAGTCTACCCCACAAGAGGGTTTTAGCACACATCGAGTCGGCGGCAGGCGGGTAGGCGAGCCAGACCGGCAGCAACGGATGCCGTGCTTCCAAGCCTACAGGGTCCAAGCCCTCACGTTCACCGAGCTGGGATAACCGGTGTCCTCGTCCTTGACGGTGGCGAAGGTCACGAAGGTCGAAGTTGTGCCCATACTTGCCGGATAATCACCAAAGTCGAGGCATCGGTTGGGGGCCACGAGCGTGGCATACGTCTGGGCGTTCGTATCCACGATAAGGTGCGAGGCGCGAACTTTCACAAGGTAGACGCCACCCTTGCCCGCGACCACGGATACCGGTTCGCGCGGAAGTGCGATGAACGGGCCATCTCCCGAACCGATATACGTGCCCATCGAACCAAGCAGGCCGGTGCTACCGCCATAGTTCTTCTCAATGGAGAAGACGAACTGTCCCCCCATGTAGACGGCCGAGAGCGGCGTGACGGAGGCGGGCAGGACAAGCTGCGCCACCTGGTTAGACAGGTTGCTCTCGAGCGAATAGGCGGTGATGCCGTAATAGCGCCCCTCGTTCACGCGGACACGCGGGACAAGAACGACGTTGCCATCGGAGACCGATGGAGCGCAACCGAAGCGACCTTGCGAGCGGACGACCTCGTCGGCAGAGCTCGCGCCAGCTTGCCAGACGTAGCAGGAGGAGGGCTCCGACGTGTTGCTTCCGCCTGTTGAAGGCATGACGAGCCAGATCACGCTCTTTCCCGAGCAACACACGAGCGGAGGGTCGTAGTTTGCGTCCGCCTGCCAAAGGGCCGAGGCGGTACCAAGACCACCATCCGTAAGGGAGGCCGCGAAGAGCTTCCAGTCATGAGTGACGACGTCGAACTCGATCCAGGCGTACACGGAGTCCGAGCACTGCGCGTCATAAATGACGTAATTGCCGCCAGCGGTCGCCGCTGACAGGAACACCGTATTGGCGCCACTTGCAATCGAGAACGCACCTGCGGAGGTCATGGCAGCAGGTGAGGTGCCCGGCATGACATAGGGCTTCCATGATCCCTCCGAGGGACGAAGCACACAGCCGAGGGGGAGATTCCAGGAGCCAGCCTCCGCAAGCGACGCGGTGCCCGCGCCCTCACTAGCCTCCTGGTATTTTCCCTCAATGTCACCAGACCCCAAAACGTACGTGGCGGTCCCAGACTCCACGACAATAGGATCGTTCTCATCGGTAGTGTCGGAACCCTTGCAGGACGAGAGCACCGAAATCGCCGCCGCACCGGCAGCGGTTGCAGCGGCCCCGCGGAGAAAGCCGCGACGGGATATGTTCTTGGGCAGGATGGACAAGATGGTCCCCTACGCCTCTCGGGCAGCCTTAGACGCCTCGTGCAGACCAATCGTGAGCTGATCGGCACAGGAGGTCTTGCGCGGACCACAGGTATTACCAGCAAGGATGTTGGAGATCTCCTCGACCGGATGACCGGCAACGAGCTTGGAGATGGCCTTGAGGTTGCCGTTGCAGCCACCCTCGAAAGAAACCTGCTCGATGGTGGAGCCGTCATCGGAAAGAGCGATGTGAATCATGCGGGAGCAGACGCCCTTCGGGCGGAAGTCGTAGGTGAACATGTTTCCCTCCATGTTTCGTCAATTTCTATCAATAGCCCTCCCGCCAGTATCCCCACTGACGGGAGGGTTCACGCGCGAGAATTTCGCAGAGGCCGAGCTTACTCGAAGGAGAGCTGCTCGAGGCGGTCGAACACAACGTTGATACGAGTCAGGAAGTCCCACGGATCGAAGATCTCGTCAAGCTTCTCGTCGCTGACGGTGCAACGCGGGTCAGCCTCGAGGCGCTCCTTGAAGGTCGGGCCAGAGACGCAGTCCTGAACCTCATGCCAGGTAGCCATGGCGTTCTCCTGGACAATGGCGTAGGCCTCCTCGCGGGTGATGCCCGTGTCGACGAGGGCGAGCAGCACCTTGGAGGAGAAGATCAGGCCGCGGGTCTTGTTGAGGTTGGCCATCATGCGAGCCGGATAGAGCTGCAGGCCGTCAATCACGCGAATGAGGCACTGGAACATATGGTCGAGTGCGATGAAGGAGTCGGCCTGGGCAACGCGCTCCGCAGAGGAGTGCGAGATGTCGCGCTCGTGCCAGAGGGCGACGTTGTCGAAGGCGACCTGGGCGTTGGACTTGACGATGCGCGAGAGGCCGCAGACCTTCTCCATGGTGATGGGGTTGCGCTTGTGCGGCATGGCGGAGGAACCCTTCTGGCCCTTGCGGAACGGCTCCTCGGCCTCGAGGGTGTCGGTCTTCTGGAGGTTGCGGACCTCGGTCGCGATGCGCTCGCAGGTGGCAGCCGTGGTGGCAAGGACGCCAGCGAGGTAAGCGTGGTGGTCACGGGAGATGACCTGCGTGGACAGCGGGTCATGAACGAGGCCGAGGTGCTCGCAGACGTACTCCTCGACGAACGGGTCGATGCTGGAATAGGTGCCCACAGCACCGGAGATGGCGCCAAAGGCGACGTTCTTGCGCGCGTCGACGAGACGGTCGAGGTCGCGCTTGAGCTCCCAGGCCCAGGAGCCGAACTTCATGCCGAAGGTCATGGGCTCGGCGTGGATGCCGTGGGTGCGGCCGGCGCAGAGGGTGTCGCGCTCCTCGAAGGCACGACGCTTGCAGATCTCGCCAAGCTTGCGCACGTCCTCGATGATGAGATCGCAGGCCTGGGTGAGCTGGTAGCAGAGGGCGGTGTCGCCGAGGTCAGAGCTGGTCATGCCGTAGTGGACCCAACGGCTGGGCTTGGGAGCGTCAGCCGGGACGTCGGCGTCGATGTACTCCTTCATGTTGGTGAGGAAGGCGATGACGTCGTGGCGGGTGACCTCCTCGATCTCGTCGACCTTGGCCTTCTCGAAGTTGGCGTGGTCGCGGATCCAGGCGGCCTCGTCCTTGGTGATGCCAATCTTGCCAAGCTCGGCCTGGGCCTCGCAGGCGAGGACCTCGATCTCCTGCCAGATGGCGTACTTGTTCTCGAGCGAGAAGATGTGGCCCATCTCAGGACGGGTATAACGGTCGATCATGCGGCTCCTCCAAGGGTTTGGCCTGCGTCGCGACGCGCGACGAATCTGCACAACTATTTGATTCTACCGCGCGAAGGGCACATGCCGCCAACTGCGCAAAAGAAAGCAGGCTGGAGCACCCGAGCACTCCAGCCTGCGACTCTGTCTTGGTGCGCCGTCAGGGGATCGAACCCTGGGCCTTGGGATTAAAAGTCCCCTGCTCTACCAACTGAGCTAACGGCGCGTCTGCATGATTCTAGCTGATACAGCGGACACATGATGAGCTGACGGCGCGTCCTCGCGGAAACTGGTCAACCATCGCCCCGAACTCGCTACTCCCAGCTCCACTGGCCGTGGTCAAAGATGGGAACCTCTTCGCCATCAGCGGTGATGCCGAAGATGTTGAGGTCATCAGCACCAATCATGAAGTCGACGTGGGTGGCGGAGTCATTCACGCCAGCCGCGAGCAGAGACTCCTTGTCCATGTTGACGCCGTTCTCATAGCAATCCGGGAAGCCCATGCCCAGAGCGAGATGGCAGCTGGCGTTCTCGTCATAGAGCGTGTTATAGAAGAGCAGGCCACTCTGGCGAATGGGCGTGTTCTTCGAGATGAGCGCGCACTCGCCCAGGTGGTGGGACCCCTCGTCCGTCTCGATGATGTGGCGCAGGACCTCCTCACCCTGCTCGGCACCAAACTCGACCACACGGCCAGCCTCGAACCTGAGCCAGAAATCGCGGATGACGGAGCCGTTGTGAACGAGCGGAAGCGCGGAGTGGACGATACCGTCCGCACGGTTGCGGTCAGGAGAGGTAAAGACTTCCTCGGTGGGCATGTTGGGGAAGAACCTCACACCATCCTTCGTCTTGGCAGAACCGCCCTCCCAAACATGACGGGCAGGCAGGCCAACGGTGAAGTTCGTGCCGTTCTCCGAGACATAGCGAAGCGCGTCGAAGTGAGCCTCGTTCAGGTGACGCTTGTTCTTGACGAGGGTGGCGTCGTGAGTCTCCCAGGCGCTCTCCGGGTCCTCGTCGACGATGCGGACGGTCTCGAGGATCGCCTCCCAAAGACGCAGCATGGACTCCGCGGGAGAAAGGCTCGGGAAGATCTTGTGCGCCCAGGCGCTGACCGGAACACCGCCGATGCACCAGGAGTTCTCGCCAAAGTCGAGGCCGTGGCGATACTCCGTGCACTGACGATGCGACGCGGCGGAGCGGGCGGCCGGCTTCGCGGGATCGACCTCAAGGAGAGCATCCGGATCCTCGCCATCAAGCCAGAGGAACGCCGCACCCTCGCGAGCAAGCGAATTCATCTGCTCGACCTTCCAGGAGGGGAGCTTCTTGAACCGCTCGAGCGGGCAGTTATCGTACTCGAGGCGCGACAGCTCGTCATCGCCCCAGATGACGGTGACGTGGCCAGCGCCCATCTCATACGCGGTAGCGACGACGAGGCGGACGAAGTCCGCGGCCTCGACAGGAGCGGAAACGACAAGCTCCTGATCAGGCTGGATGTTCACGCCATTGCGCACGAGGAGCTGGGCGTAGAGGCGCTGACGGGGCTCAAGGCGCTTCATGGAGAGCGCGCATTCGGCGTCGCTCATGGGGATGTCGCTCATGGAATTCCTTTCGACTTGGCGCGTGGAGACACGCGAATGCTGTGTACCCAACCACGCGTCTTGTGATGTACCCAACGGCTGCCGTCTCAAACCGGCACGAAAAAGGCCCGACGCGCGTGCGCCGGGCCCTGTCTCTCATGGAGCGGGCAACGGGATTCGAACCCGCGAATGACGGCTTGGGAAGCCGTTGCCTTACCACTTGGCGATGCCCGCATGCCGGATGATTCTAACACAGCAAGCGTCCGCTGGGAGAGCACCAGGTGCGAGAAGAGGGCGCTTGGCAGCAAGGCGTGATGCCATGTCATCCGTCTGAACTGGCCTTTTCCGGCTTTCAACAATCAAAGTGGTGCCGCAGGAATGAAGCGGTTGTGGATGCGCAAGAATGTGGCTGCCTTTAGTACCGCTCACAGGCCAAACGCCAACGTTTACCGCCGACCTATTAAGACCGCAGAATTCACCTCATCCCGTAGCTGCGCGGTAAGAATCCTGTCGGCAGGCATACCCATTCTTGTCAGGTCCCCTCCCTATGCTCCTTCCACCAACGCGAAAGGGAGGAGCGGATGAAAACGACGAAGAACAGGTCCCGGACGAGGAATGTCCGCACGATAAGGTCGCGCGGCGCGGACCAGATGAGGGGTGGCGCATTCCCTGGGCCCGGTCATGCGGGCCGTGCCCAGGCACTTGGCGGCGTCGAGCGCACGCGAGTGGCTGCGTCGCCACGGCACACCACGGAGGCGGCGCAATGAGGGCGGGTCAGTTCCGCCTGCCGAAGGAGAAGCCACGTCGGAGATGGCCGATCCTGGTGGCAGGATTTGTCGCGTGCGTGGGAGCGGCGATCGCCGTCGTTCTTGGAAGCGGGATCGACTTTGACACCGGGGCCCTCCTCACCTCGGCCCGAGAGGGGCAGAGCCGCGAGGAGATCCAGGCTGAACTCGACCGTGAAGTCGCCGAGAACATGATGACGGTGAGTGTTCTCCCCAACCTCAAGCTCGATGAATCAACCCATGAACTGCAAGTTGGCCTCGAAAACGTCGGTGACAACAAGTTTGCCCAACGCTTCGTCATAACCCAGGGCGACACCTGCGTCTACGAGTCTGACCCTCTCATGCCGGGGAAGCGGATCGAGACCGTGCGAGCGCCCAAGGCGAAGGAGGGCACCGCTCGCGTCGAGGTTCAGGCCCTCGATGCGGAAACCCTCGAAGACCACGGGTCGCCCACCGCGATCGAGGTGGAAGTCATCCCCGTAACGAACCTCGACGCAGGCGAAGAGAGTCCCGGCGCCAGCGAGGCGACAGCCAGCTCGCCCGGCGCCACAAACGCGGCGGCTTCAGCGACGACCACCACAAAGCCACTCGACTCGACGGCCGGGACCTCCGTGTCCGGCGCGAATCCTGTCACCAACTAACGCCGTCAGCGGGGCATTCCCCCGACACAACGAAAGGAGATCAAATGAACGCACGAGACACACGTCCTGAGGAGAGGTTCTGCCGGCAGTGGGTGCCCCTGGCGTTGAGACGCCTCGCCGTGACCGCCGCGGCGGGCGCGACCCTTGCCACGCTCTCCCCCATACCGGCAATCGCAGCGGAGGGCAACACCGGAAACACCAAGGTGACCGTCCAGGCGGATGACAGCAACCTACGCTTCAAAGTGCCAACCGTCATCCCATTCGTAGCTGCCTCCGACGGCACGCTCACCGGCCCGACCGCAGACGCGACGCGCATCGAGAACCTCTCCGCCTACGGTCTCAAGGTCACCAACGTGAAGGTGACCTCCAACAACGGATGGAACCACACGGAGGACATCTCTGCCGCAGACGACTCCATCGATTGGTCCCTCGGGCCTACCGGAGCGCCCGTCCGTGCCGCCGCCGCGGCCACAGATAACGGCATCGACATCACGAGCCCCCAGTGGAACATGACCTACCAGAGCGACGCGGTCGAAACCGACGACATCAAGCTCGAGACCTCCGGCACCGTCGGGCGAGTAGCCACGGATATCTCCTCGCCCGTCCACATCGGTACCGTCACCTTCACCCTCGCCCCTGGCGCCCACGGCGGCGAACAGGCAACGTCATGAGCCGTAAGCCGGTGAGGTGCGCCATATCCACCGCCCAAAAACTGCTTGGCAGCATCTTCGCCTGCCTGGCGCTTGCCCCAAGGGTCGCTTTCGCCTCAGAAGGCAGCACCGACGTTACCTTGAGGGGCGTCACCGCCCCTCCCGAGATTTGGGATGGTCCTGCCGGCGTCCTCGCACAGACTGGCTCCGGAGGCGGAGTGTGGGGACGCATCACCGTCGGCGTCGTCCTCGTTGCCATCTCGCTCATGCTAATGATCTATTTGGGAAGGAGGAGAAAGCACCATGCGTAGGCTTAGGAAGGTCCTCGCCGCACTCGCAACGGTAACGTGCCTCGCGATGGCCTTCGTACCCAGCGCTGCTTTGGCAGACGATATCGAGCTGCTCGACGACGACGTAGTGGTCACCTTTCCCCAACAGCAGACGGGACCTCTTCCGAGACGCGCCCCCGCGAGAGCCCAGTCTTCGCCAATCGGTAAATGGGTTGAGGTCAAGCGCAGCGAGGGCAGCACGGCTATCCAGACCTGTGCCTACTACATCCATCCCAACGCCAACCTCGAGGGAACCGTTCAGGTCGACATCAAAACCGAGATCTATTGCAAGAATGGCAGTGCTTGGTGGACAACGACGAAGACCATCTATGACAACGGCACCCAGTGCGCTTACATCGGGCCCGATTGGAATTCCAAGGCTTATAAAGGGGACACAATCTCCCAAAAGGCCAGCTTCGCGGTGCGTGGTGGAGGAAGCCACCACATCACATCGGTCGAGAACATCTTCCGTGACTCGGCGGGAACAGTAGCGGGCTGGGACTTCTACATCAACATCCCCTATCGCATCTCCGCGGAGGCAAGCGAAGGTGGTTCGATCAGTCCGGAGGGACATAGTCTTGTATCAGCGGGCGACTCAAAGGAGTACACCATCACGCCTTCGCCCGGATGGCGCATCAAGGACGTGCTCGTAGACGGTGAATCCGTGGGGGCCAGGGACACCTACACCTTCTCGAACGTCACTGGCGACCACACGATCTCGGCTGAGTTCCAGAAGATCTGGACCATCACCTTCGTCGACGGAGTCACCGGAGACAAGCTCGGGGAAGAGACCGTCGACGAGGGAAGCGGCGCAACATCTCCCGAGGCGCCAAGCCACGATGGCTGGCACTTCGATGGCTGGAGCGAGGATTTCTCGTCGGTCGGCAAGGACATGACCGTAACCGCAACATATAGCCCGACCATAGCCGTCAGGGTTCCCTCACTGCTTCCTTGCAGGATTCTCTCCGATGGCACAGTGGCGGTTCCCGGCGGTTACGTCATCGAAAACCTATCCGTGGTGGACGTAAGGGCCTCGCAAATCGAAACGACCGGCACGCCCGGCGACGCCTCTTGGCAGCTCTCCGATGCGGGCAAAGTCATCCACTCGTGGGATGGAGGGGATAAACCGGGGGCGACCCTCGAAATCACAAGATCGGGAAGCAAGGAACTCGCGCTCAGCATCTCAAACGTCTCTGGCACGGGTGAATGGAGGCAGCGCGCCCAGGAGGCTGCGACAGGGCCCGTTGAGTTCTGCTCAATCTCCTACACGTTCGAGCGAGCATCGTGAGCCGACGGCTCGCGGGCAGGCGGCAAGGTGGCGCACCTTCTTGTTTCCGTCCCGCGAGCCGCTTGAGGCGTTGGTCTTTCTCGCCAGAGGGGAGGGTGGAGCTTGACGCGTTGGTCTTTCTCGCCAGAAAGGAGAGCGAATGGAAACGGGGCGAAAGAAGACCCCGCTCAGCGACGCGGGACTTGCGGCTGACTTGCCAAGCATCGCGGGATTTGCGTGCTCTATCACGTTGCTACTAACCGGATTGGTCTTGGTTGTTTCTGGAACACATGAAGCCACCGCAGACGAGATAACCGAATGGAGATACGAGCGAGCGGCAATAGAATCTCAAAGCGAATCGAGCGATGGCAGCGCGGAAACATCGCCTCTACCAGACGGTGCCGTGGCATGGCTGCGCGTCAATGGCACCAGCATCGACTATCCCGTCGCGCAGGCTCACGAAAGCGACCCCTTCTTCTATCTGTCTCATGACATCTGGGGCAACCCATCAGGATCAGGCTGCCCCTTTCTCGATTGGCGCTGCTCAAATGCGAGACTTCAAAAGCTCGTCTATGCCCACCGGATGGGAACAACGGAAAGGCAGTTCTCCCCCATTGCCGAGACTTGGCAACAGGAAGAGTTCGACCATATCGGCACGCTCGAATGGAAAACGACCGACGGCATATCTACCCTCAGGCCCCTCTGTGCCCTCAAAGTCGATAAAACGTACCAGAAGATACAGGCATTTGATGCATGCAGTGAGACGGAACTAAGAAACTGGCTTTCAAGCATCCTCTGCGATTCGACCGCGAGAGCGACTGACTCCCGAGCGCTGTGTCTAGGCGCTCAAAAAGCAATCACGCTGGCCACCTGTTCGTCAGAACAAAGTGGCCAGCGTGACCGGACGCTACTCGTGTTTGTCGAGACCCAGCCTACGAGCGGCGAATCGTCTCCATGATGAGGGCGCAGACGTTCTCGACCTGCTCGGGATTCACGTTCTCCGGGACATCATCCGCAGTGTGGGCAAAGGCGGGAAGCTCGTTATCGCCAAGGCCCATGAGCGTGACGGCACGGAGGTGGCTGCGCATGAGCGGAGTCGCCTCGGTGTCGGCCCAGGTGCGAGATAGCTGGCCCAGATCGAGATGGAGGTCAGAGGCGACAGAGGAAATCAGCCTCGCCAGACGGCGGTCTGCGCGGCGAGGAGCACCGAGACCTTCATTCGTGAGGAGCGTGAGATCTCCGGCACCAACGCACTCGAGGTTAATGACGAACGCGCCACGAAGCGACTTGCGGTTCTTGGCAATGAAGTCTTTGATGCCAGCATGTCCAAGCGCGGAAGCGCCGGTCGCGACGAACCAAATGTCGTGAGCACGGAGGTCATCATCGCTCATCGCGAGAATCGCGTCACGAAGCTTGCGATCAACATTGGTTTCGTTGATGGCTTCGATGGTCTCGGCGGGAACCTCGGGCATCGGAGCCTCAGGGTCATACGCTTCGGGCTCGTAAGAGTCATCGGCGTTCTCAGGCTCCTGTGGAGCTTCGGCGACGGGGTTCTCGCCAGGAATGGCATCAAGGCCCGCAGCATCGTCGAGCGGCGCTTCCTCGTCGGAGGATTGCTCGGCCTCCTCCGCAGCGTCGCCCGGACGAAGACTTGAAATCTTGTCCTTGAGGCCACGAAGGTTGACGTTCAGAGCGGCGCCACCCTTGTAGCCACCGCCATGGTGCTCAAGGTTGTCGTCGTTGAAGTTATCCCAGGAACCGATGCCTTCGCCAGACGCCTTGGCATCATAGTCCTCGTCAACACCGAGCCACTCGGACATGGACTCCTGCTGCTGGCGACGTTTCTTCCCGAAGAGTCCGCCCAGGCGCTTCTTTCGAGCGGGCTGTTCCTGATGACTCTCGACCGGAGCGGACAGCACCTGGATGTCATCGGCGATCTGGGGGACGGCGGACTGATTCGCGGGAACGAATTGCGTGGCATCGGCGTCGTCATCGAGGCGAACCGTCGCAGGAGCGACATAGGCGGCAGCCGGGGCGGCCTCAGCAGGGGGAGCGAAGGGATCGTTCTCCTTCGCAAGGGGGTCAGGAAGGTCGAAAAGCGCAGCACGGCGGGCGACGTTACCAGCTGCGGGATGCGCCTTGGGGACATACGTGCTGTGCCCCCACTCCGGATCCTCGACCGCGGAGGGACGCGGGCGCTCGGGACGCGTCGCCTCGGCGGCGTCTTCGTCGCTTTCCTCGGCCATATTGGTGATGCCGGACTGATCGTTCTCGACGGTCGGCCCCTCAGAGACGCTCTCGCCGTCCTCGAGCTGATTCAGGGTCGCGGGGTCAAGGGAGACCTCGGCGGCATCAATGCGGGGGGTGTCGTCGACCACGGGTATGGGCCTGGTGGCATCCGGGTCAGCCTCCTCGGTGACGACCTCCATCGGTGCCGTTGCACCGGGATCAACCGCGTCGTCGTCAGCATCGCTCTGGGCGACGTCGACGACCTCGTCCTCGGGCACGAGGGGAAGATCGGCCGTGGCGGAGGGGTCCGTGATGCGGTCGAGACCCTCCTCGATGTCGGGCTCGTCAACGGGAATGAGACGAACCTCGGGCTCGATATAGGTGATGTCGCAATCCTCAGGGAGGATGCCGAGCTCGCGAAGGATGGTCTCGCCGTGGCGGGCACCGATGACCTCTTCGACCTCGCGGCGCATGGCCGGCTCGCGACGTGCCGGGCGAACTGCAGAGTCGCGAACGGGAGCGCCCTCCTCCGCCTCGTCAGACTTGGACTCGGAAGGAGCGGCAGAGCGCCCGGCAACGGGACTCACGCGATCGAGCACGCCAAGCATGGCTGCAAGCGAAGACTTGTTGTCGACGCCACCGGCGGCATAGGGAAGGAATCGAGAGGCGATGAGGGAGATGCCCCAGAGGAGCATGGGGAGGGCAGCGATGATGCCAATTACCCAGAAGGTGCGGCGGGCAGCCTCGGGGAGGAAGCCCAGAAGCTGAACGAAGACGCACAGGGCGGTAACGCAGACGGTATACGGAGCGGCAACGGCAAGGTACTTCTTGACCACGGCCAGCTCGGGGCGGGAGAGGAGGTCGAGGCGCTGCGTGTCATAGTGAGCCACAATCACGATGGGGCGGTTGCGCGAATTGCCCTCCCCCTCGGCCTTATGAAGGGCGACGACGTTCTGACTGTGAGAGCGCGGGCTCGCCTTCGAGACAACGTCCTTGCCGTTGTAGGTCATGACAAGCAGTGCCACAGAAGCCAGCACGAGAATGATACCGACGGCGAGCGTGGCAACCTGGCCAAGCCCCGCGAGCACGACGCCCACGAACAGGAGCACCATCACAACGCCGTACGGCAGATAGCCAAACGACGGCGCAGTGAAGTCCTGGATCTGCGGGTCGATGCCGTGAGAGGTGAAGACCCCCGCCAGATACTGCGCGCAGTCAAGCTCTTCCTGGCTGCTAGCCGGTGCAATGCCAACCTCAGAGTCGAGAGACTCGAGATATTCCTTCGTAACGCTCATCCGTTCACCTTCCAAATAGCGGTAGCGCCGCTACCTGCAATCGTTGGTCAAGAGTATACGTCTGCCTGCACATTTCGCAGGGCGGGGGCATCATATGCGGCATCCCTGCACGGTAAGTGCTCAAGGGTCAGTGACAAGAAACTAAAAACGCCAGATCCAAATCATCGCAAATAGCAGGCAATAACGCATCATCGGTCAGTCTAGGAAGCAGAAGCAGCCTGGGTTGTGGAGGAATCCAGCGCAGACGCATCGCCCACCGCCGAATCTTCGGCGGTGCCCGTGGTAGTTGCCGTGGCTGAGCCCGGCGTCGAAGACGCACCCGCGGGGTCAGTCGTGGCCACGCTGACTCCAACACCCTGATACCTACGCACGAGGGCGTCGGCCTCGGTTGCCTTCTGCTGAGCGGCGAGATAGCTCTCGCGCTCGGCACTCGTCAGCCGCGTGTACGGATCGAGGAAAACGTCGTTGGTCGTTGCGGGCAGGGCGGCAGCAAGCTCGGATGCCGCGGCGTCCGCCTCGTTGTATTTGGTGACGCACTCCCCTGCCCTCTCGAAATCGCCGGACAGAATCGCCGAGTCAGCTTCGAGCATCAGCTGCGCCGCTTCCAGCTTTTTGGATAGGTAGGCCTCGTAAGCACTGTAATCGGCATCTCCAAAAGCCGACTTTGCCTGTCCGAGCAAATCGTTTGCCTCGTTAAGAAGGGAGATTGCCTCATTGTCGATAGTCACCGGCACGTTTGCATCCGTCTGCTGGCTCTCTTGCCCAGCAAGGTGCTTCGCGTACTCGTTCGCGGCGGTCGTCGCCTCTCTGGTCTTCGCATCCGCCGAAGCCGCCTTGGCGAGGGACTGCTCGAGCAGATTGCGCGCCTTGCCCACAGAGGCGTCGACGCTCACGATTACCTGCCCGGCTCCGAGCATGGACTTACGCGCCGAAATCGAATCATCTAGCGCAGAGAGGACCGCGCGTTGATCATCGTCGAGGAACTCGTTGAGGCCGCGAGCACGCGAAATGTGATCGGAAGCGCGCGTAAGCGCCTCGGTCGCGGACCTCGATCCAGAGCTGAGTTGCTCATCCGTAAAAGAGGCGGTGTCGCCAATCGGAGAGCTCACGGCATCGTTAACCTCAACGATCACGGCATCCGCCTCCTGGACGGCCTTGATCGCGAGGTTAATCTGTTCGCGAGCTTGCATGCCACCGGTAAGGCAGCGCCATGCGAAGAATCCTCCCGTGCCAAGCGCCACCACTACGGCCAATACGATGGCCATTCTCGCAGCTAGGGGAAGCCCGGACTTTTCCCGCGCCCCGTCACGCACATGTGCGCGGCGGCGGGCATGGCTAGCGGGCCGACTGGCTACACGACGGCCTCTGCCATCGTTGACAACGCGATCTCGACGACCGCCGGCGCGCCCGTTTGCACCTCTCGTGGCCAAATAATGTCCCCTTCCGCGAAACACCGGTCACACCGGGGTGGAATAACACATAATAAAATGTGGGAACACCCAGGAGTGATCATTGCTGACATGGTAACAGCTGTCGGAGCACCAACCTCAAGTGAGGGGGACACCATGGCCAAAAGCTCCCCGAATAAGGGCGGTCATATCGGTCACCGCGAAGTCCTACGCACTCGCGTGGCCCTCAAACTTGCTGAAGGCACACCGCTGACTGGTTCTGATCTGAAGGACCGCTTCTACGGTGATGTCGCCGTCACGTCGTTCCACAAGACATTTGGACGCGATTGCCTAAAGCTAGAGGAGGAAGGCATCTTCCTCGTCGAGGAAATCCATGGCACCGCCAAGAGCTATCGACTCGACGGGCAGCGCTCTCTCGCCAAGCCCACGGCAAAAGCCGACGAGGACGCTCGTATCCTCGGCACGCTCTTCCGCCCGCTCGCCGAAAGCCCTTCCACCGCCGGACGGCGAACCCTCGGAGAGGCCATCCCTCGCGTAACGCTGTCCACCTGCGCCGGTCCCGGCGATGTCGCCTCTCCCAAGACGGATTGCGATCCGTTGATTCTGGAAACCGTGGCTAATGCCATGCGCTCCAGGATTCCCGTCGAGCTCACCTATCAGGCCGTCGCAGACAAGCGCCCCAAGAAGCGCATCCTGCGCCCCATGGGCATGTTTTCGCTCAAGGGTTCCACGTACGTTGTGGGCCTAAGCGAACGCGAGGGTAGAGATCCCGCAATGCGCACGTACAACCTATCTCGCGCTACGAGCGTCAAAGTGCGCGAGGACGATGATCGCTACGAAATCCCTGCGGACTTTGACATCAATGACTGGCGCCTCCTCCCCTTCGAAATTGGAGACGACCACGTCAAAGCCGTTCTTTACGCTGGGCGAGACGCGGTCAAGGCGTTCAAAAAATCAGGGCCAAAATCCGGAGCGATCCAAAGTCGCCAGGGTGGCGCTTGCGTGTGGACCGGCATCGTAAAAGACGTCGATGCGGCAGCGAAGTGGTGTGTTGAGCGGGGCGTTTGGCCTCTTGAGCCCACTGAACTTGTCGATTCCTGGAGGGGACTTCTCGAGGGGGCGATTTCATGACGAGCACCATTGATAAGCCTCGCGCGCAGCGAGGGCGTCCCGTCGAGCGCAGGCTAAGCGAGATGTTGTCTGTCGTCTTCGCCCTTTGGCGCGCCCATGGCACCACCAACCCCGCCGACCTCGCACGGCTCCTCGGCATTACCGAGGGAAGGGTTCTGGAGATCTTGAACGATCTCGCCAACGGCGCACCGGCAAAGTCGGACTCCCCCTCCGAGCCCATCGTCTCCTTCTATTCGCTCGAGGGGTCGCGTGGCGACATCTGCGCCACGGCAGCCACAACCCACCCCTGGCGGCTACGTCTCACGACCGAACAGGCAAACGTTTTTGCAGACGCATTCGACCTCCTGGGGTTCGCCGAGAATGACCCCCTTCGAACCGAATTCGAAGACACTTTCTTCCCCACCCGCTACGTCCGCACGAACGAGCCGCTTGACTCGGAAGTCTCAGCCGAAGCCCACCAAGCCCTCGTCGCCTGTGCGCACTCCATCGTCCGCGGAACGCGAGAGAACGACGAGAACACAGAGGTTGAGCAGCCTCCCATCACCTTCAAGTACCGCGGGGAGAATGACACGCTCGTTAAGACGCGCCGCCTCGTCCCCCTGTCGCTGCGCATAGGAGACGATGGCTGGTTCATTGATGGCTATGACCTCGACGCACGAGCGGCTCGCACGTTTAGGGCCGAAGGCATGTCTGACGTCAAACTTGAGGATAAGCCCGTCCACGCGCGCGTTTCCGGGGCAGAACGGCCGGATATGGGCGTGCTGAGACTCACCTGCACGCCCCTTGCAGCCAAGACCGTACTCTCTTGGGAGGGTGCCGTCGCGGCAGGCGAAAACCCAGACGGTCACATCCTCGTGGATGTTCCCTACTTTCGCGCCGACTGGCTCCCCCGCCACATCCTCGCACTCGGTAGCGAGGTCACCTTCGAGGACAGGGATCCGGGCCTTTCCGAAAGTGACAGTCCAAGCGTGCAACTTCGTGCGGAGATGCGCGCCACGGCACGACGCGACCTCGACAAGGCGGCGCGCAAGCTTGCAAGCTATCAGTCCCGGAAATGATCAGGTCACACGCTTTGTCGTGGGAATAATTCGACGGCGCGCATAATCGCAGCGGAGAGCCACATAGCCACGACAATCATCGCTTCAGCGAGCGGGCGGGGACGAAACCGAATCATCCCCGCCCGCATCTTAGCGACCATCCGCCTCTAGTGGTTCTCTCTCCACGACTCCAGATATCGACCAACCATATCGGCGCCGAGCACCGAAACGTTCGCCGACGGAAGAGACCTCACGAACGTCTTTCCGTAGCCCTTCGTCGTGATTCGGCTATCGGCGAGAACGAGTACGCCCGTATCGGTCGAGGTACGAATGAGACGCCCCGCAGCCTGTTTGAGCGAAATCACGGCCTCTGGAAGGCTCCAGCGCCTCCAGGCCTGGCGGTCCCTGCTCGAACGCTCCTGAGACAGAGGCTCCGCGGGACTCGAGAACGGAAGCTTGGGGATAACGACGCAGCGCAGGGTATCGCCCGCGGCATCGAATCCCTCCCAGAACGACTTGAGTGCCATAAGGGAAAGTGACTTCTCGGAAACGAACTTCTCGCGCAGCCTCCGCGTCGAGGAGCCACGTTCCTGCATCGCGACCTCGATCCCAGCCGCGGCAAGTCTGTCGGAGAGAGCCGCGTATACCTGCTCCATCTCTCGGCGGTTCGTGAACAGCGTGAGCACCGAGCCGCCCATCGCAACGTGCACGTCATACAGCAGGTTCTCGAGCGCAGCCAAATATCCGGAATCGCGCGGATCGGGAAGGTCGCGGGCGACGACCACAGACATGTTCCTGTCGAAGTCATAGCAGCTAGGCAGGGCAATCTCGCGATGACGAGCCGCGGGCAGGCGGTTGAGACCCATGGACTCCTCAAAGTGTGAGAAGTCCCCGTCAACGCTCATCGTGGCGGAGCAGAACGTAACGCTCCGCATCTCGGGATACCAGCGGTCTGCAAGCTCCTCGCCCACATCGAGCTTCTCGGCAACGAGGCGCTCGAAACCTTGGCGTCTCTTCGCTCGAGAAACTTCGGCGGAGCATACGTACGAGTCGTCCTTGCCCTCGACTATCACACGGCACGCCTTCGACATTTCCTCGAGCTGCCTGCAGGCGTCCGCAAGGTCACCAGGCAGGTTCTCGATGGCTGCCGAACAGACGCGCTGTGCGCCCTCCAGGTCATGGCGCGCGGCATCGAGACGGTCAATGAGCGCAAGACCAGCCTCGCTGACTGCGGCCCACTCGTCGGTCGAGCGGTTCTCATCACCAAGCCAGACGTTGACCGTGTCATAGCCGTTGCCTCCACGGGCGAGGCGAATGAGACCCCTCACCGCATCGAAGAAATCGGCAGAGGCGACACTCGCGCGCTGGGTGCTGCTCGCACCCTTCGCCAGGAGCCCCATCGCCGGCATTGCCGCCTCGCTACCCGCGGCGAGCGCGGAGAACGAAGCGATGACGCCGGTCTTCGTGCCACCAAGGGACTCAAAGAGCGCCCGCGCGCGCTCCGCGGAGACCTCGAGCGCCCATTGGCGACGGGCCTCGTTCTCAAACGAGTGGGCCTCGTCGATGACCCAGTTTCGAACCGGAGGCAAAATCTTGCCGTCTGCCTCGACATTTCTAAGCAGCAGCGAGTGATTCGTGACAACGAGGTCAGCCGACGCCGCGCGGCGCCTGGCGCCATGGAGCATGCAGAGGTTGGGATAGAAAGGACAACGAGAGCGTTGGCATTCTCCTGACGAAACCGTGAGCATGCTCTTTGGGACGCTTCCCCACCTGATGCCAAGCGCGTCCAGGTCGCCCTCGACGGATTGGCATGCGTAGGCATAAGTCACCGCGATCGCAGTGAGCATGTCCGCGGCAATCGTGGCGTCCGAGCGGCCATTCTGCCTCGCCTCGCCCACGGGAAGGTCACCGGAGGCGGCCCTTCCCAGGCGGCGAAGGCATGGATAGTGGTCATATCCCTTGAGGCAGGTGTAGCTCACTCCCCCGGGCAACGCTCCCGAAAGCGTCGGTAGCTCATGGGAAACGAGCTGATCCGTAAGCGCGTTCGACTTAGTGGCGACACCACACGTGACGTTGTTTTTCTTCGCATAGAGAGCGAGCGGCAGGAGATAGGCCACCGATTTCCCTACACCCGTGCCAGCCTCGATGGAGCGGAGCGTCTTGCTCTCCAGCGCCGAACGCACTTCCTCGGCCATCTCCACCTGGCTCGAGCGCGCTTCATAGCCCTCGTACATGGAGGCGATGACACCATCGGGGCCAAATGCCTGGGAAACCTCGTCGCGGGAGGGTGCGGTCGCAGAAGTGGGCTTTTCATCCACATCGGGCCTCATCGAAACCTTGAGATCGCCTACGAGCTCGCGGCGCGCACCAACGAGGGAGAACGGCACACCGGGATTCGCGAGGGCCAGGTGAGAGAGAATGGGTCGATAGGCCCACTCGACCTCGGGGTGCATGTTGGCGAGGACCTCGAGCAGACCAGCAGGCAAATCCGTGAGGGCACAGAGGATAATCCTCCACATGCCCGCCAGGGCCTCCACGTCATCCATGGCGCGGTGAGTCACGGAGTCGCAGCCAAATGCCTCGGCCATATCTTGGAGCTTGTGCGTCACAAGCCTGGGCAGGGCGATGCGCGAGAGGGCGAGGGTGTCGACCCACATGTCGCTAACCTCTCGCCCGCCGGAAACACGCTCGACGAAGGTCCTGTCGAAAGTCGCGTTGTGAGCAAGCACGGGTGCGCCACCAACGAACTCCGCCAGACTTGCGACCGCTTCTTCTGGCGTCGGGGCATCCGCAACGTCAGCATCCGTAATGTGCGTCAGCGCCGCGATGTTCTTTGGTATCGGCATGCCTGGGTTTACGAAGGTGCGGAAGGTCTCCACCACTTCCCGCCCACGCAGGCGGGCCGCGGCAATCTCCGTAAGCTGGCAATCCGCGAAAGATAGCCCAGTGGTTTCCGTGTCGAGAACCACGACGTCTTCTTCTAGCAGGCCGAAATCCTCGACCTTCGCACGCTCGGCGAGGCGGCTATACGCAGCCGCGACGCTTTCCGGCGTCTCCGGAAGAAGAATGTCTGCGATTGTCTTTCTGCCGTTATTCTGTCCCTGCTCTAGCACTCGACTTCTCCCGGCATAGAGGTACGCGGCTTATCGGACGTACCGCGAGCGCCACGCTCGAGCGCCAGCTCGACGAGGTAACGGCACAGGTCCGGGAAATTCCTGCCCGCGCGGCGCGCGGAGTCGGGAAGCAGGGAGGAACCGGTCATGCCGGGGATGATGTTCGTCTCGATAATGTAGGGCTCACCAGACTCGTCCACGATGAAGTCGCTGCGTGAGGCACCCATGCAGCCAAGCGCGACATGGGCCCTGCAGGCAAGCTCCTGAGCGCGATCGACGACGGCATCCGGAAGCTCAGGCGGGATGACATGGTGCTTAGAGGGATCCTCGTACTTGACGTTTGTGTCATAGAAGGCAGTCTCGTAGCGAATCTCAACCACGGGCAGAGCCTCGGGCTTCGAGTTGCCCAAGACGGGTACCGTAATCTCGGTTCCCTTCACCGCGCTTTCGATGAGGACGCGCGTATCAAACTTAAACGCCTCGTCGATAGCGGAGGCGAGCTCTGTGGCATCATCGACGCGAGAAACGCCATTGCTCGAGCCGCTCGAGACGGGCTTGACGAAGAGGGGAAGGCCAAGCGCGGAGACAATGGAGTCCAAATCGACGTCATCCCCCTGGAAGAGGCAGACATCCTTCGGCGTCGGGATGCCGTGCTCGCGATAGATATCCTTGCCCATCGCCTTATCGGAGGCCACGGCACTCGCAAGTACTCCGGAGAAGGTATAGGGAATGCCGAGGAGCTCGAGGAATCCCTGGACGCAGCCATCCTCGCCATAGCGACCATGAAGCGCCACGAATGCAACATCGTAGTTGCCACTCGCGATCGAGGTCACGAAATCAGGGGCGGCGATATCAAAGATATCGACGCTCGAGAATCCAGCTTCAGCGAGGGCCTTGGCGCACTCGCGGCCACTCGTCAGGGACACCTCGCGCTCGTCTGACCAGCCGCCGCACAGTAGTGCCACCTTGCACTCAGTCACGTCCATTGTGTCGCTCCAGTCCATCTGGCCGCTAAAGCTGCGCAGATTGCGAGGTACAGGCACGGTTTCTCAAGTCCTCCATCTCCCGTGATATACACTCGTGTCGCTGCTATTTGCGGCAATCTATTCCTCGTCACGCCAGAAAGGCCGCGACATGCCCTTCAATGATACCGACTCATCCGGACGCAAGCTCGACCTTCGCACTCTTTCTCACGATCGACTGGTCGCGCTCGTCACCGAACTTGGCCAGCCTGCCTTTCGCGCAAAGCAGGTGGAGGACTGGGTTTGGAAAAAGCACGTTACCTCCTTCGATGAGATGACTAACGTCCCCGCCGCCCTTCGCGCCCAGCTTGCCGAGCACTGCTCTCTTGGCGGAACCTCCGAACTCGTTCGTCAGATCTCCGCTGATGGCAGCCGCAAGTATCTCCTTTCCTATGAGGATGGCACGCGCGCTGAATGCGTTGGCATGCCCACCCGCAACAAGCTCGCCGTTTGCGTCTCCACTCAGGCGGGCTGCCGCATGGGATGCGTTTTCTGCGCCACCGGACAGGGTGGCTTTTCCCGCTCTCTCACCGCAACGGAAATCTATGACCAGGTTGTCCATGTCAGCGAGGATTTCCAGACGCGTGCTTCCAGCGTCGTCATGATGGGCCAGGGCGAGCCCTTCAATAACTACGACGAAGTCCTCAAAGCCCTGCGCATGCTTAACTCCTCCGATGGTCTTGGCATCGGCGCCCGTCACCTCACCGTCTCTACCTGCGGGCTCATTCCTATGATCAGGCGCTTCTCCAAGGAGCCCGAGCAGTTCACCCTCGCCGTCTCCCTCCACTCCGCCGTTCAGGCGACGCGCAACGTTCTCATGCCTGGCGTGAAGAAGTACTCCCTCTCGCACCTTCACGAAGTCATGGGCGAGTATGTTGAGGCCACTGGTCGCCGTCCGACGTACGAATATGCCCTCATCGGCGGTGTTAACGATACGAAGCCCGAGCTCGACGCCCTCTGTGATTTCTGCCGCGGAACTCTGTCTCACGTCAATCTCATTCAGCTCAATGACCTCGAAGGATCGAAGCTTAAGCCCTCAACCGAGGAAAAGGCTGAGATGTTTGTTCGTAGGCTCGCACAGGTTGGTGTCGAGGCCACCGTCAGGAACTCTCGCGGCAACGATATCGACGCTGCTTGCGGTCAGCTTTCGCAGCGCCACAACGCGGACCTTTAAGATTTCCCTCTCATCTCTAAGTAGTTCGCTGTTGTAAATAGGTAAGTAGAAATAGGGGAGTAGAACCTTTGTTCTACTCCCCTTTCATTTTCCACTAGAGTGTTTGGTCAAAGACCTCTGACCGTGCTCTTTGGTCAACCTTCCTTAGTAGCCAGCTTCTCTCCACTGCTGCTCGATCCAAGCCCTGTTATATGCGGCCGCAGCCTCATCATTCGCCATTTGGTTTGGCTCCATATACGTGTTGAGAAGATGACTTCCTAGGCTGACAACCTGATCAGCGGCATCCCTGACGCTCTGCTTAGCTCTCTCGTCAAGGAGTAGATTCCAAGCAACGGCGGTCACTCCACCAATCAGCATCACGCTGTTTAGTGACTTTGCTAGTCTTCCCATGCGCTCTCCTGCGATTGAGAACCGGAAGACAGCTGATCGATGATACGGGCAAGATCATCCTCATCCTTGAATTCGATTTCAATCTTGTTCTTGCCACGGACCTGCTTAACCTTAACGGTTGTATCAAGAGCCTGTCTCAGCGTCCTCGCCGCCCTCTTAAAGTACTGAGGTGCGGGATTCTTAGGCTTAATCTCATCGCGCGTGACAGAAAATAGTGGTGCGAGATTTTCTGTCTGTCGGACGGTCAGATTCTCAGCAACAACCTTCTGGGCAAGTTTGATTCTGCCTTCCTCAGTAGGCACAGCAAGAATTGCACGAGCATGACCCGCCGTGATCTGACCTTCCTCCATCAAGTCCTGAACCTCTTGAGGAAGATCCATGAGACGGAGCGTGTTTGCAATCGCAGAACGAGACTTCGAGAGAATCTTTGCTAGCCCCTCCTGAGTGAGTCCCTTAGTATCCAGGAGCTGCCTATATCCCCTTGCCTCTTCAATAGGTGTGAGGTCAGATCGCTGTAGATTTTCAATTAGAGCTAACTGGAAGACCTCAGCATCATCAATTTCACGAACAATTGCAGGGATCTCTTTCAGACCAGCAAGCTTGCTTGCCTGATATCGACGCTCTCCTGCAACAATCTCGTATTTATCGCCCTTTTTCCTGACAAGAATAGGCTGGAGAACACCATTTTGCTTAATAGAGTCTGACAGCTCTGAAAGCTGCGTCTCATCAAAACTCTTACGAGGCTGATCAGGATTCCTGACAATACTCGCAATTGGCAGAGACGCCTCCGGTTCGGAACCTGATTCAGCCGCCGTCTCAGTGAAGAGCGCATTCAAACCCTTTCCAAGGGCTGCTTTCTTAGCCACGACGGATCACCTCTCTTGCAAGAGCCCTGTATGCAATTGCACCCTTATTCGTAGCTGCATACATAGCAATGGGGAGTCCATGACTTGGAGCTTCGGATATCTTTACGCTTCTAGGAATGACAGTCTTAAATACTATCTTTCCAAAATACTTCTTTACTTCCTCAACAACCTGGTTAGAAAGCGTCGTACGACCGTCATACATGGTCATAAGGACACCGAATACATCGAGTTCCCTATTAAGGCTACCCTTTACTAGCTTCATTGACTCAAGTAGCTTTGTAACGCCCTCAAGAGCGTAGTATTCGCACTGAATAGGAATGAGAAGTCTGTCAGCTGCAGACAGAGCATTGATCGTTAGAAGGCCGAGAGACGGAGGACAGTCAATAAAGACATAGTCAAATTCGTCCTTAACGCTATCAATTAGCTTCTTAAGAATGCTTTCGCGAGCTATCTTGCTAACTAGCTCAATCTCTGCACCCGCCAATTGAATAGTTGCGGGGACAACAAACACCTTTTTCTCAGGAGTTCCGACGATGAGCTCACTAAATTCGTAACCATCAAGAAGAGCATCATAAATATCGTGCTCAAGCTCTTCCTTGTCTATGCCATAACCACTGGTTGTATTCCCTTGGGGATCAAAATCAACAACCAGGCACTTCTTACCCTCTTCTCCAAGTGCTGCGGAGAGGTTGATTGCGGTTGTCGATTTACCAACGCCACCCTTCTGGTTGATAATCGCCAGGACATGGGATGGTTTGCTTGGATTACTGCGTTTTACATCTTTATATCCCATAGCTTTCCATTCTCTGAGTCAATTGTTTCACGTGAAACACTAGCGATTTGCCAGGGGGTTGTTTCGCGCTTCGCCATTCTTACGAGGTAACTTTACCTTACTACGAGATGTCTTTTGATAGACAAATATCTCTCTGTGACCCATATCGTTAGGAAGTTCGAATGTTTCACGTGAAACATTCGAATAACCAAGTAGGGAAGAGACATATTCTGCCTTAGAAAGCTCTTCCACATCAGGCATGCCTTTGCCAAATACGAGATAACCATTTCTCTTTAGATAAGGTTCGGCATATTCAAGAAGAACATCGAGAGGTGCAAGAGCACGTGCCACAACCACATCTTGTGAACCGTGAATAACCTTCGCATATTCCTCAAGACGGCCATGTACACACTGGACACGATCCGAGAGAAGTAAATCGTCAGCAAACTCAGAGCAGGCTTTTACCTTCTTACCGACCGAATCCAAAAGCGTTACCTGACACGGCAGGCAACACGCAAGAGTAAGACCGGGAAAACCGCCGCCAGTACCCATATCAAGAAATTTCTGATTTTTATCAAGTAGAAGGTTTTGACTTTGAAGCACCTTAAGAAATAGAAGAGAGTCAAGGCTATGAAGGACGAGTGCCTTCTCTGGTTCTTTAATAGCTGTGAGATTCACGCACTCATTCTTAGCAAGCATAAGCTGAAGGTGTCGTACGGCCATAGAAGCTTCTCTAAGGCCTAGTTTGATGTCATACGCATCAGTCATAGCAAGAAGTTGTTTTATAGCCTGAGAAACGCTCTCAGAGCCTCGAATTGAAAGTTGAGAATCGAGCCAGGCCTGATTCTCAAACTCATTCCAAGAAGCAACCATAGGATGAATCCAATCTATGACAAAACTTCCCGAACCAAGAAGTTTTGTCATTAGAGGGAGATGATCAATAGTTCCAATGATAGATGAGCCACTCGACAATATCTTCCATAGATATCAAAGCCGATTAGCTCGATTTGGAATCCATCAAACATGAGGCAGAAGATCATCCAATTATCTTCCAGGAAGATAGGAAGTGCTGAGCGAGTGAACCTGTATACAGAATTAGATTGCTTCTCATACTGCCTCGCGAGGAAGTTAAGACAAGGAGCATCTGAAGCTGATACATATAGACACGACGCGCGAACTCAATAATCTCAGTGATGCGATCACGAGATCAGGGGCACGAATCCAAATGCATACTCGTTCGATAAAAGAAAAGGGAGGCCGAAGCCTCCCTCAATGAGAACCTATGCAAATACAGCTTACTGCTGTTTGACCGGAGTAATTACAACGCATCTCTCGGGATCGACACCCTCAGAATGCGTGGTAATTGAGTCATCACCACGGAGCGCAAGGTGAACAAGCCTACGCTCATAGGCATTCATCGGAGCAAGCTTTACAGCGCGGCCATTCTTGCGGGCCTTTGACGCGGCGTTGCGAGCGACAGACTGAACCTTATCGCGACGACGGCTCTTATAGCCCTCGATATCCACCACAATCGGATAGTGGAAGCCAATCTTCTTGGAAAGCATGGAAGAGAAGACAACCTGAAGAGCATCGAGAGTCACACCGTGACGACCAATGAGAATGGCGAGGTTACCGCCGTTGACGTCGAGAATCAGCTCGCCCTCGTCGCCGTCGTACTCATCAATCGAACTATTGTTCTCTCCAAAGCACCCCAGAATAGACCTAAGAATCTCAATCGCAGCGTCTGCGACCTTATCTACCTGGTCATCAGTGAGATCGCCTGTCTCTTCGTAGGCGGAGCGGATGGCGTCGAACTCCTCGACGGTCTCCACAATCTCCTCGCTCATGTTTACCTCCAGATAAGACATGTCGCGCATCTTCTAACGAGGATGCGCGACCTGCACGGATATATGTCGTAAGACCTAGGACTTCTTGTGCGGGCGCTGCTTGCGCTCACGGCGAACGACGTTGATGTTCACCGGCTGGTTAGCCAGACGCTCGGCCTCCTCGGCCTTAGCCTTCTCGGTCACCTTACGAGTGATGAAGACCTGCTGGACAACGCCCCAAGCAGAAGAGGTGACGTAGTAAAGAACAACGCCGATGGGCACGGACCAGCCGAACCACATCATCATGAGCGCCATAACGATACCCATGATCTTGGTCTGCTGACCCTGCATGGACTCGGTAGCCTGCTGGTTAAGCAGCATCGGAACGAGCGTCAGGACACCAAAGGCAAGGTCGAACACGATGTAGAGCCAAGCCCCAGCCCAGCCGAGCTCAAGAACGGCGCCGTTCGGTGAGAGGGCGAGGGACTCAAAGATGCCATAGAAGCACGCGCTCGAGGGAATCTGATAACGAAGGACGGAGAAGAGAGCGAAGAACACGGGCATCTGAATGAGCGTAGGCAGGCAGCCACCCAGCGGGTTGAACTTGTTCTCGCTGTAGAACTTCTGCATCTCGAGGTTCATGCGCTGGGGATCATCCGCGTAGCGCTCCTGAATCTCCATCATCTTCGGCTGCAGGACCTGCATCTTGGCCATCGAGCGCGTCGAGCTCACGGTAAGAGGGGTGAGCAGAATACGGATGATGGCCGTAAGAATGATGATTGCCAGGCCCCAGTCACCGACGAGGTTCGCAATGAACGTCAGGATCTGGGCAATGACGTAGATGATTCCATCCCACATGGGAAGTACCTCCAGTTGTTCCGTCCTTACGGGACGGGGTCATAGCCGCCTTTGTGGAAAGGATTACACCTGACAAGACGCGACAGGGTAAGCCAACCACCTCTGAGTGCGCCATACCGACGAAGTGCCTCTATGGCGTACTCAGAACAGGTTGGTTCATAGATGCATGACGGAGGAAGGATGGGCGAGACATATCTTTTGTATGCCTTCACGAAACGGATGAGGCAACAGGCGATAAAGCCCTGCCCATCCTTCTCCGCAGTAATCATGCGTTGATTCTCTTCCTCAGCTTTGCAAGTACCGCGGCAACCTCGTGAGAGGTGGCCTCGTACGTCGCTGGCGTCGAGAAAAGAATCACATCGAAGCCCTCTGGCGGAAAACCCGCCTCCGCCGCCGCAGCTCGAAGTACACGCTTGCACCTATTGCGATGCGGCGCACATCCGAGCTTCTTTGCAGCGACATAGGCAACGCGGCCCACACCATCTCCCTCGACAGGACTCACAGTGAGTCTGACGAGAGGATGGTTGAGCCGCTTACCACCACGGAAGACCCTCTCAAAATCCCTTTTGGACTTGATGGTCTCCATGAATGTCCTAGACAGTGAGCTTCTTGCGACCCTTGGCACGGCGACGGGCGAGAACGGCGCGGCCGCCCTTGGTGGCCATGCGAGCACGGAAGCCGTGGCACTTGGCGCGCTTGCGCTTATTGGGCTGGTACGTACGCTTCATAGTGGTTCCTCCTGAGTGACAAATCTCATCACTGCATTAGCAGTCAAGCTCTCCGATTGTAGGGGTGTGGGTTACGTGATGTCAATTTGAATATTGGGAAATTGCGAGGTTATCCCACAGAAAAGCACCTCATTTGCACGCCTTGGCCACGAAACCACAACGGGTGAGGTCCGCCAGGGGCGCAACAACAAGACCTTGTGTTCGCTTTCGATCTGCCTTTCATGAGGAGAAAATCTGTTGCCAAACATTTCAGAAATAGGCGGAAATCATCCGCAAAGGATGAAATAATCAACAGTGCAACGTGAAACATTTTGCCTGTAGACAAGGTATTTCACGAGCAGCTTGAGGTTTGTCATCGCAGGTTATCAACAATCTTTCGTCAGATGTTGACAACTTTCGGTTGGTGGAAAAAAGCTTGTGCAAGTTTTCATCATCTGTTGGAATCTTGTTGAAAGAGCATGAAAAGCCCCGCTAGGGCCGTGAAAGAAATGGATGAAAGATGGCAGATGCCTTCTATCCCTTCGTAGGAGAAGGGCCAACGGAAATAGGCGTGGGAGCAGACAAGGTGGAAAACTCCACCTCGCCCGAACTTGGCGAGGTCGTCACCAATCCCACACGAATCGCCATCTTCGATGACCCCGCGGCAACGCCGAGGGTGGTCGTCATTCAACCGTCGGACGTGCGCTCCTATCTTGAGGAGATCACCGCGACCGTCACGCACCTCGCCAAGGAGCAGGGCGGCAAGATCTCGTTCACGGTCATCCGCGAGGTTGTTGAGAACCTCGTCCACGCATATTTCAAGGAGCCGACCGTCTCCATCCTCGATGGCGGAAACACCATCCGCTTCTCAGACCAGGGACCCGGCATCCGCGAGAAGGACCGCGCACTCGAATACGGAACCAGCTCCGCAACGGAGGAGATGAAGAAATACATTCGAGGTGTGGGGTCGGGCCTTCCTTACGCCCAGCAATACATGGAAGACCACGGCGGCACGCTCACCATCGAAGACAACATCAACTGCGGCACCATCGTGACGATCTCGATGCCCAATGAGAGCGCGAATGGGTCTGCGCCTGCGATGCAGGCGGCGAATGAGGCTTGGCAACAGCCCCAGGGCATGGCGGCAGCACCCGGGCAGAATCCCTATCAGCAAGGATGGCAGCAGGGCGCGCAGCAATATCCTCCGCAGACAGAGGCACAGTATCCCCAGCAGGCAGGGGCACAGTATCCCCAGCAGATGATGGGCTATCCACAGCAGGGCATGGGGCAGTTCCAGCCGCAAGCGCAGCAGCAGGGGATGCCCCAATACCAGCAAGGCTATCCGCAACAGATGCCCCAACCATGGGGCGCCGGGGCCTGGCCGGCAGCGCAGAGCGCGCCACAGGGCTACTACCCCTACGCCCAGGGAATGCCACAGGCTCCCTACCAGCAGCAAATGCCTTGGCAGCAGCAAATGCATCCGGAACCTCTCAGCGAGAGGGCGCAGCAAGTCATCGCCTATCTCGCCCAGCACGAGAGCGTGGGCGTGGTCGACCTCGTGGCGGCATATGGCGGATCAAACGCAACTTGGAGCCGCCAGCTTCGGGAGATGGAGAACCAGGGCATAGTCGCCAAGAGGGGGCAAAAGCGGTTCCTCACGAACATGGGCATGACGCTCATCCAGCAGTAGAAAACCGGTGAGCCAACGGGGATATCCGATCGTCTCCCCAAACAGCATCGGATCGCTTCGGGCGGCGGTGACATCAGAGTTTCACCGCCGTCCGAATTAGTTTTCAACACTTGCTCCACCTCAGCTCAAAGCTCACATATAATGAGTTTTCAACATTTTGGGAGAAGGGCGGCGACCCGCCGTCCAGACAGTTTGGATCCACGCACAATGAGTGATCTCTCAACCCAAGAGTCAGATGCCCAGATCCTCTGGGACGACGTGACGAACATGCTCGAAGAAGAGGGGATGGCGCCCGCCACCCTCGCCATGCTTCGCAGCTGCACGGCGGAGGACCTCACGGAGGACACCCTGACCATCTCGGTCAAGGGCGCGTTCGTGAAGCGCAACGTCGAGAGAAACGCACCGATCATCGAAGACGCCCTCGAAAGGGCGGCCTTCCAGCACTTCAACGTGTGCGTGACGCTGGCAGGAGGAGCACCTTCCGGCAACCCGTCCGCTTCTCGTCCCGGCGCTGCGCAGCAACAGGCACCGGCTCCTCAAGCGCCTGCGTCCCAAGTCGCGCCAGCGCCCATGCCTCATATCCACCAGACACAGACGACCATCTCGCGCGAGGAGCTCGAGCGCCTGATGAATCCATCCGCCGAGCCCATCGCGACACAGGTTACGCCCGCGTCGGCGGCTCCTCGGAAGAATCCCCTCGTGGGAGACATTGCACCCGAGGATTCAGAGCTCACCTTCGAGACGTTTATCGAGGGCGAGGAGAACCGCATGGCTCTCCAGGCGGCAAAGGCGGTCGCCAACGGCAGCCACGCTTATAACCCTCTCTTTATCTACGGCGGCCCGGGGATGGGTAAGACTCACCTACTCAAGGCCATCCAGAACTATCTCGCCGTCAACGACCCGGAACGCGTCTGCGTGTATCGAACCGCTACGGAATTCGTAAATGACTACAGCACCGCGATGGTGGACACCACGAAGGACGTCAAGCAGGCGCTCACGGACAACTACCACGGCGTCGACGTCCTCATCATCGACGACATTCAGGGGTTCCGCTCGAAGGCGGGATCCGTTCAGTTCTTCTTTGACACCTTCAACTTCCTCACGAGCCACGGCAAGCAGATCGTGCTCGCAGCAGACAAGAGCCCCATCGAGCTCGGCCTCGAGGAGCGTGTGTCCACCCGCCTCGACTCAGGCGTGACCATCTCCATCCAGGTCCCAAACTACGAGCTCAAACTCGGCCTCCTCAGGACCTTTTATAAGAGGATGAAGGACTTCGCGCGAGAGATGGGCGACGCCGCCTACGATGGCGATCTCACGGAAGAAGACCTTGAGTTCATGGCGGAGCGCTCCGGCGCGTCCATTCGCACCATCAAGAGCTTCTGCCAGGTCTGCATCCTCGAGGCCGCCAACAGGCAACGCGGGGGGTCTCCCCTCACGCGTGAGGACATCACGAAGATCGCCGAGGCAAAATGGGGCGCCAACACGCGCACCTTCACGATCGAGCAGATCCAGAAGTTCGTTGAGACCAGGTACAACGTCACCCACACGGACCTCGTGGGAGACAAGCGCAACAAGACCCTCATGGAACCACGTCACGTCGCCGTGTGGCTTGCGCGAGAGCTCACGGACTCGACCCTCGCGGACATCGGTGAGCGGTTTGGTGGCCGCACCCACGCGACGGTAAAGCACAGCCTCAAGTGGGTCGAGGAGCGACGCACGGAGGACCGCATCGTCTATGACAAGATCATGCGCCTCAAGGAGGACCTGATGGCGAGCTCCTAGCATTCGACAATGAGATGTCGAAAGGTGGTAGAGGATGGTGGAAAACTGGGGTCAAAATGTTGAAAGAATTTCAGCCGCTATTCTCTGTAGATAACTCAGGTTCTCTATCACCTGTGAATGCACCAGCGAAATAAGCCGTCTACCAGCACTGTTAAGAAGTTTTCTACGTTTCTACACGCCTTACTACCATTACTAACATGTATATCTATATATAAATAGATATAGATAGGAGAGACACATGCGTTTCACCGTCAGCCAGTCATCCCTTGCCAAGGCGCTCTCCATCGTCTCGAAGGGAATCGCCACTCACTCGACCATTCCCGTTCTCGGAGGCATCCTCATGAAGGCCTCCGGTGGAACGCTTGAGATGCAGGCTTCCGATCTTGACACCTCGATCCGACACAAGATCGCCGCCAACGTCGAGGAGGAGGGCGAGACGGTCATCTCCGGGCGCATGCTCACGAGCGTCGTGAAGAACCTGTCGGACTCTGCCGTTACCTTTGATGGCGGAGAGGGCACCATCCACCTCACGTGCGACAAGAGCTCCTTCCACCTGAATTGCCTGAACGCCGCAGATTTCCCGAGCTTTCCGGAGATCGCGATGGAGCGCTCGGTCGAGCTGCCCTGCAACATCCTCTCGGAGATGGTCGACAAGGTCTATAAGGTGACCTCCCGCGACACGAGCCGCCCGATCCTCGCCGGCGTCCTTCTCAACGTCGAGGAGAACCTCGTGCGTCTCGTTGCCACGGATTCCTATCGTCTCGTCGTGTGCGACACCAACGTCGAGACCTCCTCTCTCGACGGAACCTTCGAGATGATCATCCCCGGCACCGTGTTCCACGACGTCCTGTCGCTTCCCAGCGAGTCCCCGACGATCATCATCGGCAGCACTGCGAACCAGGTCATCTTCGTGTTTGGCAACACCACCTATGTCTCCAGGCGCATCGAAGGCACCTTCCCCGACTACAAGAAGCTGATCCCGTCGACGTGCCTGACCTCCGTCAAGGTGAAGGTCGCGGACCTCGCCGGCGCCCTGCGCCGCGTCAGCTCCATCGCCACGTCGAACTCCTCCGTGAGGCTCGACGTCGACGCCGATTCCGGCCAGATGCTTCTCTCGTCGACCTCGCCGGATCAGGGCGATGCTCGCGAGCAGCTTTCTGTTGACGTCGAGGGCCAGTCGAACTCCATCGGCATGAACTACCGCTATGTCGGCGATTGCGTGAGCGCCCTTAACCAGGAGAGCGAGGTCACGCTCGAGCTCCAGGAGAAGATGCGCCCCGGCGTCTTCAAGAGCTACTCGAAGATCAACTACCTGTACCTGCTCATGCCCGTGCGGATGTAGCCCGTGTCTCTCGTCGTCACTCGAATCTCGTTCAGCGGATATAGGAACCTCGACGGGGTCGTCCTCGAGCCGTCGCCCGGCGTGACGGTCCTCGTGGGGCCCAATGCCGTTGGAAAGACGAACACCGTCGAGGCACTCCAATACCTCACCGCGGGACAATCGTTCCGCCGCCCGTCTCCGGCCGAGCTCGTCGCTCCCGGAGCTCGGGAGGCGCATGTGTCCGCACGTCTCGAGGGCGATGGGCGAGTGGTGGATGTCGAGCTCGTCGCCGCCGAGGGTTCGCGCAAGTTCCTGAGGAACGGCAAGCCCTGTCGCAGCCAGGACCTGCCGGGAACCCTTCTCTCGATTCTCTTCTGCCCCGATGACCTGTCGCTCGTGAAGGGCTCGGCCTCGATGCGCAGGGGAGAGCTCGATTCGTTTGGAGCCCAGGCGAACGCCGGGTATCGCAAGGTACTCTCGGCATACACGCGCTCCGTCGAACAGCGAAACCGCCTTCTGAAGGATGGCTGCGACCCCGTCCTCCTCGACGCGTGGGACGAGTCGGTGGCTCTGGGTGGAGCGACGCTCCTTCACCATCGCCTCAACCTCTTCACGCGCCTTTCCTCGCTCGTGGGTGAGGTGTACGCGGACGTTGCCTCCGGCGAGGCGCTCACGTGCCGCTATGTGCCGAGCGTCGCCGGCGCCGAGGCGGGCATGGGACGCGACGAGCTTCGTGACCTCATGCTTCGGCGCATGGGGGAGAGTCGCGACGACGACCTCCGCCGAGGGCAGACTCTCGTCGGTCCCCATCGCGACGATATCTCCTTTGAGATCGAGGGGCGTGACGCTCGCGCGTTCGGCAGCCAGGGGCAGCAGCGTACCGTCGCCCTCGCTTGGAAGATGGCCGAGGTGCGGCTCTGCGAAGACCTCCTCGGCGAACGACCCCTGCTTTTGCTCGACGATGTCATGAGTGAGCTTGACGAGAACCGCCGAGCCTGCGTGACGAAGTTCGTCGAGGGCGGGATTCAGACGGTCATCACGACGACCAACCTCGGCTACTTCGACGACAGCCTTCTCGAGGGGATGAAGGTGGTCCGCTATGGCGGCTAGGTACTACGGGCACGAGGGTGGTCGGGCTCGCGCCGCGGCGAGGAGCGTCTATGACCCGCTCGACCCCGCCAAGCAGCACGCTGCCGCCACCGCGGCGGACGTCGTCGCTGCCTATGTCGACAAGCGGGTCGCTCGCGGTGCGTCGGACGTGAACAAGGCCCTGCACGCATGGAGGAAGGTTTGTGGCAAGCGCGCCGCCAAGCACACGGTTGCCGTCTGGCTCAATAAGCCCAAAAGCGGCGTGGGCTTGCCGGAACTCGTCGTCTACCTCGATGGCAACGCGCTCATGGTCGACCTCACCACCAATGCGGAGCTTTTCGTCGACCGCCTCTCGTACGAGGGGCTCGAGGTCGCCCGCGTGAGGTTCAAGTTGAGTAGGAAGGCGGGCGAGCGTGCCATAGCGCAAGAGGAGCCCTCCCGTGTCGAGGAGGAACTCCCGCCCCTTTCCACCATCGAGGCGGCACGCATTGCCGACAAGGTTTCGAGACTTGACCCTCGTCTGCGCGAAAACGCGTCTAAAGCGATGGAATACTCAATTCGTCGCGCAAAGTTGGAAAGTACGCGAGAAATCAAAAGGGACCCGCAGAATCCCTGACAATCCGCCAGAGCCATATTGGGCGTAAGGGTTTTCGTCGATTTAGGTTTAGGCTGTGCCAAATTGGGCGCCTGTACTAAACTAGTAAGGATTGACTAGAAACCCTAAGGAAAGGACTGTCGGGTGTCAGAGTCTCCCAATGAACATGGCTACGACGGCGGCGAGATCAAGATTCTCGAAGGCCTTGAGGCTGTCCGCAAGCGCCCGGGCATGTATATCGGTTCGACCAGCTCGAGCGGCCTCCACCACCTCGTGTGGGAGATCGTAGACAATTCTGTCGACGAGGCCATGGCCGGATTCTGCAACGAGATTCGCGTCACGGTGCACGCCGACAACTCCATCACCGTCGTTGACAACGGCCGCGGCATCCCCGTTGACCTGCACCCGGTGAAGAAGATCCCGACTCTCGAAGTCGTCATGACGATCCTCCACGCCGGCGGGAAGTTCGATAACAGCGCGTACAAGGTCTCGGGCGGCCTCCATGGCGTCGGCATCTCCGTCGTGAACGCCCTCTCCAAGAGGGTCGTCGTCCAGGTCAAGCGTGACGGCAACATCTACGAGATGGAGTTCTCGCGCGGCAAGACCGTCGAGAAGATGAAGGTTGTGGGCGAGTCCACGACCACGGGAACCACGGTCACCTTCTGGCCGGATGACGAGATCTTTGAGACTTGCGTCTATGACTTCGACACCCTCCACAACCGTCTGCAGGAGACGGCCTTCCTCAACAAGAACCTCAAGATCGTCCTGACGGACGAGCGTGAGGTTGAGCCGCGCGTCGTCGAGTTCTGCTACGCCGGCGGCATCATTGACTTCGTCAAGTTCCTGAACGAGGGCAAGGACGTTCCCGAGGGTCTCAAGAATCCCATCTACCTCGCTGGCAAGACAGAGGAGGGAACTCCCGTCGAGAAGATGGGCGAGGTTGAGGTCTCCCTCCAGTGGAACACCGGCTACGGCGAGAGCGTGATGTCGTTCGCCAATGACATCTACACGCCCGAGGGCGGCATGCACCTCGAGGGCTTCCGCACCGCGCTTACGCGTGTCATCAATGACTACGCGCGCAAGCAGGGCCTTCTCAAGGAGAAGGAGCCCAACCTCACGGGCGACGACGTTCGCGAGGGTCTCTCCGCCGTCATCTCCGTCAAGCTTCCGGACCCGCAGTTCGAGGGCCAGACCAAGGCCAAGCTCGGCAGTTCCTATATGCGCTCGCTCACCAACAAGGTTGTCGCCGATGGCCTTGCGGAGTACCTCGAGGAGCATCCCAAGCAGGCTCGCACCATCGTCAATAAGGCTCAGCAGGCAAGCAAGGCCCGCACCGCCGCCCGCAAGGCCCGCGAGGCGACGCGCCGCAAGAGCCTCCTCGAGAGCGCGGCCCTTCCCGGCAAGCTTGCGGACTGCTCCGTTCGCGACGCCGAGCTCACTGAGCTCTTCATTGTCGAGGGCGACTCGGCAGGCGGTTCGGCCAAGGACGGCCGTCGCCGAGACATCCAGGCGATTCTCCCCCTGCGCGGCAAGATCCTGAACGTCGAGCGCGTTGGCGATCACCGCGCCTTCTCGAGTGACACCATCCAGTCGCTCATCACGGCTATCGGCACCGGTGTGACCACGGGCAATGGCGAGGGTGGCGACTTCGACATCACCAAGGCTCGCTACCACAAGATCATCATCATGACCGATGCAGACGTCGACGGCGCCCACATCCGCATCCTGCTGATGACCTTCTTCTACAAGTACATGCGCCCGCTCATCGACGCTGGCTACATCTACGTCGCCTGCCCGCCGATCTTTGGCGTCAAGGTGCGCAAGAAGATCCACTACGTCTATCCCAACGGTCGTCAGCCGGAGGAGGAGATTCTCCGCGACACTATCCGCTCCCTGGGCTTCAGTCCTGATGAGGACGAGGACACCAAGGACGATTCCGGCAAGCTCAAGAAAAAGAAGAAGGGTTATGACGTCCAGCGCTACAAGGGCCTGGGCGAGATGGACCCGAAGCAGCTTGCATCCACGACCATGGACCCCAAGACCCGCATCCTCCAGCGCGTGACCATCGAGGACGCCGCCGCGGCTGATCGCGCCGTCCGCGAGCTCATGGGTACCGAGGTCGAGTACCGCCGTGACTACATCGAGCGCCACGCCCATGACGCCCGTTACCTGGACGCCTAAGAGAAAGGCCAGAAGTGGCAGACGATAACAACATCAACAACGAGGCCGGGGCGGACCTGCCCGACGATCTCAAGCGCCTGCTTGATCGCGCCTCTGCCGAGGATGATGGCACCGACGTCTACGTTGAGTCTGACGACGAGGCCGAGGAGGAGGATGACGGCGAGCTCGAGGAGGAGTTTGGCGCCGCTGGCCGCGGAGCTGACTCTGACGAGGTTGACGAACACGGCGGAGCGCTCCAGATCAGCGAGTTCGGCCACGAGATGCGCCAGTCCTTCATCGAGTACTCGATGTCGGTCATTACCGCACGCGCTCTGCCGGACGTTCGCGATGGCCTGAAGCCGGTCCACCGCCGCATCCTCTACGCGATGAACGAGAGCGGCATCTTCCCCAACCGCCCGCACAAGAAGAGTGCGTGGACGGTCGGCGAAGTTATCGGTAAGTACCACCCGCACGGTGACTCCGCCGTCTATGACACGATGGTCCGCCTGGCCCAGTGGTTCAGCATGCGCACCCCGCTCGTTGACGGCCATGGTAACTTCGGCAACATCGACGGTGACTCCGCGGCCGCTATGCGTTACACGGAGAGCCGCCTCGCCAAGCCCGCCATGGAGCTTCTCCGTGACCTCCAGAAGGATACGGTCGATTGGCAGCCCAACTACGACGAGTCGCTCTCCGAGCCCTCTGTCCTGCCTGCCCGTTTCCCGAACCTCCTGGTCAATGGTTGCAACGGCATCGCGGTTGGCATGGCGACCAACATTCCGCCGCACAACCTCGGTGAGGCCATCGAGGCCACGTGCATGCTCATCGATAACCCGGATGCGACGACCGACGAGCTCATGTCGGTCATGCCCGGCCCGGACTTCCCGACGGGCGCCAAGATCATGGGCACCAATGGCATTCGCGATGCCTATGAGACCGGTCGCGGCTCGCTGACCGTTCGCGCCAAGGCTCACGTCGAGACGACGAAGACTGGTCGTGCTCGCCTTGTCTTTACCGAGATGCCCTACCAGGTCAACAAGGGCACCCTCCAGGAGAAGATCGCCCAGCTCGTCAACGAGAAGCGTCTCGAGGGCATCTCTGACCTCCGCGACGAGTCGAACCAGAAGGGTATTCGTCTCGTCATCGAGCTCAAGAAGGACGTCATCCCGCAGGTCGTTCTCAACAACCTGTATAAGTTCACCCAGCTCCAGACCACCTTCGGCGTGATCAACCTGGCGCTCGTGAATGGCGTGCCCAAGCTCCTGACGCTTCGCCAGATGCTGCAGCACTATATCGACCACCAGGTCGACGTGGTGACCCGTCGCACCCGCTTCGACCTCAAGAAGGCGAAGGCCCGCGCCCATATCCTCGAAGGCTATCTCATGGCCCTCGACCACATCGACGAGGTCATTCACATCATCCGCTCGTCTCAGACTGATACCGAGGCTTCCCAGCGTCTTATCGAGCGCTTTGGCTTCTCTCCGGAGCAGACCCAGGCCATTCTCGAGATGCGCCTGCGACGCCTCACTGGCCTCTCCCGCGATCAGATCCAGGAGGAGCTCGACGGCCTTCGCAAAGCGATCGCCTACTACGAGGATCTGCTTGCCAACCCGGAGAAGATCCTCGCCGTCATCAAGGACGAGATGCGCGAGATTGAGCGCAAGTTCGCCGACAAGCGCCGTACCGAGATTTCCGTCCAGGGCACCAAGGAGCTCAACGTCGAGGACCTCATCGCCGACGAGGACATGGTCATTACCGTGACGCACGCCGGCTACGTGAAGCGCACCCCGGTTGCCACCTACCGTGCCCAGAAGCGCGGCGGCAAGGGCGTTCAGGGGGTGAGCCTCAAGGACGAGGACTTCGTCGAGGACCTCTTCGTCGCGAGCACCCATGATTACGTGCTGTTCTTCTCGAACAAGGGCAAGGTCTATCGACTCAAGGTTCATGAGCTGCCGATTGGCCAGCGCACGGCGCGCGGTACCGCGATCGTCAACCTCGTGCCGTTCAGCGAGGGCGAGCACGCCACGGCCGTCATCACCTGCCGCACCTTCCCCGAGGACGAATATCTGATGTTCGCAACGGCGAACGGCACGGTGAAGAAGACCGCCATGAGCGCGTATGACCGCACGCGCCGCGACGGCATCATCGCCATCAACCTGCGTGACGGTGACGAGCTCGTGAACGTTCGTCGCGTGCGTGAGGGTGACAAGGTCATCCTCGTCTCGACCGACGGCAAGGCCATCATGTTCCCGGAGAGCGATGTCCGTCCGATGGGCCGCGATACCTCCGGCGTCCGTGGCATCACCCTCAAGGGCGACGCGAAGATGCTCGGCATGGAGATTACCAACGGCAACGGCGACCTCTTCGTCATCACCGAGAAGGGTTATGGCAAGCGCACGCCCGTTGCTGAGTACCCCGAGCACAAGCGTGGCGGCCAGGGCGTCTACACCATCACTATGACCGACAAGAAGGGCAACCTTGCGGCGTGCCGCGTCGTTGGTCCGCAGCACGAGCTCATGATTGTCTCCACGGATGGCGTCGTTATCCGCGTGAAGGTGAAGGACATCTCGAAGCTCGGCCGCTCGACGCAGGGCGTGAAGGTTATGAGCGTGGGTGATAGCGACTCCGTCTGCGCGCTCGCTCGCATGAGGGCCGCCAAGGACGAGCCCGACCAGAATGCGGCCAACGCGGAATCCACCGCCTCTAACGAGGGCGACAAGGTCGATATCGGTGACGAGGAGATGGACGAGAGCCTGATCGACGAGTAGGCACATCGCCCTAATTAACCTGACGGGCGCCGGCCTCGCGGGTGCAAGCAAACATCTCAACGCGCGGTGCGCGTTTCGAAAATGTTTGCTTAGCACCCACGGGGCCGGCGCCCTGTTGTTGACGTCGCGGCGATGTGCCGCCGGCCAGGACTGGGCGTCCTGGCTGCTTTGGTGGTCTGGGCGTTGGTTAGGGCTCGCGGGGAGACTCGAAGTCAGAGGGGGAGAGGGACTCGACGAAGGCGTGGAACTCCTCGGCCTCGCGACGCTTCTCGTCGCTTGCGATGGCCTCGAAGTTTGGGAGGCCTGCGCGAGAGAGGACGTCCTCGCTCGCGAGGATGGGCTTGTCGCAACGCAGCGCCAAGGCAATGGCGTCCGAGGGGCGGGCGTCAACGTGGTGGGTGGTGCCGTCTGCCGCGATTACGTCAACCGTGGCGAAGAAGGTTGTGTCCTCAACGCGGGTGATGCTAGCGGAGGAAACCTCACCACCCAGGACGGTGATGACGCTCGAGAGGAGATCGTGAGTATCCGGGCGACGGTGGGTCTCGCTGTCTGCTGCGCGAGCGATCTGCGCGGCGTCAACCATGCCAACGCTGAGAGGAAGAACATCCATGGACGTTGACCCGATGATGTCCTCCGCGTTGAGGTTGTGGTCGATAGTCACCTCGGGGTTTGCCCCTGAATCCTCGGCGGGGGAAAGCACGATTGCGGAGGGGAGAGGCGGATTGCCCACGATGACGTTCGTTATGACCATGCGAACCATATGTTCCACTCCCTCCGAGTGAATGGGAAATCCTGCTTGAAGTAGTAGTTAATCCTACCCAATAGGGTGGGCAGAAAAAACTCTCAAAGATTTTTAAATTTCTGTTGACCTACGGCATCGGGTTGGCTTATTATAGCCAAGCGCGATGTGGCAGACACACCGCATGTGGGCCCGTAGCTCAGTTGGTCAGAGCGTCCGGCTGATAACCGGGAGGTCACAAGTTCGAACCTTGTCGGGCCCACCACCTTTTTGCCAATAAACGCCCCAGCGTGAGCCGAGTCGCCGCTGGGGCGTTTATTACTAAAAGGGGACGTAGCTCAGTTGGGAGAGCGCGGGCTTTGCAAGCCTGAGGTCGTGGGTTCGATCCCCATCGTCTCCACCAGTCTGTTTCGCCGGAGTGCTTCTCCGGCGTTTTTTATGCTGACCTCCTCTGCGCCCGGTATTCGCGCTCTCAAGGCATCTCTGAATGCCTACCAACGAAGCGTGAAAGAGCGTAATCGTTATCCTTCTCCCGAGCTCTGATATCAGCTTCAAAAGCGATGAACATTTGGGACTTTTGTCGCGGTTTTATTGTCCCCCCCCCTCGAATATCGTGCGAAGATAGGTGGAGAGATGAAGGGAGGCAACTCGTGCGCGTAACTAGACGGTTTCGGCATATTGTTCCCTCCCGCTATTTCTCGCGGGAGCTATTTATCGAGGTTGCCTCTTTCTCCCTCTATTTCTTTACCTGGAAGCTCTGCATGTCCGTAACGCTTGGGCGCACTCCTCGCCTTGCGGATCCTGGCGTCATAGGGAACGTATACGCGATCCTGCTCGCCTTTACGGGGCTTGGCTATGTCCTTTTCTGGGTAGCGGGATCCTATCTTTCCGGCTCGATGGAGAAAAGAACTGCCGCTGCCGCTGCGATGTCTTTTTGCGTTACCGGAGCCATCGGGATGGCGGCAACCCTTCGCCTGCCCGGCTTCCTTATCGCGAGCAGTGTGACGATTCTGGCCCTTGGCTACATTGGCGCAGCCGTCCATTGTGGATTTAGCCTCGTGTCGTGCGAGAGTGCGGTCTCTGGGCGAGCGCTTGGAATTGGCATGGGTGTCGCCTCCCTGCTCCAGTATCTTGTCGAGACCCTCGGGATGACCCCCGCGGCCTTTGTGATTTGCGTAACCCTGAGTGCGATTGTCATCTTGTGGCTTGCCGGCCGTCCCGCTAGGCAATGGTTGTGCGACCCCCAGTCATCGACTCAACAGGTATCTGGCGTGAGTAGGAGATCGATTATTCTTCTTGCGGTTGCTGCTACCGCCATGACCCTCGACTATGGTCTTCTCGACGGCGTTCTTGTCTGGAACTATGCAAACGGGAATGTCATCAGCACCGGTCTCTCCAAGATCGTCTACTCGCTTTCGCTTCCACTCGTTGGCGTGCTGTTTGACCTGAAGAAGGGTCACCTTCGCTCCCTCATCACGATATGTGCGATGTTCCTTGTCGCTGCGGCGGTGCCCGCGGCGGAAACGCCGGAAGGAATGCCCGCCGCTACCTTCATTGCGGGAATATATGGTTCTTTCTATGTCATGTATCTCAGCGCGAGTTTCATGAGGGTGGCACCTAAGACATCTTGTCCGGAGATCGTTGCAAGTATGGGGAGGGCCATCAGCTGTCTTGTGGGCGCTTTGGGTGCATTGCTCGCTCGCCCACTCTTCGAGTCACTGGGCGTGGTCGTGACTGTGACCGTATCATGCTTACTGTCGATCGTCTGCCTTCTCGTCCTTGTCCGTGACATCGCGTGGGGAATTACGGAGGACCTGGACGAGGAGAAGGCGGGGATCGGCGATGCCCTCATTCAGGAGCCCGCCCTTCCGTCTCGCGAAGAGGCGCTCGCCCTATACGCCGAGAAGATTGGCCTCACCGCGAGGGAGAGGGAAGTGTATAAGTCCCTCCTGACGACGGAGCTCGGTGTTCAAGAGATCGCGGATGGTCTGTTCGTCTCGCGCCGCGTGGCTCAGAGGCATATCTCCGCCATCTACGAGAAGGCGGGAGTGACTACGCGCGTTGGTCTCTATCGAGAATTCGACGCTTGGTTCGACGAGCTCAGGACTCGCGATCAGGGTTAGGGCAAGAGGGGCTTGGGGGCGTTTAATCGCCCCTCCGCATCGACAAATATGCGCCTCCGCAGCCAACGCATGGCCTTGTTTTCCCATACCGTTCGCGGAAACAGTGATTTTTAGAACAGGTTAATCTACCTGCGAGTTCTCAAATTTGGCACACATGTGACCTATTGAATTGACCTCGATTTCCTGACGATAAGCTCGGTTATCTAGCTTTCGTCGGAGGAGGTCACCATGAAGCGACTAAGGCTTCTGTTGTTGTTTGCGTTATTCCTTACGTTAACTCCCGTCTCAGCATTTGCCGCCACGGCTGGCGCCGAGACGGTGGCTGATCCCTCCTCTGCGTCGACATGGCGTAACTGGGGTCTCGAAAACTCAACAGAGAACGTCGGCCGCATCTGGACGGACAAGACCGTCTCGAACGATAATATCGTCCTCTCTGGCGCGGACGGTGATATGACGATTGAGAAGGGTAATGGCTCGGATTTCCTGACGTCCCTCTCCGCCATCTCATCGACGTCGAACCTGACGATGACGTCCTCGACGCCCCTGGACATAGTTCTCGTTCTTGACGCCTCTGGCTCGATGGACGACTCGATGGGCAACCGTGACTCCACCAAGCGCATCGATGCGCTCAAGGCTGCCGCCAACGCCTTCGTCGACGAGATCGCGAAGGCAAACGAGGGTATCTCGGACGCAAGCCAGCAGCATCGCGTCGCCGTGGTGAAGTTTGCCGGTGACGGCACGGAGCGTATCGGCAACGATACCTATTGGTCTGGCGGCTACAAATACAACTACAGTCAGCGCATGCTTGGGCTCACCGCCTGCACGCAGGACGGCAAGGGGACCATCACCTCCCGCATCAACGCGATCGACCCTGCCGGCGCCACCCGCGCCGACGAGGGCATGAGCCAGGCCAAAAAGGCACTCGACGACAACCCACGCCCCGGCGCCAAGAGGGTCGTCGTGTTCTTCACTGATGGCACTCCAACCATGAACAGCGACTTCAGCTCGCGTGTTGCCAACTCCGCCGTCTCCACCGCCAAGGCTCTCAAGGATGGTGGAACCACCATCTACACCGTTGGCATCCAGAATGGCGCCAATCCTTCCGCTGACCCCAACGGCTGGGGAGCTACGAAGGAAAACAAGTTCCTGCACGCCGTGTCCAGCAACTATCCCGCTGCAACGAAGTATGACGAGCTTGGTGCGCGCGCGACTGACTCCGACTTCTATAAGACCGCGACGAGCGCCAACGATCTCAAGGATGTCTTTAGTGGAATCTCACAGGACATCGTGAGTGCTGCCGGTCATCCCACCGATGTCGTCGAGGGTGCCGAGAACACGTCTGGCTACGTGACGTTCACCGACCAGCTGGGCGACTACATGAAGGTCGACAGCTTCAAGAGCATTGTGTTCGCCAAGCAGGTCTTCTACAACCCGGATAAATCCACTTCCGGAAACGTCGATACCTACACGTTCCACGGCACGGCCGGCAACTTGCTCTATCCCGCGGGTGACCTCAAAGACATTATCATCCGTGTCGAGCGTTCCGATGATGCCCGGACTGGCGACAAGGTGACCGTCTCCATTCCGGCGTCCCTCATTCCGCTTCGTCATTTCAACGTCGACGAGGATGAGGGAACCGGCGACGTGACGCTGACGTTTCCCATTCGCGTGTTCTACGGGTCGAGCCTCAAGGAAGAGGCGATTGATCTCCTCGCGAACCCCGACGAGGCCATGGCGGACTACATTGCCAGCCACACAGATGAAGAGGGAAAGGTTTACTTCCTCGCGAACGCGTACTCCGGTGGGGAGGATGGAGACACGACGTCTGCATTCACTCCTGCGACGGGTAACAGCTACTACTACATCACCGAAGACACTCCGCTCTATCTCAACGCCGAGTGCACCCAGCGTGCTCGTGATCCGTTGAGCGGTTCTGCGACGTATTACTACAAGCGCTCCTGGTACGACATCGCTGACGAAGCGGCCACCAAGTCTTCGAGCGTGGTCTCCTTCCCCGGCAGCGTTGCCGAGGGTGTTACGGGTGCAATTGCCACTGATGAGTCCGGATATCTCATCTTGAGGAAGGGTTCGCGCCGCCTCACCTATATCAACGAGCTTCTTACCAATAAGGGAAGCAACGCAACGACAACCGCCTCCTCCATCATCAACCCCCACTGGAATGGCAGGACAATCAACGTTGCCCTTGGCAACAACGGTCGCATCTCGCTCGAGCAGCCCGGAACGCTCGCGATTTCCAAGACGGTCGCTGTTCCCGCTGGCTTTGACGAGGATTACTACAACGACCTCGACTTCACGTTCAACATCTCGATCCCCGGCGCCGCCGGCAAGACGTTCAAGGCCACCGTTAAGGGCGAGGACGGGACGGTCCATGGTGACGAGTCCTGGGACCTCACGCTCGACGTCGCCGGCAATGCCACGCACACGCTCAAGCACGGAGAGACGCTCTACGTGTATGGCCTCGCTCGGGGAACCGCTTACACCGTGACCGAGAAAGCCGCGAGCGGCTTCGAGACTTCGCCCTCCACCGCGCAGGAAGGTGTGGTCGAGGCTGGGCTCGAGGCTAAGGCGGAATTCACGAACACTTACTCCGCTACGGGAACGCTCTCCGGTGGAGAGAGCCTCGTTGGCGAGAAAATCCTCAATGGCCGCGATTGGCTTGCGAACGATAGCTTCACCTTCATCCTCCAGGGTCTCGACGGTGCTCCCATGCCGGAAGGCGCCGAGCGAGACATCTCCAAGGTGGTCGTGACGAGCCCCGAAGGCACGGCCTCCGGCACGCCTGTCGCCTTCAGCTTTGGTGACATCGCCTACGAGACGCCCGGAACATACGTCTACCAGGTCTTCGAGCCTGCCGAGGAAGCCACGACGCCCGGTGTGTCGACCTCGCTCGCCCTCTACACCGTGACCGTCACGGTCGAGGACAACCACGACGGAACGCTTGCTGCCTCCTCCGAGATCACGCGCGTCCACGACGACCTCGGTGCCAACGTCGCCGCCGATGCTGCCTCGACGGACGTCGCGAGGTTCACGAACACCTTTGACGCCACTTCGCAGGACTGGGCACCCATCGCCACGAAGACGCTGAGCGATGCGTCCGGCGCGCTGCCCCTCCAGTCCGAGATGTTCGAGTTCTCGCTGACGCCTATGAACGGCGCACCCATGCCCGCCGGCGCGACCGAGCTCGTTGGCCACAACAACGCCCATGGCGTCGTGGTCTTCGAGGGCATCACCTTCACGAATAAGAACGTGGGCAAGACCTACCAGTACAAGATTTGCGAGAAGGTCCCCGCTGACGCTCGCCCCGGCATGACGTATGACGCTACGGTCTGGATCGCGACCGTGACCGTGACCCACGAGACCGTCGACGGTGAGAACCTCGTCAAGGTTTCCGCGACCTATACGCGCGAGGGGGAGTCCGACGGGCTCGCCGAGGCCGCGTTCGAGAACTCCTATACGCCCCAGGCGTTCGCTGAGTCCGGAATCATCAAGGGCGAGAAGCAGCTTGTTGGCCGAGACATGCTCGATACGGATAACTTCAACTTCTCCCTGAGCCTCGTCTCTGGCCCCGAGAACGGCGTCGCCTCTGACATGGCCCTCGAGCACAAGACCAACGGCAACGTGGTCAACTTTGAGTCTGGCGAGATGACGTTCACCAAGCCCGGCGAGTACACTTTCGCTATTCGTGAGAACGCTCCTGCCGAGGATAGCGCGGGCATCACGTGGGACCGTCACGTCGCCACCGCAACCGTCACTATCGTTGACGACAATGGCAAACTCGCCCTTGGGAACGTCTCCTACGACAACACGACCTCCGCGATCGATGCGGACAAGGACGTCACCGATCACGCGGCCTTTACGAACGTCTACGCGCCCACCGAGGTCGCCTACTATCCCGGCCTTACCGTGAGCAAGGTCCTCACCGGCCGCTCCATGGATATGGGCATGTTCTCCTTCACCATTACTGGCAAGGATGCAACCGCCGAGGACGGCACTGTTGCTGCGACGGCTGACGAGGCAAATGCCCTGCTCTCTGATTCCGACAAGAGCTTCTCGAACACCCAGAGGCGCGCAAGCGGCGTCGCCGAGGATATGGCAAAGCTGTCTGACATCGTCTTTAGTGCAGAGAACGCCAACAAGACCTACGCGTTCGAGGTGGCAGAGGTCACCCCTGCCGACGAAGACAGGGTCCCTGGCGTTACCTATGACAATCACACGCACGAGGTGGCCATCTCCGTCATCGATAACCTTGACGGCACGCTGACAGTTACGACGAAGATTGATGGTCAGGTCGTGAGCGACGGCAGCCGTAGGGTTCTGTTCGAGAACGCGTACCATGCCGCGGACGCCAGCTTCGCCACGGCTGACTTCGGCCTGACGAAGGTCCTTGAGGGTCGCGACTGGCGGGACGGCGACAGCTTCGCCTTCCTGCTTGAGGGCGTCAACGGCGCTCCCGTCCCCATGGGTGACGACGGCGCTCCCTCCACGAGGGTCGTCCTTGGTCCCGATGACGTTGCCGATGGCGCGGCCATGATCGACTTTGGCTCCATCGTGTACACGCAGCCTGGCCAGTACGACTACAGGGTCACCGAGGAGCGCGGAAGCGCTGGTGGCATGAGCTACAGCGACAACGTCGCCGCCTTCCGTGTTACCGTGCGAGACAACACGGAGACCGGCAAGCTCGAGGCGACCGTCAGCCGCATCTCCGGTGACAGGGAGTTCGTCAACACGTATGACTCGAGCATCCCGTCTGACCAGCTCGTGAGCCCCCACTTCTCCAAGGTTCTCGAGGGTCGTGATTGGCGCGCTGGCGACAGCTTCACCTTCACCATTAACGCTAAGACCCCCGGAGCGCCGCTTCCCGTTGATGCTAATGGCACAGAAGTCACCAGCGTGACCGTCAGCAACGCTGCCGAGGCTGCTGACTTCACGTTTGGCACCATCCCGTTCACCTACGACATGGTGCGTGACGGCGAGCGCACGTTCGTCTATGAGGTCACCGAGAATGCCTCTGGTATCCCTGGAATCTCTGACGATAAACATACCGCGACGGTGACCGTAACGGTCGCTGACCGGGGCAACGGCACGATGAGCGCCGTCGTGGCGAACGGGAGCAACGTCTTCACGAACACCTACAGCTCGCAGCTCGACTACACCGCTGCCGGTGGCCTGAGCGTAACGAAGAGGATGGACGGCCGTGCGATGAGCGCGGGAGAGTTTGGGTTTGTCGTCACCGCGACCGGTGATGGCGACAAGCTCGGCATTGCCGGCGAGCACGCCAACTCCGCAGCTCCTGACGGGGGCGAGGCCCTTGTGGTGAGCTCTCCTGCTGGCGTCAAGTTTACCCAGGAAGATGTGGGGAAGGTCTACTCCTACACCATCACCGAGAAGGGCGGCAATCTTGGTGGCGTCAGATATGACGCAACGAGCTATAACGTCGTGATCACCACGGCTGATGACGCCTCTACCGCCAAACTCACGGTAACGACGCACGTCACGAGCACGTCTGGTGTCGACAACACGTACTCCTACGTTGCCGGTTCTGACGCGAACGCCGCTGCGAAGGTCTCCTTCAAGAACTCTTACGTTGCCACCGGTGAGACAGCCCCCATCGTGGGCACGAAGTCCATGACGAACGGCCTCATGTTCAATAACGACTTCAACTTCCGCCTGGTCTATGGCAAGGACACCGGCAGGGTCGTTTCCACTGCCACGAACATCGACCGCCAGGTGAAGTTCGGGACCCTGTCCTACGACAGCGATATACTCGCCGGCCTTGTTCGAGAGGGTCTCGCTACTCGCACGGGCAACACTTGGACGATTCCGTACGTTGCCTACGAGGTGACTGACGGTCTCAGCGATAAGGGCGTGACGCCCACGGCGTCGAGCTTCTCCTTCAACGTGACCGTTGTGGATAACGGCGACGGAAAGCTGACTTGCACCACGGACCTCTCTGACGGTGGCCTCGCGTTCCTCAACACGTACGCGACGGGCGAGCCCGTTTCCATCAACCTTGTGGGCTCCAAGCAGCTCCGCGTGCCTGAACTCCTTGATGGTACCGATATCACCGGGAAGTTCACTTTCACCGTCGAGGGCGAGATTGGTGCCCCCATGCCCACCCGCACCTTGACCACGAACGATGCGAACGGCAACGTCGACTTTGGCTCGATCAAGTTTACGCTCGAGGACCTTCTGAAGGCCCTTGGCGAGAACGTCGAGACCAATGATGCCGCTGGCGAGGCGGAAGGTGCGGGCGCCGCGGCTGGCGACGCCGCTGTCCTGGGCGAATCCTCACCCACGCCTAACGCGCAGCTCAACGAGCCTGCGGTGGGAGAGACCGGGAACCCCGCTGTCGATTCCGAGCCCGACGCTGCTCCTCCCGCAACTCAGGAAGCCGCTCCCGCGCCGTCTGAGGGCGCTGCGTCTGAGTCCGCTCCTGCCGCGGAGTCCGAGTCCGCTCCCGAGCCGGCACCTCAGGCCCTTGCTAACCACGACGTTGAGGCGGACACCGTCGCCACTGCCTCCTGGCGTAGGTCTCGCAGGCTGATGCGCGTCGTCTCCGACAGCGCCGCTGCCGCGACCGATGGCGAAACCGGCGCCGAGCCCGTTCGCGAGCGCTCCCACACCTACCGCTACGTCATCACCGAGAGCGGTTCTGCGAAGGGCGTCACGAACGACGAGCAGTCCTCGCGCACCGTGTACATCAAGGTTACGGACGACGGCCGTGGCAAGCTCACCGTCGCTCGCGTCGACGCGAGCGGCAAGGAGCTCGATGGCCCGGCCTTCACCTTCACGAACTCCTACAGCGTCACGTCTACCACTTCGAGCGTCACCGATCAGATCAAGGTCCACAAGACCCTGACCGGGCGCACCCTCGATGAGAACGAGTTCACGTTTGATCTCCTCGAGGGGGATGCGATCGTTGCTACTGGCAAGAACGACGCGTCCGGCAATGTGGTTCTGAGCCCCATTAAGTACACCGCTCCTGGCGTCCACAACTACACGATTCGCGAGCATGGCTACGGGACCACCGCGAATGGCGTTACGTATAGCGATGCAACCTACCGTGTGACGACGACCGTCGTGGACAACGGGGACGGAACCCTCGGCGTTACTCACAAGCTCGTAGATGCGGGTGAGGTTGAGTTCGAAAACGTCTACACTGCCAAGCCCACGAAGCTCGCGCTCACCGCGGCCAAGGTTCTCGAGGGCGCAGACCTCAAGGCTGGCCAGTTCACCTTCAAGCTCTCCGGTGGTGGTGTCGAGCTCACCGCGACGAATGACGCGAACGGTCAGGTTACGTTCTCCGAGCTCTCCTTCACGCAGGCCGGCACCTACACGTTTACCATCTCCGAGGTGAACGATGGCCAGCAGAGCGTCACGTACGACGAAACGGAGCGCAAGGTCACCGTCACGGTCGAAGACGATCTTCAGGGCAACCTCATCGCGAGCGTGAACCAGGAGGAGCTCGCGGCTTGCGTGTTCCGCAACACGTACACCAAGCCCGAGGAACCCGCGAAGCCCTCGACCCCGACGCCGCCCACGAAGTTCATCCCCCAGACGGGTGACCCCATCGAGTCCGCACCCATCGTGGTTAGCGCGGTTCTCGGCGTCGCCATCCTCGCCGTCGCCCTTGTCGTGAGCAAGAGGGGCAAGAGGAGCTAGGGGACCAAGAAAACCTAAGCCGGCGCGGCTCCTCCCATTGCCGCGCCGGTGAGGGTCTGCCCCCCTTCCACCGGGCGGATTCGTCAAGCTTCTCCCGTTCTCCTTTCGCAACCCCCCGCCCGGTGTTCTGGGAGCCGAGGTCAATTGGCCTCGGCTCCCTTCTCTTTTGGCATGGAGCGCGCAACCTCGTGCGCGGATGCGTTACCATCTTTTCGACATCACGGCGAACGCGGAGGGTGACACATGGCGGACAATCACGGCAACGGCGGCGTTTCCGCTCAGACCGACGAGCTCGGCAGCATCCTCATGGGCGAAGCCCTCGACCGCCTCGCTGCTGGCGAGGACTTCTCCGTCGTCGCCACCGCTGCGGATTCCCAGGGCCAGCGTATGACCTGCGAATTCGACGATGATTCCGCCGAACAGTGCCTCGAAGCGGCCCGCATGTGGGTTCGCAACGGCGCTCGTGGCGAGGACAACGCTCGCGTCATTGGCAAGCCCGCCTGCTACGCCATTGCGTACCTTGGCGCGGTTGCGGATGAGGACGACGTCTTCCGAGATGCGCTCATCCTCGAGTTTGGCGAGCGCGGCGCCGAGTGCGGCTACTCCGCCTTCTCGCTCGTCGAGGGGATTGGCGCGGGCGATAACCTCGCCTGGAGCGATCCCGCCCCGGCCGGGGAGACCCCGAGCCTGCTGTAGGACTCGCCACGGCGGTTTTTAGCCCGCCCCTCGACAAGCCCATAAGCCCTCGCGCCATTCTCGGTGCCTGTCCATCCGAGTGAGACCGGTCTCAACCGTGATACCTCGATGGATGCGCTTGTGAGGAAAGCAACCTACCGTCCACCGCGCTAAACTAAGCCGTTGGCCGAGAATTCGGCCCAAACATGCCATATCGCGCGTAATCCGACGCGCCGCACGAGATTGAGGATAAACATGCGCCAGGAACACCTACGCAACATCGCCATCATCGCCCACGTCGACCACGGTAAGACGACCATCGTTGACAAGCTCCTGCGCGCCACCGACGCCTTCCGCGAGAACCAGCAGGTCGAGGACCGCGTGCTTGACTCCAACGACCAGGAGCGCGAGCGCGGCATCACCATCCTCGCCAAGAACATCTCCATCGAGTACAAGGGCGTCAAGATTAACGTCCTCGATACCCCGGGCCACGCTGACTTCGGCGGCGAGGTCGAGCGCGTCCTCAAGATGGCCGACGGCGCTCTGCTGCTCGTCGACGCCTTTGAGGGCCCGATGCCCCAGACGCGCTTCGTGCTCCGTCACGCCATCGACGGCGGCCTCTCCATCATGATCGTCGTCAACAAGATCGACCGCCCGGGCGCCAACCCCGAGAAGGCCTACAACGACTGCCTCGACCTCATGGCTGACCTCGGCGCCACGGACGAGCAGCTCGAGTTCGCCATGGAGCACGTCGTCTATGCGAGCGCGATGAACGGCTACGCTCGCCTCGATCCGTCTGACGACAACAACGACATGTACCCGCTTCTTGACATGATCATCGACGACATGCCCGCCCCCGAGGCCGACGTCGACGCTCCGCTGGCCATGCAGTGCGTGACGATCGACCACTCCGAGTATGTGGGCCGTATCGGTATCGGCCGCATCTACTCCGGCACCATTCACGACGGCGATCGCATCCTCGTCGTCAAGAACGACGGCTCGCGCGCCGAGGCCACCGTCAAGCAGCTCTTCACCTTCGACTACCTCGGCCGCACCGAGTGCCAGGAGGTCAGCGCCGGTGACATCGCAGCTGTCGTGGGCATCGACCGTACCGACATCGGTGACGTCTACACCGATCCGGAGAACCCCGTCGAGCTTGACCCGATCGAGATTGACCCGCCGACCCTCGCCATCGTCTTCGAGGCCAGCACGAGCCCGCTCGTCGGCCGCGAGGGTGACATCGTGGGCGCTCGCCAGCTCAAGGAGCGCCTCATGAACGAGGCCGAGAACAACGTGACCATGCGCATCGAGGAGCTCCCTGACAAGACGGGCGTCGAGGTCGCTGGCCGAGGCATCCTCCACCTCTCCGTCCTCATGGAGACCATGCGCCGCGAGGGCTTCGAGTTCCAGGTTGGCCGTCCGCGCGTCCTCATCAAGAAGGACGAGAACGGCAACCGCATCGAGCCGATCGAACAGGCTGTCGTCGAGTGCCCGGGCGAGTACTCCGGCAAGGTCATCGAGCTTTTCGGTAACGCCTCCGGCACCCTGACCAACCTCGAGCAGGGCGATACCATCTGCCACATCGAGTTCAAGATCCCGACCCGCGGCATCATGGGCCTCAAGAACCGCATCCTCAACGTCACCCACGGCGAGGGCGTCTTCTATCACACCTTCCTCGAGTACGGCCCGTTCGCTGGCGAGATTGGCGTGCGCAACAACGGCGCCATGATTTCCATGACCACCGAGAAGGCCGTCGCCTACGCCCTCGGCACGCTCCAGGAGCGCGGCCAGCTCTTCGTGGGTCCTGGCGACGAGTGCTACGAGGGCATGCTCGTGGGCGAGCGCTCCAAGCCCGGCGACATGGTCGTTAACATTGCCCGTTCCAAGCAGCTCGGCAACCAGCGTAGCTCCACGGCAGACATCGCCGTTCAGCTCACCCCGCCGCGCACCTTCTCCCTCGAGGAGGCGCTCGAGTACATCATGGACGACGAGCTCGTCGAGGTCACGCCGAAGAGCATCCGCATGCGCAAGCGCATCCTTAACGCGATCGAGCGCAAGAAGGCCAACGTGCGCGCCGGTCTCGTGAACAAGTAAGCCGTCCTCGCGATTGTCGTGAGTAGAGAGGGGCGTGTCGCAGATGCGACGCGCCCCTTATTCAAGACTTTAGTCTGCTGGCCGCGCAGCGGCCAGCTTTAAACCACCCGCTATGCGGGTGGAGACAAACGGCTTTA
>NZ_CAKUIH010000010.1 GCF_934660935.1 uncultured Parolsenella sp. | reverse complement strand
CTGCGCCAGATGGGCGGCGATAACTCCGAGGAGCAGATGCGCCAGATCGAGAGCATCATCCATTCGATGACGAAGCAGGAGCGCGCTCGCCCGGGCATCATCAACGGCATGCGCCGCCAGCGCATCGCGCGCGGCTCCGGTCACTCCGTGCAGGATGTCAATCGCCTCATCAAGCAGTGGAGCGAGCTCAACAAGATGATGGGCAAGATGCGCGGCATGATGGGGGGCGGCAACCGCAAGCAGGCCAAGCGCCAGATGCAGCAGATGATGCGTCAGATGGGTGGCGGCATGCCGGGCGGCATGGGCATGCCCGGAGGAAAGCTGCCGTTCTAATCTCACGGAAGCGCTATAGCAAGCAATAAAGCCGCCTGCGAATTTGCCGAGATGGCAACGGCGCAGGCGGCTTGCCTCTAACGATGCTGGGGCTCGATGATGCGTTCGACAAGTTCGGGAAGCGCTCCATCGGGCCCCGTCGTGTCGAGCACGAGGTCACAGACGGGACGCACGTCGTCGGTCACGTTGGCCACGCCCACGCCAAGCCCGGCAGCGGCGATCATCTCGCGGTCATTGGCTGAGTCCCCGAAGGCGATCGTGTCTGCGATGTCTATGCCGAGAATCTCGGCAAGTTTCCTGAGGCCCTCGCCCTTGTCGCAGCCTATGGGGTTGACCTCGAGGTAGCGACCGGAGGAGTAGGTGATCGTCGCCCGTCCGTCGAGCATGGGGTCGATGACGTTGGCACCAAACTCGTGAAGCCAGTCGAAGTTCATGTTCATGTAGATCATCTTCGAGACGACGGGCACGCTCGACAAGTCCGGAAGGTCCACTTTCTCGATGCGGCGGAGTGACGCGAGGTAGCGAGACTCGCTCTCGGTCATGCCTTGCACGAGAATGCGACCATCTGGCGTATAGGCATGCATGGAGAGCCCGCGCTCGCGCCCAAACTTCCAGAGCTTGTCTGCGAGGTCGTGGTCGAGGTTGTGGGAGAAGATCGGCTCAGGGTCGCCAAAGCGATTGATCGAGCCTCCGTTATAGGAGATGACGTACGTACCCTCCATGAGGGCGGGATCGATGTCCTCGAAGTTGTCCATGATGGAGAGATAGCCTCGCCCGGAGCTGGGAACGAAGAGCACACCGAGCTCGCGCAGGCGCTTGAGTGCCGGGAGGTTTGCGGGCGGAATCTGATGATGTCCGTCGAGGAACGTCTCGTCCATATCGCTTGCGATGAGCTTGTACATTGGAGCCTTTCCGCTATTCGTTCGTACGGGTGTGTGAGCCTAGTGAACAGTCCTAGAGATCCGCGGCGCCGGGGAGGCCGTGAGAGGTCTTGGCGCTGCGGGCGCCGTCTGTGATGGCTCGCTCGAGGGCGCGCGTTGCGAGGATGCCCACAACGTCGACGGGCATCTCAACCTCGCCGGTTGCCATGACGAAAACGGAGTCGCCGTCATTGGTCGTGTGAGTGGGGCGAATCGCATGGGCATAGGCATCCGCCGCCATTTGGGCGACCTTCGTTGCCTGAGCCTTCGTGAGCTTGGCGTTGGTTATGACGCAGGAGATGGTCGTGTTCGTGCGCATGGGAGGCTGAGAGCTGCCGTTGCGGCCTGCCTCGAGGGGCATCCTCGCGGCCATGGAGAGCGCGAGGTCACATTCGTCCACGAAGCCCGCGCCCGTCTGGGAGCGCATGCCGGCGATGACCTCGCCCGTATCCGGGTCGACGACGTTTCCGCACGCATTCACGGCGGCGATGGCACCGCAGACGAGCGTGCCCGCCTGTTCGACGTCGGTTCCGAGGCCCGCCTTCATCGCGAACGCGGGGCCGCCAAGCTTGCCGACGGTGCATCCACAGCCAGCCCCAACGTTGCCTCTGGGCAGCGGAACCGGCGGGTTGTCGAGCGCGCGGGCACATGCCGAGGCTCCATCGCGTGCGGTGGGGCGTACGTGCGGGTTTGCGAAGGCCAGGTCGAAGAGGCATGCGCCAGATACGATGGGGACGACGCCAACCTGCACGTTAAGCCCGATGCCACGACGCTCGAGTTCCTCGGCAACGCCAACGGAGGCAGCCAGGCCATAGGCGCTTCCGCCAGAGAGAACGACGGAGTGCAGGACGTCGACCGTCTCCTCCGGACGGAGGAGGTCCGTCTCTCGAGTGGCGGGGGCGCCCCCTCGGACGTCTACGCCGCCCGTGGCGCCGGCCGGGCAGACGATGACCGTGCAGCCGGTGCCGTTTTCCTCGTCCGTGTGATGGGCAATGCGAATTCCGGGGATTTGGGAGACGTCAGCGATGGTTGTGGCTGGCACCTCCGTCGCATTGGCCGCAAGGTCACGCGGACCTTCGAGCCTCTTGTCGTCCCACATCGTTCGACCCGAAATTCTCTTTGCCATTAGTCGCTCTTTCCGACGAAAGCCTCAAGTGCGCGCATCGTTTTGGCCACGGGGAGGCCGACCACGTTGAAGTAGTCGCCCTCGATTGTACGCACAAGCGTGCGGCCGAGCCCCTGGATCCCGTAGGCTCCAGCCTTGTCGAGCGGCTCCCCGGTTTTGACGTAGGCCTCGATGGTCGCATTGTCTAGTTCGTAGAACGTGACGCTCGTGGTCTCATAGAACGAGAAGGACCTGTGTCCGCCCGTTCGCGTGGGAGATAGGAGGCAGACGCCGGTAGACACTTCGTGCGTGCGCCCGGAGAGCGCGTGGAGCATCTCGATGGCATCTTCCTCGGAACGGGGCTTGCCAAGCTCCTCGCCGTCGATGGCAACGATGGTGTCCGCCGCGAGGATGACGTCGCCGGGCTTGGTCTCGTCCTCGAGGGCGCTCATCGCCTTGCATTCCGCGAGATGACGGACCATCTCCTCGCAAGTGGGCTCCTCGTCGAAATCCTCGCCCAGCTCCTCGTCAAAGCTGTTGGCAAACGCCTCGAGCGCCGCCGCCTCATCGATGTTCTGCGGCCTCACGATGGGGTTGAAGCCCATCTCCGTCAGGAGCTCGACGCGCCTGGGGGAGCCGCTTGCGAGAACGAGGCGATCTATGCGGTTGGGAAGGTCAAACAGCGACAAAACGCGCACCTACCTTTCGATGAGCATGCCTGAGGCGACACCGTCAGCGGTGGCCTTGTCGGTGAGAAGCTCGAGCAGGGCGAGGCCAAACTCGACGGCAAAGCCGGGGCCAGATGCGGTCACGAGGTTGCCGTCGCGGTAGACGCCGTTCTTCTCCGGGCGAACGCCGGCGGGAAAGTCTCCCTCGAAGCCCGGATAGCAGGTGGCCGTTCGTCCCTCGAGGAGGTCGAGCTCGGCAAGAATGGAAGGAGCGGCGCAGATCGAGCCTACCTTACGGTTCTCCATGAAGTCGCGCGCGAGCTCGCAGACGCGGTCGGTGGCGCGGAGGGTCGTGGTGCCAGGAAGGCCGCCGGGAAGGACGATAAGGTCGCAGGTGGCGAAATCATAGGTGTCAAGCGTGGCATCGCAGTCGATGCCGACGTTCTGGGCGGAGGTGACGTGCGGCTCGGCGTTTACGGTGACGAGGGCCACGTCCTGGCCGCCGCGACGGCAGACGTCTGCCGGGGCGAGCGCCTCGATGGTCTCGAAGCCATCAGCGAGAAGGATTGCAATGCGTGCCATGGTGTATCCAATCTGCCGTGTCGGCGGCCTTGTGGGTTACTTGCGAACAAGCTTGGTGACGGTCTCGACGTGGAAGGTCTGCGGGAAGAGGTCGACCGGCGTGACGGAGACCGGCTCGAAGACACCAATCTCGCGGAAGCGAGCAAGGTCGCGGGCGAGGGTCGCCGGGTCGCAGCTCACGTAGGCGATGGCGCGGGCGGGCTGATCCGAAAGCTGGGACACGACATCATCCGCGAGGCCGGCGCGGGGTGGATCGACGACGATGACGTCCGCGTCGTCATCCGGGAACTCGCGGCCCGCGTCTCCACCCACGGCGTCGACGTTGTCGAGGCGAGCCTCCTCAAGGTTTCGGCGGAGATCGCGAACGGCGGGGCCATAGGACTCAACGGCGTCGACGAAGTCGCACCTCTGGGCGAGCGGCAGCGTGAAGGTGCCGGCGCCGGAGTAGAGGTCCATCGCGATGTCGTCTTCCTGCGGGTCGAGCGCGTCAATGACGAGTTCGACGAGCTTCTCGGCACCCTTGGTGTTCACCTGGAAGAAGCTCGGCGCGGAGAGGCGCATGACGTTGCCGGCGATGCGCTCGCTCCAGGAGCCGGCGCCATCGAGGCGCTCAACGCCGGCGATCTTGCGTGCCTTGGACGGACCCTTCGTCATGACGCGCACGAGGGACGTGGCGTGAGTCGCTTCGAGGACGCGCTTTGCCTGCCCGCGCGGGAATGCCCCGGCGGGAGTCCAGATCGCGATCTCCACGTCCTTCGTGCGACTGGAGCGGCGAATGCCCACGCGCTCGATCTCGAGCTCATGAGAGCTCGCGAGATAGGAGAGCGCTCCCGAGACGTTCTTCACGAGTTTGGCGTCGCGCCCCTTGGCGGGAACGTCGAGCAGCGGGAACTCATCCACGCGGATGACCGTCGCGCCGTCTGCGGCGTACATGCCAAGCGTTGCGTGACGGCCGTCGCGAACGAACGCGAGCTCGGCTTTGTTGCGATAGTGCCAGGCGTCGCTGGGGGCGAGGCAGTCACGAACGAGCTCGTCAGCATCGGCCATGTGGCCCACGCGAGCGAGCGCGTCGACGACGTTGGCGCGCTTCGCGGCGAGCTGGGCCTCGCGTTCCATGCAAGCCCAGGGCGCACAACCAAGCACCGTCGCAAGCGGCCAAGTGGGGGTGACGCGGGCGGGAGAGGGCTCAAGGACCTCCGTGACCTTCGCCTTCGCGAAGGACTTCCCGTCGCTTACGAGCTCCGCCTCGACGACGTCTCCAGCGATGGCGCCAGAGACGAACACGCATTTGCCGTCTTCGGTGTGGGCGATTGCGTCGGGCCCGTAGGTCATCCGCTCTATGGAAAGTCTCATGTATGTCCTAGTTCTTCGTGCGTCCAAACAACGTCTTGAAGCCTAACCCAAAAATGGCAAACGCGGTGGCGACACGTCCGCGCGGACGCCTGGCGAGTTGTGTGGCCGCCGCGGCATTGCCCACGGCGCGTGGCTGATCATCCGTAGCGTCTTCGATGAGGGTGGCGGTGACGTGGGCGGGTTCCTCTGCGGGTGTGGCCACCGGCGCGGGTGCGGGTGAAGTCACTGCGGGTGCGGGCGTTTCTGCGGTCGCGAAGACGGGCTCGGAAGGCTGGGCGGGTGTCTCTGCCGGCACGGGCTCGCGCGAAGACGCGGCCATGGGAGTTGCCGCCTGCGCGGACACCTCTTCATGCAACGTTTCCGCTGGTATCGTGCCCTCAGCCTCGTCTGCCTTCTGAACGGGTGCGTCGCTCGTGGGCTCCTTGACCGTGGCCTGCTCAACTGCGGTAACGGGCTTCGTCTCAATGGCGGGCTCCGGCTCTGCCAGCGCCTTCGTCGCGGCGGCGCTCTCAGCCTCCATCGCGTGGGCGTATGCCTCTGCGATGAAGACCTCCTGGCAGTTCACGGAGGGCTCGCCGTCCTCTCGGCCGATTCTGGCCCAGGTTCCGTCGCACGTGAGGCGACGCGCCTTCACGTTATCTGCGAGCTGAAGCTCCATGAAGTTCTTCACGATCTGCTGGCAGGTCGGGTCGAGAACGGGATAGGCGATCTCGACGCGGCGCTCTGTGTTGCGCGTCATCATGTCCGCGCTCGAGAGGTAGATGGTGTCCGCGTCGACGCCAAAGGCGTAGATACGCGCATGCTCGAGGAGGCGCCCCACGATCTGGCGAATCTCGATGCCGGTCGTGCGGTTCTCGATGCCCGGCAGCATGCAGCAGATGCCTCGCACGATCATGATGACCTCGACGCCAGCCTGGCTCGCCTCGGCGAGGCGGTCGATGACGTCGCGGTCCGTCAGGGAGTTCAGCTTGAGGAAGACACGGGCTGGGGCTCCGGTTCTGGCGCGCGTGATCTCGCGGTCGATGCCGCGCATGATGAGGGGCTTGAGCGACAGCGGAGCCACGCCGAGGTAGCTATAGGAGCCACGGAGGTTGCCCAGGGAGAGGTTGCGGAAGAAGGCGTTGCCATCCTCGGCGATGCCGGGATGAGCCGTCATCAGCATGAAGTCGCTGTACAGCAGGGCAGTCTTCTCGTTGAAGTTGCCGGTGCCAAGGCACGTGATGCGGGATATGCCGCGCGCGTCATGATAGGTGATCTGGCAGATCTTCGAGTGGCACTTGAATCCCTCGGAGCCATAGATGACGGTGCATCCCGCCTCCTCGAGACGCTCTGCCCACTCGATGTTGTTCTGCTCGTCGAAGCGGGCGCGAAGCTCCATGAGGACCGTGACGTCCTTCCCATTCTCGACGGCGGTCACGAGGCTCTCGCACAGACGCGAGTGGCGCGCCACGCGGTAGAGCGTGATCTTGATCGAGATGCAGTCGTCATCGTTCGCCGCCTCGTGGATGAGACGCAGGAGGGGACTCATCGACTCATACGGATAGGTGAGCAGGACGTCGTGGTTCTCGACCTGGCCGCGCATGGGCTCGCCGTCGCGCACCATGGGCGAGGGCTGCGGAGCAAAGGGAGGGAACGTGAGCGCGCTCTTGCGGCTTGCGGGAACCTTGCCTTCGAGCTGGTAGACGAACGAGAGGTCTGAGGGCGTCGAGAGGTGGAACATCCTGCGCTTCTCGAGCTCAAGTTCCTTGCGGACGAATGTGACGAGCGACTCGTCGAGGTCTCCGGTAATCTCGGCGCGGACGGGCTGGAGGCGGCTCCTGCGCTTGAGCACCTTCTTCATGTGCTGGCGGTAGTCCTCCTCCTCCTCGACCCCCTCGCCGTCAGGGTCGATGTCGGCGTTGCGCGTGACGCGTACGACGCCAGAACTCGTGGGGACGTAGGAACCGAAGCAACGGCCGAGCATGGAGATGATGACGTCCTCAACGAGGGTGTAGCGGATGCGACCCTCGCTGGAGGGAAGCCAGATGATGCGATCCGCGGTCTGCGGGACCTCGACCATGCCGAGAACCCCGTGCTCATCGTTGCCATCGAGGGAGCAGACTACGTGCAGGACACCGTTCTTGAGGTTGGGGAAGGGATGACGCGGGTCGACGATGAGCGGCGACAGGATGGGAGCCAGGCGGCTCTCGAAGTAGCGGGAGACGGTGACGAGATCGGAGTCCGTGTACTGTTCTGGCACCAGACGTTTGATGCCCTCCATCTCGAGGGCGCTCTCGAGCTGGGTGAAGCAGCGCTCGCGGCGTTCGTACAGGCCCGGGAGGATCGAGAAGAGCTGGGCGAGCTGCTCCGACGGGGTCTCGTCGCTCTTGTTGTCTGCCGGCTGGTGCTTGAGCTCAGCGAGGTCAGAGAGGCCGCCAACGCGGATCATGAACCACTCGTCGAGGTTCGACTGGAAGATGGCACAGAACTTGATGCGCTCGAGGAGCGGCACGGATTCGTCAAAAGCCTCGTCAAGGACCCTGTTGTCGAAGCGAAGCCAGCTGACCTCGCGATTCTGCGTGTAGGAGAAATCACGGGAACGCTTCTGGGGACGATTGGCGTTGGCGGGCGTCGGGACGACGTCGGCGAATTTGGCAGCCTTGTGCTCGAGCTCGGCGGCGGAGGCCTTTTTCGAGCTCTTTGAGGATTTGACCTCGTCCTTTTTGCGCTTGGAGGCCTTGTCTGACTTGTGTGTGCCTTTGTTCTTGCCCATATGTCGCTCCCGGCTCGTCACGTACGGCATCGAATGCTTCCAACAGAACTAGTATCCACGTAATTCCGGACATCTCTTGTTACGATTCGGTAAGGGCCTCTCTGCGTCTGATGGGCGTCTCAATCTGGTCGTTTCCCCTCCTGAATTGCCGCCCCATTTATCGACAAATTGCTGCTAGACCTTGCAATTGGCGTTTTATGGCCGTACAGTTCTTGCAAACGTGCTGCTTGATGAGTTGATGCGACAGCGCGCCGCAGGTGAACCGCTATCTCTAAATAGCTGACAAGGTATTTTCCAGAGGACGCGAGGAGACATATATATGGCTGAACCGAACAATCGCGCACGTGGAAACAGGCAGTCCCGTGAGCGCACGCGCGACGACCGCCGTCGCGAGAGGGCGAACGCTGCCGTCGCCCATACCGCGGAGATGCACGATCGCCTTGGTGCGGAGATTGAGCGCTCGGTGCGGGAGACGCGCTTCTATGACGAGATTCCCGCGGCGCCGGCGGGCAGTGAGACTTCCGTTCCCAGCGTAAGCGTCGTCGACGCGGATTCCGTTTCCGCGGTGCTCGAGCTTGGCCGCGGCCGTGCCGATATGTGTGACCTCGCCGTTCTTGACTTCGCATCGTTCACGTATCCCGCGGGCGCCTACATCCGTGGTGCCATGGCTCAGGAGGAGGCACTCTGCCAGGAGAGCTTCCTGTACAACGTCCTCTCGCGCTTCGAGGGCTGGTTCGCGGAGAATCGTCGCCACAACATCAACTGCGAGCTCTATCGCGATCGAGCCCTTGTCGTGCCAAAGGTGCGTTTCGAGCGCGAGCGCTTCCACTCCTATGCTGACGTCATCGTTGCCGCCGCCCCCAATCTCAAGCGGGCGAAGGCCAACTACCACGTGCTCGAGTCTGACCTCACGCGTTCGATGCGCTCTCGCGTTCGGCTCGTGCTTGGCATCGCTGACGTTCTTGGCCATGACAAGCTCGTGCTTGGCGCCTTCGGTTGCGGCGTCTTTGGGTGGGACGCCCTCCGCGTCGCCCAGATCTTCGCCGAGGAGCTCGCGACTGGCAAGCACGTGGCAAGTCAGGTGACCTTCGCCGTGCCGAAGGGTCGTCACGATGAGAACCTCGAGATGTTCCAGCATGTGTTTGCCACGTTCCCCGAGGCTAACGAGGAGCCTTACGCCTCCGCCCCGGAGCCCGCGCCCGTTAGCCACGAAGAGGGCGAGACGGAGGAGGACTGGCGCAAGTACCTTTAGGTTCTTGTCGCGATGTTAGCTTCTCTCAAGAAGTGGGGTTAGCTCTTTCCATCTAGTTGAGACATTGGGTCGCCGGCGCATTCTTGGACGAATGTGCCGGCGATTTTGTATCGGGTGCACGCATTGTGATCAGCGCGCTGTGCTCAGAGCGCCTAATTCGTCCCGGACTGGAAGTTTTTTGGTCAGCCTCGGTGCCGTCGTCTCTGCGAACGTATCAAGCATTCATGATGTTGTGTAAACAAACGGAAAATTGCGAAATACCCGTATTTTATCGTGCTAATATGCATTCTCGATGCGAATCTAATGGGTTAGTACCCAATGACGAATGCAAATCGCCAGCAATCTTCGCTGCGTGGTTGCTCAAGCATAGCAGCTCGAAAGGTGTCGACGTGAAGAAGCGATATAACCGACAGGACGCGATCCGCGAGATTGTCCGCGATAAGTCCATCAAGACCCAGCGTGCCCTCGTCGAGGAGCTTGAGAAGCTCGGTTTCGTCTGCACGCAGGCTACGATCTCGCGCGACATCGCGGACATGGGCCTGCGCAAGCTTCCGGAGGGCGTGTATGTCCTCGCCGAGGACCTGCACCTACAGCGCATGGTGTCAGACCTTGTCACTAATGTCGTGCGGGCTAACAACATCGTCGTCATCCACACGCAGGCCGGGGCCGCCCAGGGCGTCGCCGCCGCCTTCGACGACGCGAGCCTTCCCGACGTGGCGGGCTGCATTGCTGGGGACGACACGATCATGGTCGTCTGCCTCACTAACGAGCAAGGCGTTTCGCTCGAGCAACTCGTGAACAAGCTCAGAGGCGTGTGTGACTAAGCGCCTCTTGGTTCCGTCGCATCCGTTATTCGACTCTCAAATAGGCATCCAATCGAAGGAGCATCTCTATGTCCGAAAAGGGTAAGGTCGTTCTCGCGTATTCCGGTGGCCTCGACACTTCGTGCCTTCTCAAGTATCTCCAGGATGAAGGCTATGACGTGGTCTCCTGCATCGCCGCTCTCGGCCAGCCGTCCGAGGAGCGCAAGGACATCGATGCCGTGAACGAGAAGGCCAAGATGCTCGGCGCCGTGGCCGCGTATGACGTCGACATCCGTGACGAGTTCTGCGAGGACTTCGTTGCCAAGGCGATCTTTGCCAACGGCATGTACGAGAACAAGTATCCGCTGCTCTCCGCCCTGTCTCGTCCCGCCATCTGCCGTCATCTCGTGAAGGTGGCCCAGGCCGAGGGCGCCGTCGCCATCGCCCATGGTTGCACTGGCAAGGGCAACGACCAGGTGCGTTTCGAGCTCGAGTGCAAGGCCCTCGACCCGACGCTCGACATCCTCGGTCCGGTCCGCAGCTGGGAGCTCACCACGCGCTCGAGCGAGATCGAGTACGCGCAGTCCCATGGCATCCCCGTTGACGCCACCAAGGAGAATCCGTACTCCATTGATGAGAACGTGTGGGGCCGTGCCATCGAGTGCGGTGTGCTCGAGGATCCGTGGAACTCCGCGCCCGACGGAGCCTGGTCGCTCACCGTCAACGCCGAGGACGCGCCTGACGAGGCTCGTGATGTCGTCATCGGCTTCGAGGCGGGTCTGCCCGTCTCCATTGATGGCCAGCGCATGAAGCTGTACGACCTCATCGCCGCGCTTAATGAGATCGTGGGCAGCCACGGCTTTGGTCGCATCGACATGATCGAGGACCGTCTCGTCGGCCTCAAGAGCCGCGAGTGCTATGAGCAGCCGGGTGCTCTCGCCATCATCATGGCCCACAAGCAGCTCGAGTCCCTGTGCCTGCCAGGCGACGTGCTCCACACCAAGCTTCAGCTCGAGCATGACTGGAGCCGTCAGGTCTACAACGGTCTTTGGTACTCGCCGCTCAAGGACGCACTCGACGCCTTCTTCGCGAGCACCCAGAAGACCGTCAGTGGCGAGGTCCGTTTGCACCTGTACAAGGGCAACTGCACGGTCACCGGCTCTCGTGCCGATAGCTCGATGTACGACTTCGGCCTGGCTACCTACGACAAGGGCGACACCTTCGACCGCACTGCCGCCAAGGGCTTCATGGACCTCTTCGGCCTGCCCAACCGCGTCTGGGCCGAGCGTCGCATCGAGCGCGAGAAGGCCGCTGGCGTCGCCGCCGCCGCCCAGATCGCCGCGATGGGCGTGAAGGAGGCTGAGGCTGCCGGCACCGGCGAGGCCGGAGCTTCTGGCGCCAGCGCCAAGTAGGCAATCCCTGACATACGAGATGCGCCCCGCTTCCAGAGGATGAACTGCCTCCCATTTCTTGGACACGAGAAATGGGAGGCTTTTTATGTCCGTCGACCTGAGAAGAAGGTACAACGAGGTCACGAGAAGAGAGGCGGCGGCGCTCTTCGAGAGCGGCCTGGGCTATGGGCTCGCCGCTCGCATTTGGGGCGCTTTGCGTTTGCGGAGTGCTACCTACGCTTGCGTCGCGCTGCTCGTGGGGCTAGATCAGGCCTGCGTCGTGGAGGCTTGCCTCGAGCGCTCGAAGGTCGTCGTTGTCCGGATGGGTGCGGGCAACCTCGAAGTTCCTGATGAACATCTCCGCGCGCTTGGCCTCCGGACTATCTGGGTCAGCATCGGCTAGCATCTTCTTGTAACGTCCAAGGACCGTCTCGGGCATCTTGCCCTGGCACATGAACGAGCCCACGAGGTCGCAGCTCGCGGTGAGGTCCCCACGCATGCGCGCGAGCACGCCGTTGAAGTACTCGGCGGACTCGCCAAAGCCACAGGTGCCAAAGATGAACACGCGCTTGTGGGAGAGGCCACGGACGAACTCCGCCATCTCCGAGGTCGAGGTGCCCTTATCCGTCCACGAACCAACGAAGACGATGTCCGCGTCAGTGGCGTTTGTGGGAGCCTGCTCGGGTGCGCCGAAATATATGCAGCCGTCCTCTCCCATCAGCTTAGAGATTCGCTTTGCTATGAGCTCGGTGTTGCCCGTCTTGCTCGAGAAGACGATGGAGTAGCTCATGGATACCTCCGAGATTGTGCGATGTGTGGCTGGGCGCGATAACTATACGTGAGCGCGGTGGCATGCCGCTTGCTGTATTGTTGCGTATGTTCGGTTATACCCGCGATTGAGCTAGTCATACGCTCGGCGTTCGTGGCGACCCACAAAGAAGGCGGCCACCTCGAAAACGAGACGGCCGCCATTTTGCGCAACGTATGTCGGTGGTGACGCCGGGGTGCCTTGTGGACCTTACTGCTCCTTAACGCCGTACTGCTCGTAGTAGGCGTCGATGTCGGCCTTGAGGGCGTCGTCGATGACGACCTTGCCCTCGATCTCATGGTTGTGGAGGGTCTCGACGACCTCGGCCATGGAGACGATGCTGGCGACGGGGAAGCCGTACTTGGCCTCGATCTCCTTCTGTGCGGTGGTCACGCCGCCCTTGCCGACCTCCATGCGGTTGAGGGAGACGATGAGGCCCTTGATCTCGACGTCTGCGGCAGCCTTGACCTTGGGGTAGGTCTCATCGATGGACTTGCCGGAGGTGGTGACGTCCTCGACCATGATCACGCGGTCGCCGTCCTGCGGCTCGTAGCCGAGGAGGTTGCCCTTGTCGGCGCCGTGGTCCTTGGCCTCCTTGCGGTCACAGCAGTACTTGACCTCCTTGCCGTAGAGCTCGTGATAGGCGATGGCGGTCACGACGGCCAGGGGGATGCCCTTGTAGGCCGGCCCGAAGAGGACGTCGAAGTCATCGCCGAAGTTGTCGTGAATTGCCTGGGCGTAGTACTCGCCAAGGCGCTTGAGCTGGGAGCCGGTGACGTAGGCGCCCGCGTTCATGAAGAAGGGGGACTGACGGCCGCTCTTGAGCGTGAAGCTGCCGAACTTCAGGACGTCGGACTCGACCATGAACTTGATGAACTCGCTCTTGTATGCCTCCATGGGGCTCCCCTCGGGCGTGGTTTGTACATTCGAATCTAGGATAGAGCAAATGCCGCAGCGAAGAGTTGACAAAGGGACAGTCCCTTTGTCAACCCCGACCTGCAAAAGGGACTGTCCCTTTTGCAGGTATGCATGTCCAGGTTGGTCGGCTACTGCGTGTAGCGGGAGAGGAACTCGCGGGTGCGGGGGTGCTGGGGGTTTTCGAAGACCTGCTGGGGCGTACCCTCTTCGACGATGCTGCCGCCGTCCATGAAAACGACGCGGTCCGCGACCTCGCGCGCGAAGCTCATCTCGTGCGTCACGATCACCATGGTCATCTGTTCGGCGGCGAGGCCCTTGATGACGCGCAGCACTTCCGCGGTGAGCTCCGGGTCAAGCGCGCTCGTGGGTTCGTCGAAGAAGAGCACCTCGGGGTTCATGGCAAGGGCGCGTGCGATGCTCACGCGCTGCTGCTGGCCTCCGGAGAGCTGGCAGGGAACCTTGTCCTCGTTGCCGTTGAGGCCCATCTTCGCGAGGAGCTCGCGCGCCTGCGCCTCGACCTCGTCTTTATTGCGGTGCTGTACGTGGATGGGGGCGTCCGTGACGTTGCGCAGAACGCTCATGTGCGGGAAGAGGTTGTAGGCCTGGAATACCAGGCCAAAGCGCTGGCGCGCGGCCTTGAGGGCACCGGCGTCGCCGTAGCGTGAGCATCCGGTCCCGTCATCCGCGGCGACCGTCACGTCTCCATAGGAGAGGCTTCCGCCGTCGAGCTTCTCGAGTAGCGTCATGCAGCGAAGCAGCGTCGACTTTCCGCCGCCGGACGCGCCGATGATGGCTACGACCTCTCCGCGATTGACCTCGAGCGTTATCCCCTTGAGTACCTCGGTGTCGCCAAATGACTTGCGCGCTCTCTCAATCGAGACGACTTGCTGGTTCGTTGCACTGTTGCATGTTGCTCTGGTTTCAGACATCGAGGCCTCCTAGTCGTGGTAGTAGTCGAGTTTCTTCTCGAGTACACCGAGCGCGATCTCCACCAGGAAGTTGAACACCCAGTAGAAGAGCGCGGCGATGGCAAACGGCACCATGCTCACCTGAGACGCCACGAGCGCCTTGGCGGTGGAGAACATCTCGGCGACTCCGATGGAGAAGGCGAGCGAGGTGTCCTTTACGAGGGTGATGACCTCGTTTCCCATGGCGGGGAGGATGCGCTTGGCAACCTGGGGGAGGACGATGCGGAAGAACGTCTGGCAGCTCGAATAGCCGAGAACCTCTGCAGCCTCATACTGGCCACGCGGTATGGACTGGATGCCCGAGCGGTAGATCTCCGCGAAGTACGCGGCGTAGTTGATGATGAACGCCACGACGCAGGCATGCCATTTGGAGTCTGGCGTGAGTTGAATGCCGAAGACGTAATAAGGGGAGAAGTAGATCGCGAACATCTGCAGCATGAGCGGTGTTCCGCGCAGCACGCTGATGAACGCCCGCGCGAGCAGAGCCAGCGGTCGCAGGCGGCTCATTCGGGCGAGGGCCACCGGTATGCCCAGGGGGATGGCTCCGATGAGCGTGAGCATAAAGAGCTTGAGCGACACGCCAAAGCCCTGTATCAGCATGCCCGTCATCGTTGCTGTGTCCATGGTGCCTCCTGTACCGTGCGCGCCGGCGGTGCCTGGGATGTGGCGCCGCCGGCGCATGCCGGGTGTGTTGTGCGGTGTCTTGCGGAGCCCAGAGCGGGCGAGCCTTGGCTACTTGAGCTCCCAGTTCTCGTACGAGATGCCGTAGCTCGCGTACTTCTCGCACAGCTCCTTGACGAAGCCATCCGCGTCCATGGCCTTGAGGGTCTCGGTGACCTTGTCGGCGAGGGCCTGGGAGCCCTTCTTGAAGCCCGCGGCGTAGTTCTCGGTGGAGAGGTCCTCGTCAAGCTTGGCATAGGCGTCGGGCTTTGCGGAGAGTTGGTATTCGGCGATGGAGAGGTCGCAGGCAACGGCGTCGACGGCGCCGGACTCGAGCTGCATGAACGCGGTGTTGTAGTCGCCGATGGTCTCGAGGCCGGCGAACGTCGCCGCGAGGTCCGCCTTGTCGCCCTGCAGCACCTCGAGGGCGGCGGAGTCGGTCTGGGTGATGACGTTCTTGCCCGCGAGGTCGTCGAGGCCGGAGATGCCAGAGTCCTTCTTCACGACGACGACCTGGCCGTTCTTCATGTAGGGGGCGGAGAAGGTGTAGTCATCCTCGCGGCCCTCCATGGTGAAGCCGTTCCAGATGCAGGTGATCACGCCGGAGTTGAGCTGGGTGTCCTTGGCGTCCCAGTCAATCGGCTCGAACTCGACCTCCCAGCTGTTGCGGCGGCACACCTCGGCAGCGAGGTCGAGGTCGAAGCCGGTGAACTGGCCGTCATCGCCGACGAAGCCGTAGGGCGGGTATTCCTGGTCGAAGCCGACGGTCAGCTTGGTGATGTTCGCGGAGTCGTCGGCGGCCTCTGCCGTGGTACTGGCTGTGGCGGCAGTCGTCGTGGAGCCGGAGCCAGAGCCACAGCCGACGAGGCCGAGGCCGCAAACGGCGGCGATGCCGCCTGCGAGGGAGAGGAACTGACGGCGAGAGATGGAGTCGTTGGTGCGCATGAGAGCCTCCTTGGGGTGCCTGGGGACGCTGAGCGCCTGCGTGTCGTCCCTTGGCACTTTAGTTTGCTAAAGTTGCTGACAAGGACTTTAGCAGACTAAAGTGTGCGATACAACGCGTTCTTAGTAACGGTCGTGTTAACAGAAAGAGGTGCACAATGGTTGACAAAGGGACTGTCCCTTTGTCAACCATTGTGCCGCTGCCATAGGGGAAAGGATCCTCCGGTGACCGAGCCTTCCATTCTCATCGCGTCCGACTCGTTCAAGGGCTCTGCGTCGAGCTTTCGTGTGGCTGAGCTTATAGAGCAGGGCATTCGTAGGGTTTTCCCGCGGGCGAACGTCAAGCGCCTGGCTATCGCTGACGGCGGGGAGGGCACGGTGGATGCCGTCATTGCCGCTCGAAATGGCGAGATCCGCGAAGTGGACGTTCTTGGCCCTCTCGGCGACACCGTCTGCGCGCGCTACGGGCTCTTCGACCGAGACTGCGCCATCATCGAGATGGCGGAGGCGGCGGGGATCACGCTCGTGGAGCAGAATCGCTCGAACGCCCTGCTTGCCTCATCGTACGGCGTGGGCCAGCTCATAGGCGACGCCCTGGATGCTGGCGTCCGTCACATCTACGTGGGTCTCGGCGGATCCGCCACGAGCGACGGCGGCTCCGGCATGGCCAAAGCCTTTGGGGCCCGCTTTCTTAACGTGAACGAGGAGGATGTCGCTCCGGGGCTCGCCGGTCTCAGAGACCTCGCTCGCATCGATCTTGCGGGTCTCGACCCGAGGTTGGCAGATACGGACATCGTTGCCATAACGGATGTCACGAATCCCCTGACGGGCCCCTCTGGCGCCGTCGCGATATATGGTCCCCAGAAGGGCATCGACGTCCGCGACGTGGCTGCCGCCGATTCCTGGATGCGCTCCTACGCGCGCATGCTCGAAGCCATATGCGGGCGTGACATCGACGCCGTGCCGGGAGCGGGCGCTGCCGGCGGCCTCGGTGCGGCGCTAACGGCATTTTGCGGCGCGCGTGTCGAGCGCGGCATCGAGTTCGTGCTTGATGCCATCCATATTGACGAGGCGCTCGAAGGAGTCGACCTCGTTATCACCGGCGAGGGACGCATGGACGCACAGTCCGCGTTTGGCAAGGCTCCCGTGGGCGTTGCTCGTCGCGCCAAGGCCAGGGGAATTCCCGTCGTGGCGGTGGTGGGCGGTCGCGCCGAGGACCTTGGCGAGGTCTACAAGAGTGGGGTTGACCTCGTGCTTCCCGCCGTCATCGGGCCTTCGACGCTCGAGGAGTGCATGGCGGACGCCGCGACGCTGTTACCCATCGCGGGGGAGTCCGTGGCGCGTGCGTTCTTGCTCGGGACTCGTGCATGTCGTGTGTCGAGGCCCTGACTCGCGTGCAGCCTTGATTTGTCATGTTAAAGTTGACCACGGAAAAGTAGACAACCTAAGCGAGCCGCATGATGCGACTCGAGGAAAGGGTGCGTGCCCGTGGCAATCCATATCATCGAAGAAGCGGACCGTTGTCTCCAGTGCAAGAACCCCATGTGTCAGAAGGGCTGCCCCGTCTCCACCAACATCCCCGAGGTTATTCGCTTGTTCAAGGACGGCAAGCTCAACGAGGCCGGAGCGATGCTCTTTGAGAACAACCCGCTCTCCGTCGTGTGCTCCACGGTGTGCAATCACGAGGGCCAGTGCGAGGGCCATTGCATCCGTGGCCGCAAGGACACTCCCGTTCACTTCTCCGCCATCGAGAACTTCATCTCAGACCTCTACCTCGAGCGTATGCAGATTGAGCGCAAGCCTGCCAACGGTCGCTCGGTTGCTGTCATCGGGGCCGGGCCCGCGGGCATCACTGTTGCCGTGAAGCTCGCTCATGAGGGCTACGGCGTCACGATTTTCGACTCGAAGGAGCGCATCGGCGGGGTCATGCGCTACGGCATCCCGGAGTTTCGCCTCCCGAGCTCCGTCCTCGATCGCTACGCGAAGCGCATGGCGGACATGGGCATCATGTTCCGCGCAAACACGACGATCGGCGGCGCCCTCGAGATTCGCGACCTCTTCCGTGACGGCTACGAGTGCGTCTTCGTGGGCACTGGCGTCTGGCGCCCGCGAACCCTCGGCATGCGTGGTGAGTCCCTCGCCAACGTGCACTTCTCGGTCGACTACCTTGCGGACCCGACGGCCTTCGAGTTGGGCGAGACGGTCGCCATCATCGGCGTGGGAAACTCTGCGGTCGACGTCGCGCGTACGGCGCTTCGCCGCGGCGCCCGCCACGTGACCATGTACTCGCGCTCGAAGGAAGTCACCGCCAGCCCGGACGAGCTCGCATATGCCGAGCTCGAAGGTGCCGAGGTCGCCTATGGCGGGGCAATCACGATGCTCACGGAGGACGGTCCCGTCTTCAAGCGCGCCATCTTTGACGAGGAGGACAACGTCATCGGCTTCGACAACGACCTCGTCCAGTACGACGCGGACTCCACGATCATCTGCATCAGCCAGGGCCCAAAGAACAAGCTCATTCTCACGACGCCCGGCCTCGAGGGTGGGGAGCGGGGCCTGCTCCTCACCGACGAGCGTGGTATGACTACGGTCGATGGCGTGTTTGCCGCAGGTGACGTGGTGACGGGCTCCAAGACCGTCGTTCATGCCGTCGAGGGCGCCAAGCGAGTTGCCGAGTCCATGCTCGAGTACCTCGACGCCAAGGCTGCCGCCGGCGATGTTGAGAAAGAGCCGCTAGGCTACATCCACCACGTGCACGGCATCATGGACGTGTAGCGCGCAATCTCGCCCGCCGGCTCGCGGAACACTGGGGGCCGGCGGGCAGGCGACCCTACGCCGGACGACTTACGCCTGGCGGCCCTATGTCGGGTGACATTGCGCCGGACGACCCGTGCCATCTCGCGACCCTCCAGCCAATCATCGGCGTTATGTGGGAGAAACTAGCACGCCATAATTGTATTTTTGCTGTTAAACGGCCCCGTCGTCGGTTCCTATCCGATAGGATTGACGAGTAAGGATAAGAGGGGGCCGTTCTCGCATGTTCGTGCGGCCCTACAGATGGGCGTCCTGCCCGGCGTGTTAATCGCCGCGGCGGGCGTCAGAGCATCCGAAGGAGAACCGTGCTCCAATTTAAGAACTATGCGCGTCCAGACACCGCAGAGGAGGCGTACGAGCTTCTCCGGAAGGGACGCATGAATCGCGTCCTCGGCGGCGGGGTCTGGCTGCGCCTCCAAGACAGGCGAATCAGCACGATGATTGACCTGTCGAACCTCGGCCTCGACCAGATCGAGGAAACCCCCGACAGCTTCGTGATCGGCGCCATGGTGACGCTGCACGAGCTCGAGCGCCACGTCGCCTTCAATGAGGCCACTGGCAACGTCTTCCGCGATGCCGTCCAGGACGTGGTTGGCGTGCAGATGCGCAACTGCGCCACCGTCGGCGGCTCGGTCTTTGGCCGCTTTGGCTTCTCGGATGTCCTCACCTCGCTGCTCACCCTCGATACGGAGGTTGAGCTCGTCGGTGCCGGCATCGTGAGCCTCGCCACCTTCGCCTCCATGCCCTACGAGCGCGACATCCTCACCCACGTGATCGTGCACAAGCATGACTACGCCGCCAATTTCCAGGCGCTCCGCAACTCCGCGACGGACTTCCCGGTCCTGAACGTCTGTGCCGCCGCCTGGGGAGGCGCCTGGCACGTCACCGTCGGTGCCCGCCCGTGTCGCGCCCGCCTCGTCGAGGGCGATCGCCTCGGCCTTCCGCTCGAGTTCACGGACGAGGAGCTTGACGCCTCTTGCGCCCGCCTCGCCGAGCTGCCGATGAGCGGTAACATGCGCGGCTCCGAGCGCTATCGCCGCCACCTCGCCCGCGAGCTTGGTCGTCGTGCCATTCGCGTCGCGGCAGGCCTCGACCCCATCCCCGCTTCTGCCTTCACGCCTGCTCCGCGCACCGTGTGCTCCGGCGACCTGCATGACGCCGAGGGACCCAAGACGGGGGAGGGTGACAACTAATGCTCGTAAGCTTCTTCATTAACGACGAATACGTCTCCGTTGACGTGCGCCCCGACACGCGCCTGCTCGACTTCCTGCGCGAGCGCGGCTACAAGAGCGTCAAGTGCGGCTGTGAGACCACCAACTGCGGACTCTGCACCGTCTGGCTCGACGAGACACCCGTTCTGTCCTGCGCGGTCTACATGCCTCGCGTGAACGGCCGCCGCGTCACCACGCTTGAGGGCCTTCGCTCTGAGTCCGCCGAGTTCGCGCGTTGCATGATGGAGGAGGGCGCCGAGCAGTGCGGCTTCTGCTCTCCGGGCCTTGTCATGAACGTGCTGGCGCTCGATCGTGACCACCCTGACGCGAACGACGAGACGATCAGTCGCTACCTCTCCGGCAATCTCTGCCGTTGCACGGGCTACGCGAGCCAGCTTCGCGCCGTCCGCCGCTTCCTCGCGCGTGACCGCGTGACCGGCGTTTCGGCCCCTGCAAGCACGGAAGTCACCGGCGTCGCGCCCTCCGCAGACGCATCCGCGAACGAAGGGGAGGTGCGCTAATGGGAACCATCGGTGAGAGCGTCGTCTCTGACTCCCGCGCCGGCGAGCTTCGCCAGCTTTCTCACGCCGTTGTCAAGAAGGACGCGAAGGGCCTGCTCGAGGGCCGTGCGGTCTACACGAACGACCTTGCCCCGCGCGACTCCTACATCGTCAAACTGCTGCGTTCGCCCCACGCGCACGCGCGCATCCGCTCCATCGACGCCTCGCGCGCCCGCCGCATCGACGGCATCGTCGCCATCTACACCTACGAGGACGTCCCCCAGGTGCGCTACACGCTCGCCGGCCAGAGCTTCCGCGAGATGAGCCCGTACGACACGATGATTCTCGACCGTACCGTGCGCTACGTCGGCGACGAGGTTGCCATCGTGGTCGGCACGGACGAACTCGCCATCAACGCCGCCATGCGCCTCATCAAGGTCGACTACGAGGTTCTTCCCGCCGTTCTCGACTTCAAGGAGGCGCTCGACAACCCCACGATCGTTCATGACGAGGATGACATCCGCGCCTATGTGCCCATGGGCGAGGACTTCAAGCGTAACCTCGTCTGCCACGAGGTCTCCGAGCACGGTGACCTCGAGCGCGCGTTCGAGGAGTCTGACGTCGTCATCGACCGCGTCTACGAGACCCAGGCGACCGAGCAGTCGATGATGGAGCCCTTCAGCTCCTATGCCTACACGGATGCCCAGGACCGCGTGTGCGTGGTCGCCTCCACGCAGGTGCCGTTCCACATCCGTCGTCAGGTCTCCATCGCTCTCCAGATTCCCAAGAGCCGCGTCCGAATCATCAAGCCCCGCGTCGGCGGTGGATTCGGTGCCAAGCAGACCGGCTGCAACGAGGTCTACTCCGCGTTCTGCGCCTATAAGCTCGGCCACCCATGCAAGTGCATCTACACGCGCGAGGAGACCATGGCGAGTGGCAATACTCGCCACAAGGTGCGCATGCACGTCCGCCTCGGCGCCATGAACGACGGCACGATCACGGCCATCGACCTCTATGCGCTATCTGACGCCGGTGCCTACGGCTATCACGCGCCCACGACCATCGGCCTCGTCGGTCACAAGTCGCTCCCGATCTACAACCACGTCCGCGCGAGCCGCTTCTCCTATGACGTCGTCTACACCAACACGACGCCTGGCGGCGCCTTCCGTGGCTACGGTGCCACGCAGGGCCAGTTCGCGGTCGAGAGCGCCGTCAACGAGATGGCGGACAAGCTCGGCATCGATCCGTGCGAGATGCGCCTCGCCAATATCGTCCACGAGGGCGAGACCATGCCGCAGTACTACAACGAGAAGCTCGAGAGCTGCCGTCTCGATGACTGCCTGCGCCGCGCCATGGAGATGATTAACTGGAAGAACAAGCCGCTCGCCCGTGACCTGGGCGATCGCGTGCGCTCCCTGGGCGTCGCCCTCACCATGCAGGGCTCCGGCATTTCCAACGTCGACATCGGATCTGTCGACCTGCGCCTCGAGGATGACGGCTTCTACGTGCTCAACATGGGCGCGACCGACGTGGGCACTGGCGGCGACACGATCCTCGCCCAGTTCGCGGCAGAGGTCCTCGGTTGCAGCACCAACCGCATCGTGGTGAACGGCGTCGACACGGACACCTCGCCTTTCGACTGTGGCTCCTACGCGAGCTCCGGCACGTACGTTACGGGCATGGCTGTCGTGAAGGCCGCGACCGAGCTGCGCGAGAAGATCCTCGAGCAGGCAGGTCGCGTCATGGGTGTCGAGCCGTCTGCGCTCGACCTCGACGGCGGCCGCATCTTCGTCGCAGACGACGATGACGAGGTGCTCACCGTCGGCGAGATCGCCTCGGGTAAGATGCGTGAGATGACCTTGGACGATCTCTCCGGCCGTCTCATTGGCTTTGGCCTCCAGCCGGGCTTCCTCTCGGCGCATGCGTCCAACTCCCAGCCTGTTTCGCCCCCGCCCTTCATGGCGGGTATCGCCGAGGTCGATGTCGACAAGGCCACGGGTAAGGTCACGGTGGTCGATTACGTTTCCGCCGTCGACTGCGGCACCGTCGCCAACGCGAACCTCGCGCGCGTTCAAGCCGAGGGCGGCATCGCGCAGGGCATCGGCATGGCCCTTACCGAGGACGTACAGCGTGCTGCGGACGGTGGCCTGCGTACGAACAACTTCATGCAGTACAAGATCCCGTCGCGCCTCGACGTGCCTGAGATTCGCATCGACTTCTGCCCGAGCTATGAACCCACGGGTCCGTTCGGCGCGAAGTCGATCGGCGAGGTCGTCATCAACACGCCGCTTGGCGCCATCGCGAGCGCTGTCGCGCACGCAACCGGCAATTACGTGCGCTCGCTTCCGATCACGCCCGAGAAGGCGCTGTTCGGGGAGGAGTAGCTGACGGGTCCCGGCGGGCCGCCTGGGGTGCTTCGCAAACGTCCTCGCGGGCGAGTGCTTTGTGCTAAACGAGGGTGTTGGCGCTGCGGAATGTTTGCTTCAGCACCCCAGGCGGCCCTTTCGTGGACGGAGCCGCTGTGTTCCCGGCGCGCCTTTTCGGGCGCTCTCGTAAGGCTGTTTGCGCAAGCTGCTTGGGCTAATCAATCGCTCGTTCCGTTTTCTTGGCGGGACGGGCGATTGTTTCTATTCAGGTCGTCTAGTGGCCCACTTTTGTTTCGACTGTCACCGGCTTTTAGCCTCGCGTTTTCCGCTTTGTTTCTGCAACAAAGATGCAACCAAGACAAAACGAAGCATCCTACCTGCGGATTCATAAAACGGCGCGTGACTGTTTACAGTAGCGGCGTACTTTTTGTCATCTTTCGTTAACGGACGGCTCGCATTCTGCACCTGTCGCCAGGCAAGGGCCTGACGGACGTGGGGCCACAAGCTCCGCTCACCGATGCGAAAGGGGACGCACCATGGCTAAGCAGAACGTTACTCCGTACATGATCTCTCGCAGGAACTTCCTCAAGGGCGCGGGGATTCTCGGACTCGGCGTCTTCGGCGTCGCCTCCCTCTCTGGTTGCGCGCCGGATAGCTCCTCTGCCACGGGCGGATCTGCCTCCGGCAAGACCGTCAGCGTCCTTACCTACAACGGCAACCCGCCCTACTGTTCCCTCGACAAGGAGGGCAACCTCGTTGGCTACGACGTTGACGTGCTCAAGGCCGTCGACGAGCGCCTCGATGACTACTCCTTCGACATCGACTCCATGGACTTCACGGCCATGATCACGGCCTGCGAGTCGGGCTCGGCAGAGCTCGTCAGCTGCCAGCTCGTCCCCAGCGAGGAACGCAAGGAGAAGTTCATCTTCTGCGAGGAGTCCTTCTGCCTCTCGCCGATGGTCTTTGCTGTGCGCGATCCCAACATCAAGACGCTTGATGACATGGCGGGCCTGACCACGCTCTCCAACCCCATCAACTACGAGTACGGCATGATTGAGAAGTACAACGAGAAGTACCCCGACAAGGCCATCGAGCTTAAGACCACCTCCGACATCACCATGGCCGACGCCTTCAAGATGGTCGCCTCCGGACAGGTGGACTCCTACTCCTGCTACGACGGCTCCTTCGACACCGTCAACGACGAGGCGGGCACGGGTCTGTACAAGACCAACGTCGTGCTGTGCGAGTCTACCTACTTCATGTTCAACAAGGAGCAGACCGAGCTGCGCGATGCCGTGGACAAGGTTCTCAAGGAGATGAAGGGGGACGGTAGCCTGGGCAAGCTCGCCGAGCAGGACCTGGGCGTGGACGTCTTCACCGCTTACGCCGACGTCCTGTCTGACAACGAGCTCATGAACGACTAGCCCGGCGGGAGACAATCCTATGCAGACCTCCTACACCTTCGAGCTCCACGCCGAGCTGATCCCGGGCTTCATCTCGACGATTCTCACGGCGCTGCCCATGACGGTCTACCTGCTCGCGTACTCGCTACTCTTTGGTCTGGTCATCGGCCTTCTGCTCACGTTCGCGCAGCTGCGCGGCGGACGGGTGCTTGCCTCGCTCGCCCACGGCTATATCTCGCTCATGCGAGGCGTCCCGTCACTCGTCTTGATCTTTTTGCTGTTCATGGGCCTGCCGCAGGTCATGCCGGTGCTGGCGAAGCTCCCCAAGTCCACGTTCATCCTCGTGGCGATGACGCTCATCTCCTCGGCAAACCTCGGCGAGATGATGCGCTCGAGCTATCTGGCCGTAGAGCACGGCCAGACCGAGGCGGCGCTGTCTGTGGGCATGACCGAGGTCCAGGCCCTGCGCCGCATCGTGCTGCCGCAGGCCGTCGCCATCGCTATCCCCAACCTGGGCAACAACGTCATCAGCATCTTCAAGGAGACGGCCTTGGCGTTCTCCATCGGCACGCTCGACCTCATGGGGCGTGCGCAGACCATCTCACAGGCCAGCTACGGTGCCTCGCGTCTGGAGGTCTACATCTCGGTCGCCATCATTTACTGGTGCATCTGCTTGCTGCTCCAGCTCGTCACGACCATCATCGAGCGCGCGACCTCCCGCGGTCGCACCGTCACGGCATAGGGGTGGGCACATGATTGACTTAGAGTTTCTCGCCGAGGCGTTTCCCCAGGTCCTGGCATCGGTGCCCGTGACACTGCTGCTGGTCTTCGTCTCCATTCCTATAGGCTGGGTGCTTGGCATCCTCATCGCGCTCGTCAAGAACGCGCGCGTGCCGGTACTCAGCCAGCTGGCCAGCGTGTTCGTCTCGTTTATGCGTTCCGTGCCGATGGTCATCATCCTGTTCGTCTCGTACTACTCAACGCCGCTTATCATACAGACCTACCTGGCCTCCATCGGCCTCTCGGCCGACGTCAGCGCCGTGCCGGCCGCGGCCTACGCCATCGCCGCTTTCGTGCTCGAGCAGGCCGCCTACTCCTCCGAGGTCTTCCGCTCGGCGATTCTGGCCGTGGACAAGGGACAGATCGAGGCCGCGCAGTCCGTGGGTATGACCAAACCGGTGGCCTACGTGCGCGTCGTGCTGCCCCAGGCCATCACGAGCGCCCTGCCCAACCTGAACGGCCTGTTCGTGGGCCTCGTCCAGGGCACCTCGCTTGCCTACTTCGTGGGCGTCTACGAGGTCATGGCGACCTCGACCCTGCTTGCCAACGCGAGCTACGCCTACATCGAGGCCTATCTCATGGCGACGGTCATCTATGAGGTGCTGAGCTTCGTGTTCAACCGCATCTTCCGCGTCATCGAAGGCAGGGCATCCCGCTATCTGAATCTGACCGCGCCCGACGCTTCCGCCCAGACGGCCTAGCGCAACCATCCAAGAGGAGACTCACAATGCCAAACTCCGACTACATGCTTGAGCTCAAGGGCATCCAGAAGTCGTTCGGCTCGAACCACGTGCTCAAGGGCGTGGACATGAACGTAAAGAAGGGCGAGGTCGTCGTTATCCTCGGCCCGTCCGGCTCGGGCAAGACCACGTTCCTGCGCACCATCAACTTCCTCGATCCCGCCGACGAGGGCACGATCGAAATCAACGGGTTCAAGGTCGATGCCAAGAAGCACTCGAAGAAGGACGTTATCGAGCTTCGCCGCAAGACCGCGATGGTCTTCCAGAACTACAACCTGTTCAAGAACAAGACCATCCTCGAAAACGTCATGGAGGGCCTGGTCACCGTCAAGAAGTACCAGAAGGCGGATGCAGAGAAGGCCGCTCGCGAGATCCTGGCCAAGGTGGGCCTGGCCGAGAGGTGCGATTACTATCCCATTCAGCTCTCGGGTGGCCAGCAGCAGCGTGCCGGCATCGCCCGAGCGCTGATCCTCGACCCTGACGTCATCCTCTTCGACGAGCCCACGAGCGCGCTCGACCCCGAGCTTGTCGGCGAGGTCCTCGCCACGATCAAGAGCGTCGCCATGACGGGCATCACCATGGTCATCGTCACGCATGAGATCGCGTTCGCTCGCGAGGTCGCCACGCGCGTCGTCTTCATGGAAGGTGGCGTCGTGGTCGAGGAGGGCAAGCCCTCCGAGATCCTCGTCAATCCCAAGGAGCCGCGCACGCAGAAGTTCCTCGAGCGCGTGACCCACCCGATGGACATCGTCGATGGCAAGGTCGCGGGCGAAGCTGCCCCGACGTTCGCATAGGGGAGGGATGGCAATGTCTTCCATCACTGCAGCGACCGTCTGGACGGTCGCCGGAACCTCCCTTGTGGCGCTCATGCTGCTGGGCTATGCGCTCTTTGACGTGGGCTCCGTTCAGCACAAGAACACGTCGGGTACCATCGTTCGCCATGCCGTCGTGACGTTTGCGAGCGTCCTGGGATTCCTCTTCATCGGATTCGGCCTGTTCTTTGGCGGGCGAGGCGGCTTCTTCGGCGTGCTCGACTTCTTCACCCTCGGCAACTATGGTCCCGAGCTTCCCGAGGGCGTGCCCCTCACGCTCTTCGTCGCGGCGCAGGCCGTCGTCTGCGCCGTCTGCGCGAACATCGTCTGCGGCACGCTTGCGGAGCGCTCCAACATCGCCGCCAACATCGCGACTGCCCTGGTCGTGAGCCTGCTCGTGTATCCCTTCGTGAACCGTTGGACCTGGGGTCAGGGCTGGCTTGCCCAGATGGGCTTCCACGACTTTGCGGGCTCCGCGTCCCTGAACGTGGTTGCCGGCATCGTCGCGCTCGTCGCCGCGGCCCTCATGGGGCCGAGGTCTGGCAAGTACGTTGACGGCGAGGTCCGAGCGCTTCCGGGGCAGAGCCTGACTCGCTGCCTCGAGGGATCCCTCCTCATCTTCGTGGGCTGGTTCGGCCTTATGGGCGTCTCCTGCCTCGCCTTTGGCGTGAGCGGCGTGGATGCCTTTGGTCGGGCCGTTCTCGGCATGCTCGCCGCCTCGAGCGTCTCTGCCCTGACGGCGATGGTGGCGACCAGGGCGCGCTATGGGGGAGTCGACGTTCCGATGACGCTCAATGGCCTCGTTGGCGGCCTTGTGGCCGTTTCCTCCGGGGCAGACGTGATGAGCCCGCTCTTCTGCGCGCTCGCCGGCGTCGCCGCCGGGCTTGTGGTCGTGTTTGGCACGGAGCGCGTGGAGCGCTGCTCCAAGGTGGATGATCCGGTTGGCTCGATCGTCACCCATGGTGTCTGCGGCGTCCTCGGTCTCGTTCTTGCCGGCGTCTTTGGTAAGTCCGGCCTCATCTTCGGCGGATTCGGGACGTTCGTGGCAGAGCTCGTGGGCCTCGTTGCGATCGCGGCCTGGGCCGCCGTCTTCTCTTGGATCGTGTTCTCGATCGTCAAGAGAAACGCTGACCTGCGCGTGCTCGATTCCGAGGAGACGGCTGGCCTCGGTCTTTCCGGCCCGAGCCTCAACAACGCCTTCATGGAGTACCTGCCTGAGCTCAGCCCCGCGGCACTCCAGGGCGCTTCCGCCCGCACGCCGGACCTTCCCATCGACGTCGCCGTGCCCCTCGCCCTCATGGGCGGAGCCGATTCCTGCACGCTTAAGAAGGTCGAGGTCATCTGCCGTCCTACGCGCCTTGACGGGCTTCGCGAGGAGCTCAACCGTATTGGCGTGACCGGCATGACGGTGAGCGACGTCAGGGGTTGCGGCGAGCAGAAAGGTGCACGCGAGACGTATCGTGGCATCCCGGTGAGCGTCGAGTTCGTGCCGAAGGTCCAGGTGGACATCGTCGTCTCGAAGGTTCCCGTCGAGGACGTCGTCTTCGCCGCGCGTCGCGCCCTCTACACGGGTCACATCGGAGACGGAAAGGTGTTCGTGTATGGCGTCGCCGAGGCCGTGAAGGTCCGTACCGGCGAGCATGGCTTTGACGCTGTCCAGAGTATCGACGTACTCTAGCCTTTGCCGGGGCATCGGGAGCATCATCGTCCCTCGCTAGACAACAGGCGTTTGCGTTCTTGTGCAAGCATTCAACGGAAGGGTTCTTCTCATGAAGTATGACTTCACCAGCCACATGGAGCGTCACGGCATGGACGCGATCGCCGTCGACGGTCTTGGCACCGGGTTCGCCCCGGATGCTCCGGCCGAGGGCTTCGACGGCATCCCCATGTGGATCGCTGACATGAACTTCCCCACGGTGCCGACCGTCACCGAGGCGATTATCGAGCGCGCCAAGCACCCTGCGTTTGGTTACTTCGCCCCGACCGATGACTACTTCAACTCCATCATCAGGTGGCACGAGACGCGCAACGGCGTCGAGGGCCTCACCAAGGAGTGCATCGGTTATGAGAACGGCGTCCTCGGCGGTGTCGTCTCCACGCTGGCCTCCTTCATGGAGCCTGGTGACAAGGTCCTTCTCCACAGCCCGACCTACATCGGTTTCACGATGAGCCTCAAGAACAACGGCTTCGATATCGTGAACTCGCCCCTCAAGATCGACGAGGACGGCGTCTGGCGCATGGACTTCGAGGACATGGAGAAGAAGCTCGCCGAAAACAACATCCACGCCGTCGTCTTCTGCTCCCCCCACAACCCCTGTGGCCGCGTCTGGGAGCGCTGGGAGATCGAGCGCGCGATGGAGCTCTTCAAGAAGTATGACTGCGTCGTCGTCTCCGACGAGATCTGGAGCGATATCATCCTGCCGGGCCACAAGCACGTGCCCACGCAGAGCGTCTCCGATGACGCCCGCCAGCGTACCGTGGCCATCTATGCGCCCAGCAAGACGTTCAACCTTGCCGGCTTGGTGGGTTCCTACCACATCATCTACAACAAGTATCTGCGCGATCGTGTCACGGCTCGAAGCTCCAAGTGCCACTACAACGACATGAACGTGCTGTCCATGCACGCGCTCGTGGGCGCCTACAAGCCCGAGGGATACGAGTGGGTTGACGAGCTCACTCAGGTTCTCGGTGCCAACGTCGACTGGGCTTGCGATTACATCGACAAGCACTTCGATGGCGTCATCGTGCAGAAGCCCGAGGGCACCTACATGCTGTTCGTGGACTGCACCGAGTGGTGCGAGAAGCACGGGCGTGACATCGACTGGGTCGAGAAGGAGTGCTGGCGCGTCGGCGTCGACATCCAGGACGGTCGCATGTTCCATGGCCCTTGCCACCTGCGCATGAACCTCGCCCTGCCGCTCGATCGCGTTCAGGAGGCGTTCGAGCGCATGGATAAGTACGTGTTCAACGCGTAACTCGTCTTAAGAAGTCGGAACGAGGCCTCGGGCTGACTTCATCGAGCGAGACGTGATTATCTCGCGCGCCACCTGTGGACGAGGTGGCGCGACATCGTAGGCATGCCATGCCCCCGGCATGCCAAAAGGGAACCACCCCGACACGGCGAGTCGCTTCGTGTCGGGGTGGTTCTTGTGTGCGGCAAGCGCAGGCGTAGGGAGACGTTTAGCCTGCGTGGCGCGCTCGCCGCCCATCCGGGGAGACCCGAACTCCCCGGATGTACCCAGGGACGGGTTGGGCCCCTGGGTTTGGAGAGGGCGCCAGGCCGACGAATTAGCCTGGCGTCCCGGATGTTGGCTAGACCTGCTCGGCGAACGGCTGGCGCTCGCGGACGGGGGCATAGGCCGGCGTCACGGGAACGTACGGACGAACCTTGCTGGCGAGCGTCGCCTGCGCGGCTGCGAGGCGCGCGACCGGGACACGGTAGGGCGAGCAGCTCACGTAATCGATGCCCAGGTCATAGAAGGTGCGGATGGAATCAGGGTCACCGCCATGCTCACCGCAGACGCCGAGGGAGATACCAGGCCTCTCGGAGCGGCCGAGTTCGCAACCCATGCCGACGAGCTTCGCGACGCCCTCGTCGATGGTCTCGAACGGGTTTCTCGGGATGACGTTGGACTCGAGGTAGGTCGGGAGGACCTTGCCCTCGACATCGTCACGGGAGAAGCCGAGCGCGGTCTGCGTGAGGTCGTTCGTGCCAAAGCTGAAGAAGTCCGCGTGGCGGGCGATGCGGTCTGCCATGACGGCGGCGCGCGGGAGCTCGATCATCGTGCCGACGGGAATCTCGCCCAGGCGGACGCCGGTCTCGACCTCGACGTCGATGATGGCGCGCTCGACGATGGCGCGCATCTCACGAATCTCGGCGTTGAGGCAGACGAGGGGCACCATGATGTGCGGACGCGGGTTCTTGCCCTCGCGCTTCAGGCGCACCGTGGCGCGGGCGATGGCACGCGTCTGGAGGGCCGGGAGCTGCGGGAAGGCGAAGCCCAGGCGGCAGCCGCGGAGGCCGAGCATGGGGTTGGCCTCGGCGAGGGAGTCGACGCGGGCGAGGAGCGCGCGCAGGCGGGAAATCTCCTCGGCGGGAGCGCCCTCGCACTCCATGCGGGTGAGGCGGATGGCGAGGTCACGCGGGCTGTCGAGGAACTCGTGCAGGGGAGGATCGAGCAGACGGATGGTCACGGACTTGCCGTCCATGACGGAGAGGATCTCGTAGAAGTCACCCTCCTGGGCGTGGGCGAGCTCGTCGGCGGCCTCCTGGCGCTCCTCCTCGGTATCGGAGAGGATGAAGCGCTGGATGATGCTCTTGCGGTCACCGAGGAACATGTGCTCGGTGCGGGTCAGGCCGATGCCCTCGGCACCAAGCTCGAGGGAGAGGCGGGCGTCTGCCGGGTTGTCGGCGTTGGCGCGAACGCCCATGCGGCGGACTCTGTCGGCCCAATCGAGGACGGTCGCGAGGTCGCCCGTAGTGCTGGGGCGCTCGAGCTCGACGGCACCGAGCATGACCTCGCCCGTGGAGCCATCGATGGAGATGATGTCACCCTCGTGAAGGACGACGTCAGTGTTGGCGACGGCGACCTCCTTGCGCTCCGCGTCGATGCGCAGGGCGTCGGCACCGCAGACACAGGGCTTGCCCATGCCGCGGGCGATGACGGCCGCGTGGCTGGTCTTGCCGCCGTGGCTGGTGAGGATACCCTTGGCGGCGGTCATGCCCGCGAGGTCGTCGGGCGTGGTCTCCCAACGGACGAGCACGCAATCGTTACCGGCCTCGCTCTCGGCCACGGCATCGGCCGCGGAGAAGACGACCTTGCCCACGGCGGCACCGGGGCTCGCGTTGAGGCCGCGGGCGAAGACGTTCCTGGTGGCGTTCTTGGCAATCTGCGGGTGCATGAGCTGGTCGAGCTGGGCGGGGTTGATGCGCTGGAGCGCCTCCTCGCGGGTGATAACGCCTTCGCTGACGAGGTCCACGGCGATTTTGAGGGCGGCGGTGGCGGTGCGCTTGCCCACGCGGGTCTGCAGCATGTAGAGCTTGCCCTGCTCGATGGTGAACTCGATGTCCATCATGTCGCGGTAGTGCTGCTCGAGGATGCCGAAGATGCTTTCAAGCTGCTCGCCGGCGGCCTCGAGGCCGGGGGTGTGGCGCAGTGTCTCGATGGGCTCGGTGTTGCGGATGCCGGCCACGACGTCCTCGCCTTGAGCGTTCACGAGGTAGTCGCCGTAGAACTCGCGCTCGCCGGTGGCAGGGTTGCGGGTGAAGGCGACGCCGGAGGCGCTGGTCTCACCCTTGTTGCCGAAGGCCATGACCTGAACGTTGACGGCGGTACCGAGGTCATTGGGGATGTTGTTCTGCCTGCGGTAGAGGCGCGCGCGGTCGGACTCCCAGGAGCCGAAGACGGCGGCTACGGCAAGGCGGAGCTGGATGGTGGGATCCTGCGGGAACTGGGCGGAACCATCCTCGCCGGCGAGCTCGGGGTGCTCCTCGAGGTTTACGTTCTCGGCGAAGATTTGCTTGAATTCGCCGGCGAGGGCGCGGAGATTCTCAGCGGAGAGCTCAGTGTCGGTGGTGACGCCGGCGGCCTCGCGGGCGGCGGAGATCGCGTGCTCGAAGAGGTCGGAGTCGATGCCCATGACTACGTTCGAGAACATCTGGATGAAGCGGCGGTAGCTGTCCCAGGCGAAGCGATCGTTGTTGGTCTGGTGGGCGAGGCCGAGAACGGACTCGTCATTGAGGCCGAGGTCAAGCACCGTGTCCATCATGCCGGGCATCGAGAAGGGGGCACCGGAACGGACGGAGACGAGCAGCGGGTCCTTGGCGTCGCCAAGGCGCTTGCCGCAACGACGCTCGAGGTCCTCGCGGGCCGCGGTGATGCCGTCGAGCACGCCCTCGGGCCAGGTGTTGCCGCCGTTGGCGTATTCCATGCAGGTCTGGCAGGTAATCGTGAAGCCAGGAGGAACCGGAAGGCCGATACGAGCCATCTCGGCGAGGTTAGCACCCTTGCCGCCGAGGGTGAAGTTGTCGTGCGCGGTTCCCTCGGTGACGTCAGCGCCGTTCTCGTCAAGGCCAAACCTGTAGATGCGCTTCTCCATGATCCTCCCCTGTATTGAGGTTGGGCGGCACCTATTGCCGCCGTCGTCTCGACGCCCATCTGAGGCGTCGACTAGGGAGAGGGTATCGCGTCCAAGCGTGAGCAAATGACCACGAATACGCATACATATAGTCTTCGCAAATGACTATCGATAAGTGGACAACTAAAATCGAGTAGCGGTCTTGCGCTTTGTTACCCAACCACTCACGGAGAGATACCTGCCGCTCGCGACAAATCAAGAGACTGATGGTGTATCTGGCTTAATTCGCGCGCGGCTCCTGTGCCTGGCGTGCGGCGGGCGCGGTATGTGGTTGCGGTGGGCACGGTATGTGCTTGCGGCAGGTGCTGCGCGGGTGCGGATGGGCTTGCGGCGGGCACGCAGTGGGCACGGGCGTCTCGCTCTTGCTGCACCTGGCGTGCTAAGGACGTGCGAATTGACGCGCATAATGGCTTGGCCGCTTCAATTGTTTCGTGCTAGATAGCTTCGTTGACAAATCAAGCATCGACGCTATTCTCTTGATTCGTCAATTATTGATAAATCAAGCATTATCAAGAGGCGGAGTTTCATGGGGAAAGAAAAATATGCGGTTGGCGAGGGTTACTCCCTGGTTGACGCGCACATGGCTCTTTTGAGAGCGTTTCAGGCACAAAAGGCGCTGTTGAGGCCGTATGGGTCATCGCTTGGCCTTGCCTGCGGCCAACCTCGAGTCATCTCGTATCTGGCGGTTCACGAGCACGCTACCCAGCGAGAGATGGCGTCGTTCTTTGGCATGGATCCAGCCGCTGTCTCGCGCATGCTCGATGCGCTCGAGAAGGGCGGCTTTGTTACCGTCGAGGCGAATCCGGGAGACCGGCGCACGAAGCGTCTCAGGCTCACCGATGCCGGTCGGGCGTTGGTGATGCCGTGGGAGGAGCGCTGCGCCGAAATCGACGAGGCCATGCTTGACGGGTTTACTAACGAGGAACGCGAGTCTTTCATTGGTTACCTCGAACGCGCGAGGAAGAACATGGTGGCGCGTCGCGCCGAGGAGGCGGGCGTCCGTGAGTGACCTCAAAATCATCTTTCGCTATCTCGGTCCGTATAAGCGCGACTTCATTCTTGCTGCCATCTGCATGGTCTTCGAGGGCACGCTCGAGCTCCTGATTCCCTACCTTACGGCGGGCCTTATCGACCAGGGCATCGTCGCGGGGGATATGAGCCACGTGTGGGTCACGGGTGGCCAGATGCTCGCTTGCGGCATTATCGCCATGGGCTTTGGCATGGCGTTCGCCCGCTGCAGCGCCCGTGCGGCAATGGGTCTCGGCGCCAATCTCCGCGATGCCCAGTTCGAGGCGGTGCAGCGCTATTCGTTCGAGAACCTCGACCACTTCGACACTTCGTCCCTTGTGACGCGCATGACGACGGACGTCACCGTCATCCAGAACGCCTTCATGAACGGTTTCAGGCCCATGATGCGCGGACCCGTCATGTTTACGGCGGGCCTCATCCTCGCCAGCATGCTTTCGGTGCGTCTCGCCTGCGTCTTCTTCGTCATGCTTCCGCTCCTTGCCGTCGCCCTCGTCCTTATCGTCCGTCGGGTGGCGCCGCTTTACGGCGTTCTCCAAGATGTTATGGACCAGCTGAACGACGTCGTTCAGGAGAGCGTCACGGCCATCCGCGCGGTTAAGGCGTTCGTGCGCGACGAGTGGGTCGGAAGCCGCTTTGGGGCGGTCAACGGGGATCTCGCCGAGACTTCGACGAGGACCTTCGGTACCGCCGTTTTCAACCTTCCGCTCTTCCAGGCAACCATGTATACGAGTGACATCCTCATCCTGGCCTTGGGCGGCACGATGATCATGGCGGGCGAGCTGAAGGTCGGCGAGCTCACGGGGTTCATGAGCTACGTTCTCCAGATCACGAACTCCCTCATGATGATCTCGAACGTCTTCCTGCTCATGACGCGTGCGCTTACGAGCGCTCGCCGCGTGGGTGAGGTCCTGCGCGAACAGCCTACGATTGCGAGCCCGGAGCATGCGATCGCGGAGGTTCCGAATGGCTCCATCGAGCTGCGCCATGCGAGCTTCAAGTACAACGCCGACGCCTCCGCGGACGTCCTCCATGACATCACGCTCTCGTTCCCTGCGGGTTCGACGATCGGCGTCCTTGGTGGCACGGGGTCGGGCAAGAGCTCTCTCGTCCAGTTGCTTCCGCGCCTGTATGACGTGACGGACGGCGCCGTTCTTATCGGCGGCCATGACGTGCGCGAGTATGACGTCGCCGCGTTGCGAGAGAGCGTGGGCATCGCGCTTCAGCGTCCTGTGCTCTTCTCCGGTACGGTGCGCGAGAACCTTCTTTGGGGCCGTCCGGACGCTACGGACGAGGAACTGCTGGAGGCATGCCATGTCGCTGCCGTTGACGAGTTCCTTGACCGAATCGGCGGTCTTGATGCGGACCTCGGCCAGGGAGGCGATAACGTCAGCGGCGGCCAACGTCAGCGTCTCTGCATTGCCAGGGCGCTCGTGAGGCGCCCGCGCGTCTTGATTCTCGATGACTCGACGAGTGCGGTCGATATGGCGACTGACGCCCGCATCAGGGAGGGGCTGCGTGGGCTGACCGATGTCACGAAGGTCATCATCGCCCAGCGCATCGCGTCCGTGAACGATGCGGACCAAGTCGTGATCCTTGATGACGGTCGCGTCCACGCCGTGGGCACACCAGCGGAATTGCTAGCGACTGACCCAATCTACCAGGAGCTTTATCACACGCAGGTTGCTGAGGGGAATGAGGAGTAATGGCCGTCTATTCAACGAAGGGTGGCTCCTCAAAGCCAAAGAACCTCGGCAGCACGGTGCGCAGGCTGCTCGAGTATATGGGCGCGGCTCGCATGAAGCTCCTGCTTGTCGGAGTCCTCGCAAGCACGTGTGCCCTCTGCCAGCTCGCGGGCACCTACATGATCAAGCCCGTGGTGAACTGCCTGACTACCCAGGATGTCGCCGGCTTCAAGGCTGGCGTCGTGCTGGCGGCGGTCATTTACGTGGTCGGTGCGCTCTCCGCGCTCGGTTATACGCAGACGATGGTGAGGGCGGCCCAACGCGTCGTCTTCGATATCCGCCGCGACCTGTTCGCACATCTGCAGACGCTCACGCTTAGCTATTTCGACCGCACTCGCACGGGCGACGTCATGAGCTTCTTCACGAATGACGTCGACACGGTTTCCGAGGCGCTCAACAACAGCTTCGCGAATGTGATTCAGGCGGCGATCCAGGCATTTGGCACCCTGGTGCTGCTGTTCGTTCTCGATTGGCGCCTCACGCTCGTTACCGTCGCGTTTGACGTCATGCTCGTCGTGTACGTGCGCCTCGCCGGTAAGCGCAGCTCGGCATATTTCAAGTCCATGCAGGGTACGCTTGGACGTCTCGACGGCTATGTCCAGGAGATGTGCGCCGGTCAGAAGGTCGTCCAGGCGTATACGCACGAGGAGGCCTCTCTCGAGGGCTTCCGCGAGCATAATGAGCAGCTCCGCGAGCAGGGTACGGCTGCTCAGACCTACGCCGCGACCATGGTACCCATCACGGTTGCCATGACCTACACCAACTACGCTGTGGTGGCGGTCATGGGGTCCTTCCTCGCCGCGAGGGGCCTCACGGATATGGGCAGCCTCGCGAGCTACCTCGTATTTGTTCGTCAGGCGGCTATGCCTTTCAACCAGGTGACTCAACTCGGCAACTTCCTCCTCGGCGCCCTGGCCGGTGCGGAGCGCCTCTTCTCCGCCATGGACATCGAGCCCGAGGTGGATGAGGGCAAGGTCATCCTCGAGCGCCTCGAGGCGAAGGAGGATGCTCCGGAGCGCGCTGCCGCCGGGGCGAGCGGCTGGGCCTGGCGTCAGGAGGACGGCACCCAGGTGCCTCTTGCGGGAGACGTTCGCTTCCATGACGTTACCTTTGGGTATGAGCCGGGCCACACCGTCCTCAAGGACCTCTCGCTCTTCGCGAAGCCTGGCCAGAAGATTGCCTTCGTTGGGTCCACGGGCGCCGGAAAGACCACGATCACGAACCTTATCAACCGCTTCTATGACGTTCAGGCTGGTTCCATCACATATGACGGCATAGACGTTCGCGACATCGAGAAGGCGAGCCTTCGCTCGAGCCTCGGCATCGTGCTCCAGGACACGCACCTCTTCTGCGGAACCGTTGCCGACAACATCAGGTTCGGCAAGCTTGACGCCACGGACGAGGAGGTCAGGGCCGCGGCTCGCACGGCGAACGCGGACGGCTTCATCAATCGCCTGCCCAAGGGTTACGACACGCTTGTGACCGCAGACGGCGCCAACCTCTCAGCCGGCCAGCGCCAGCTTCTGGCGATTGCCCGTGCAGCTGTGGCGAACCCACCCGTCCTCATTCTCGATGAGGCGACAAGCTCGGTCGATACGCGCACCGAGGCCCTCATCGAGCGCGGCATGGATGCCCTCATGGCGGGGCGCACCGTCTTCGTGATCGCCCACAGGCTTTCCACCGTCCGCAACGCCAACGCAATTATGGTGCTGGAACAGGGAAGGATTGTTGAACGTGGCACGCATGATGAGCTCCTCGCGCAACACGGCGAGTACTGGCAGCTGTACCATGGGATGAGAGAGCTTAGTTAGGCGGGCGTAGCCTGTCACGCGCTGTCGCGCGGTCGAGGAGAGGCGGGCAAAGTTGCTCAAGGCACGCAAGAGGGATGTCGAGAACCATCGTCTTCGCGGAGTCAACCTGTCGGGCTGGCTTGTCCTCGAGCCTTGGGTGACGCCGTCCCTCTTCGCTGGTACGGGTGCATTTTGCGAGGCCGAGCTTGCCAGTGTGATGGAGGACTCGCGCTACGCCGAGCTCCTCGAGCGTCATCGCTCGACATTCATCGACGAGGGAGACTTCGCCCGAATTGCCTCGCGCGGCTATGACGCGGTCAGGCTTCAGGTTCCTTGGTACGTCTTCGGCGAGGCCGGGCCCATGCCCGGCCCCTCCGAGGGCTGCCTGGACTATGTTGATCGAGCATTTGACTGGGCTGAAGCGGCTGGCATCGAGGTCCTCCTTGATGTCGCCGTCGTGCCTGGCACGGATTCCGCCTCGCCCGCGAGCTTCTTCGGCGATGTCGCCTCCTTCCGTCGCGCGGTTATTGATGTCGCCGCGGCGCTCGCGGTGCGTTATGCGGAGCGTGAGAACTTCCTTGGCATCGAGCCGATCGGGGCGATTAAGGGTCGCTCGCGGCGCGGACTGTCCGTCGTTGAGGGCGTGCCGCCGCATCTTCTTCGCAACTTCTATCGCGATGCCTACGAGGCGGTCCGCGAAGCTGCCGGAACGCGTCCGGTTTTCGTCGTGAATGACGCTGGCCTGCCGGATGCGTGGCGAGCCTTTATGTCGCCTGCGCGCTATGAGAACGTGTGGCTGGATAGCCATGTGTTCCATTACTCTGATTCCATGAACGCCGCTGGTCCCACGGGCGTGCGGCGTCTCGTGAAGGATACGGAGCAGTATCTCGCTCGCGCAAAGAAGAGTGGCCTGCCTGTTATGGTGGGTGAGTGGTCGAGCGCGCTGCCGCTGGCGGACGCTGGCATGACGCCGGAGGGTCGCATCGCGCTCGAGCGCGTATTTACGGCAGGGCAGATGAGCGCCTTCTCTGGCTGCGCCGGTTGGTTCTTCCAGACTTGGAAGACCGAGGGTAGGCTGTCAAGCTGGGACGCCCGCGTGGCGCTTTCGAGCTTCGAACACGGAATGCTTGAGTAATGGGGGATTGCGTGAACGATAACGAGACGCCGTTCGCGAGGGACGCTGTCGAGGAGCAGGCGCGTCTGGCGCGGCCCGGCGGCATGCTGTCGCTCGTCGGCACGCCGATCGGCAATCTGTCTGACGCCTCGCCCCGAGTGATTGAGACGCTCCGCTCAGCTGATGTTCTTCTGTGTGAGGATACGCGCGTGACCTCGAAGCTCCTTGCTCGGTTCGAGATTCGCGTGCCGCTTGAGCGGTGCGACGAGAACGTCATTGTCAATCGAGTGGAGGGCGTGCTTGCGCGCGTTGCCTCCGGTTCGCGCGTTGCCTTCGTAAGTGATGCCGGCATGCCCGGCGTGTCCGATCCTGGTCAGCGACTGGTCGACGCCGCTCTCGATGAGGGGCTTCCCGTTGAGGTGATTCCAGGACCCAGTGCCGTGACCTGCGCCCTTGTGGCTAGTGGTCTGGGCATGGACCATTTCTTCTTCGAGGGATTCCTGCCGAGAAAGGCGGGGGAGCGCGCGAGGCGTCTGGCTGAGCTCGCGCCGATTCCCGGTGCGCTCGTGTTCTACGAGAGCCCCCATCGTGTTGTGGCGACGCTCGACTCCATTGCCGAGGCCTTCCCGACGCGTCGTGTGGCGCTCGTGCGCGAGCTCACGAAGCTTCATGAGGAATGCGTTCGCGATTTTTCCGGAGAACTCGCGCGACGCATTCGCGAGCGTGGTGAGGTGCGAGGGGAGTGCGTCATCGTGGTGGAGGGCCCGAGTGCGGAGGAACTTTCTGCCTTGCGCGTAGCCTCCGCTTCTGGTCCCGCCACTCTGGAGGAGGCCATTGCCGAGGGGCTCGAGGCCGGAGAGCCCAAGAGCGCCCTTGCCAAGCGCCTTGCCAAGCAGTTTGGCATCCCAAAATCCGAGGTCTACGACAAGCTCGTCTAACCCTACATGGGTGAAAAGGAAACCTGCAAAAGGGACAGTCCCTTTTGCAGGTTTCTTGATGTTGGTCTGGGCTAGCCGCGCTTCGAACCTTGCCGCCGGATACCGCCCTTGTGGCCGCAGGCTTTGTTCGGACCTATGCCCGCGCCGCGCGCTGGCCCGCCGAAGGCCTGGCGCCCGATCTGCTGTTTCGGCGGCAGAGGCATGTCGTAGTGGCGCTTGGCGCCGCTGGGCTTCGTCATCGTTGGCCTCCTTCGCATTCCGACCCGCTTACGGTAGCGTCTTTCCATCGTGATTCCAAGCGCGCCTGGCACCGTCGTCGTGGCCAGCGGCGCCCATCTCCCTCACAAAAAACCGCCGAGGCCAGCCCGTGGCTGGTCCCGGCGGTCATGCGCCACGCAATGGTGTGGGGCCTATCGAAGATCTTGCCCTACTGCAACGAGTGACTCAGGAAGTCCCTGCCCTGCTCGCTCGCGAAGGCGACCACACGGTCACCGGCGCTAAACGCTGTGTCGCCGTTGGGGATGAGGATGTTGCCCTCGTGCTCAAGCGCGACAAAGACCAGACCGTCGGGAATCTGGAGCTCGGCAATCGACTTGCCCACCATCGTGGAGCGCGGGCGGACCTCGCCCTGCACGATCTCGTGGCCGTCCTTGCCGAGTCGCATGATCGTGAAGACGTCCTCCATGTCGAGGCCCTCTTCGACGGACTTCGTGATGATCTCCGCCTGGTCAACGGCGATATCGACGCCCATGGACTCGTCGAACATCCAGGCGTTTGCCGGGTTGTTCACGCGAGCGACGACGCGATTCACGCCGTACTCCATCTTGGCGAGCATCGCGACCACGAGGTTGACCTCGTCATCGCCCGTCACGGCAATGATGACGTCGGCCTGGAGCACGCCGGCCTTTTCGAGGACATCCGGGCTCGAGCCCATGCCCCTCACGACGCAGCCCTCGGGCAGCTTCTCCTCGAGGCGCTGCGCAACGGCCTTCCTTGACTCGACGATGCGAACGTTGTAGCCGCGGTTGCCTAGCAGGGTGGCGAGGTAGGAACCAACCTTGTCACCGCCGACAATGATGATGTTCATACAGCCTCCTAATCCGTCATGCCGAGCATGGCGCGGAACTTGCTTGCCGAGGTCGCCTGGACGGCGGCGTAGATGATGTCACCGTGGTCGAGAACCGTGCCCTGGGTGGGAACGAAGGTCTCGTTGTCGTGAGAGACGGCGACGATGTTGATCTCGCCAACGGCGGTGAGCTCGCGAACGGGGCTACCTTCGAGCATCGGCGGGACGTCGGCGCGAACGAGGCGCACGTCGCCGGAACCGATACCGGCAACGTCATCGAGCTCGTTGAAGGTCAGGAGCTCGCAGACGCGCCTTACGCCCCAGTCAGTGGTCGAGATGCTCTGGATGCCGAGCCTGCGGTACGTCTCGGCATTGCCGATCTCGTACAGGCGCGCGATGACGCGGGGGACTCGATAGGTCTGTCGGGAGATGCGGGCGACGACGATGTTCGTCTCGTCTGAGGCGGTGCAGGCGATGACGGCGCTCGCACGGTCGATGCCGGCGGCGGCGAGGACCTCACGGTCGAATCCGATGCCCTCGACGGTCTGGCCGCCAAACGTGGGGCCGAGCGCCTTGAGGCGCTCGGGGTCCTGGTCGATGGCGCAGACCTCGTAGCCCTGCCTGTCGAGCTTGCGAGCGAGGCTCGTGCCCATGCGGCCCATTCCTACGACGATAACTTTCATCTTTACCTCTTTTCCGGTGCCTGCTTGATGGCGACGCCGTTGCGATCGATGTGGTTCCTCTTGCGAACGATGGCCTTTCGGGCCTCCTCAAGGAGGAGGACGATGGGCGGCAGCAGCACCAGGAACACGAAGTCATTCAGGACGAGCGGGCTGGTGTGGAAGACGCTCTGGAAGGGCGGGAACAGCGTGATGAAGATGATGAGCGCGATCTCGAAGAGGATACCCTTGTTGATCTGTTTGTTGGAGAACAGACCCACCGAGAAGACGGATGCGGTCTCCGTGCGGCAGTTCCAGACCTCGCCGATCTGCGTGAAGACGATGGCCGCAAGTGCCATGGTCGTCGCGCGGACGTAGACCGGATCGAGGTCGTTGCCCACGCCGAACATCTCGATGCCGGAGTGCCAGCCGTTCATGACCTGGCAGAACATGAACGCAGCGAAGGAGAACAGGGCGCCGAGCATTCCGTACCACAGGAAGGCCTTACGCATGACCTTGCCGGAGAGCAGCGGCTCGTTGGGGTTGCGAGGCGGGTTGGCCATGACGTCAGCCTCGGGAGGCTCGGTGCCAAGACCAAGGGCGGGCAACATGTCGGTGCCAAGGTCGATGGTGAGGATCTGCATCGTCGTGAGCGGCAGCGGCACGGCGCCACCGGAGAGCAGGTAGATCGCAGAGGGGACAGCCTCGGGCACGTTGGAGTTCAGGATGTAGAGCATGAACTTCCTGATGTTCGCGTAGACCGCGCGGCCCTCTTCGATGGCATGGACGATCGAGGCGAAGTTGTCGTCGGTCAGGATCATGTCCGCGGCCTCCTTGGCCACGTCCGTGCCGGTGATGCCCATGGCGACGCCGATGTCAGCCCTCTTGAGGGCGGGGGAGTCGTTCACGCCATCGCCGGTGACGGCGACGATCTCGCCCATCTGCTGCAGGTTCTCGACGACGCGCAGCTTCTGCTCGGGCGCCATGCGGGCGAAGACGACCTCGCCCTTCAGGGCCTCCTTGAGCTCGTCGTCAGAGGTCTTCTCGAGCTCGACGCCAGAGAAGACGCGAGGGTTCGGGCCCTGGACGATGCCAATCTTGCGGGCGATGGAGAGGGCGGTCAGGCCATAGTCGCCCGTGATCATGACGACGCGGATGCCAGCACGACGGCACTCGGCCACGGCGTCGGCGACCTCGGGCCTGGGCGGGTCCTGCATGACGAGGAGACCGACGAAGGTGAGGCCACACTCGATGTTCTCGGGCGTGTAGTCGCTCATCGAGCGGGGGATGGAAGTGTCGTCCGGGCTCAGGGGGCGGTAGGCGAGGGCAAGCACGCGCAGGCCGTTGGCGGCATAGCCGTCGTTAGCGTCCATGATGCTCTTACGCATCTCGTCACTCATCGGCATGACCTTGCCGTCAGTGCGGTAGTTGTCGGAGAGGCGGACGACCTCGTTGGGGGCACCCTTGACGAACGCAACGCGCGAGGCGCCATCGAGCGGACGCTTGAGCTGGTGGATGGTGGTCATGCGCTTGCGGCGGCTCTCGAAGGGGAGCTCCCTCACGCGGGGCATCTCGCGCTCGAGGCCCTCGAGGGAAAGGCCGGCCTTCTGCGCGCTGACGAGCAGGCAGGCCTCGGTCGGGTCGCCGAGGACGGTGTAGCGGCCACCCTCCTCGTCCGGCTCGACGAGACGGGCGTTGGAGCAAAGGGCACCACCAGAGACGAGCAGGCGAAGCTCCTCGTTGTCCGCAGCCTCCCACTTGTCCTTGCCGCAGAGAATCTCGCCCTTGGGGGCGTAGCCAACGCCGGAGACCACGTACTCGCGGTCGCAGGTCCACAGGTGGTTGACGGTCATCTCGTTCTGGGTGAGGGTGCCGGTCTTATCGGTGCAGATGACGCTCGTGGAGCCAAGTGCCTCGACGGAGCTCAGCTTCTTCACGAGGGCGTTGCGCTTGCTCATGCGCTGGACGGCCATGGCGAGGGACAGCGTGACCGTGGGGAGCAGTCCCTCCGGGATGAACGCCACGACCATACCAAGTGCGAAGATGAACGACGAGGCTAGGCCGTTGCGGACAAACAGCACGTCGAGGAGGAAGAAGACGATGCCCATGCAGAGCGCGAACAGGGTGACCTGCTTGGTCAGGCGGTCGAGCTGACGCTGGAGCGGGCTCTCGGAGTCCTCCATGTTCTGCGTAAGGCTGGCGATTTTGCCAAACTCGGTCGCCATACCAATCTTGGTGACGACGACGCGTCCGTTGCCCTCGGAGACCGAGGTACCGGCGAAGACGAGGTTGGGGGTCTCGGCGGCGGTGAGGTCGGCCTCGAGGACGGCGTCCGCGGTCTTCCTCACGGGGTTTGACTCGCCCGTGAGTGTCGACTGGTCGACCTGGAGGTCAGACGCGCGCACGACGCGGCCGTCTGCGGAGATCTTGTCGCCCTCGGCAAGGACCATGACGTCACCGGGGACGAGGTCCTCCGCGAGAACCTGGGCCTGCTGGCCGTCGCGGATGACGTTGACGTAGGACGGCAGCATCTTTTTCAGGGCCTCGGTAGCCTTGTCCGCCTGGTGCTCCTGCCAGAAGCTGAAGCAACCGTTGATGAGGTTGACCAGCCAGACGGAGACACCAAGCTCGGGCATGCCGGCCACGAAGGCGATGATGCCGGCCACCCAGAGGAGGATGGCCATAAGGTGTGTGAAGTTTGAGAGAAACGCAAGGATGGGCGACTTCTTCTTACCCGCCTGGATAAGGTTCTTGCCGTACTTAGCCTGCAGTTCGCTCACTTGGTCACTCGCGAGGCCGGCTTGGCTCGTGCCTAGCGACTTGAATACCGCGTCGCTCGTGAGTGCCGCGATCTGCGGTACCTCTTCCTCGTGCGTATCGGACATGGTGTTCAAGGACCCTCCTTTCCTTGTTCGCGCACGCGTTTTCTGGCGCGTGCGACCGACGGTTGTTTCACCGTTGCAAGGGGAGGATATCCTCGTGAAGACTCTGACTTTCAGTCTATTTTGGGCGTGCGCAATTCCACACCTCGCAGGCATAAAGTGCGTGTGAAGGTGACCTAAAGATAGGCTAAAGACCGAGGTAAAGCGCTTAATACGTCCTTATATGCCTTGTTGATATATGTGTAGGCGCGAAGCTTGCAGGTCGAGGTCGAGCCTACACACGATACGGCTCGAACCGCCAACCAAAAACCCTATTCGTCCGCGACGCGCATCATGCGGTAGCCCACGCCAACATGCGTCTGGATGTAGCGCGGATGAACCGGGTCGGGCTCGATCTTCTTGCGAAGGGTTCCCATGAAGACGCGAAGCGAGGCGAGGTCCGCCTGGTGATTGTTGCTCCAGACCTCTTGCAGGATAAAGCTGTGCGTGAGGACTTTGTCGACGTTGTGCGACAGAAGGCAAAGGAGCTTGTACTCGATGGGCGTCAAGTGCAATTCCCTGTCGTCAAGGTATGCGATGCCTGCCGTGTAATCGATTCGCAGGTTACCGTTCTGGAATGTCGAAGGCTCCTGTCCTTGCGTGGGCGACTGATAGTTGAGGCGCCGTAGCGTGGTGCGGATTCGCGCCAGCAGCTCGCCCACGGAGAAGGGCTTGGTGAGGTAGTCGTCCGCGCCTGCGTCGAGCGCGCCGATCTTGTCGGCATCTTCGCTCCTAGCAGAGACGACGATGATGGGCATCTGAGACCAGCTGCGAATGGCGCGGACGACCTCGATGCCGTCGATGTCGGGAAGCCCGAGATCGAGGAGGACCACGTCCGGCGTGCTTGAGGCAGACGCCGCGATGGCGCCTCTTCCGGTGGTCTCGCTGAGGTGACGAAAACCCTGCGTGTCGAGAGTCGTCAGGATGAGGTTCCTGACGGTGGCGTCATCCTCGACAACGAGAATCGTGGGATTCGATTCAGTCGGCATCTTCCGGGACTCCTTCCTCGAGCTCGTAGAGGGGCAGTGCGAATTCGAACGCGCATCCGTGGGGGACAGTGTCCCTAACGACGATGCTACCCCCATGCGCTTCCACAATCGACTTGCAAAGGGAGAGACCAAGCCCGACGCTTCGCTTGGAATCCGCGAGCGTTCGGCCGATCGTATAGAAGGATTCGAAGACATGCGCCTTATCGCTATCTTTGATGCCGGGGCCATCATCTTCGACCCTGACAATGGCCTCGGTACCTCGCGAGCACGTTGAGACGCGGATGGTCGAACCCGCCTGCGTGTGGGTTACGGCGTTGTTCACCAGATTGACCACGACCTGGACAATCAACTTGGCATCCACTTTGACGAGGAGGAGGTCCTCACACGGCTCGATTTCCAGACCGTGCTGGCAGATGTCTGGATTGGCGTGGCGCAGCGCCTCCTCGATGATGTCGTCAAGGAGCTCTACGGTGGTATTTAGCTGGACATTCCCATTTTCTAGGCGAGTGATGGCGAGAAGGTTCTCAACGGTGGCGTTCAGCCAGTTCGCATCGGATCGAATGTCTCGGAGCAGCTCTCCGCGCTTGTCCGTGCTCAGTGCATCTCCGTCCGAGAGCAGAACGTCGGCGTTTCCCGAGATTGCCGTGAGCGGAGTGCGCAGGTCGTGCGAGATCGAGCGGAGGAGGTTGGCACGAAGCTGCTCGTTCTTGGCTAGAACGGCAGCCTCCTCGCGCTGTTCTAGCGCCTGGATGCGATTGAGCGCGAGAGACGCCTCGCCCACAACTGCCTCCGCCTCGTTTTGCTCGGCGGGGAGTGGCGTCTTATTGCCAAGGCAGGCACCCATTACGCCGATAACCTTGTCGTCCGAGATGACCGGCAGATAATAGCCGCTTGCGGAGGGGAAGCAGCCGGTCCCGGCGCCGACCGCGCCTCTGTTCTCCATAGCCCTACGAGCCATGGGGGTCTCGACGATTGGCTCTGTCTGCGTTGCCGAGACAGCGGAGAAGTGTCTTTGGGGAGCAAAGCCCGAGATGCCCTCGGCATACCAGATGACTTCGGCTTCGAGCAGCTTGGACAGCTGGGCGCCAATCGCATCAATGATTTGCTCGCGCGTAGAGCACCTGCGTAGCGCTTCGTCCGCTTCGAGGATGATCTGCGTCCTGCGGTATGCGAGCTGTGAGGCGTGGACTTCGCGCCTGAGCGTCACGGCAACGGCGCTGGCGATGAAAGCGACCACGAACATGACTGCGAACGTCGCGGGATAGGTCCTGCCCCAGGCGGTGAGCGAGAAGCGCGGGTGGGTGAAGAAGAAGTTATAGAACAGGACCGCGAGGGCGGAGGCCACGAGGCAGTGGAGACGTCCCACGGTGAGGAGCGAGACGCAGAGAACGGCCAAGACATACGTGATGACTATGCATGCTTCCATGTCGAGGTCGTAGAAGATGGCGCCAAGAACCGTGGCAAGCAGCATCGTCAGGAAGACAATAAGCGTGTCGGTCACGAAGCGCTTGGGCGTGGGCTTATCGGACCACGCGAAAACCCTCTGCTCGAACCACGAGACTATGCTCCAATTTGAGCACGGGCTTGCCATGCCGTCCCCATTCGCATTTCGCCCTAACACGAGCTCGACCTTTCTGCTTTCCTTCGAAATAAGTCGCTATTTTAGAATAGGCAGGCGTCAATCAGGTCCTTGGCTCTGAGCGTCTCAAGCCATGTATCCGGTATTCCCTCAATACCATAGACGATGCCGGCAAGCGCCCCGGCCACCGCGCCGGTCGTGTCGGTGTCGTCTCCCAGGTTGACTGCCATGAGCACGCACTCCGCAAAGCTCTCGGTGTTGGCGAGGCACCACAGGGCTGCCTCATGGGTGTCTCTGACGAAACCGCCGGAGCGGATGTCGCCGCGGTCCTTGTTGACATTGACGCCGTGGGCAGCGGCGACATCGCGTGGGGTGGCGCCCGCTATGAGCTCGCGCGCCGCATGGACCATGTCTATGCAGGCTTCGGTTGAGACCCTGTGCGCGTGGGTAATTGCGGAGACGGCGCGAATCTCGTCGTCAGAGGCGCTTGTGAAGGCAAGTGGGACCGTTCTCATGAGCGATCCGTTGCCGTTGTCACGCTCGCCCGAGAGGCCTGTGCCACGCTTGAGCGCAAGAATCGTGGTGTTGCCGATATCGAACAGCCTGTCACAGGTGTAGGCGTCGTCGCGGTACCAGGAAACGAAGCGTCTCCGAATGTCGTCCGTGTCAATACGTCCGAGCTCACGGTAGCTGTCGCATATCGCGAGCGCCATCGAGGTGTCATCGCTCCAAGTGCCCGCCGGTTGGCGGTGGGTGCCGTAGCCAACCATGTCCGAACATTCATAGCTGTCGCGAGGACGGAATTCGAAAGGCACCCCAAGGGCGTCACCGATGGCCTGGCCATATACGCAGTCTCTAAGCGTCGCAGTCATGGTTTCCCGCCTTTCTTCGGGGGCGTATGGAGACGGATGTCCCAAACTCCTCTAACCGGACTTGCCTTGATGGTAGACCAAATCGCGCGATTAATATCATAAGGGGGGGGGAGGGCTCCCAAGCGCTGCTTGTTCAAACGAGAGGACGCTCAGATAGCCTCCCCCTATTCATTTGAAATCATTGACGGGGTATTTCGTCGGAAGGCAATCGTATCTTGGTCGGACGATTGTCGTGGATGTCTATTTGGGAGGCGTTCTTGCCGGTCGAACTTAGCTTTCGTGGCGACGGAGCCAGTTGGGCAAAAATGGAGGGCCCATCGCCGCAGGTTAAAAGGGACTGCAGCTCGGGCCCTCCGTTTGCTACTTCATGGTTACTTCATGCGGAGAGCTGTTCGCGCGAGGTGTTGGCCGTTACCTTTTGATTTTCCGTGGCCAATGGCTATGCCGCCCGCGATTCGCTCCTCGTGCCATACCTTGCGCTAATCGATAGTCGTCACGTACTCGCCGAGGGAGTCATACGTGTCGCTGTTATAGGCGAACAGGTGAAGCTCAACGTTCTTGAGGTCATCCAGTGAGGTGATGCCCTCGAAGTACATGAAATCGGTGCTGCTCTCGCCAGGAGCCAGGTGCGCGTTATACCAGGGCTGGGTCAGCACGCCGTCGACGGTGGTGTAACCGGTCGACGTATAGAACGTGACGTTTACGCTCGAGTTGTTCGTGACCGTGATGACATAGCCCGTCTCGCCGGTGCTTTCCGTTGCCTTCTCGATGATCGATGCGGTGACGACGTCATCGTTGGCGACGACGATGGGAGGGTCGACGGGAATCGTGACGGGCTCATAGGTTCCGCCCGCCGGGTCTTCCGTCCCAAAGCCGCCGGTTGAAGTGCTGTTGCGGTCGGTCTCGATCGCGGCGGCGAGGTCAGTGGAATTGCCCCTGGTAAAGGTGAGGTTGTCGTCTCCTTCGACGATGTAAAGGGTATCGTTCTCGAGCTTGAACTCGAGAGTATCGCCCTCGAAGGTCATTTTCTTGTCCTTGAGGTCCCATGTCCCGTCAATGACCTCGCCAAAAAGGTCCATCTCGGCTTTGCCATCCTTGTCGAGGTGGATCACCATGACCATGCCCCAGTCCTTCATCATCTGGAGCATCTCGGCGTCGTACTCCTCACCATAGAGCGTGCCGCCGGAGACCTCCCAATAGCCGATGTAATCGGCTTCCGTAGGGCCGCTCTTCCCGCATCCGGCGAGGGCGAGTACCATCGCAAGAACGAACGACACGCCAATGAGCATTCTCCGCCAGAGTTTGTTCGTCTTCATGTCGCTTCCTTTCTCTCGCTGCATCGGCTTATCGGTGAGCTGTCGAGCAGGTGGCTAGCGTACGATTTCGATGTCGTCGAGCTTGACCTCGCGCGCCTCGCGAATGGCGTTCGGGACGTCCTCTGCGAACTCGAGGGTGCTGAGCACGGTTTCAACGCCCTCGGCGTGGTCTTCGACGTTATCGATGCTGATGTATACGCTGCCCCCATCAACCTTGGTGAAGTACTCGTAGGTCGTGCCGCCGGTGTGCGTGAAGTAGGCGGCCGTGTACGTCTTGTCGCCAAACGTGACCGGACCCTCGACGGTCCAGTCGAACAGGTCATGCCACTTTCCCTCGTACTCGACGTGCTCTTCGACTGTCATTCCCTCTTCGAAACTGAAGTAGATGCGGTCGGCATTTTCATTGTTGAACTTGAACTGGACTTTGTTCGCGGTGTCGCCAGCAACTGGGTTAAGCACGGCATCCTCGGGAACCTGCAGCTTGAGCCAGCCGTAGTCTGTCCTCATATCCTTGTTGCCGCCACCGCAGCCAACGAGGGCAAGGGCGGCAAAGAGGCTAAGGGCCAGGGCGAGAATCGCGAGAGCTCTTTTCTTCATGGTGTCCTCCTTTGCTCTGGTGGCAACGGGAGGGCGCTCGGTGCGCCTGGCTCCGCAGCTGCCGTTTCGGCTCCGACTTGTGCCGTCGCCGCCGTCCATCCCGGAAGCATCGCTCCGATCCACGGGCTGGAATGCGAGTCCGGGGTAAAACCTCTCTTCAAGTATCTCGTACCCGCTCGCACCCGGGATGAGCTCTGGAAACGTGGGACTTTGGTCCCAACAATGCCTCGATTCGCGATACCTATGGACCACGAAATGGCCCTTGCGCTCTCGGGCCGCGCGCCGGCGCTCTCGCGATACAATGTCACGCGGCTCATTCGCCTGCGGCCGGCCCATTTGCCGGCGCACGTCCTAAGAAGAGGTTCCACATATGGCAGACAAGCCCTCGTACTTCGTCACCACCCCCATCTACTACGTCAACGCCGACCCGCACCTCGGCACCGCGTACTCCACCATCCTGGCTGACGTCCAGGCTCGTTACCGCCGCGCTGCCGGCTATAACGTCAAGTTCCTAACCGGCATGGACGAGCACGGCGAGAAGGTGGCCGAGGCCGCCGAGAAGCACGGCATGACCCCGCAGGAGTGGACCGACTCCCAGGCCCCGCACTTCAAGGATCTCTGGCAGAAGCTCGAGATTTCCAACGACGATTTCATCCGCACCACCGAGCCGCGTCAGTACAAGGCCGTGCAGTACCTCTGGGAGCGCATGAAGGAGTCTGGCTATCTCTACAAGGGCAGCTATGACGGTTGGTACTGCGTGCCCGATGAGACCTATTACACCGAGACCCAGGTCGAGAAGGGCGACGAGGAGAACGGCACACCCGGCGCCCACCTCTGCCCGGATTGCCATCGCCCGCTTGAGCGCGTGAAGGAGGAGAGCTACTTCTTCAAGCTCTCCGCGTTCCAGGATCGCCTCCTCAAGCTCTATGACGAGCACCCTGACTTCGTCCAGCCGGACTTCCGCATGAACGAGGTGCGCAGCTTCGTCGAGGGCGGTCTGAATGACCTCTCCGTCTCCCGCACGAGCTTCGACTGGGGCATCCCCGTTCCGTTCGATGACGGTCACGTCACCTACGTTTGGTTCGATGCCCTCCTCAACTACATGACGTCTGTCGGCTACGGCGTCGATACCCCCGAGGCGAAGGCCGAGTTTGCCTACCGTTGGCCCGCGAACACGCACATCGTTGGCAAGGACATCATTCGCTTCCACTGCGTGATCTGGCCTGCCATGCTCATGGCCATTGACGAGGCCCTTCCCGAGCACGTCTTTGCCCACGGCTTCCTCACGGTCCGCAACTCGGAGACCGGCAAGGCCGAGAAGATGTCCAAGAGCCGCGGCAACGCCATCGCCCCGCACGAGGTCATCGACCTTCTCGGCGTCGAGGGCTATCGCTACTACTTCATGACCGACGTCGTGCCTGGCACGGATGGAGCTATCAGCTTCGAGCGTATGGAGCAGGTCTACAACGCTGACCTCGCGAATAGCTGGGGTAACCTCATTAGCCGCTCTGCCAACATGAGCGTGAAGTACTTCGACGGCTGCGCTCCTGCCAAGCCTGCGAGCGCCGACGCCTTCGCCAACCCGCTCGCCGAGGTTGCAGAAGGCATCTTCGAGCGCTACTCCGCGCGCATGGACGTCTTCGACTACGCCGGCGCTAAGGACGAGGTCATGGCGCTCGTCCACGCGGCAAACCACTACATCGAGGACTCCGAGCCCTGGAGCCTCGCCAAGGATTCCGCCAAGGCTGACGAGCTCGCCTTCGTGATCTACAACCTGCTCGAGGCCATCCGCATCTCCGCGCACCTGCTTGCGCCCTTCATGCCCGAGACCAGCGCCGAGGCCCTTCGCCGTATCGGTGCCGAGTCTGAGGCCGGAACCGATGACCTCGCCGGCGCTTGCGCCTGGGGCGGCCTGGCCGGTGGTGCTCCCGTCGAGAAGGGCGAGGCCCTCTTCCCGCGCCTCAAGCTCGACGAGGACAAGTAATCTAGCTCTTTGACGCTGTGCCCGCGGCCGCCCGGTTTGCCCTGGCGGCCGCGGGTGCTCTTTTGATTGGACGGTCAAATGACCACATCCCCGCTTGCAAGCCCGGCCGCTACGAGGGGCCTGCTGGAGGAGTTTGGCCTGGCGACCAAGCATCGCCTGGGGCAGAACTTCCTTATCGACAATCACGTGATCGAGCGCATCATGTCTCTCGCCGAGCTGGATGGCAGCGAGCGCGTGCTCGAGGTCGGTCCTGGCATTGGCACCCTCACGCTCGCGCTCTTGAGCGAGGCTTCGCGCGTTGTCTCCGTGGAGGCTGATCCCGAGCTCGAGCCCGTTCTCGAGGCCCATGCGGAGGAACACGATGGCTTCGCCTTCATCATGGGCGACGCGCTCAAGGTGGCACCGGCGGAGATTGCCGAGGCTGCCGGTGGCGAGCCCACGGTATTCGTCGCGAACCTTCCCTATAACGTCGCCGCTACGATCATCCTCCAGTTCTTCCAGACGATGCCCGCCCTCCAGCGCGCCGCCGTCATGGTGCAGAAGGAGGTCGCTGATCGCATCGCGGCGGCCCCGGGCAACCGCACCTATGGCGGCTATACGGCCAAACTCGGGCTTTATGGCCGCGTGACTGGTCGCTTCGAGGTTCCGCCGCGTTGCTTCATGCCGGCGCCGCACGTGGATTCCGCCGTCGTGCGTATCGATCGCGGGGGTATCGAGCTTCCTGACGGAATTGATGCCGAGGCGGTCTCTCGCGTGATCGACGCCGCCTTTGGACAGCGTAGGAAGACCATCCGCAACTCCATGGGTTCGAACGGGTTCGACAAGGCCGTGCTCGACGAGTCGTTCCCGGTCGCCGGCGTGGAGCCGAGCGCGCGTGCGGAGACCCTCTCGACGGCAGATTTCGTTCGCCTGACTGCCGCGCTTGCCCAATCTGTGCCCTCCGCGGGGGAGAGCGAAGCTCGATGAGCCACGCCGTCCTGCTCAACGCTGATGCCCTCACGCTCGAAGATGGCATGCTCTTTCATACGAAGAAGGGTAAGGCACGCGAGTTTCCGATGCCACTCGCCCCTCTTGCTGACACTCATGGGCACCTGACGGTGCTCAAGAGCCACGACCCGGCCCTTGCGCTTGCGCGTGCGGCGCTTGCGGGCGTGCGCCTGCTTGTGGTTCCGCTCGATCCTTTCGATGACTGTGGCTGCATCGAGGATGATCCTGCCCCTCGTCGTAGTCCTGAGGATCTACTGTCGTTTCTCGACGAGGCATACGGTCTCGCCATGCCGCTTATGGCGGAGTTTGCGGATGCCGGGCTGGTGCCGCCCGCGTTTCCTGGCTATGAGCCGCTGCCGCTCGCTGCGCCAGAGTTGCCTCTTGACCTGCGATTCGTTGCTGGCTCTCATCCGTATAACGCGCCATATTTCGATGACGCGGTCGAGGCTCGCATGCGTGAGCTGCTTGCGGGGGAGCGTTGCGTTGGCGTTGGCGAGATTGGCCTCGACTTCGGCCCCTATAACGAGGTCGATGTCGAGACTCAGCTTGTTGCCTTCAGACGTCAGCTTGCCATTGCCCATGAGCTAGATTTACCCGTCGAGCTGCACCTCAGGAGCGCGTCGGATGACCCTGACGCCTCCGCACATGCGTTGGCGGCGCAGGTTCTCCGCGAGATGGGCGTGCCCGCCGCTGGCTGCGACATCCACTGCTTCACGTCGGGCCCGGAAGTCGCCAATCTATTCATAGGGCTTGGTTGCTCGATTGCCTTTGGTGGCGCTGTTACCTTTGGCAAGAGCGACGACATTCGTGCGGCCGCCGCGAAGGTCCCGCTCGACCAGCTTCTCTCGGAGACGGATTGTCCCTATATGGCTCCCGTCCCGCTCCGTGGGGAGGAATGCGAGCCCGCGATGGTTGCTTATCAAGCTGCCTGCGTCGCCGACGTTCGTGCGGAGTCCGGCGTTTCTTCGCGCGAGGAAACGTATCGCGCCCTGTGGAATAACGCTTGCGCGCTCTTCCGACTGAGCTAACCTATCTTCGATGATTTACCGTCCGTCGCGCCCCACGTAAGCGGGCCGCGGCGCTGTTTGATATGAAGTCGCTTGAGTGGCAATTGCCACGTGTCAGATGGGAGTCACATGGAAGGCACCCTTCATGTCGCCGTTCTCTTTGGCGGCACTTCGTCCGAGCACGATATTTCGCTTCGTTCGGCCAATAACGTCCTGCACGAGCTGTCGGGCCTTGAATATGACCTTACGCTCGTCGGCATCACGCGTGATGGCGAATGGCTTAACTACACGGGCGTCCTCGATGATGTTGACGAGGGCGACGCATGGACCGCGCACGACGTGTGCCCCGTGGTTGTTGTTCCCGGCGGCGGGCTCTGTCGCCATGAGGCAAACGGAACCCTGACCCGTCTCGATGTGGACGTTGCGCTCCCGGTGCTTCATGGTCAGGGCGGGGAGGATGGCGTTACGCAGGCGCTTCTTGAGAGCGCTGGCGTGCCGTATGTCGGCTGTGGGGTCCTCTCGAGCGCCGTCTGCATGGATAAGGACGTCTCGCATCGCCTGGCCGCGAGCGCGGGCGTTCGCGTTCCCAAGTGCGAGGTCCTCTATCGCGGCGCAAGCGCTGCGGATGTGGAGGCTGCCGTTAGCGCATGCGGTGGCTATCCCGTGTTCGTAAAGCCCACGCGAGGAGGCTCTTCCTACGGAGTCTCTAAGGTCGCCGATGAGAACGAGATGGCTCGCGCTCTCGAACTCGCTTTTTCGCTGGATCCCAAGGTCTCCGTTGAGGAGGCCATCGTCGGCACCGAGGTTGGGTGCGCCGTGATCGGCGACGCGACGTCGGGCCTCGAGATGGGCGTCGTGGACGAGACCGTCGTCTCGGATGGCGGGTTCTTCCATATTCACCAGGACCAAACTGCAGGTGCCTCGGCTTCCTCTCAGAACTCGTCGCTTCGCTGCCCGGCACAGATCTCGGATGAGGATATGGCGCTCGTTCGCAAGACGGGCTTCGCCGTGTACGAGGCCCTGTGCTGCTCCGGATTTGCGCGCGTCGATCTCTTCGTGACGCCCGAGCACGAGGTCGTCTTCAACGAGGTCAACTCCATTCCGGGACTTACGCGCTATTCGCGATTCCCTGAGATGATGAAGGCGTCTGGCCGCGAGCTTTCAGGCGTCCTCGACCAGTTGATTCGCTTGGCGGCGAAGAACTAGCCCATGCTCCTGACATTGGCGTCGAGCCTGGAGCAAGGCTGATTATGGCCGAGGCTCTCCTCGCGCAAGAGCGATAAAATTGTTGTCACCGAGAATCCCCTTCGTGCTTGCATGGAGGGGATTCTGTGCATTTGGGATCTGTTTGTAGTGCCGCCATGGAGGTTATCTGGCCGACGCGCTGCGTCGTTTGCGATGAGCCGGGGGAGTTACTCTGCGAGTCGTGCCGGAACTCTCTCCCGTGGATCGAACAACGCCTCGCGTGCCCGAACTGCGGGGCTCCCTTTGGTCGGCTCACTTGTACGGAGTGTGACTTGCCTCAAGGCGGAGGATGGGAAGCTCGCTCGTGCGTCTGCGCCTTGCCGCTCGAGGGCGCCGGTCGCGCGCTGGCCGTTGCTCACAAGGATGCGGGGGAGAGGCGCCTTGCCGCGGTTATCGCCGCGATAATCGCGACGTCTCTTGACGAGGCGGCAACCCTACCCGCCATTGATGGCTCGCCCCGCTTTGACCCGAGCGAAACGGATGCCATCTGCTTTGTGCCGGCGACGCCCGAGGCGTTCCGGCGCAGGGGCTTTGACCATATGGAGGCGATCGCGAGGTTCCTCGCCCTCTTTCTCGACTTGCCGTTGGCAGACGTTCTCGCGCGCGAGGACGCCAAGGACCAACGTAAGCTCGGTCGCGAGGGGAGAAAGGCAAACCTCGAGAGCGGCGTTATGGTTATCGAGGACGTTGCGGGTTGCTCCCTGCTGCTCGTCGATGACGTCCTCACGACCGGCACGACGGTTCGCGCTTACACGCGCTGCCTGCTTGAAGCCGGAGCGGCGGATGTCACCGCTTGCGCCCTCGCGCGCTCGTGGTGAGGTCCTGGGAGGTGAATTCACAGTCTCACCATGCCTAAGCTGCTATAATGCGAAAGTCTCATTCAGGTCTGTGGTTGCGGGCCGGTGGGCCAGCCGATACGATGCGAGCCAAAGGTGGCCAGCGCGTTCGTCTGTCCCTGCGGGCACGCGCCCGCGGCCGTCCCAAGTCCATGCCAGACGAGGGCAAAGGGATCCACGTAAGTCAGTCCGTGCGCGGGTTGGCGATCATGGCTCGTCCTAGAAGTAAGCCGCACCGTTCGTTAGATGAGGGGCTAAAGCTCCGCGGGCGAGAGGGTCACGAGTGGCGGATGCCGCGGCGTCCAAAGCAAACGCTCCAGTGCGCGAGTGTGGGGTCAAATACCAGGTCAGCTGTCTGAGACCACTGACAACTTCCGGCACGTGCCGGCCCAGTGGGCGCTCGCGCCCGAGATACGAGGAGACTCGATGAAACGCTCGTTGGCGGCTAAGCCCGTCCTCGCCTCCCTGCTTGCGGTGGCTTGCACCGTTGCCCTTGCTGGCTGCTCTAACCCGCTCGAGGCGCTCGGCGACGCCTTTGCCTCTCCCACGGTCGAAGAGGCCCGATCTCAGCGCGCTGCCGCTGCTACGCCGGCCGTTTCCTCTCCGTCCGTTCTCGAGGACGGCGTCCTCACGGTTGGTCTCAACCGTTCTTCTTCGGCTCCCATGTGCATGACTGACCAGGCTGGCTCTTACCAGGGCTATGACGTGGACATGGCGTATGCGCTCGGCGACGAGCTCGGCCTTACCGTCAAGCTCGTTAGCGTTTCGAGTGCTTCCTCCTCGCTTGGCTCTGAGTGCGACGTCGTCATGGGTGAGACCTCGGGCCGTTCGAGCGTGACCGTTGCTGGCTCCTATGCCGAAGACGCGATTGGGTTCTTCCACAAGGGTGACGAGACGGTTGCCTCCAACATGGACCTTCGTAGTAAGAGGATTGGCGTCCAGGAGGGCTCCTCTTCTGCCCAGTATCTCAAGCGCAGCGACCTCAACGCCACGGAGCAGGATTTCCAGAACTTGAACGACGCGTTTGATGCGCTTGACCAAGGCATTGTTGACTACGTGCTTTGTGACGCGTTCTCGGGGGCCTTCCTCTCGGGTTCCTATGACGGCATCGCCTTTGCCGGCTCCATCAATGCCCCGTCCATGATTGGCGTTGGGGTTATGACTTCTAACACTGATCTTCAGATGGCGGTCAAAGATGCCCTCGACAAGATCTCCTCTAATGGAGTCGGTGACGTTATTCGTGCTAGGTGGCTCGGCGGTTTGAGTCCCTTGACGGATTCATCGCAGATTTCTGGCATCACGCTTTCTGCCGGAACCGTCGAGGGGTCAGAGTCTGACTCCTCTGGGATTGAGGGCGTGACCTCGGGGATTCAGGACGGATCGACTGCCGGCGCCAATGCCGCGGACGTATATTAATGCCTGATTTGTCTGTCTAAGCGTGCAATTGTTTGCTTGTGAAGGGTGGAATCGGTAACCGGTCATTTATTTTCTCGCGAACTTTTTTGTCGCGTTTGGGTATCTAGAGAGTACGGACGTCAGTCCCAAGGGCTCGCGTCCCCGGAACGTGCATTTTGGCTCTAGGGTTGGAGGCACTATGGACATCAAGGTATCCGGTCGCAAGGTTACCGTTACTGACGCGCTGCGCAACTACGTTGACGAGAAGATCGGCGGGGCTCTCGGAGTCTTCGACATTCAGCCCATGACATGTGACGTCGTCCTTCGAGTCGAGAAGAACCGCTCCAATCCCGAGGCGGCGGTCTGCGAGGTCACCGTGCGTGTTCGCGACAACGTGGTTCGCGTCGAATCCGCAGATCCTGACATGTACGCCGCCATTGATATCGCCGCTGATAAGGTGACCCGTCAGATTCGTAAGTTCAAGACCAAGGTCATTGACCGTCGCCAGCGTACTCAGGGGCTGCCCGTCGCTCCCGCCTCGGGGGATTTGGCTGATCTTATCGAGGGTGATGACGACGAAGAGCTTGTTCGCGAGAAGGTCATCGACCTGCCGCCCATGAGCGAGGAAGAGGCCCTCGTCCAGACTGACCTCATCGGTCACGACTTCTACGTTTTCACGAATGCCACCACTGGCCTTGTGAATGTTATTTATCGCCGCAAGAGCGGCGGGTATGGAATCATTAAGCCCAAGATCGAGGAGCCGGATGAGTAGCGAGATTTCTGACAATTCAAACCTTCAGGCCGCGGGTTCTACGGAGCCCGCGGCCGTCGCATGCTTCGAGGCTGCGCCGGTCGCGGGGGAAGAGCCCGAGACCATTGCGCGTGCGGTTGGAGCAAGCTATCGCCGTGACGGCCAGTGCCGCATCATCGTGGACTCCTGTGCCGACTTTGCCCCCGAGGTCGCCCGCGCCCTCGGTGTCGAGATCGTCCATTTTCCGTTCGTAATGGAAGACGGGGAGCACGTGGATGACCTCTGGCGCTCCATGTCCCCTCATGAGTTTTATGAGCGCATGCGTGCCGGCGAGCACGTGTCGACGTCTGCCGTTACGCCCGGTAACTATCTCGAGGTGTTTGAGCGCATGGCCAAGGACGGCATCCCTGCCGTTTACCTCGCCTTCACTCGCGGCCTTTCTTCGAGCGTCGACGCCGCCCGTCAGGCGGCTGACCTTGTCCGCGAGGCGCATCCCGGCTACGAGATTTACGTCGTGGACAATCTTTGTCCCTCCGCTGCGGCCGAGCTCTTGACCATCGAGGCCGTGCGTCAGGTGGGCAACGGCCTCACGGCGTCCGAGCTTGTCGGGTGGGCGGAAGAGGCCCGCTATTACATCCAAGGCTACTTTACGCTCGATAGTTTTGACGCCCTCGCGCGTGGTGGACGCATTCCGCCTGCGGCGGCGACCGTCGGTGGCAAACTCGACATCAAGCCCGAGCTCTCTTATGACCTCAGCGGCGCCCTCACGCTTCGTGGCATGTGTCGCGGCCGCAAGAAGGCCCTCCGCGCTATCATTGCCGACTTCAAAGAGAACTACATTGGCGCGAGCGGTGTCGTCACGCACATGCCCATCGGCATCGTGGACACTGACGCCGAGAAGGACGCGCGCTGGCTTGCTGACCAAATTCGCAAGGAGCCTGGCTGTCGTGACATTCCTATCATCCACAGCTCCGTCTCGCCGGTCATTGGCGCGCACGTGGGCCCCGGTATGGTGGCGTGCGTCTTCTGGGGCAAAGACCGTCGCGAGGCCCTCTCCTTCACGGATCGCATTGCCCGTAAGGTCCGCTCAAAGTAACTGATTCCCACGAGGGGAATCCTTGTTCATTTGCGGTCGTTTGCGCCGCCAGAAAGGAGCAGCATGACTGCAGCCAAAAACCTCAAGGTCGCCTTCATCGGTACCGGCATTATGGGCGCGCCCATCGCTGGCCATATCATGGATGCTGGTTATGACGTAACCGTCTACAACCGCACCAAGGAGAAGGCCGATGCCATCATCGCTCGAGGTGCTACCTGGGCGGATAGCCCTGCGGTGGCTGCCGCTGACGCAGACGTCGTCTTTACGATGGTCGGCTATCCCTCTGACGTGGAGGATGTCTACCTCTCGACTGACGGGCTCATTCGCGTCGCAAAGAAGGGCGCATGGCTCATCGACCTCACGACCTCTTCGCCTGCGCTTGCTCGCGATATTCACGACGCGGCGGAGGTCGAGGACAAGCACGCCTTCGACTGCCCGGTGACCGGCGGCGAGCAGGGCGCCATCGACGGCACCCTGACGCTCATCGTTGGTGCCAAGGAGGCAGACGTTGCTCCGGTTCTGCCCATTCTCGAGTCCTTCTCCTCGAAGATCTTCTATTTCGATGCCGCTGGCGCAGGGCAGACCGCAAAGCTCTGCAACCAGGTCTCCCTTGCCGGCTGCATGGTCGGCATGGCCGACGCCCTCGCCCTCGCCGAGCAGGGCGGCCTTGACGTGTCCCGCATGCTCGAGATGGTCGGCTCCGGCATGGGTGGCTCGCGTGCGCTCACGGGCCTTGGTCCCAAGGCCCTCGAGGGAGACTACAAGCCTGGCTTCCTCGTCGAGCACTTCCGCAAGGACCTTGGCCTCGCTATCGAGCAGTCCGAGGACCTCGACATCACGCTTCCTGGCGTCGAGACCGCCTTCACGCTCTACGACATGCTCGATCAGATCGGTGGCGGCCGTCTTGGAACCCAGGCGCTCACCCTTCTCTACGCCGAGCAGGCTGACGCCGTGGCAGCGGGTCTGGACTGGGGCAAGCTAGACACCAGTGCCTTCGAGCCCGACGACCATGACCACGAGTGCTCCTGCGGCCACGACCATGGCCACGATCACGAATGCACATGCGGTCACGATCACGACGGCGACCATGAGTGCGCCTGCGGCCATGGCGATGGCTGCCACTGCGAGGAGTAGCGCGTGGGTGACGGTTTCGGCATCACCATCGTCAGCATCCTGTTCGCGGTCTTTGGCATCTTCATCGGGTTTCACCTCGGTGAAGATGCTGGAGGTCGCGTGAGGGGTACATCTGGCTTCTTCGCTGCCAATCTCGCTGCGGTTCTCGCAGGCTCCTTCCTGTTCATGGTCGTGTGGATGACGGGGTATGTGGTCCTCGGCATGTTTGCCATCGGTGCCATCACGGGCGCAATCGCCGGGCTTAAGTTCGGTTATGGCGAGTCGGTTGGTCCGTGGAAGTTCGTGGATCGCCTCATGACCCCCGAGGCCCGCGCTCGTGATCGGGAACGCGCCCGCGTCAAGCGTGCGGAACGCGAGCGAGCTCGTACTGGCGCGTCCGAGCCAGAGCTCATGAGCGTCGCTGACGACAAGAAGAAGGCTGGTAAATAGTCGTGCGTGAAATGGACCAATCGATTCCCACGGCTCCTCAGGGCACGATTGCCGTGTTCATCGACTACGAGAACCTTGCTCTTGGCACTGGCAAGCGCAACCGTCGGGGCCATCAGGAACCAGGCCCCGCGCCGGACGTCAAGCGCATTCTCGAGCGCCTTGTCGAGAAAGGGCGCATCGTCGTGAAGCGCGCCTATTGCGACTGGCAGCGCTTTGATGAGGCGGTGACGCCACTGCATGAGCTGGGCATCGAGCTGATCGAGATTCCCGATCGTGCCTATACGGGCAAGAACTCCGCGGATATCCGCCTTGCCGTGGACGCCATGGAGATGTGTCTTACCAAGAACCACATTGACACCTTTGCGGTTCTCTCCGGTGACTCGGACTTCTCGCCGCTTGTCTCCAAGCTCCGAGAGTTCAATAAGACCGTGATTGGCGTGGGCATGCGCGAGGCGACGAGCACCTTGCTCACCGAGGTCTGCGACGAGTTCATCTTCTATGAGGATATCGTCTCCGCTGGCGGCGTTCCCGCCTACGAGGATCGCGTCCCAAAGGAGAAACTCGCCTGCTATAAGCTCATGTTGGAGACCGTCGACGCCCTCCAGCGAGAGACCGACAGCATCATTCGGGCGTCGCTCATTAAGGACACCATGCGCCGTAAGCAACCACAGTTCTCCGAGAGGAGCTATGGCTATCGCTCTTTCACGGCGTTGTTGCGCGAGGCCGCGTCGTTTGGCCTCATTGAAATTCACACCGACCCTCGAAGCGGCACCGCCGTTGTCGATGGGTTCTGCGAGTAGGGGAGGACCCGCATGACCGAGAAGACTGCCACCGCGAGGTTTGGCGCTGGAAAGATTACCATGGTTGACCGCCTGATCGACGAGGTCTCCGGCCCCGTTCGTCGCGCTCGTCAGGAAGCTTCCCATACGCTCACGAGTATGCTTGCCGATGATCCCAACGCCCTTGGCGACAAGCTTCCGGCTGTTGCCGAGGCCATGGTCGACGCGCTGTTCCGCCCAGAGGCGCAGACGCGCTGGGAGGCACTTGACGCGCTCCGCTATATCGCCGATGTCGACCCCACGCTTGTCGAGGATTCCTACGAGGGCGCCGAGGCCTCGCTGTTTGATGAGAACAACTCTCGCGTTCGCGTTTCTGCCTTCTGCCTGATTGCACGTATGGGTTCAAAGTCCCTCGATGCTGCCGAGAAGGCCTGGCCTCTTCTCGACGAGGCCATCCAGTGCTATCACGGCGACCTTGGCTACCGCGACATGCTTGCCGGCATGCTCGAGTTCGTTCAGGGAGAGGCGAGCGATGAGATTAAGTCCGCCCTTGCTGAGCGCATTCGCTTTGACGCCGAGAACGGAAGGGGCTTCGTCAAGGACCGTTCTGCCGAGATCATCGCCATCGTCGACGGCAAGTAGGTTTCGGCTCTGTGAAGCCGTGAGTGTGCTTGCTCCGCCTTCAATCGTTCTTACGTAGAATCGCTTACGCAGCCAATAGCGGGTCGCTCCGCAATACGACGAGGGGGAATTATGGCCCATCAGGTAACGCTCATTCCTGGCGATGGCATCGGTCCGGAGATTTCTGCTGCCATGCGTGAGGTCGTCGAGGCCTCTGGCGTAAGCATCGACTGGCATGTCCAGGAGGCGGGCGCCCACGTCATGGAGGAAGAGGGCACTCCGCTGCCTGAGCGCGTCCTCGATTCGATTCGCGAGACCGGCACCGCCATCAAGGGTCCGGTTACCACGCCCGTGGGTTCCGGATTCCGCAGCGTGAACGTTGCACTGAGGCGCGCCTTCGACCTCTATGCCTGCGTGCGCCCGTGCCTCTCGATGCCTGGCGATGGCAGCCGTTATGACGGCGTCGACCTCGTAATCGTTCGCGAGAACACGGAAGACCTCTACGCTGGCATCGAGTTCGATGAGGGTAGCGAGGGTGCTCGTTCTATCATCGACACCGTTGCCGCGCAGGGTGCCGGCGCCATCAAGCCCGATTCCGCCATTTCACTCAAGCCCATCAGCGTGAGCGGTTCCGAGCGCATCATTCGCTATGCGTTCGACTACGCTCGCAAGAACGGCCGCCGCAAGGTCACCGCTGTTCACAAGGCGAACATCATGAAGTGCACGGACGGCCTGTTCCTCCACACGGCCGAGCGCGTCGCTGCCGAGTACCCCGATATCGAGTTTGACAACAAGATTGTCGACGCCACGTGCATGGGCCTCGTACAGAACCCCGCGGACTTCGATGTCATGGTCCTTCCCAACCTGTACGGCGACATCGTGAGCGACCTCTGTGCCGGCCTCGTTGGAGGCCTTGGCCTCGCGCCCGGGTCTAACATTGGCCTGAACCAGGCCATTTTCGAGGCTACGCACGGTAGTGCCCCCGATATCGCGGGTAAGGACATCGCCAACCCCACGGCAATGATTCTCTCCGCGGCGATGATGCTCGATCACCTTGGCGAGAACGAGGCGGCGCATCGCATTCGCACTGCCGTGCGCGATGTCCTTTCTGCCGGCGAGAGCGTCACTGCGGACATCAAGCGTGCCCTCACGGGCTCCACTGAGGGTTCCGTTGGGACGCGAGCCTATGGTGCCGCAGTCGCCGCTCGTGTCGCAGAGCTTGCCTAGCGTCTACGTGGTGTCTCCAACATTGGGGTAGACTTGCCAAAGTATGTATGCGCGGCCGGGTTTCGTACCCGGCCGTTCGATTGATTTGGAGTTTGCAATGGGTGATAAGAAGTCTTCCGATAAGCTTGCCTCGCAGGGCGCGCGCTCCGGCGGTGCTAGGTTCTCGCAGACTCCCAAGGCTGCTGCCTCTGTCCCTGTTCAGATTCTTGCCGCAGGCGTCGTCGTCGCTCTCATCGTTGGCTTGCTCGTCGGTCACTTCGTCCTCGGGGGCGCTGCGCCGTCTCCGGCGTTCCCTGGTGCCACGACGGTTTCCGAGGGCGACCTCGACCGGGTGATTGCCTCCTATACCTTTAACGGCAAGACTGAGACCATCACCGTTCGCGATGCGATCGAGTCCCAGATCTCTCTCGACTCCGCCAAGGATGCGGACGGCAACTACTCGCTGCCCAACGCCGACTCCACCCTTGCTGTCGCTCGCAACCAGATTCTTGCCAAGCAGGCAGAGGCCGAGGGAATCACGGTCTCAGATGATGAGATCGGCTCCTATGCCGAGCAGATCCTTGGTACGTCCGATATCGCCTCCCTTGCGCAGCAGTACGGTTTGAGCGAGGATCAGGCGAAGGAAGTCGTTCGCGAGAGCGCTGCCATGTACAAGCTCAAGGAGAAGGTCTGCAGCACTCAGGCAGGTACCATCCCCGATGCCCCCACGGCTCCGGCCGAGGGCGCAGAGGATACCGCCACGAGTGACTACGGTGCTTATATCGTCAACCTCATCGGCGACGAGTGGGATGCCGCCAACAACACCTGGGCGCGCACCGACGGCCCCTACTACGAGGCCCTGAAGGACGAGACCTGGACTCCCGATTCCGCCACGTACGCCCAAGCGCAGATCGCCTATGCCGTCGCCTATAAGCAGTATGCTTCCAACGCCACGGCGTCGAGCAGCGAGTGGACTGCCTACGTGAACGGCATCCTTTCCAGCGCTTCCATCCAGATCTATACCCTGGGCGCATAAGAGAGCCGTGGACCTTATCGTAAGCAGGTGCCTATTGGGCGAGCGTTGCCGTTACGACGGCGGCGCTCGCCCTTGCGCGTCCGTAGAGGCTCTCGTGCGTTCCGTGGAGGATGGGGGAGGACGCGTCGTTCCCATTTGCCCCGAGGTCGACGGCGGACTGCCCACTCCTCGACCGCCTGCCGAAATTCTCGGAGATTGCGTTGTCACTGTATCTGGGGACGACGTAACCGCAGCTTATGTACGCGGGGCGAGGTACGTCGCCTCTCGTGCTCGTGAGCTCTCTTCGCCGCTCGCCGTACTCAAGTCGAAGAGTCCGGCTTGTGGCTCCGGAGTCGTCTACGATGGAACCCATACAGGGAAACTCGTGAGGGGAACGGGTTTTGCGGCCCGTGCTCTCGAAAAGGAGGGAATCATCGTGGTTGATGAGAAGATTGTCGAGGGTTGTCGTGCGAGCGTCGAGCATCCCGTTGCTATCGTCCTCGGAAGTGGTCTGGGTGCGCTCGCTGCCGCGGTCAAGCCCGTCCGTCGCATTCCGTATGCTGATATCGACGGATTCCCGGTTACGGCTCGCCCGGTTGCCGGGCACACGTTTGAGGCGACGGTCGGCACCATCGATGGAGTGCCCGTCGTCGTGTATCCGGGCCGCGTCCACCTGTATCAGGGCTATGATCCGGCCCAAGTGACCTCGCTTGTTCGACATGCCTATAAGCTCGGCTGTCGCGACATCATCTTTGCCTGCGCGACGGGCGCGATCGCCGGGCGCGCCCACGTTGGCCTTGGCCTGATCACGGACCACCTCAATCTTACGGGGACGAACCCCCTTATCGAGGACGAAGACCTTGCCTGCGTCGAGTCGCCCTTTGTTGGCATGACGGATGTCTACACGCCCTATCTGCGCAGTCTTGCAACCGGGGTCGCCGCGGATAATGGCATTGATCTCCAACAGGGCGTTTATGCCGGCCTTCTCGGACCTTGCTTTGAGACTGGCGCCGAGGTTGCCATGCTCGGCAGCCTGGGAGCCTCCTATGCGGGCATGTCCCTTGTCTGCGAGGCTATCATGGCCCATGCCCTCGGCATGAACGTCCTTGGCGTCACCCTCGCTGCTAACATGGCCGGCGAGGCCGGCGTCACGCACGAATCCGTTCTTGAGGTTGCCCATGATCACGAGAAGGACTTCGAGGCTCTCATCTGTGGCGTCCTCGCTCGCCTCAAGTAGGGAAGGGCTTGTCCCTTTGTATCGGTTGTTTCTTGATTGAGCCGCACCTTGTTGGGCCGTCTTGGCGGAAAGCCGAGGCGGCCTTTTTTCGTGGATTCCTTGGGGCAATCTCCGGTTTTTGCTGAAGCAATCTCCGGTTTTGCTGGGGCGATCTCCGGATTCTAGCTCTCAGTCCTCGGCATAACCAAATGTTAACCAAATCAAACGGTTCACTATGGTTGACTCATGCAAAAGTTAGTCACATACTACTCAAATTAGTTATGGAGTTAGTTCGGGACAACTTTTGGTTAGAGGAGCAGCTATGGTTGCAGCGTCGGTCGCACAGCTTCCGCTTGCCATGGCACGCGAGGGCGAAGACGTCCGCGTCGTGAGGGTCAGCGGCAATACCGAGATGCGACGTCACCTCGAGAACCTTGGATTCGTCGAAGGTGCCGTGGTCAGGGTCGTAACCCAGGGCGGTGCCTCGGGGTCCATCGTGAGGGTTAAGGGAGCCCAGCTCGGTCTCGATCGCACCATCTGCACGCACGTGTTCGTTAGCTAATTCATCTATTCGCTCGCTTGGGATACGCATCGTGTTCGGGCGAATTCGCATCTAGTTGTCGTTTCAGGCCGGATTGCCGGCAGAGAGGAAGAGAGGGAACAGGTGACTACGCTTAAGGACATGCCAGTTGGGTCGTCTTGCACGGTGAAGGCGCTTACTGGTGTCGGCGCCGTGAAGCGCCGCATCATGGACATGGGCATCACCAAGGGAGCCAAGGTGAAGGTCGTAAAGGTGGCCCCGCTCGGTGATCCGCTCGAGCTCAACGTTCGCGGCTACGAGCTTTCTATTCGCAAGGATGAGGCCGAGAAGGTCGAGGTCGAGCCCGAGTAGGCAGGGGTCGGCCTGGTGCCACCAATGCTCCGCACGAGCGGAGAGGCGCGGTCACGAGGGGATCTCCGCGCCCATCTGAAAAGGTCCGGCATAAGGGACCAGGGGGCCGACCCCGCCCCCAGCAACACATCAGGAAAGGGAGTCATGGAAGACCGCATGTATATCGCGCTCGCAGGAAACCCTAACTGCGGCAAGACCACGCTGTTCAACGCCCTCACCGGTTCGAACGGCTATGTGGGAAACTGGCCCGGTGTCACCGTTGAGAAGAAGGAGGCCAACTGGAGGAAGGACAAGCAGATCACCTTCACCGACCTCCCCGGCATCTACTCGCTTTCTCCGTACTCTCCTGAGGAAGTCGTCTCGCGTGACTACCTCATCAAGAACCGCCCGTCTGCCGTTATCGACCTCGTCGATTCGACGAACCTGGAGCGCAACCTCTATCTCGCGACCCAGATTCTCGAGTGCGGCCTTCCCGTCGTCCTCGGACTGAACATGCTCGACCTCCTCGAGAAGAGCGGCGACCGCATTGACGTGTCCGCCCTCTCTCGCGAGCTTGGCTGCGAGGTCGTTCAGGTATCTGCCCTGCGCGAGACGAACGTCGACGACCTCGTCAACAAGGCCGTCGAGGCTGGCAAGGCGGGTACTGCTCCGGCTCCTGCCCGCGTCTTCTCCGACGAGGTCGAGGCGGCGCTTGCCAAGATCGAGAAGGACATCGCCGGCAAGTGCGACGTTTCGCTGAACCGCTGGTTTGCCATCAAGGTGTTCGAGCGCGACGCTGCTGCCATCGAGCCCCTCGGCCTTTCGAACGCCGAGCTCGAGGCCTTCGAGGCTGACATCAAGGCTGTCGAGACCGCTCGCGATGACGACGCCGAGTCCATCATCACCTCCGATCGTTACGAGTGGATCGCGCGCGTCATGGACGCTTGCGTCGTGAAGGCCCCGAAGAAGCTCACCACCTCCGAGAAGATTGACAAGGTCGTCACCAACCGTGTCCTCGGCCTGCCGATCTTTGTCGCCGTGATGTTCCTCGTCTACTACATCGCCATCTCCACCGTGGGCACCGCTGGTACCGACTGGGTGAACGACAACCTCTTCTCTGATGGCTTCTTCGTCAACTCTGCCGGCCAGGAGCAGTACGAGGCCGATGCCGAGGAGTTCGCCGACAACCACTACGGCGACCAGATCTCCGGCTTCATCGCCGCCGCCGAGGATGACGGCGTCGTGACCGAAGACGGTGCGACTGAGGTCTCCGACGCTGTCGACGCCCTTGCGGAAGACCCCGAGGATGCCGACTCCGAGGCCATCGTTGACGGCTTCGTCGCCTCTGCCTCTGATGTGACCGCTAAGGACGTTGTGATCACCGACGAGGACGGCAACGACACCGAGGACACCATCCCCGCCGTCACGGCTGATGACTTCCTTGCTGCTGTCGACGCGCAGTCTGAGGAGCCCGATCCCGCGGACTACGATGGCTATGTCCCCTCCATTCCGGGCGCCGTCGAGGGTTGGCTTGATGACGCGGGTGCGTCTGATGCGGTCAAGTCCCTCGTCATTGACGGCGTCATCGGCGGCGTGGGCTCCGTGCTCGGCTTCATCCCGCAGATGTTCGTCCTGTTCGTTCTGCTTTGCTTCCTCGAGGACTGCGGCTACATGAGCCGTGTCGCCTTCGTCATGGACCGCGTCTTCCGCCGCTTTGGCCTCTCTGGTAAGTCCTTCATCCCGATGCTCGTGAGCTCTGGTTGCGGAGTGCCTGGCGTCCTCGCCACCAAGACCATCGAGAACGAGAAGGACCGTCGCATGACGGCCATGCTCACCACGATGATTCCGTGCGGAGCCAAGCAGCCGATCATCGCCCTCGTCATGGGCGTCCTCATCGGCGGTTCTGACGGCTGGTGGATCGCCCCGATGTTCTACTTCCTCGGCGTTGCCGCGATCATCATCTCCGGCATCATGCTGAAGAAGACCAAGGCCTTCGCCGGCGAGCCCACCCCGTTCGTCATGGAGCTGCCGTCCTACCACTTCCCGTCCATCAAGTCTTGGTGGCTCCACATCTGGGAGCGTGTCAGCGCGTATATCAAGAAGGCCGGTACGATCATCTTCGCTGCTGCCGTTGTCGTGTGGTTCCTCTCTAACTTTGGCTTTGACAATGGCGCGTTCGGCTTCCTGGCCGACGGCGACGTCGAGAAGTCCCTCCTGAAGGTCATCGCCGGTTCCATCTCCTGGCTCTTCGCCCCGCTTGGCGCCGACAACTGGATGGCCACCGCCGCCTCCATCAACGCGCTCATCGCCAAGGAGAACCTGGTCTCGACCTTCGGAGTCCTGTTTGGTCTTGGTGACGCCACCGAGAACTCCCTCTCCATGTGGAGCGGCTTCGCTGGCATGTTCACGGATGCTTCCGGCATCATGCACGCCGGCGCCATGTGCGCGTTCGTTGCCTTCAACATGCTCGACGCTCCGTGCTTCGCTGCTATCGGTACGATTCGCAAGCAGATGGATGACCCCAAGTGGTTCTGGTTCGCCATTGCCTACCAGTGCGGCTTCGGCTGGGTTGTTGGCCTCATCATCAACCAGCTCTGGGAGCTCGCCGTCCTGGGTAACTTTGGCTTCTGGACCGTCGTGGCGTTTGTCGCGCTTGCTGGTATCCTGTTCATGCTCTTCCGCCCCGCTCCCAAGTACGACGGCAAGGACGAGCACATCCTCGACTCCCTGTCTGAGGCCGAGGCGACGCTGTAGCGGCTGGGGTATGGCTGGCGACGTTCGAGACTCTTCGTAGCCAGTTCATCGCCTAGATCGAAACTCGCTCGCCATGTGCTTTGTGTAAGGGGCTGCGTGCCGCGATGCCGGCGCGCAGCCCCTTTGTTCCGTTCGTTCGAGTGTGTGATGCAATCGAACCCTCACGAATGACGTTTTTGCCGCGCGCGAATACGGCTTGGGCGGCGGGTATCATGAACCGTAACCTGATGATTTGGGAGGTTGTATGGGAAACGTCAAGGTTGGCATCATCGGAGCGATGGATTCCGAGGTCGAACTGCTCAAGAGCAAAGTCGAGGGTGCGACGGAGCACAACGTCGCGGGGCTCGTGTTCGTCGAGGGCTCCATTGACGGGGTCTCCGTCATCGTCGTCAAGTGCGGCGTCGGCAAGGTAAACGCGGCCATGTGTGCCCAGGCCCTCGTTTCCCAGCTTGGCGCCACCTGCGTCATCAATACGGGCGTCGCTGGCTCGCTCGACAATGATATCGAGGTGGGCGACATTGTTGTCTCTACGGATGCCGTCGAGTACGACATGGACGTGACGCCGCTTGGCTACAAGCCTGGCGAACATCCTGACCTGCATGTCATTGCCTTCGAGGCGGATCGTTCCCTTCGCGAGGCCGTGCTATCTGCGGCTAGGGCGCTCGATGACGTGAATGTCTTCGAGGGGCGCGTTTGCTCCGCGGATAGGTTCGTCGCCTCAGCTGAGGCAAAGGCCCAGATTACCTCGCAGTTTGGTGGCACGTGCTGCGAGATGGAGGGTGCGGCAATCGCTCACGTCTGTTATGTGGCCGGCGTTCCGTACGTTGTCGTCCGCGCCATTTCAGATAAGGCCGACGGCTCTGCGAACGTTTCCTACCCGGAGTTCGAGGCGGCTGCGGCCAAGCACTGCGCTGGCGTCGTTCTTGCAGCGCTTTCTCTCATTGCTAGGTAGCGGCACGAGGACACTCGCTTCAATCCTTTGGCGCCCCGATGGTCGATGACCCTCGGGGCGCCGTTTTGTCTCTTGCCTTTCTCGAGTGGTGTCGGGGTTTGAGGTGCGGAAACGCTACCAACAGACACGTTCGACGAGGCGAGTGAGCACCGCCTGGGCTCGGCGTACATCCTCATGCGGTACGTATTCGTTGGGCTTATGGGCAAGCGCGAGCGATCCCGGCCCATAGCTCATGCAATTGTGATTCTGGCACGTGCCCGCTATGACCGCGGTGTCGGTGTAGCCGGTGAAAATGCCAACTTCCGCGGAAGTGCCCGTTACATCGGCGGTTGATTCGAGCAGCTCGGCCAGCAGGGGAGAGGCGGGGTCACGCTCGACGGCAGGGCGGTCCCCGGTGATGACGAAAGACCCGTGACAGCCCTCCACCTCATTCTCGGCGGCTGTAATTGCATCCTGTACGATCTTCGTCGCTGCCTGCGTGTCGCAAGGCGGGACCAGCCTCATGTCAATCCAAACCTTGCACGAGTCGGGGACGACATATGGGCGATAACCGCCTTCGATCTGCCCAAACGTCACGGTGGATCGGCCAAGCTCGTCATGCGTGGGCTGGCTGCCAATCTCTCGCCGTATGTGATTGATGGCTACCGCCATGGCGGCGATGGCGTCCGCTCCTTTCCACGGCTGGCTCGCATGGGCAGTTACTCCCTGCATGGTAAGCTCGAACCACGTGCGCCCCTTGTGAGCGACTTGGATCTGGGAGTCGGTCGGCTCGGTGTCAACCACCCACTCCGAGGCACCGACCCAGCCCTGTTTGATGGCGGCCTCGACGCCACGCATGAAGTCTTCCTCGTCGACGCTGCAGATGAGCGAGAGGCCTCTCCGCGGAAGCTCGCCGGTCCTTTCCATCTTTTCGAGCGTGGCTTCGAAAGCGACCATAGCGCTTGCGAGGCCGCTCTTCATGTCACATGCCCCGCGGCCGTAGAGACGGTCGTCGCGTATGAGCCCGGAAAGTGGGTCAATGTCGTCGTCCCAACCGTCTCCGAGCGTCACGGTGTCTATATGGCAGATGAAGACGAGGCGGGGCTCTTCGGTAG
>NZ_CAKUIH010000009.1 GCF_934660935.1 uncultured Parolsenella sp. | reverse complement strand
GGCATTTGCGTGCCGGGAGGGCCCCGTCACCCGCGTGGTGGCGGGGCCCTCTTGCGTATGGCGGGGCTCTTTGATTGCTTGTAGTCACGTCGTGTCGCATCGGCTACCGCATTCGAGCCGATGCGACTCTCCCTTTTAAAGGGCTGACTACAGTTATTCGGTTTGCATCTATATGTTTCACTTTGAAATGCGTAGAGGCCCGGGCGATTTGCTCCGGGCCTCTATTTGTTTTGGCGCAATAACTCGCCGAGTGTCTTACTGGATCTCGACTGACTCCCAGGATCCGTCCGCGTGCGGAACCTCTATCGACCTATATCCAGCGGCATATGCATAGCGGTAGGCCTCTTGGATGCCCCAGCAGACATCGACGGCCCTATGGGCGTCAGAACCGGTCGTTATGGGCACGCCGGCCTTAGCGAAGCGGTGTAGGAGACCCGCGCTTGGGTAGTAACTCGCCGTGGTCTTCCTGAGACCTGCGGTGGAAACCTCGACCCTTCGTCCTGTGTCATGGGCGCATTCGACCATTTGATCCCAAAGGCGGGAGATGTCGATCGTCGGCGCGAATCCATCGTTTGCGAATCGTGCGGCAAGGTCGGGGTGAGCCATGCTGTCGAATTCGAGTGGACTCTCGCAGGCCTGGCACCAGGCGTCCACATAGCGGCGCCAGACCTCGTCTGGCCCTAGGTTCTCCCAGACGTGCTTGTCCTCGTTGTAGTCGATCCATCCGGAGTCTGGGTAGATTTGGCTTGCCTGGGGCGTTCCTTCGGTACCCGGCTGCCCGGCGGCTCCCGTGGCTATGTCGCCGGGGTTCCCGATGTAGTGCACGCTTCCGAGGCGGACGACGGCGCCCTCGCTCCAGGTGCGCACGTATTCCTCGCATCCGGGATACCAGTCGCATTCGAAGCCGTAGATGAGCTCGAGCTCAGGTGCGATCTCGCTCGCGAGGACGCGTGCCGCTTCGAAGACCGCACGGTGCTCGACGAGGCGTGAGAGGGGCACCTGCACCTCAGCGGACCCGTCGAGGCTTGCGGGGAGCGTCAGGTGGTCTGTGGAGACGAGGACGCGGCATCCGGCGGCCGCCGCTGCCCGCACGTTTTCCTCGAAGGTGGATGTCCCGTCTGAGAACGACGTGTGGGTGTGGCAGTCGACGATTGGCGTGTCCATGGCTACCTATCGATCGCGAAGCTTCTTGGCGGTTACGAGTGCCTTGTAGAACAGGCCGTGGAGGGGGACGTCACGATCCGGCGCCACCTCGGCGACCTGCTTGGTGAACTTGGTCTTGAACTCATTGAGGCCCATGAGCTTGGGTGAGAACTCGCTGCCAATCGCCATCATGTCGTAGTCGAGGCAGCCCTGGTTGGCGCCGAGGTCGCAGCACTCGAAGTAGACGAGTTTGTCGGTCACGTGCTGACGCATGGTCTCGTTGCGGCTGGCGCCGTAATAGCGCACGGCGCGGGTGCCGTTGATGGTGACGAGCGACCAGGTGACGACGCGGCCATCGAGCCTGCCGGCGTAGACGCGGCAGTGCTCGGGACCGAGGATGCGGATCATGTCCTCGTAGTCCGAGCAGGGCGCGGGCGTGAAGCCGTCGCGCTCGCCGGTCTCGCGCATGACGTCGTAGTACTCCTCGAAGCTCTTGGAAGCGAGTTCGGTCTCGTCGGCACAGGTGACGGGGCTCTCGCGAAGGGCCTTGCGAACGTCACGGCGACCGCGCGGCTTCATGCGGGAGAGGATTTCCTCGTCTCCGCCGGTGACGTCGATCACGACGGTGTGGTCATAGGGGATGCCGGAGAGTACGGGCGTGGTCGAGGCGAGCTCGGCTTTGATGGAGATGCGCATGAACTTCTGGCGCTTGTCCTTCGCGCGGACGTGGGCGGCGAGGGTGTCGATCACCTGGCCCTCGAGCTCCTCGTCGGGCTCCGCGACCCAGACGGGGGCGTGGTTGGAGCGTAGGTAGTGATAGCCGTGGGTTTCGTAGTCGAACAGGCTCACGAGGGCGATTGTACGGCCGTCCTGGGTGAGTTCGACGGCACCCCAGGGGGTGCGCCCGTCGATAGTGGCCTGGTAGCCCGCCCAGACGGCGGTCTGCTCGATGGGAAGGTTGACCCCGAGCTCCGCGGCCTTTGTCTCGAGTTCCTCAACGGTGATGTCGTTGGCTTCGATCACGTGCGCTCCTGTGTCTCGTTCGTGCTACGGCCTAGTTCGCATTGTTTCTGACCCTCAATTCTAGCCAGGTCGGGCGCGGCTGATGCGCGGGGTGGGAGGAACCACGGCGAAACCAGACGAGCCAGGCGTCGCCACCTGGGGATGTGTCGTGGAGAGGCGTGGATATTCGGTGGGTGTGACTGCATAACCGGCGTTTTACCTGCGTTACCTGCATTTATATTTGGGTGCCTAACATAAAGTTATCCTTGCGAGACACTCTGCTGGTCTTATAATCCCTAAGACCTTTAAGCACGGTACGGGATACCTGCAAGGCAAAACGGCCTGACTCGGCGTTGGACATGCCGGGTTTTCGCTGGGCCAAAGGGCGCGCGGCAGGCGTGCGCTCGTCTTGTGGGGACGCCCTCGGTCACGAGTCGGGCGCCTCTTTTTTTGTGCCTCGGCCTCGAGTCCGGGCGTCGTTTTCATACCGCGCGAACCCAAAAGAAAGGGGAACGCGTGAATCCACTGCTCGCAACGGATGCCCCCAAGGCGCTTCTCGCGCTCGAGGACGGTACCACCTTCGAGGGCCTTTCGGTGGGCGCCACTGGCGAGACCTTCGGTGAGCTCGTCTTTAACACGGCCATGTCGGGCTACCAGGAGGTCATCTCCGATCCGTCCTACGCGGGTCAGGTCGTGACCTTTACGTATCCCCAGATTGGCAACTATGGCGTCTGTCCCGAGGACATGCAGTCTGACGGCGTCGACCTCGCGGGCGTTGTCGTCTGCGATATGTGCCACACGCCCAATAACTGGCGGAGCATCGGCTCGCTCCCCGATTTCCTCGCAGAGCACGGCATCGTTGGCATCGAGGGCGTTGATACGCGTGAGATCACGCTGCGTGTTCGCGATACCGGCACCATGCGCTGCGCGATCTCCACTGAGGATCTTGACCCAGCGAGCCTCGTTGCCCGCGTGAAGGCCGCGCCCTCCATCTCCGAGACCAACTGGGTTGCCAAGGTTTCCACCGCGGAGCCCTATGACGTCAACGCGCTCGTCGACATCGACCATCCGCGCAAGCGCCTGCGCGTCACCGCCCTCGACTGCGGTGAGAAGTTCGGCATCCTGCGCGGCGTGGTCGGCGTGGGAATCGACATGCACGTCGTGCCCTGGGACACCCCGGCGGAGAAGATCCTCGCCGAGAACCCCGACGGCGTCTTCCTCTCCAACGGCCCCGGTGACCCGCGCGAGCTCCCGGAGCCCGCGCGCTGCGCTGAGGAGCTCCTGGGCAAGGTGCCCGTCTTCGGCATTTGCCTCGGCCACCAGATGATCTGCCAGGCTGCGGGTGCCCAGATCGAGAAGCTGCCCTATGGCCACCATGGTGGCAACCAGCCCGTCATGAACCTGCTCTCCGGCATGGTCGAGGTCACCGCCCAGAACCACAACTACGGCCTTGTGTTCTCGAGTCTCGGTGAGATCGATGTCGAGCTCTCCGGTGGCCAGGAGGTCGTTGACGCCTGGAACGCCGCCAACACGCAGGATCTCCGCTTCTGGAGCGAGCGCCGCATCGCGCCCGTGGTGAACAACGAGCGCTTCGGTCGCATCCGCCTTACGCACGTGAACCTCAACGATGGCACGCCCGAGGGCATCCAGTTCCTCGACATCCCGGCCTTCTCCGCCCAGTACCACCCCGAGGCCTCGCCCGGCCCGAAGGATGCGGCCTACATGTTCGAGGCTTTCCGCCGCCTTATTGAGGGCGACCCCAACTATCTTGCCATCGACGTCCGTGAGGGGAGGCGCTTCTAGTGCCGAAGCGTACTGACATTAAGAAGATCCTGGTCATCGGCTCTGGTCCGATCGTCATTGGCCAGGCGTGCGAGTTCGACTACTCCGGCACGCAGGCGTGCGAGAGCCTCAAGGCGCTTGGCTACGAGGTCGTCCTCGTGAACTCCAACCCGGCGACCATCATGACCGACCCGAACATCGCCGACCGCACCTATGTCGAGCCGATCACGACGGATGCCGTCGCAAAGATCATCGAGCGCGAGCGCCCCGACGCCCTCCTGCCCAACATGGGCGGCCAGACGGGTCTCAACTGTGCCATCGAGCTTGACGAGATGGGCGTGCTTTCCAAGTACGGCGTCGAGGTCATCGGCTGCAACACCGAGTCCATTCGCATTGGTGAGGACCGCAAGCTCTTCGCCGAGGCCATGGAGGACATCGGCCTGCACATCTGCAGGAGCGGTTTTGCCTACTCCGTGGCAGACGCCGAGCGCATCGTCGAGAATCTTGGCTTCCCCGTCATCATTCGTCCGAGCTTCACCCTCGGTGGCGCCGGTGGCGGCATCGCCTATGACATGGACGACCTGCGTCGCATCGTTGCCCAGGGTATCGACCTGTCGCCCGAGGGCGAGGTCCTGGTGGAGGAGTCCATCCAGGGCTGGAAGGAAATTGAGATGGAGGTCATGCGCGACTGCGCCGGCAACGGCATCGTGATCTGCTCCATCGAGAACCTCGATCCCATGGGCGTCCACACGGGCGACTCCATCACCGTCGCCCCGGCCCAGACCCTCTCTGACATGGAGCTCCAGCGCCTCCGCGACGCCTCGCTCGCGATTCTCGAGAAGGTCGGCGTTGCCACTGGTGGCTCCAACGTGCAGTTTGCCGTGAACCCCGAGGATGGCCGCATCATCGTCGTCGAGATGAACCCGCGCGTGAGCCGCTCCTCTGCACTTGCTTCCAAGGCCACGGGCTTCCCGATCGCCAAGGTCGCCGCCCGTCTCGCCGTGGGCCTCACGCTCGACGAGGTCAAGAACGACATCACGCAGGCCACGCCGGCTTGCTTCGAGCCCTCTATCGACTACTGCGTCGTCAAGGTCCCGCGCTTCGCCTTCGAGAAGTTCAAGGGCACGGACGAGACCCTCTCCACGCGCATGAAGGCCGTGGGCGAGGTCATGTCCATCGGCCGCACCTTCGAGGAGAGCTTCAACAAGGCCATGCGCTCGCTCGAGGTTGGCGAGAACATGCTCGGCGCGGACGACCCGGCGCTCTTCGACGTGCCTGACTTCCGCCAGCGCGTCTCGGTGCCCACCGCCCAGCGTATCTACTACGTCATCGAGGCGCTTCGTCGTGGCTGGGAGATCGACGATCTCTACGAGCTCACGGGCATCGATCCGTGGTTCCTCAGCCATCTGCGCAACCTCACGGACACCGAGAAGTGGCTTGCCGGCCACAAGCTTACCGATATTTCCGGTCGCGACATGCGCTCCGTCAAACAGATGGGCTTCTCGGACGAGCAGATCGCCCACTTCACCGGCTCGACCGAGCTTGAGGTCCGCACCTGGCGCAAGGCCAAGGGCATCGTTCCTGTCATCAAGACCGTTGACACCTGCGGTGGCGAGTTCCCGGCGCGCACGAGCTACCACTACAAGACCTACGAGTGGGGTGCCACGGAGCGTCGCGACACTGACAAGCCGCGCGCGATGATCCTCTCCGCCGGCCCGAACCGCATTGGCCAGGGCATCGAGTTCGACTACTGCTGTTGCCACGCCGCCTACGCCCTTCACGACAAGGGCTACGAGACGGTCATGGTCAACTGCAACCCGGAGACCGTCTCCACGGACTACGACACCTCCGATCGCCTCTACTTCGAGCCCCTGACGTTCGAGGACGTCATGGACATCGTCGACATCGAGCAGCCCGAGGGCGTCATCTGCACCCTCGGCGGCCAGACGCCGATCAACCTCGCCGCGCGCCTGAAGGCGGCCGGCGTGCCCATCATGGGTACCCAGCCCGACGCCCTCGATCTCGCTGAGGACCGCGAGCGCTTCAGCGCCCTGCTCGACGAGCTCGGCATCGCCTACCCGGTCTCCGGCGTCGCGGAGACCTATGAGGAGGCCGTCGAGGTCGCCCACCGCATCGGCTTCCCGCTGCTTGTCCGTCCCAGCTACGTGCTCGGCGGCCGTGGCATGGTCATCGCCTATGACGAGCGTCACCTCAAGAGCTACATGGAGGCCGCTACGCGCGTCTCCAAGGACCACCCGATCTACCTCGACTCGTTCCTCGACTCCGCCGTCGAGCTCGACGTCGACGCCCTCGCTGACGGCGAGGAGTGCTACGTGGGTAGCGTCCTCGAGCAGATCGAGGAGGCCGGCATCCACTCCGGTGACTCCGCCTGCTGCATGCCGCCGTACTCCCTGGCGGACTCGATGGTCGCCCAGATTCGCGAGACCACGCACAAGCTCGCGCTCGCCTGTCACGTCGTGGGCGCGCTGAACGTGCAGTACGCCGTCCACAACGGCCAGCTCTACGTCATCGAGCTCAACCCGCGCGCGAGCCGTACCGTGCCGTTCTCCTCGAAGTCGACCGGCGTGCCCCTGGCTCGCATGGCCGCCCTCATCATGGCCGGCGAGAAGATCCGCGACCTCAACCTCCCGGCTGAGGACCGCACCTTCGACTACTTTGCCTGCAAGGAGGCCGTGCTTCCGTTCGATCGCTTCCCCGGTGCCGACATGACGCTCGGCCCGGAGATGAAGTCGACGGGCGAGGTCATGGGCGTCGCCCCGACCTTCCCTGCTGCCTACGCGAAGACCCAGCTGGCCATCAGCTACGGCCTGCCGACGAAGGGTCGCGTGTTCGTCTCCGTGCGCGACCGTGACAAGCGCGCCATCATCGGCGTCGCCCGCGACCTCGTCGGCATGGGCTTCACGCTCGTGGGAACCTCCGGCACCGCCAAGGCGCTGCGCGCGGCCGGCATCGAGTGCAAGACCGTCCGCCGCACGAGCGAGATGCGCCCGAACATCGGCACGATGATCTCTGGTGGCGACATCCAGCTCATCATCAATACGCCTGGCGGTCACGACACGCGCGGCGACTTCTACGCGCTGCGTCAGATCGCCGTCCGCTATCGCGTCACCAACGTCACGACGCTCCCGGGTGCCCAGGCGATGGTCGAGGCCATCCGCACCGCGCGCGAGGGTAAGCTCGACGTCGTCGCCCTCCAGGACCTGTAGGGGATAGGCATAGCCTGACAACAAGAGGGCCCGACCGGCTTATGTGCCGTATCGGGCCCTCTTCTGCTTGGGGCTTGTGCAAGAATCGCGCCTTACTCGGCATATTTCGTCACTATTACGCATTGGGTGCCTTTTGGCGAACGTTTCCCCAAAAGGGCTATCCTATGGGGCTACCCGCGGATGGATTGCAGAAGGTTTGACGTCCCGTGGGACAATCTACGGTGACCTCGTTCAATGGGGCGCCCCACGAGACCGCAACGGTTTTAAGGAGCAAGATCATGGCAGTTGAGAAGAAGGACCTGGACTGGGGAAGCCTCGGCTTCGCCTATATGCAGACTGACTACAGCTATGAGGCCCACTGGAAGGACGGCGAGTGGGACGAGGGCGGCCTGACCTCCGACCACACGATGCACGTCTCCGAGTGCGGCGGCATCTTCCACTACTGCCAGGAGGTCTTCGAGGGCCTCAAGGCCTACACCACCGAGAGCGGCGAGATCGTCTGCTTCCGTCCGGACCAGAACGCCCAGCGTATGTTTGACTCCGCCCAGCGCCTCGAGATGCCGCCGTTCCCGAAGGACCGCTTCGTCGAGGCCGTCAAGGAGGTCGTCAAGGCCAATGCCGCTTGGGTCCCGCCGTTCGGCTCTGGCGCCACGCTGTACGTCCGCCCGTTCATGATCGGCTCTGGCGACGTCATCGGCGTTGCCCCCGCGCCCGAGTACACCTTCCGCATCCTCGTCACCCCGGTGGGCCCGTACTACAAGGGTGGCCTCAAGTCCGTCAAGCTCCGCGTTTCCGAGTACGACCGTGCCGCACCGCACGGTACCGGCAACATCAAGGCCGGCCTGAACTACGCCATGAGCCTGAAGCCCTCCGTCGAGGCCCACGCCACCGGCTATGCCGACAACCTCTATCTCGACTCCGAGTCCCGCACCTACGTCGAGGAGACCGGCGGCGCGAACGTCCTGTTCGTCGACGGCAACACCCTCGTGGTCCCCAAGAGCCACACGGACTCGATCCTGCCCTCCATCACCCGTCGCTCCCTCGTCCAGGTCGCTGAGGACCTTGGCATGACCGTGGACAACCGTCCCGTCGAGTGGGCTGAGGTCAAGAGCGGCAAGTTCTCCGAGTGCGGCATGTGCGGCACCGCTGCCGTCATCTCCCCGGTGGGCGAGATCGACAACAAGGTCTACGGCGCTGACGAGACCGTCGTCTTCCCGGCTGGCCAGACCGAGATCGGCCCCGTCATGAAGAAGCTCCGCGAGACGCTGACCGGCATCCAGTCCGGTGCCGTCGAGGACAAGCACAACTGGGTCTTCAAGATCTGCTAGACCTAGCTACACAGATGGCTATCTGCGGCCCCATCGGTTCTCCGGTGGGGCCGTTTTTGTGAGGGCGCCTATCGCGTCACCCCGTAGCGTCAGTAATACGCGCGGTTACTAAATGTGAAGAAACAATGAAGAAGCATTTGGAATAATGTTTGGAATATGCAAATAGCGCAAATAAATATACACGTACAACAGAGGCGAACTTCACAACTTGCATGAATTGTGAAGAATCATCATGAATTCAAATCGGTAAACGGTAATAGTAGACAGCAGAATAACAGCGTAAACGGTATTTGCATACCGTTTATCGGCACGCGCTTGACTGTGAAGAACCTGACGTCGATATTGTGGAGGAACTTAAGGAAGGAATTAGAAAAGATGCACTAATTCCTAATATGCAAAAGAGGAGGCAACGGGGATGTTCTCCAAGGATGCAGACTTTTCGCGCGTAACCGTGATTCTGCGTGGATACAGCTACGAGCAGTGCCGCTGCGTGGTCGAGCAGCTCGTGGGCACTCGTCTGGGCGCGGTTGAGGTTGCGATGAACACCGAGGGTGCAGCCGAGACTATCGCCAAACTCGTGAACGAGTTTGGCAGTGAGGTAAAGATCGGTGCCGGTACCGTGACCACCGTCGAGCGTGCAAAGGCCGCTGCTGCTGCGGGCTCAGCCTTCATGCTCTCTCCGGTCTGTTTCACGCCGGAGATTTTCTCCATCGCGAAGGACGCCGGTGCCGTTTGTGTCCCGGCCGCCTTCTCGCCGACGGAGGTCTTCACGATGTTCGAACAGGGGGCCGACATCGTGAAGATCTTCCCGGCAGCGCGCCTTGGTGCCAAGTACCTCTCCGATATCCAGGCGCCCCTCAACTGGATGCCGCTCATGGTCGTCGGCGGCGTCAACGGTGGCAACGTGCAGGAGTTCTTCGATGCCGGCGCCACCTATGCGGGTATCGGTTCGGGCATTTTCGAGAAGTCGGACATCATCGCGATGAATGCCGACAAGCTCGCTGAGCAGGTTAAGTCTTTCGAGAATAGCGTTAGGTGGTAGGGATGGCAGAGATTTCCTTCGATGAGAGCCTCGTTGTCGTTATTGACGAGCCTGGCAGCTGCACTGATGTCGAGAAGCAGCTTGCCGGCGTCCTGTTTGAGTCTGGTTATGTTCGCGAATCCTACGCGCAGGCCATCGTTGACCGCGAGGCCTCATATCCGACTGGCCTTGAGTTTGGTGAGCACAGCATCGCCATGCCCCATTGTGATATCGAACACGTGAATGGTCCCGCCATTTGCATGGGAGTTCTCAAGAAGCCCGTTGCCTGGCACCGCATGGATGATCCGGAGTCTACGTGTAATGCGGAGCTTGTGATCATGCTCGCCCTTAATGAGGCCCACGCACACCTCGAGATGCTCCAGAAGGTGGTTGCGCTTCTCCAGAACCAAGACCTTGTCGCCGAAATCGTTTCGAGCGATAGCGCCGCAGAGGCCTACTCGCTCGCTAAGGATCAGCTTCTCTAGTAACAAGTGATTCAATCGGAGGAACTCCATGAAGGATTACAGCGGTGAGCACTGGAAAGTTGCCGGAACAGCGGTAACGTTCGGCAAGTTTTATAAGGGCAGCATCGAGCGTCTTGAGGCTGCTGGCTGCGAAGTTAAGCTCAACCCGTATGGCCGTCCTCTCACCAATGAGGAGATGATTGAGTTCGCAGGCGATTGCGACGCCCTTATCGTTGGCAATGACAAAGTGCCCGCCAACGTCATCGAGCACTTCCACAACATGAAGGTCATTGCAAAGCATGGCGTTGGCGTTGACGCCATCGATAAGGATCAGGCTAAGAAGCAGGGCATTCTTGTCACCAATGCTCCGGGAACCAACAAGGACGAGGTCGCGGATGCGGCGATGTGTCTTGCCCTCATGGTTGCGCGCGACTTTCACACCTTGAACACCCATACCAAGAACCACGAGTGGATCAAGTATCCCGGCGTGGATGTGGTCGATAAGACCATCGGCGTGATTGGCGCGGGTGCGATTGGCACCGCTTTCGTCCGCAGAGCGACGGGCTTCACGGACAAGATTCTGGTTAATGACCTGGTGGAGCGTGACGAGGTCAAGGCCATGGGAGCCAAGTATGTCAGCAAGGAGGAGATCTACTCCAGTTGCGACATCATCTCCCTTCATGTCCCGCTTGATGAGAGCACGTTCCATCTCCTTGACGAGAAGGCCTTTTCGCTCATGAAGCCCGGCACCATCCTGGTCAACACCGCTCGATCCAAGTGTGTCGAGGTCGAGCCACTTACGAAGGCGCTTAAGGATGGCACACTCCGTGGTTACGGCGTTGACGTGTATGACTTTGAGCCTCCTGCATGGCTCGAGCTCTTCGACCTGCCCAACGTTGTCATGACCCCGCACGTTGCTGGTACCACGTATGAATCGAACCAGCGCATGGGCGACACCGCGGTCACCAACGTCATTGCGGTCAAGCAGGGCAAGACTCCTCCCAACCTCATCACTTTCGGGGGAGCGTCGGCGTAGATGAAAGTCACTGGATTTGAAATCTACCGTCTCAAGCCGCGATGGGTCTTCTTGAAGATCATGACCGACGAGGGGATCGATGGCTGGGGTGAGTGCATTTCCGGAACCCGTACGGAAGCTGTTGTTTCCTGCCTTGAAGAGGCCATGGGCACGCATGTGGTCGGTCGCGATCCGCAAGAGATTGAAGACATTTGGCAGTGCCTCTATCGTTACTTCTTCAGAGGTGGCCCGGTTCACATGACGTGCGTGTCCGGCATCGAGATGGCTCTTTGGGATATCAAGGGCAAGGCTCTTGGCGCTCCCGTGTACCAGCTCTTGGGCGGCAAGGCACGTGATCGCATCCGAGTCTATTCCTGGATTGGCGGAGACCGTCCTTCCGATGCTGCGGCACAGGCCCTCGAAAGACTTGAGGGCGGTTTTTCAGCCGTCAAGCTGAACTGCTGCTCGGAGATGCACTACATCGATTCTTTTTCCAAGGTCGAGGAGGTTGCTGAGCGAATCGCATCAATTCGCGAGACGGTCGGCTACAAGCTCGATATCGGAATCGATTTTCACGGTCGAGTTCACAAGGCGATGGCGAAGCAGCTTCTCGCTGAGCTCGAGCAGTTCCATCCGATGTTCGTCGAAGAACCTGTACTTCCCGAGAACACCGAGCTTATGGCTGATCTTGCGAAGTCGACGAACATTCCCATCGCCACGGGCGAGAGGCTCATTACGCGGTGGGGCTACAAGCAGCTCTTCGCACAAGACGCAGTTTCGGTGATTCAACCGGATTTGGGTCTTACGGGCGGAATCTTGGAGGCCAAGAAGATCTGCGCCATTGCCGAGTCACACGACATGGCGGCTGCTCCTCATGCGCCTTACGGCCCAATCGCTCTTGCGGCGACCATTCAGTTGGACGCTTGCACCCCGAACGTCTTTATCCAGGAGCAGAGCTTGGGGATTCACTACAACCAGGGATTTGATCTCCTCGACTTCGTGAAGAACAAGGAGATCTTCCAGTTCGAGTCGGGATATCTTCCCATCCCTCAGGGTCCGGGCCTTGGTATCGAGATCGACGAGGAGAAGGTCCGCAAGGTGAGCCTGGAGGGCTTGAACTGGACCAATCCTCGCTGGAGAACATACGACGGCGCCATTGCCGAGTGGTAGCGAGTAATCAACACGAGGAACGTTGACGAAAGGATGAAGATGAGCGAGATGATGAATGCCGGAGTCTACTACGGCATCGAGGACATTCGTTACGAGAGCGTGCCTAAGCCCGAGATCAATGACGATGAGTTTCTGCTTAAGGTCAGGGCTGTGGCGATTTGCGGAAGTGACCTTCGCACGTATCTCCATGGCCATGCAAAGGTCAAGACTCCGCAGATCCTGGGCCACGAGTTTGCTGGCGATGTCGTCGAGGTTGGTGCAAACGTCGAGGGAGTTAAGGTTGGCGAGCGTCTGAGCGTCCATCCCGGCATTCCCTGTGGTCACTGCTACTACTGCCAGCGCGGCCTCCAGAACCTGTGCGTCGATCGTCCTGGTATCGGAACCGTCCTTCCCGGTGCCTTTGCCGAGTACGTGAAGATTCCGAAGAAGACGATTGAGGCGGGAACCGTCTTCCACATTCCCGAAGGAAAGAAGTACGAGCTCGCTGCTCTTGGCGACCCTGCCGTCTCTGCCCTTCATGGCGAGGAGGAGCTGGACGTTCGTCTTGGCGATACCCTTTGCATCCTTGGAAGCGGCTCCATCGGCATCCTCCACGCGATGATCGCTCGCCTAAAGGGTGCCTCGAAGATCATTCTCGTCAATCGCTCGCCCGAGCGTCTCGAGAAGGCGAAGGCGATGGGCGTTGCGGACCACTACTTCTGCCTCAAGACCGATGGTGATCTGCGCGAGTTTGTCATGTCCGTCACGGACGGCATGGGCGCAAACAAGGTCTGCGTTGCTAACACTTCCAAGGAGTCTGCGGTTCAGGCGCTAACGATTGCTGCCAAGGGCGGCACCGTTCAGTTCTTCGCGGGCTTCCCCAAGGATGACCCGGCGCTGGGTGTCGACGGAAACCTCATCCACTACAGCGAGCTTCATGTTATCGGCTCGTTCGGCTCGACTCCGCGCCAGTTCCAGCTTGCGGAGAAGCTCCTCGTCGATGAGCTTATTCCCGCCGAGAAGGTCATCACCCATCGTCTGCCGCTGTCTGCAATCAACGAAGGCTTTGACCTCATGAGGAAGGGTGAGTGCTTCAAGGTCATCCTCGATCCCACTCGGGAGTAGATAGTTCTGCGTTTCAAAAGGGAGTAACGGCGTAAATGACGCCAAAGGGAAAGGACAAATCATGAAGAAGATCTATGCAGTGTGTGGCTCCGGCGTGGCAACCTCGACCATGATTGCCGCCAAGGTTCGCGACTACCTTGAGGAGCGCGGCATCCAGTGCGACGTGCAGACGACGACCTACGGCATTGTCAACGGCGGCGGCCTCGTTGCCGACTGTCTCGTTTCGACCAACCCCAACATTTCCTGCGGGGATATCCCCGTCGTTCCCGGTGTTGCTCTTCTCACTGGCATGGGGGAGGAGGCAGTTCTCGAACAGGTTTATCAGATCGTCAAGGACTAGCAAGGCTAGATAAGGATCAACAAGGAAAGGAAGTGTCTCGATGGACGTACTCTCGTCTGTGGTTAACTGGATTGTCTCGCTGGGAGCCTCGGTTTTCCTCCCCATCGTGATGTTCATCATTGGCATTATCTTCGGTATGAAGCCTGGTAAGGCCTTCAAGGCTGGCGTCATGCTCGGCATTGCCTTCACGGCGATCAGCGCACTTAACAGCGCACTCCTCTCTGGCACCATCGCTCCGGTCGCACAGACCGCGATGGAGAACTCTGGCACCGGTCTTGAGTTTATTGATGTGGGTTGGACGCCTGCTTCCATGATTGCGTGGGCTTGGCCGCTCGCTGCCACCGTCTTCCCGCTCCAGATCATCATCAACCTCATCATGCTGGCCCTTAACTGGACCGATACCCTGAACGTTGACCTCTGGAACGTCTGGACCAAGATCTTCCTCGCTGCCATCGCCTATACGGCCACCGGCAACCTGCTTCTCGCGTATGTCGTCGCGTCCGTCTTCGTCGTGGCCGAGCTCAAGCTTGGCGACCTCTTCGCCAAGGACGTCCAGGACTCCACCGGTATCCCCGACGTCACCTGCACGCACTCCGGCCTTGCCAACGTGCTTCCCGTGATGCCGATCGCCTACCTTGTTGATAACCTTCCGTTCCTCAAGGGCAAGACCTATGACGCCGCTGCCATCCAGAAGAAGATCGGCTTCCTCGGCGACCCGTCTGTCATCGGTATCGTCATGGGCATCATCATCGGCCTCGTGGCTGGCAAGGACATTGCCGGCTGCCTCAAGATCGCCATTGCCGTCGCCTCTTACGTCATCGTTCTTCCGCGTATCGCCCAGCTCTTCTCTGAGGCCCTGATGCCCATCTCCAACGCTGCCACCACCTTCATGAAGGCGCGTTTCCCGGGCCGCAAGTTCAACATCGGTCTCGACTGGCCCATCCTTACGGCCAACCCCGCCGTTGTTACCTCGTCCGTCCTGCTCATCCCGGTGACGATTCTTCTCGCTATCGTCCTGCCTGGTAACAAGACCCTGCCCTTCGGCGACGTTGCCAATCTTTGCGCCTTCATCATCGGTGCTGCGGTCCTCTTCCGCGGCGACATCGTGAAGACCTTCATCACCGGTATCCCCATCATCATCGTTGGCCTGTATTCCTCCACGACGATCGGTCCCCTGTTCACCCAGCTTGCCGCTAGCGTTGGTTACGAGATGCCTGCCGGTGCCTCCGCCATCACCTACTTCAAGGCCGGCCCCTTCATCTGGGACGTCGTCATGGCCGTTGAGGGCAACTGGTTCGTCTTCGTTCCCCTCACCATCCTCTTCGCCGTTGGCTTCTGGATGATCTACAAGTTCTACTACAAGCCGCGCAACGCCAAGGCGGCCGAGGCGGAGAAGTAAGCTCCATCGCCTTTCTTCTCAGCTTTCCCGCGCGCTGCCTGACGCTCGCTGCGGCGCGCGGGAAGGCCTCATGGGCCCATCTGGGTCGATGGTTCCATGAGGCCTTGAATCCGAACACCGGAAAAGGAGTCCATATGCTTCGCAAGATTGACCAGCTTGAGCCGTTTCAGCGCGCTATCTCCAAGGCGCATCTCGCTGCCGCTGGTATCTCCATCGATTCGCTCGAGAACCCGGACAAGCCGCTGATCGCCATCGCGAACAGCTGGAATGAGGTCTGCCCTGGCCATGAGCCGCTGAGGCAGCTCGCCGCCGAGGTCAAGAAGGGTATCCTCGAGGCGGGTGGCGAGCCCATCGAGTTCAACACCATCGGCATGTGCGACGGCGTTGCCCAGGGCCACGCGGGCATGCGCTACTGCCTACCTCACCGTGAGGTCATCGCGGATTCCTGCGAGGCCATGATCGTGGGCGAGGGTTGCTTCGATGGCGTTGTCTATATGGGCTCTTGCGACAAGATCATCCCCGCGATGCTCATGGCCGCCGCTCGCATCGACCTTCCCTCCGCCCTCGTGACGGCTGGCCCTTGCTACGACGAGATCAAGCCCTCCGAGTCCAAGGCCCTCCGCGCGCGCTTCCTCCGCGGCGAGGCTACGGAGCGCGAGGTCATCGAGGGCACGCTCAAGTACTACACCGGCCCCGGCATCTGCCCGTTCCTTGGCACCGCCAACACCATGGGCTGCCTCACCGAGGGTCTCGGCATGATGCTGCCCATGGGTGCCCTTTGGCCGAGCTCCACGAGCCAGCGTCGCTTCTCGGCGCGCCAGACCGGTGCTGCCGTCGTTGACCTTGTCCGCCGCGACATCAAGCCGAGCGACATCATGACGCAGGCGGCGATCGATAACGCGGTCAAGCTCCTTGCCTCCGTCGGCGGTTCACTCAACGCGCTCATCCACCTGCCCGCGCTCGCTCACGAGCTTGGTCTCGAGTGCACCTGGGCCCAGGTTGCGGAGACTACGTCGCACACGCCGGTTGTCTGCAACGTCGTCCCCAACGGCGATATCTCCTGCGTCAACCTTTACAAGGCCGGTGGCGTCCCCGCGGTTCTCAAGACCATCGAAGGCGACTTGGACACCACGGTCATGACCGTGACGGGCAAGACCCTTGGTGAGAACCTTACCGACAAGATTCACATCGACCGCTCTGTGGTTCGCACCCAGGACGATCCTGCCTCCATCGCCAACGGCATTCAGGTGCTCTATGGCAACCTCGCTCCTGAGGGTGCGCTTGTGAAGACGAGTGCCGTGCCTGCTGACCAGCATGTCTGGAGCGGGCCCGCCATGGTCTTCAATTCCGAGGACGAGGCCTTCGTGGCCTACAACGAGGGTCGCATCGTCGCTGGTACCGGCGTTGTTATCCGCTATGAGGGTCCCAAGGGTGGCCCTGGCATGAAGGAGCTTCACCGCGTGACGGAGATCATGAAGGGCATCCCGAACTCCGCCGTTATCACGGATGGTCGCTTCTCTGGCGCATCTGGCGGCTTGTCCGTTGGCTACCTCTGCCCGGAGGCCCTCGATGGCGCGCCCATTGCCCTCATCGAGGATGGGGACATCCTTCACGTCGACCTCATGAAGAACCTCATCGAAGTCGAGGTCTCCGAGGATGAATTCGCTCGTCGAAAGCAGGATTGGAAGCCGGTCATCCACGAGAACGGTGGTAACCTGCTCGCGAGGTACGCAAAGCAGGTCGGCTCCGCAAAGACGGGTGCTGTGCTCGCATAACGTAATTAAGTAGGCGGCCTGGGTTTTCCCGGGCCGCTGGCTTCTCATCTACTAGACTGTCTTTAGCCAAACCATCGTCGAGGAACCTCCATGTTCGCTGTCAAATCTCACCTCAAAGTCTTCTCCTGTGCTGCCACATTTGGTGTTTTTACCAAGGAGCCGCTGGAGCGCTTGGAGGCTGCCGGGTGCGAGGTTTGGGTCAACCCGACGGGCCGCGTCCTCACGAAGGCGGAGATTCTCGAGCATGCGTATGAGGCGGACGTCGCTATCGTGGGTAACGACGACTTCAACGGGGACGTCATCCGCAGGCTTCCCAACCTCAAGCTTATCGCGCGCCACGGCTCTGGCGTGAACAATGTCGATTTCTCCGAGGCCAAGCACCGCGGAATCGTTGTGACGAACACCCCGGACGCCAACGTGGAGGAGACCGCGGATCTTACTTTTGGCCTCATCCTCGATCTCGAGCGCCATCTCTCGCAGATGAACGCCGAGCTCAAGGATGGTATCTGGCGCAAGCGCGCGGGGCATAGCCTCTACGGCAAGACCATCGGCATCATCGGCGTTGGCCGCATCGGCCAGGCCGTCGCGCGCAGGGCCATGGGTTTTGGCCTCGATATCCTCGGCAATGACATCAATCCGGATGAGTCTGCGGCGAGGACCGGCCTCATCTTCACGAGCCTCAATGACCTCTTGAAGCGAAGCGACATTGTGACCATTCACACGCCGCTTACCCAGGCGACGGAGAACCTCATTGGCGCCAAGGAGCTTCGCATGATGAAGGATGACGCCATCCTCATCAACACGTCTCGTGACGGCATCGTTCGTCACTCGGCGCTCACGAAGGCCCTCGCAGAGGGCAGGCTCTACGGCTATGCCTCTGACGTACACGCGGGCGAGCCGCCTAAGCACTCGCCGCTGTTCGATCTTCCCAACGTCATCGTGACGCCTCACGCGGGATCCGCCACGTACGAGGCAAACTATCGCATGGGTATGGCCGTGGCCGATAACGTCATCGCCTTCATGGACGGATGCGTGCCGCCCAACGTCGTCACGTCGCTTGGGCAGTTCTACAGCCGTTAGCGCGGTGCCACAAAGAAGCGGGGCGACAGCGTTGTGCTGCCGCCCCGCTTGGGTTTGCGCGCGGACGTGTCATACGGGCGTGCGCTTCGCGCGCCGATGCGATTGCTCCGCGGCCGTGGCTAGGCCTTGAGCTCCGCCTCGTCAAGCAGCGGGAGGATTCCCGGCGTCACCGTGAGCGTCTCGACGTTGTTCGAGGCGCAGCGCGCGAGGGCGCGGTAGTTGAGCGGCGCGTAGGGCATGAGCTCCGCCACGTAGGCATCGCACTCCTGCATGGCCTTCACGCGCTCGTCATGGTCTGCGACGGAACGCGCTTTGTCGATCATGGCGTCGTACGTCGGGTCCGAGAAGTGGCTCACGTTGTCGTCGCGGCCGGTGTAGAACATCGGGTACAGATAGTTGTCGGCGATGGGGTAGTCGGCGTACCAGGCGCGGGCGCCCACGGTGTAGGTGCCGTCGAGGTAGCTCTGGTACATGGCTGCGTACTCAACCTTGTCAATCTCCACGTCGATGCCGAGCTCGGCCCAGTCGGACTGCATCGACTGGTACTCGTCCTGGGTGTTCGCCGCGTTCGTCATGAACTTGAACGAGATATTGCGCTTGCCGTCCGCGTCCGCCGGATAGCCTGCCTCGTCGAGGAGCTTGCCAGCCTGCTCGGGGTCATAGGCAGCGTACTTCCAGGCACCCTCGGTGTGGCCCTCGATCGCCTCGGGGAGGATGTCGTCCGCCGGCTTCGCGGAGCCCTCGTAGATGGCGTCGCAAATGGCCTGGCGGTTGATCGCGAGGGACAGCGCCTGCCTCACGCGCGGGTCCTTGGTGAGCGGGTCGTTCACGTTGAAGGCGAGGAACTGCGTGTAGAGCATGGTCCCGTCGAGGAACTGCTTGCCGGGCGTCGCGGTGTAGCCGTCGTCGGAGGTGCCGTAGCTGCTCTCGGCGTCCTTGGTGGCCGTGATGGGCACGAGCGAGCAGTCGAGGCTGCCGGCGTCGAGTTCCTTGTATGCGGTGTAGGAGTCGCGGTAGATGGCGAAGTGGACGCCGTCGAGCTTGGCGATGTCGCCGTTCGTGTAGTCATCGAAGCGCTCGGTGTCGACGTACTGGCCATCGACCCACTGGCCCTTCATCTTGAACGGACCGTTGCCCACGGGCGCGAGGGAGAAGTCCTTGTAGCCGTCGCCAGCGCCAAGGCCCTCGGGGATGGGCGAGAGGACGGGTGCCGCGCAGACGTAGTCGAAGTCCGCATAGGGTGCGGAGAGCTCGACCTGGAGCGTGTAGTCGTCCGGGCAGGTCACGCCGGCGAGGTCGTTCGTGGTGCCGGCGACGACGTCCTTGTAACCCTTCACCATCGCGAGGTGGTAGGAGACGTTCGAGGGCTGGTCCGCGGTGTTGGGGCTGCAGAGGCGCTCCCAGGCGTACTTGAAGGACTTTGCCGTGACCTCGGATCCGTCGTGGAACTTCGTGCCCTTACGGATCTTGAAGGTCCAGACGTCGTCGGTGTCGTTGTGGGAGTGGCTCTCGGCGACGAGGTCGACGAGCTCGCCGGTCTTGTAGTCGTAGTAGGTAAGGGCGTCGAACAGGTTGAACGCGACGGCGACGGCGTTCTCGTCCTCGAGGGTGTAGGGCTCGATGCCCGTGGGGCTCTCGATGTGGTAGGAGAGGGTGCCGCCTGCGGCAGACGCTCCGTCTGTGCCCTGCTCCGCGTCGTTCTTCTTGCATGCGGCGAGTGCTGACGCTGCGGCAATGGCGCTGCCGGCAAGCATCGCACGACGAGTGATGAGGTGGTTGAGCGGGGTCTTCTCGTTCATGGATTCGCCCTTTCTCTGTGTCGCGACCGCGTATTTGAGAGCCGGCGGTGGTGCGCTCGGCATGCGGCGCGAGAATTCCTAGTTCGTTTGAGTGAATATAGGCTTGCTGTCGTTGGCGACCCCGGTTGCCGCCTGACTGTAATCGCATCGTTACATCGTGCGCGGCTTGTGCGGGATCGGCCGGGAGGGGCGCTAGCATTGGTGGCCAATTTGAAGGACGTCGTGGCGCGGGGCGAGATGGAGCCAGCCGCCGGCGCATGAGGACAGCGCCCCGGGCCCTGAGGGATCCGGGCTGATGAGAGGAGCGAGCCGAATGGCGGAGGAACTCAAGGTCGTCAAGGGATATATGCCCTTCAAGGGCTACAAGACGTGGTACCGCATCGTGGGCGAGAACGACCTGGGACGCCTGCCGCTGCTCACCATTCACGGCGGTCCCGGCAACACGCACTGGTACCTGCGCTCTCTCGACGAGCTCGCGCGCAAGTACCACCGTCAGGTCATCTACTATGACCAGATCGGCTGCGGCTACTCGAAGACGCCGAGCAACCCGGACATGTGGTCTGCCGAGCTCTTCGAGGAGGAGCTACACGAACTGCGTCGCCACCTCGGCCTCGATCACGTGCACCTGCTGGGCCAGAGCTGGGGCGGCATGCTCGAGCTCCAGTACGCCACGCATCGCCCGAGCGGCGTCGCCTCGATGGTGGTCGCGAGCTCGCCTGCCGACATGGACCTGTGGCTGAGCGAGGCACTTCGGCTGCGCTCCTACCTGCCCCACGAGATGGAGGAGGCCCTCGCCCAGGCCGACATCGACGGCGACTACGAGCGCCCTGAGGTCAAGGCGGCGAGCGCCGAGTACTATCGCCGCCACGTCGCTGCGGTGCCCGAAGCGGAGCGCCCGGACAACGTGCGCAAGCCCTTCGCGGACCCGATCGGCGACGAGGTCTATCACACGATGCAGGGCATGAGCGAGTTCGTGGTGACGGGCAAGCTCAGCCACTGGAGCGTCGTGGACAAGCTCGCCGACATCTGCATTCCCACGCTCGTGACCTCGGGTACCGCTGACGAGGCGACGCCGCTCATCTCCAAGCAGATCGTCGACGGTATCCCCGGTGCCGAATGGGCGTTGCTCGAGGGCACCCACTGCGTGCATCTCGAGCGCGTCGAGGAGTACAACGCCACGGTCGAGGAGTTCCTCGAGCGCCACGAGTAGGCGGCCTGGCGGGTACAATTTCCTCCGTGACTACGAGCGCGAGGAGACGTGATGGCGGACAGGACATGGGAGAAGCCCGAGGAGCAAGCATCGGCAGCCCTATCCCTCGCCGAGCAGGTCGCCCTCGTCCCCACTGACCCTGGCTGCTACCTGTGGAAGGACGCCAAGGGTAACGTCCTCTACGTGGGCAAGGCGAAGAACCTGCGCGCCCGTATGCGTCAATACGTGCAGCTCACGGACGAGCGCCCCATGGTGCCGCGCCTCATGGCGGCCACGGCGAGCTTTGACTACGTCGTGGTCGGTTCGGAGCACGAGGCGCTCGTCCTCGAGATCAACCTCATCCACCAGTACCGCCCGCCCTTCAACGTCGACCTCAAGGACGACAAGAGCTATCCCTACATCGCGCTCACCAAGGGCGACGTCTATCCCGCGATCAAGTACACACGCGAGCGCCACCGTCCGGACACGCGCTACTTTGGCCCCTACACGGACGCCCGCGCCGCCCGCGCCACGATCGACGTGGTGCGCAAGGTGATGCCACTGTGCGTCGCCACCTGTGCTGAGTGGAAGCGTGTGCGCCGCCAGCTCGAGGCCCACCCTGAGCAGACGGACGTCGTGGCCCTCGCCCAGGCGGAGAGCGGCCGCCCCTGCTTCGACTACCACGTGGGGCGCGGCCCGGGCGTGTGCGCCGGCTGCATCACGCCCGAGGAGTACGCCACACACGTGAGTCAGGTCGAGCGCTTTCTCGCGGGCCACAGGGGAGAGTTCGTCTCCGAGCTCAAGGCCGAGATGGCGGAGGCCGCGGCGGACCTCGACTTTGAGCGTGCCGCCCGCGTGAAGCGACGCCTCGCGGTGATCGATGGCCTCGACGACAAGCAGCGCGTGGTTCTCGGGAGCGCGCAGGACGTGGACGTCATCGGCTTCTGGCGCGAGGAGACCATCGCGGGCGCCTGCGTGTTCGTCGTGCGTGAAGGGCGCGTGAGCCGTACCTGCGAGTTCGTGCTCGACAAGGGCCTCGATGTGGGCGAGGAGGAGCTGGCGAGCGGCTTCGTCAAGCGCTACTACGACCAGACGAGCGACCTTCCGCTCGAGGTCTGCGTGCCCGTCGAGCTCGCGGATGCCGAGACGCTCGAGGGCTGGCTCACGGCGCGTCGCGGCCGCGTGGTCGAGCTCCACGTGCCCAAGCGCGGCCAGAAGGCGCACCTCGCGGAGATGGCTCGCAACAACGCACGCCACTACCTCGCGCGATACGAGCTGCGCACGGGCTACGAGGACAAGCGCACGAACGAGGCTCTGCTGCAGCTCGAGAGTGCCCTGGCCCTCGACGAGCCACCCATGCGCATCGAGTGCTTCGACATCTCGACCATCCACGGCAAGCACACCGTCGCGTCGATGGTGGTGTTCACGGCGGGGAAGCCCGACAAGAGCCAGTACCGCCGCTTCAAGATCCGCGCGGAGCTCGACGAGGCGAACGACTTCGTCTCCATGAGCGAGGTGCTCGCGAGGCGCTATGCCCCCGAGCGCATGGCGGATGAGCGCTTTGGCGCGCGCCCGGACCTTCTCATCCTCGACGGTGGCAAGCCCCAGCTCACGGCCGCCATCGAGCAGCTTGGGGAGCTCGGGTTGGACATCCCCGCCGCGGGCCTCGCCAAGTCAGACGAGGAGCTGTTCGTGCCGTGGGACGAGATGCCCGTGGTGCTGCCGAGCGGCTCTGCCTCGCTCTACCTCGTGAAACGTGTGCGTGACGAGGCGCACCGGTTCGCCATCACCTTCCATCGCGAGCTGCGCGACAAGGCGATGACCGTCTCGATCCTCGACGAGATTCCCGGTGTGGGCGAGAAGCGCAAGCGCGCGCTGAGACGGGCGTTTGGCAGCATGAAGCGTCTGCGCGAGGCAAGCGAGGAGGACATCGCCGCCGTTCCCGGCATTCCGGCCGATGTCGCGCGCGAGGTTTACGAGACGCTGCGCGCCTGGGACGCCGAGCTTGACTCCTCGCGCGAGGTTGCGAACGACGAGGACGTTGAGGTATAAGAGGGCGGCAGATGCCCCTTTGGCTTGAAAAACTCGCTAAGTAGGGGGCTAATCCGGGACCGGCCAAGTAGAAGGCCATTTTGCGCTGCAAAACCCCAGGTCGCGAACTCCCTTAAATGTGGTCTACTTGGAGCATTGCGGATTAGCCCCCTACTTGGCGTTCTTTTCGCATGGCGGGGCGAACCAATGGCTGTGCCGTTCCTCTCCGTGCTCGAATTTGTCGTTCGCATCCAGCTCGCTTGAGAAGTATGGACATGATTTCGGATCTGCCGAGTAGGCGGCGTTTTTGAATCGCAAAACCCCAGGTCGCAGGCGGTCAGATAGGGGACTACTCGGCGAGCCTCAATCCATGTCCATACTTCTCGGGTGAGTGCGCGAAGGGCACCTCTCGCCAGCGTCGGTATCCCGAGGGGCTGCATCCAAGCTCCGGCCAGCTGGTTGCCTGCCGCTTCGCCACGCGATGTGTGTAGTGCTTTAAAGTGTTATATAAGGGACAAATTAGCTCTCAGCTAATGAAATCGCGCGCTTCGCTTCCTAGGATGGGCTCATGTTTAGCCCCAACAGGAAGGAAGACTCCATGGAAGCTACCGAGGCTCAGGACAAGACGCAGCAGACAAACAATCCGCAGAAGGGCAAGTCAGCCGCGTCGATCGTTGCCCTTGTGCTGGGCATTATTGCTCTCGTCACGTCGTTCTTGCCCATCATTAACAACCTATCGTTCGTTCTCGCGCTCGTTGGCGCGGTCTTTGCGGTCATCGGGCTGGTGGGCGTGCTGCGCGGCAAGAAGGGTGGCCGAGGCTTCTCCATTGCCGCCGTTATCGTGAACGTCCTCGCCATTGCCATCGTCCTCGGCACGCAGAGCGCCTACTCCTCCGCCATCGACGAGGCGACGAAGGGCACCATCTCGACCGAGGACGGCTCTTCGGCTGCCGCCGCGAGCACGTCTGCGGAGTCCGGCGCGGCCGACAAGTACTCCATCGCCGACGAGCAGATGACCGGCGATGACTTCACCACGACCATCAGCGGCACGTTCACCAATCTCACGGATTCTCAGCTCGGCTACGTCAGCGTTAGCTATAACCTGTTCGATGGCGATGGCAACCAGATTGGAGCGGCGTACGCCAATACCAGCAATCTTGATGCCAACGGAACCTGGAAGTTCGAGGCGGTTGGCATGTACGACCAGGCTAAGGTCGCTTCCTACAAGCTGGCTGACGTCACTGGCTTCTAGCGCCGTCGTCTGACGCTCACGGTTTCGTGGAGAGGGGGCAAGATGGCCCAAAGACTAACGGAGGAGCTCCTCGCGGAGCTGCTCGAGGCACCCGACATCGATGCGTTTCTCGACTCTCATCATCTTGGTGAGCCGTCGCTCCCTGACTACCTCAATGCCCTTCTCGCGGAGAAGAACCTCGAGCGTGCGCAGGTCGTGCGTATGGCAAACCTCAACGAGACCTTTGGCTATCAGATCTTCATGGGCACGCGTAATCCCAGCCGCAACAAGCTGCTACAGATCGCCTTCGCGATGGCGCTGACCCTGCGCGAGACCAACCGCATGCTCGAGGCGGGCGGGGTGAGCTCACTGTACAGCAAGAGCCGTCGAGATGCGATCATCATCTTTTGCCTCGAGCGAGGGTGCTCTCTCCAGCGAGTGAACGAGGAACTCTATCGCTTTGGGGAAGAGACGATTTGCTGACGGCGGCGGTACGGTATTGTCCGGCGTGTGATTGATTGTGAACATGACGAGCGGGATGCGAATTAGTGTCCCGCTCGCCTGCTATTGTGGGGTTATGGATATCGAGACGACTGATGACATACACGAGCAGCTGAAGGACGTGTTTGGCGCCGCCACCTCTCCTTCTGCGTCCGCGGACGCCTATCGTGTGGAGCGCACGCTCAAGCGCACTCCCGCCGAGGTGACGGAGCTCGTATGGCTGAGGACTGCCGCGGGGACTGAGCTCGGCCCGTACGTACGCAAGGTCATTTCTCAGGGGAGCGGCCTTGGCTGTGCGTACGTTGAACTCTTTGGGCTGCAGCGCCAAGGCATGCGCTTTTGTCAGCTTCCGCGCATCGTTGACTGCCGCGAGAACGGCGGTTCTCTTGAAGTGCTCCTCGAATACGTCAAGGGGCGGACACTCGCGCAGGTGGTCGCGGATGCCTCGCCTGGTAATCGCGACACGCTTGCGCGCGAGCTCGTCCCCGCGATTTGTGATGCGGTTTCAGAGCTGCATGGCGCGCTTGAGTCGCCGTTGGTCCATCGCGACCTCACTCCCAGCAACGTCATCTGCCCTGATGTTCGTCCGTGTTCCGCTGCGAGTCCGCGACCTGCTGTGCGTTCGCGTTCCGCTGCGAGTCCGCGATCTGCCTCGCGTTCGTGCTGCCCCGTGCTCATCGACTTCGGCATTGCGCGCGTTTGGCGCGAGGGCGAGGAGGCCGACACTACGCATTTCGGGACTCGCTCCTATGCCCCGCCCGAGCAGTACGGCTTTGGCCAGACTGATGTCCGCAGCGATGTCTATGCCCTGGGTATGCTCACGTTCTTCTGCCTGACTGGGCGAGAGGCCACCCCGGCTGATCGGGAATGCGGTTTTGCCTGCGCCGAGGTTTCGCCTGCTTGGCGCAGCGTAATAACAAAGGCCACCTTTCTAGATCCCGATGGCCGCTATCAAAGCGTGGCCGAGATGCGCGATGAGCTTCCCGGGGCTGCCGATGGGCGCTTGCGCATGCATTTCGGAAGGTCTGGGGATCGATCTCGCTCGCTTGCCATGACGCTTGCCGAGATGAGGGAACGCTACGTCAGCGCTTCGGTGCCGAGCTTTTGGAGCGTGAGGAACGTTTTCGTATGTCTCACTGCCGCAATCATTCTTTTTTTCTTGCGCGATTTGCCTGTTTGACGAAAAGTACTATGTCGCTGGCCCGCTCTGGCTCAACGTTTATGGGTTCGCGCTGTTCTTTCCCTGCATGGTGCTGGTGTGTGGCTGGGTCCTTCTCGATAAGCGGTGGTTGTTTGCGAACGTTGGCTTTCTGCGGCGCTGGGGCCGCAAGCGAGCTCGGGCTGTGAGCGTCGGAGTCTTCGTTGTTGCCTGGCTGCTGCTCATTGTTTTTGTCGGCATTTGCAGGCGGTAGGTCGTCGTGTTTCGGGCCGAGTAGGGGCTCGTTTTTTGCGGGTGGCGGCATGTCGTCCTGCGGCCGGTATTTGCAGCCGGCGAGTTGTCGTTTTGTGGGCGGCGAGCCATTGTTTTGCACGTCAGCATTGGCCCTCGATTTGTAAAAGTCGCTAAGTAGGGGGCTAATCTGGGGTCTGTCGAGTAGACAACGGTTTCGTGCTGCAAAACCCCAGCTCCGAAACTCCCTTAAATCGGGTCTACTCGCGCCACTGCGAATTAGCCCCCTACTTAGCGCTTTTTTCGTTTGCGGGGCGGGTGAGTGCGCAGGAACGTGTCGCATGCGGCAATCAAACTGGTTTCGTTTGAGGAGCGGGTGAGTGCGCAGGAACGTGTCACATGCGACAATCAAGCTGGTATTCGACTGCGAGCGGAGGTCCGCATGGAGACGAGGGCGTGGGGTTACGAGGAGTTTCCCGAGTACGATGGCTTGCCTGATGGCGCGCGCGTGCTGGCGACGACGGGCGACGAGCCAGGTTCTCGCTATGTGCCGGACGTTCCCTATCTCCGTCGCGGGGATCACAAGCTGCACCTTCAGCTGTTGATTCCCATGTGCCGCAACTCGCTCAAAGCGAAGGCAGCGGGGGAGCATCCTGCCTATCCGTGCCTCGTCTATGTTCAGGGTTCTGCCTGGAGAAAACAGGACTGCTACAAGAACCTGCCTCAGCTGGCGAGGATTGCCGAGCGAGGCATCGTGGTTGCCGTGGTCGAGTATCGTGACTCCTCGATGGCGTGTTTTCCGGCGCAGGTTCACGACGCGCAGGCGGCCGTTCGGTTCGTTGCCGAGCACGCGGACGAGCTCTCGGTTGATTCGGACAAAATCGTTATCGGCGGCTCTTCTTCGGGTGGACACACGGCCGTTCTCGCGACCCTTCTTCCTGATGAGAACGGGTCTCCCGCTGCCGATCTTCCCGTTCGAGGCGTTCTCGATTTCTACGGAGCGGTGAGCTTCCTCCGCGAGGACGGGTATCCCACAACGCTCAATGCGGGCTCGCTGACAAGCCCGGAGGGCGCGCTTGCTGGTGGCAGCCTGCGCGAAAACCCCGAGCTTCGCTATCGCATCTCTGTCGACACCCATCTTTCGTCGGAGACGCCGATGCCTCCCGTGCTTATCGTTCACGGTACGAAGGACCGCATGGTCAACTGCGAGGTGTCGACAGATTTCTACGACTTGCTCCGAGCCCAGGGGCGCAAGGCCGAGCTCGTGCTCATCAAGGGCGGAGATCACGGTGGCTCCGAGTTTTACGTTCCTAAGGCAATCGACGTTTACGAGGACTTTATTCGCCGTTGCGTGAGAGGGTAGGGCTACGACGCTGCGCAAACCGGCGGCGCTATTCAAAAAAAGAGCCGCGGCAACCCGTGCTCGGGCCGTCGCGGCTTTTCCTTGCTGCGTGATACTCAGTGCGGTGATTCCGGCGTGCGTGGCACGCGTGGCGTGCGGTACGTAATCTCGCTGGGCTACTCCACCGTATAGACGTCGGTGATATCCCGATAGTCGCCAACAGGCGGTTCCTTGGCCGGATGGACGTCGTCACCAATCCAAATGCCCACGTCCTCGCCCATAAACGAAGGGCTATGAACCATCATCAGGTCGCTGAACGGATCATCGTCTGCGTGGTTAGGCTTGCGCTTGTAGTACTCGTTGGTCGTTTCGTTCACGATGTAGGGGTAGACCACGATGTCCTTGTCGAAGGTCCCCTCGAACGGCAGCTTCTCCAGATAAGCGCCCTCGCCCTCGCCTACGCGCTGACGGCCAACCTTGTCTTTTGCGCACTTGAACCTTCCGGAGACGTCCGAGAACCAGAGCGCTGCATAGCGCCAGGGCCCTTCGCCCTCGGTGAGCTCGAGCAGACGGCGCATGCTCGCGGGACAGTTCTTGTGCTCATAGAACTCGAGGCCGGTGGCATCGCCAACCAAAGCGATAACGTCGCCGCGCCATTCATCAGCCATGAGGGTGAGCACCGCATTCGTGCTTTCGGCTCCCACGTGGTGGAAACAGGGCCACTTGACATCATTCTTGAAGGGAACGGGATTCAGATACTCCCTCTTCGAGAAGTTGATCCAAGTGAACGACTGGCTCATGGCTGCACCTCCTTTGCAGATATTAAGACTATTTTGGGGAGAGCATAACAGTTGCCAACGCTGTGGTGTGGGGGAAAGAAGGGATAATGCAGCTAACGGCATAAAACCGTTAAATGAACGCCGTTCGCATAATTGGGACTTCTGTTCGGTTGACATACCAAGGAGAGTGGTGGCCTGGCGCGATGGCGTTATTTCGAGCTAACGCCCGCCGAGGACCGGTGCGCCGCATACCGAAGCGATGCGGGCTCGTCCGAGCGTTTGCTCTAACGTCCTCTCCGTCGTTCATTGCAATGAAAGGGGAATCACCATGAACAGGCTCGAGAACAAGGTCGCTGTCGTTACGGGCGCTAACTCCGGCGTGGGTGCCGCCATCGCCAAGCTCTTCGCCGCCGAGGGCGCCACCGTCGTCATGACCGCCCGTCGCGAGGCCGCGCTCGAGGAGGTCGCGGGCGAGATCGAGGCTGCCGGCGGCAAGACCTTCGTCATGGCCACTGACATCTCCAAGGCCGAGGACCCCGAGCGCCTTATGGCCGCCGTGGAGGAGAAGTACGGCAGGATTGACGTCCTCGTGAACAACGCCGGTATCCTTGAGTCCGGCCTCAAGCCCGTTGACCGCTTCACTGACGAGGACCTCGACCGCATCATCGAGACCAACCAGAAGGGTACCATGCGCTGCATGCGCGCTGCTTCCAAGCGTATGTCTGCCGGCGCGGCCATCGTGAACATCGCCTCGGTCGCGGGCGAGAAGGGTTGCGGCGGCGCCGTCTACGTCTCCACCAAGGCAGCCGTCATCGGCGTGACCAAGCACACCGCCCTGCGCTTCCAGGCTGAGGGCATCCGCTGCAACGCCATCTGCCCGGGCACCATCGTGACCCCGATGGTCGCCGGCACCACCGCCGCCGACATGGACGCCGACATGATGGGCGCCATGGCCACGCACTCCAATCTCCGTACGCAGCCCTGCATGCCGGAGGACGTCGCCAACATCGCGCTGTTCCTGGCAAGCGACGAATCCCGCGCTCTCACCGGCCAGATCCTCGTGAGTGACTTCGGAGCCATGCTCTAGGAGGTTGTTCAAGCGGGCCGTCGGACCGGCCGTCTCGCGCGAGGCGCCCGGGCTGCCCCACGCGCGCGAGGCGCCCGGAGCGAGTCGCCGGCGAAGTTCGCACGATACACATGAAAAAGCGGGCCCGGAGGGGAATTTCTCCGGGCCCGCTGCTGTTAACGCGTGTTATGGGCGCTTGCCCAAAACCTTACAGGCCGAGGCCCTCGTTCAGCGCCTGGGCGATCTGGGCGGCGTCATCGGAGCCGCGCAGGGTCGCCTTGAAGTCCGCGTTCATGAGCAGGACGGCGGACTTGGAGAGAAGGCGCAGGTGAGTGGTGCCGGCCTCGCCCTCGGGGATGAGAAGCGCCATGGCGATGTCAACGGGCTTGTCGTCGAGGCTCGGCCACTCGACGGGCTGCTCGTTCTTGAAGATGATGACGGCGGCGTCCTTGACCGCGTCGCTCTTGCAGTGCGGCACGGCGAAGCCATCGACCATACCGGTCTTGTCGATGTCCTCGCGAGCCTGGAAGGCGTCGTAGACGGCATCGGCGTCATCGGTGAGGCCGAGCGTGGCGGCATAGTCCGCGATGGTGCGGAGTGCCTCGTCCTTGTTGGCGGCATTCTGGTGGAGCAGGACGTTCTTCTCGTTGACGAAAGCCATTGGTGCATACCTTTCTTCACGTGTCTTGCCGGTGGGCAGCTGCTGCCTGGCTGGCGGATCTGCTGCCTGGCTTGCTGGGTTGCTGCTTCGCGCGAACGGCTGCGGTGCCTCGCGCGCCCGACCGGCGGGGCAGTATAACACAGGATATTTAACCAAAGAAGGACCCTGCCGGTGAGCCGACAGGGTCCAAAAGGTGCAGAGAGTTAACTTACTTCTGCTCGAGCTTCGGCTTCATGGCGACGAGGATTGCGGCGCCCACGAGGGCACCAATCACGATGTCGAGGCAGAAGAGAGCCACGTTGTTCGTGGCGAGGGCCACGATGAAGCCACCGTGCGGGACGTAGCAGTCGATGCCCTGGAAGGCGGCCAGCGCGGCGCCCACGGCGGAGCCGATGCAGATGCCCGGGAGGGTGTGGCCGAGGTCCTTGACCGCGAACGGGATGGCGCCCTCGGTGATGCCGATGCAGCCCATGAAGATGGCGGAGATGCCCATCTGACGGTCGGCGTCGTCAAACTTGTTCTTGGCGACGAGGGAGGCGATGCCGCAGGCCAGCGGCGGGACGGCGACGGCGACGCGGAACATGCCGTTGGGGCCGTAGACGCTGGAGGCCATGAGGGCCATGGTGAACGTGGAAGCGGTCTTGTTGATGGGGCCGCCCATGTCGAACGCGGTCATGACGCCGATGACGAGGCCGAGGATGACGGCGGAGCCACCCTGGAGGCTGCCGAGCGCGTTGGTGAGCCAGTCCATGACGAAGCCGAGCGGGGTGGCCAGGATGTAGATGTAGGCCATGCCGAGCACGAGCGAGGTCAGGATCGGGATGATCAGAATCGGCATGATCGTGTTGATCGTGTCGTTGACCTTCCAGGTCTTCATCCAGCGGACGAAGTAGCCGCAGAGAACGGCCATGATCATCGCGCCGAGGAAGCCGGTGGAGACGGCAGCGCCGCTCGGCGTGGTGACGGCGTTGTTAACCAGATAACCAAGAACGAAGCCGGGCGCGAGGGCGGGCTTGCCGGCCATCGAGTAGGCGATGTAGGCGGCCAGCACCGGGATCATGGTGGAGATACCAGCCATGCCGATGGTGTTGAGGCTCACCATGATCGGGTTCGTGACCTCCATGCCGTTGGCGCCGGCGGTGCCGGAGGCGAGGGAGAAGGCCAGGAACACGCCGCCGATGACGACGATGGGGATGAAGTAGCTAACGCCGGTGTTGAAGGCGTTGAGCAGGGTCTTGCCGGGCTCGGCGAAGATGGACTCCTTGGAAGCGGCCTTGGGACCACCGGGGGCGGCGCTGACCTTGGCGGCCTCGACGGGCTCGGCGGCCTTCTCGGCGACGGCGGGCGCGGAGGCGTCGATGCCGGCGGCGGCGATGGCGGCATCAATCACAGCGGCGGCATCAGAGATGGCGTCGGCGGTGCCGGCCTTGTGGAAGCGGCCCTCGGCCTTCTTGGCCTCGAAGCGGTCCTCGCCCTCGATGCCCACGTCGGTCGTGAGGATGACGAGGTCAGCCGAGTCGACGTCCTCCTGGGAGAGCTCGTCCTCGATGCCCATGCCTCCCTGCGCTTCGATCTTGCACTCGAAACCGCGCTTCTTGCACTCCTCCTCCATGGCGGACTTAGCCATGTAGGTGTGCGCAATGCCGACGGTGCAGGCGCTAACTCCTACGATCTTCACGTTCTCCTCCTTCATATACCGGTTTGCACTGGTCCTCTGGAAAGGGGCGTGGCGCCCGGATCTGGTGCCGGACTTGGTGCCACGGATGGTGCGGCCGATTTGGGTTTCGGTCGCTAAAGAAAGTATCCCGTGGGTGAATTCGCGACAAGAATTTGTCGGTAAACGTTGTTCTACCTTGGGAAACGTTGGAAATTGGTTAAACCGTTAACCCTAGTCATTTACTGGGAAAAGTAAAACCGAAGAGAAAGTCAAGAATTATTTCGACTTTCCGCCAAACGCGCAGACGGGTCTCTGTCGCCGCTGCGGAGTCGGCTGCGAGCGTGGTGTCGGTTGTCGACGCGTAGTCGGTTTCGAACGCGGCCTCGGTCGTTGGCGCACCCCGTTCGTCCTAATCCGGACCACTGTAGCGGAATAAAGTTTTTCTTGGGCGATTTGTTTCAGCTAGATTGCATTGATATTGCACCGGGGATAAGACTTTGCCAACAAATCGCTTCAAATCCCGTTTTCGCAAACGCAATTTGTAAATTCATCTCACATCGCATGGATGGGGCTTGCGAAGCCTCGCGCCTGCCCAGGTGTCGAGTCTCGTATGGCTGCCCGGACGTCGAGGTCGCGCCGTTCGCGCGCTCGTCGCTCGCATGAGAGCAAGGTCTCACGCGCGTGTCCGGTCTGCCGTCATCCCCGCGCGTCCACCGTGGGCGCGAGCCCCATGCGTCCACCCGGGCACGGACGCGAATTCAGCGAAAGACCGCAAGATTGATTAGGGTAAGGAAGCGCACATGGACAAGAACGCCATCTCCCGTAAGAACTTCCTCGAGTTCGTCGCCGCTGCAAGCGCCGCGAGCGCACTGACCGCCTGTGGCTCCAAGCGTGCCGGCAGCTCGGCTGCCACCGCCTCCGGCGAATACGCCGACACGATCACCTTCTCCCAGGGCGCCGAGCCCCGCGGCCTCGATCCCGCGTACGTCGATGACGGCGAGTCCGCGAAGGTCATGGTCCAGATCTACGAGAACCTTCTCCAGTACGAGACGGATTCCTGCACCGTTGTCCCGGGCCTCGCCGAGCTCCCTGAGGTCTCTGATGATGGCCTGACCTACACCTTCAAGCTGCACGAGGGCATCAAGTTCCACGATGGCACCGACTGCGACGCCGAGGCCGTCAAGGCCTGCATCGACCGCCAGCTTGAGCCCAACCGTACCGACGACATGCCCTACGCCTCCTTCAACTTCGGTTCCCAGGAGGACGGCACCGGCGTCGAGTCCGTCGAGGCCACCGACGCCACGACGCTCGTTATCAAGCTCCGCGCCGCGTCCACGCCGTTCCTCGCCAACATCGCCATGTGCATGTCCTCGCCGATCGTCGCCCCGTCCGCGTTCGACACGGCCATGGAGAACCCCGTTGGCACCGGCCAGTACAAGTTCGTGAGCTGGACGAAGAACTCCAACATCGTCCTTAAGCGCAACGAGGACTACTGGAACTCCGAGAAGGCCGGCAAGACCGAGAACATCATCTTCACCTTCATCGCCGAGGCCGCCTCTCGCGTCACTGCCCTCAACAACGGCGAGGCCGACATCATCGACGGCATCGATGAGGCCGTGGTCGACACCGTCGAGCAGGGTGGCTCCAAGATCTACAAGGCCGACGGCATGAACATCAACTACATGGCGTTCAACACCGAGTCCGAGATCTTCAAGAACAAGGACGCCCGCAAGGCCTTCGCCAAGGCCGTCAACGTCCAGGAGCTCGTTGATTCCCTGTACAACGGCTACGCCTCCGTCGCCAACTCCGTCATGCCGACCTGGATGGCTCCTTACGACGAGGACGTCAAGCAGACCGAGTACGATCCCGAGGCCGCAAAGTCCGAGCTCGCAGCCCTCGGCATCACCTCCGTCAAGTGCATCACCTACTCCAACCCGCGTCCGTACAACGGCAAGGGCGGCCAGGTCCTCGCCGAGGCCATCCAGGGCTACCTCAAGGAGGCCGGCGTCGACGTCACCATCGACACCTATGACTGGACGACCTACAAGACCAAGATCCAGACCGAGAGCTACGACATCTGCTTCTACGGCTGGAACGGCGACAACGGCGACCCCGACAACTTCATGAACCTGCTCTCCGACCCGAGCCTGTCCATGAACGTTGCCCGCTTCAAGAGCGACGAGTACAACGAGCTCATCAACAAGGGCCTCGTCACGCCCTCCGGCAGCGATCGCGATGCCATCTACCTGCAGTGCGAGCAGATGGTCGCCGAGGAGCAGCCGTGGCTGCTCATCTCGCACTCCCAGAACATCCTGGGCTATAGCCCGAAGGTCTCTGGCTTCTACTTCCACCCGACGGCTGTCGCGTTCCTGTACGACGCCGTCAAGGAGGCCTAAGGCAGGGCCTTTCGCTAGAGGCGTCTGAGCGCAATCCCGCGGGAGTCCGGAGCGGAAGGCCCCGGGCTCCCGCGACGGTTCTAGCGGAGGTCCGGGGCGCCCTGCCGCCGGGCGCGCCGTGCCGCCGGGTGCGCTGCCGCCGGCAGGGCCGCGTCGCCCTGCTGCCTGCTTCGCCTCGCCGTCTAGCCGAGAAGACCATCCACATCGCATAAGGAAAGGAGTGGAGAGCGTTGATCAAGTACGTTGCAAAGCGAGTGCTCCAGGCGATTCCCGTCCTCATCGGGCTATCCGTCGTCGTGTTCCTGCTCATGCGCGTGTTCGCCGCCGACCCCGCCCCTGTCGTCCTGGGCGAGCACGCGACGCGCGAGGCCATGGACGCCTGGCGCGACTCCCAGGGCCTGAACGACCCCATCTGGAAGCAGTACCTCGACTTTATTGGAGGTGCGCTCCACGGGGACCTCGGCAGCTCGTACTACACGCACACGGCTGTGACCACGGAGATCATGAGTCGCTTCCCCGCCACGATCGAACTGGCCATCGTCGCCATCATCATCGCGAGTGTCGTCGGCGTGGCGCTCGGCGTGGTCTCCGCCACGCACAAGGGCAAGTTCGTCGACGCGTTTTCCACGCTGCTCGCCCTCGTCGGTGTCTCTATGCCGATCTTCTGGCTGGGCATCCTGTTCATCATCCTGTTCACGGGAATGCTGCACATTCTGCCCTCCGGCGGCCGCATCGACCCGATCATGCAACCGGTTGGCGGAACGGGCCTCTTCATCCTCGACACGCTGCTCTCCGGTGACTTCGAGGCGTTTGGCAACGCCGTCATCCACATGATCATGCCGGCGTGCGCGCTGTCCATGTACTCCATGGCCATCATCACGCGCATGACTCGCTCGAGCATGCTCGACACGCTGAACGAGGACTACGTGCGCACCGCCCGCGCCAAGGGCCTGCCCGAGGGCAAGGTCACGAAGCATCACGCGTTGCGCTGCGCCATGCTGCCGGTTTCCACGGTCATTGGCCTCCAGCTCGGCAGCCTCCTCGGCGGTGCCCTCCTCACAGAGACGGTCTTCGCCTGGCCCGGCATCGGCAAGTACGTGGTCGAGTGCATCCTCAAGAGCGACTTCCCCGTGGTCCAGGGCGTAGTCCTGCTCATTGGCGTAATCTTCGTCGTCATCAACTTGGTGGTCGACATCATCTACGCCCTGCTCGACCCCCGCATCAAGTACACGCAGGGAGAGGAGTGATCGCCATGGCAGAGGCAACAATGGACGCTTCCGCCAAGACGGCTCCGGAGGAGAAGGAGTCCCTCTGGAAGGACGTCTGGTATTCCCTGTCCCATAACATGGCGGCGATGGTGAGCCTTGTGTTCATCCTGCTGCTCGTGGTTATCGCGATCGTCACGAAGGTCTTCCCGGGCATCGTGCCGTGCGATCCGTATGCCCAGGACCTCTCACAATCCTTCGCTACGCCCAGCGCGGAGCACATCTTCGGCTGCGACCAGCAGGGCCGCGACATGTTCAGCCGCATCCTCGTAGGCACGCAGGTCACGCTCGCCGTGGGCGTGCTGTCCGTCGCGATCTCGCTCACCGTGGGTGTCGCGCTCGGCGCCATTGCGGGCTACAAGGGCGGCAAGGTCGACACGGTCATCATGCGCTGCATGGACATCATGCTCGCCGTGCCCTCGATCCTGCTCGCCATTACGTTCATGGCGGCGTTCGGCAAGGGTATCGAGAAGGCGGTCGTCGCCATCGGCCTCGTGTCGATTCCGGAATACGCACGCATCGTGCGCAGCCAGATCCTCGCCGTCAAGGAGAGTGACTACGTGGCCGCCGCGCGCGTCATCGGCGACACCGATGCCACGATCATCGTGCGCCACATCCTGCCCAACGTCATGCCGTCGATCATCGTCCGCGCGACGCTCGGCATCTCGAGCGCCATCCTCGACTGCGCCGCCCTCGGCTTCCTCGGCCTGGGCGTCCAGCCGCCAGCGGCCGAGTGGGGCGACATGCTGGGCCGCGGTCGCAACTACATCTTCTCGGCGCCCCATGCGATGCTCTTCCCCGGCATGGCGATCACTCTCACGGTGCTCGCGTTCAACCTACTGGGCGACGGTGTCCGCGACGCGTTCGATCCCAAGGCAAGGAAGAGGTAGGTGCCCATGCTGCTAGAAGTCAAAGACCTCCGCACTGAGTTCCCCACGCGCCAGGGCGTCGTGCGCGCCGTCGACGACGTGACCTTCTCCGTAGACGCGGGCGAGACCGTTGCCATCGTGGGCGAGTCTGGCTCGGGCAAGAGCGTGACGTCGCTCTCCATCATGCGTCTGCTGCAGAGCCCCGGCCACGTCGCCGCCGGCTCGATCACCTTCGACGGCCAGGACCTTCTCGCGCTCTCCGAGAAGGAGATGCAGACGGTTCGCGGTGGCAAGATTTCGATGATCTTCCAGGAGCCTATGACGTCGCTCAACCCCGTCTACCGCGTGGGCGACCAGATCGTCGAGGCGATTCGTCTGCACACGGACCTCGACAAGAAGGCCGCGTGGACGCGCGCCGTCGAGATGCTGCGCCTCGTGGGCATTCCCAGCCCCGAGGACCGCGCGCGTGACTATCCGCACCAGATGTCGGGCGGCATGCGCCAGCGCGTCATGATCGCGATGGCGCTCTCGTGCAACCCCAAGCTCCTCATCGCCGACGAGCCCACCACGGCGCTTGACGTGACGATCCAGGCCCAGATTCTCGACCTCATCTACAAGCTGCGCCAGGACTTTAACATGGGCGTGCTGCTCATTACGCATGACCTCGGCGTCGTGAGCGAGGTGGCGGATCGCGTAGTCGTCATGTATCTCGGACAGGTTGTCGAAACGGCGACGGTCATGCAGCTTTTCGAGAAGCCGCTTCATCCCTATACGCTGGGACTTCTCGAATCCATCCCGCGTCTCGAGGACGACGACGCCAAGCGTCTCTACACCATTCGCGGTCAGATCCCCGCGCCGCTGAACCGCCCCGCGGGCTGCCCGTTCTCGGATCGCTGCGATCGCTGCCGCGAACGCTGCCGCAAGGAGTGCCCGGAGCTTCGCGAGGTTCCCGGCCAGCCGGGCCGCACCGTCCGCTGCTTCTTCTATGACGAGGAGGGGAGTGCCAATGAATAACGACGAGGTACTGCTCGACGTCCAGCATCTGACGAAGAGCTTCGTCGCCGACACGAACTTCTTTGGCAAGCCGACGTCCTTCGTTCAGGCCGTCGATGACGTCTCGTTCCAGATTCGCCGCGGCGAGGCGTTTGGCCTCGTGGGCGAGTCCGGTTGCGGAAAGACGACCATCGGCAAGATGCTGGTGGGCCTGCTTACCCCGACCTCCGGCTCGATAACGTTCGAGGGTCGGGACCTCACGGCAATGTCGCCCAAGGAACGCCGCCGCCTGTGCTGCGACATCCAGCTCATCTTCCAGGATCCCTACGCGAGCCTGAACCCGCGCATGACGGTGGGTAGCATCATCGCCGAGCCCATTCGCACGAACAAGATCCTGCCCGAGGACAAGATTGATGCCCGCGTGGACGAGCTGCTCGAGCTCGTTGGCCTTCCGGCGTCCATGCGCAACCGCTACCCGCACGAGTTCTCCGGCGGCCAGCGCCAGCGCGTGGGTATTGCGCGTGCGCTTGCCGTGAACCCCAAGCTCATCGTGTGTGACGAGCCCGTCTCGGCGCTTGACGTATCGGTGCAGGCGCAGGTCTTGAACCTCCTCGACGACCTTAAGGAGAAGATGGGCCTCACGTACCTGTTCATCGCCCACGGCCTGAACGTCGTGAAGCACGTGAGCGACCGCGTGGGTGTCATGTACCTCGGCCGTCTCATGGAGATTACCGAGAAGAACGAGCTTTACCACCACCCGCTTTGCCCCTATACACAGGCGCTTCTCTCGGCGATTCCGTCGGTCGACCCGAAGATGCGCCGTCGTCGCATCATCCTCGAGGGCGACGTGCCGAGCCCGATCGACCCGCCTGCTGGCTGCCGCTTCTGTAGCCGTTGCTTCGCCAAGGTGGGCGGCTGCGACGTGTCTGCGCCGGAGCTTCGAGAGGTGTCGCCGGGTCACTGGTGCGCGTGCCACCGCTACGACAACGTCCTCGCCGACGGCGTCATTGCGGAGGCGACCAAGATTCAAGAGATCTCGGCGCAGCCGGCGTATGGCCGCGACTCTGACACCGTTCCGGGCGGTATGGGCCCGAACGGTCTGGGAGAGTAGGAACTGCGGGGTCCGCGCGTGTGCGCGGGCCCCGTTTTTTGGCGCGCGGGCGCGAGGACGATGCGCGGGCGTGCGGCGGCGCAGGCATGCGGCGGCGGGCGTGTGCGGAGAAGGCCAACTTTTCGTAAATTTACGAGCAGACTTGCCACTTACGCTTGAAATGTGCTAGGCGTGCAAGGTATCCTATCAAGACGTGTGAGTCGGACGCTCGCACACCATATCTGTCGGCCCCCGAGCGATGTAAATCCAAGCCGGTGGCTGTGGGCGAGCATCTGGCCCGGAGCTGCTGCAGGCGATGCGCATGAGCATCGGGGCCCCGTTTTCGAAAGGGGTCCACCTTTGAGTGAGATTCAGAACTCGTCCGTTTTCTCGCTGGATGACGTGTCCAACGAGGAGATGAACAACCTCATCGACGGTACCATTACCGATTTCGACGAGGGCGATCTTGTCACGGGCACCGTTGTCAAGATTGAGCGCGATGAGGTCCTGCTTGACATCGGCTTCAAGTCTGAGGGCGTTATTCCCGTCCGCGAGCTGTCCATCCGCAAGGACGCCAACCCCGCTGACATCGTGAACCTGGGCGACACCATCGAGGCCCTCGTTCTCCAGAAGGAGGACAAGGACGGCCGTCTGGTCCTCTCCAAGAAGCGTGCCGAGTACGAGCGTGCTTGGAACCGCATCGAGGAGAAGTTCAACGCCGGCGAGAACGTCGAGGGCGAGGTCATCGAGGTCGTCAAGGGCGGCCTTATCCTCGACATCGGCCTGCGCGGCTTCCTGCCCGCCTCCCTCGTCGACCTCCGTCGCGTCAAGGATCTCAACGCTTACATGGGCACCCGCATCGAGGCCCGCGTCATCGAGATGGACCGCAACCGCAACAACGTTGTCCTCTCCCGTCGCGTTGTCCTCGAGGAGGCTCGCAAGGCCGAGCGCTCCGAGATTCTCTCGAAGCTCCAGCCGGGCATGCGCCTCAAGGGCACGGTCTCCTCGATCGTCGACTTCGGCGCCTTCGTCGACCTCGGCGGCATCGACGGCCTGATTCACATCTCCGAGCTCTCTTGGAACCACGTCAACCACCCCTCCGAGGTCGTCAAGGTCGGCCAGGAGGTCGAGGTTCAGGTTCTCGACGTCGACCTCAACCGCGAGCGCATCTCCCTCGGTCTCAAGCAGACCACCGAGGATCCTTGGCGCACGCTCGTCAAGAAGTACCCGGTCGACGCCATCGTTGAGGGCGTTGTCACCAAGCTCGTCCCGTTCGGCGCCTTCGTCGACCTCGGCGACGGTATCGAGGGCCTGGTCCACATCTCCGAGATGGCCAAGCAGCACGTCGACGCCCCTGCCCAGGTTTGCAAGGTTGGCGACAAGGTCCAGGTCAAGGTCATGGAGATCGACCTCGATCGTCGTCGTATCTCCCTGTCCATGAAGGCCGCTGCTGAGACCCTCGGTTTCGAGGTCGAGGTTGAGCCGATGGACAAGCCCGAGGAGGCCGCTGAGGCCACCGAGGCTGCTGAGACCATCGAGGCCACCGACGCCGAGTAAATCTCGCGCTTAGGTAACTAGCTCGATTGCGGGGCCGCTCACGAAAGTGGGCGGCCCTTTTTGCGTGCGACGGGAGGTCTCGCACGCCACCAGCTCGCCGCGCGATGGGTCCGATGTTGCGGGGGCGTTGCGATTCCCGCGCGCCGCCGGGCTCGCTCGATGGTTCGATGTTGCGGTGGCGTTGTGATTCCCTCGTGTGCGGTTAGTGTCCGCAATGCCGGGTAGAATTATTTCTCGAAGAAAAAGGAAGGCAGGTTTTCATGGCAAACGGTACGAATGGCAACAAGATGGAAGAGGCGCAGCGTAAGGTTCTTGAGTGGGCTCGTGGGCGCAATGGCGCGGATGAGCTCTCTGGTGCCTGCACGACGCTTGCCGTGATTCTTGTCATCATCGATTTGTTTGCGCGCACAACCTGGGTTTCAGTCGTAGCGCTGATTCTCCTCGGCTATTCATGGTTCCGCATCACGTCGAAGGATGTCTCTGCCCGCAGCCGTGAGAACTCGCAGGTCCTTAAAGCGGCTGGTCCTGTGATTTCGTTCCTAGCGAACCCTGCTGCTGAGCTTCGCGAGGCCAAGAACTACGTTCACCTCGCCTGTCCCGGGTGTGGTCAGCGCGTCCGTATTCCTCGCGGCAAAGGCAAGGTTCGCATTACCTGCCCCAAGTGCCACACGCGTTTTGATGGCAAGGCGTAGTCGATCATGGCACATACGACGTTTCTAGCTGGCGGTATCGCGTCGGGTAAGTCAACCGTTGCCCGTCTGCTGCATGATCGCGGTGCCTGGCTGTGTGATCTTGACCAGGTCTCCCGCGAGGTCCTCGAGGTGGGTAGTCCCGTTCTGGAGGCTATTGCGGCAGAGTTCGGTGATGATCTGATTGATGGGGATACGGGCGAGCTGAATCGAGGCGAGCTAGCGGCCCGCGCGTTTGCCACGCCGGAGGATACGGCGCGCCTCGAGGCGATTGAGATGCCCGCCATTCGTGAGCGTCTCGCCGCCATCCTTACGAGCTCGAGCTGTTCTGGGGCTGAGCCAAAGCTGACGATTGTCGAGGTGCCCCTGCTCGATCGCGTGGAGGATTTGCTTCCTCTTGCGGATGATGTCCTTATCGTGACGGCACCACTAGCGCTTCGTCGTGAGCGTGCCATTGGTCGCGGTATGGCGGGGGAGGATTTCGATGCTCGCGTGGTGCATCAGCCAAGTGACGAGTATCTTCGCGCCCACGCCACGCATGTGATCGAAAACGATGCTGGCGCTGCGGCGTTAGAGGCTGCCGTGGACGCGTGGTGGCTCGAGGTCATGGGGGAGTAGCGAAGCCCGATTTAGTTCCCGAGCCCCGGGATGGCCTCCCCGGATCTAGGGCTTTGGCTCGTGTCGGCTTGGTTCGTACGTGTATAATGGCGATATCGAACAGCTGTACGTAGCGGAGGAAACATGGGCGCACAGGAGGCAACTTCAAATCAGCCGCAGGTCACGGGCCATGTTGGCGCTGAGCTCCGCCGTTTTGGCGTCGAGAGCGCCGGCGTGCCCCTTAAGGTTGTCTCTTCGTTCGAGCCGGCAGGCGATCAACCTCAGGCCATAGCCAAGCTCGCGAAGGGCATCGAGGATGGCCTTCGTTACCAGACCCTCCTTGGCGTTACGGGTTCCGGCAAGACCTACACCATGGCCAAGACGATCGAGGCCGTCAACAAGCCTACGCTCATCATGGAGCCCAACAAGACTCTCGCGGCCCAGGTTGCAAGCGAGATGCGCGAGCTCTTTCCCAACAATGCCGTAGTCTATTTCGTCTCCTACTATGACTACTACCAGCCGGAGGCCTACGTTCCACAGAGTGATACCTACATCGAGAAGGATGCCTCGATCAACGAGGAGGTCGAGAAGCTCCGCCACCAGGCCACGGCAAGTTTGCTCTCGCGTCGCGATGTCATCTGCGTTGCCTCGGTGAGCTGCATTTACGGTATCGGTAGTCCGGAGGACTATGCGGGCCTTGCCCCCAACGTCTCAAAGGATGAGCCGCTCGAGCGCGACGATTTCATCCACTCGTTAATTGACATCCAGTATGACCGCAACGACATCGATCTTGCTCGCGGCTGCTTCCGCGTGCGCGGGGAGCGCGTGGATGTGTTCCCGCCATATGCTGAGCACCCTCTCCGCATCGAGTTCTTCGGTGATGAAGTCGAGGTTATCGCTGAGATCGATGAGGTCACGGGCGAGATTCTGCGCGAGTTTGACGCGGTGCCCATTTGGCCGGCAAGTCACTATGTCACGGAGCGACCCAAGATCAACCGCGCGCTCGACACCATCAACCAAGAGCTTACGGAGCGCCTGGCCCAGCTCAAGGAAGCCGACAAGCTCCTCGAGGCTCAGCGCCTGCGCGAGCGTACGGGGTATGACCTCGAGATGCTTGAGAACATGGGATATTGCAACGGCATCGAGAACTACTCGCGTCACCTCGATGGCCGTGCTCCTGGCGAGCCACCCTTCACGCTTATCGACTATTTCCCCAAGGACATGCTCTGCATCATCGACGAGAGCCACGTGACGGTGCCTCAAATCCGCGGCATGCATGAAGGTGACCGCGCGCGCAAGATTACGCTGGTAGAACACGGATTTCGCCTGCCTAGCGCGCTCGATAACCGTCCCTTGCGCTTCGATGAGTTCGAGAGCCGAGTGCCGCAGTTCGTCTATGTCTCGGCCACGCCCGGAGACTACGAGGAGCAGGTTAGCCAGCAGACGGTCGAGCAGATCATCCGCCCGACTGGCCTGCTTGATCCGTTGATTGACGTGCGCCCCATCCGTGGCCAGATCGATGACCTGACGGAGGAGATTCGCACGCGCGTTGCCGCAAAGGAGCGCGTTCTGGTGACGACGCTCACCAAGCGCATGGCGGAGGACCTTACGGATCATCTCCTCGACGAGGGGCTTAAGGTCAACTACATGCACTCGGACACTGCAACGCTCGATCGCGTGGATATCATTCGCGACCTGCGCATGGGTAAGATTGACGTGCTCGTGGGCATCAACCTCCTTCGCGAGGGCCTCGACATTCCGGAGGTCTCGCTTGTGGCGATCCTTGATGCAGATAAGGAGGGCTTCCTCCGCAACCGTCGCTCGCTCATTCAGACGATGGGCCGTGCCGCGCGTAACGCTCACGGTGAGGTCATCATGTATGCGGATCGCATTACGGATTCAATGCGCATCGCCATTGATGAGACTCGCCGGCGCCGCGCCGCTCAGGAGGCGTTCAACGAGGAACACGGCATCGTGCCCAAGACCGTCAAGAAGTCGATTGCGGACATCTCGAGCTTTATTTCCGAGGCAGAGGAGACGATTGGCGACAAAACGCGCGACCGCCATGGCACGGGAAGCCACGGTGCCTTCGAGAGCCTTGCCGGGGTTGATGCCGATGCGCGTGCGAAGAGTGAGGCTACGGCCAAGCCTGTTGCCACCGAGCTCGCGAAGAAGCTGCCTCGCGAAGAGCTGACTCGCATTATGGAAGCGCTTGAGAGTGACATGGCGGCGGCGAGCGAAGCCATGGACTTCGAGCGTGCCGCTGACCTGCGCGATCAGCTCGTCGAACTCAGGAGCAAGGTAGAGGGAACTACGGAGGACGAGGTCATGGCTCGCCTTAAGGCTGGCGCACGCAAGGGGAGCGTCCACGCCACTCGCAGACGCTACCAACCGAGGAAGAAGTAGCGCCTAGGCTATGGACCCTTCAAACAGATCGTGCCGTAGGTTGGTTTCGGCTCGTTTCTGCTGCGATGTCTTGCTGACGTCGATATCAAGCTTTAGCGCGAGGAGCCGTTTAATTGCGCTCCAGCTGTTCTGGTGCTCGATTTGCTCGTGTGTGATGGGGATGACCTCTACGCCCATAAGCTGGAGCGCCGCCGTGCGCGCGGCGTCGCTGAGGGACGCTGCTTCGCCGCCATGGACGGACGCCCCCTGGCATTCGACTGCGACGGGCGGGTGCGTCTCGGTTCCTTCGAAGAATAGGTCCGCGTAGCAGCAACTCTTCTGATATAACTCCTGCGCTTGGCCTGACAGGGCGATTCGATGATTATTCGTGAACGCGAGCCCGAGGCCACCACTTGCTTTGGGAAGTCCAAGCAAGATGGACACTTTCGCCTCGAAGGGAGAAGCGCATACACCTGTCATATGGGAGACGGCCCAGCGCAGACGCTTGATTCCATGAAGCCCTTCGAGTTGCCACGTGAGCCTCGCGAGCTCGTCGACGCTTAAGATTGGGTCTCGTTTCCAGAGGTCAAGCGGTTTTCCCCTTGATCCGATGACTCGTCGCCATCCGTCGTGCGGCGCCAACAGTCCCTTCGCGAGGGCCTCCGAGAGCGTCGCTTCCGTGCGAGCGTTGGGGCTAAAAGCCGAGTATGTTCCGCATAGTTCATAGGCAGCCATAAGCAATTGCGCGGGAGCAAGTTGCGTCGCAAGGTCTAGCAGCGTAAATGCGGGTGATGTCACCTGAAAGTTATGGTCCGTATCGAGAACGCTGCCAAACGGAAGCTCTCGGCTAACCACGTGCGTGCGATAGAGCTTTGTTCTAGTGCAGGGCCTGCTGGAAAGCGAGAGCCTATGCAGGGGCACTTTGAGCAAGTCGACAACTGTCGGGTTATGCAAGACGCCACGATGAGAAGGGTCATTAAACGTGTCTGGCAACGGTGGATACAGGGCTAGAACCTGGGGTGGAACTCGGTGATATCGGAAAGCGGTGATTGAGTAGAGCGGCATTTCCACGGCAACTCCAATGACTATTCGCAAGAGACTCGTAGATCCAGCGTCTACGGAAGCCAATCGCTTGGTTTCGATGGGGTTGGTGGCGTGCATAGGATTATAGGCGGTCTTTGGCGATTAAAAACCCAATGGTTAGTGGGAAACTGCCCTAGGTTTTGTGGGACGATGCGAAATTCTATAGCCAAAACGGTTTTTGCCGAGTAGCTCTAATCTACGTGAGCTAATTACCAGCAGTTTTAATGTTGGCGAGTGTGGAGCTACTTGGAAAACTGGTATTGGCTATAGAATTTCGAGTCCACTAAATCTGGCTTCGCGTAATGAGGCGCGAAGAAGTATCCCAAATCACAAATCGCTGTGTCGGAATGGCTGAATCACCCTGATTTCGGGTGCTGAATGCGTTCAAAAACGACTTTCGTTGATTACTTGCGCATATTTGGGATATAAAACCTAAGTCAACCATTAGCAGATTTGCGAGCAGCGGCCCGCGTGGTCGTAGCTTGCCCGCGTCGCTCGTCTCGGGAGGCCTGCACATGCGCAAGTTCAAGACAGAGAGCAAGAAGCTCCTCGACCTCATGATCAACTCGATCTACACCAACAAGGAGATCTTCCTTCGAGAGCTCATCTCCAATGCGTCTGACGCCGAGGATAAGCTCTATCTCCGCAGCCTCACGGATTCCACGATCGATCTCGACGAGGATAGCCTCGCCATTCGCGTGACGCCCGACAAGGACGCGCGCACCCTCACCATCTCGGACAATGGCCTTGGCATGACGGCGGAGGAGCTCGAGAAGAACCTCGGCACGATTGCGCACTCAGGTTCTGAGGAGTTCAAGGCAGAGAATGCCGAGCACCAGGGCGACGACGTCGATATTATCGGCCAGTTTGGTGTCGGCTTCTATTCTGCCTTCATGGTCGCCAAGGAGGTTCGTGTGGTGACCAGAGCTGCTGGCGAGGACGTCGCGCATGAGTGGGTGAGCGACGGCCTCGAGGGCTATACCATCGCAGATGCCAAGCGCGATCACTGTGGCGCTGACGTCATCCTTACCCTCAAGGATGACGTCGAAGGTACGGATGGCGCAGAGGGCGAGCGCTACAGTCGTTTCCTCGAGGAGTGGACCCTCAAGGAGCTTATCCGCCAGTACAGCAACTACGTGCGCCATCCCATCCAGATGATGGTCACCAAGAGCCGTCAGAAGCCCAAGCCCGAGGACGCTCCGGAGGACTACACCCCTGAGTACGAGGACTACACAGAGCTCGAGACCATCAACTCCATGACGCCGATTTGGAAGAAGCGTGACGTCGAGCAGAAGGACTACGACGAGTTCTACAAGTCCACCTTCCATGATTGGGAGGATCCGGCGCGCACCATCACCTTCCACGCCGAGGGCGCGCTCGAGTACGACGCGCTGCTGTTCGTCCCGGGCAAGGCTCCGTTCGACCTCTACAGCAAGGATTACGAGAAGGGCCTCGCGCTCTATAGCTCCAACGTCCCGATCATGGAGAAGTGCGCTGACCTCCTGCCTGACTATTACAACTTCGTGCGTGGTATCGTGGATTCGCCGGATGTCACGCTGAACATCTCGCGTGAGACGCTGCAGCAGAATCGCCAGCTCAAGGCTATCGCCAAGCGTATCGAGAAGAAGGTCACGAATGAGCTCGAGGCGATGCGCGATCAGGATCGCGAGGCCTACGAGAAGTTCTTCGAGAACTTCGGCCGTGGCCTCAAGTACGGCATCTATTCGAGCTATGGCATGAAGGCCTCTGAGCTCGCGGACCTCCTGCTCTTCTGGAGCGCTCGCGAGCAGAAGATGGTCACGCTCGCCGAGTATGCGAAGGCAATGCCTGCCGGCCAGAAGGCCGTCTACTATGCCGCCGGCGACTCTCGCGACCGCCTGGCGAAGATGCCCGTCGTGAAGGCGGCCCTCGATCACGGCTTTGACGTCCTGCTTTGCACTGCTGATGTGGACGAGTTCACCTTCCAGTCCATGCGTGCCTATGAGGCCAAGGGCCTGCCCAAGACTTACGAGGACGACACCGCGCGCGAGGCCGCCGAGAAGGCCGTCGCCGATGGTGCGGAGCCCGAAGTCGAAGATCGCTCGCTCGAGCTCAAGAACGTTGCCGCTGGTGACGTCGACTTTGCCACGGAGGACGAGAAGAAGGCGGCCGAGGAGGCCACGAAGGATAACGAGGACCTCTTCAAGGCGATGAAGGATGCTCTGGGCGAGAAGGTCACGAAGGTCACGGTGTCCGCACGTCTGACCGACGCCCCCGCGGCGATTACCTCCGAGGGTCCGCTCACGCTCGAGATGGAGAAGGTCCTTGCGGCCGGCCCGGACGCAGCGGACGCCCCGAAGGCCCAGCGCGTGCTCGAGCTCAACGCCAAGCACCCCGTCTTCGGCAAGCTCAAGGCCGCCCAGGAAGCCGGTGACACCGACAAGCTCACCAAGTACGCTGGCCTGTTGTATGACCAGGCGCTGCTTGTTGAGGGCATTCTGCCCGATGATCCGGTGGAGTTCGCCCAGAGGGTCTGCGAGCTGATGTAGCTTCGGCTTGGGCTTGCCTGGGGCCGTGAGCGCGGGTGCGAGTTGCGGGCCGTGGCCGCGAGCTTGCGGGTTGCGGGCTTGCGGGCTGCGGGCTGCGGGCGCGGCGTCCGGCCCGTCCGTGGGCGACAGGCGAAATAGCTATGAAAGAGGCGGGGTCTCGCGTGTGCGAGGTCCCGCCTTATTGTGCCGGCATGTGGCGAGCGCTGAGCTAGCTTAGGCGAACGATGGCGTAGGGCGATCCGCTCTCGTCGTCGAGGGTGACGATGGCCGACGGGTTGCCGTCGGCGAGGGGTTCGCGATGAACGTGCGGGTAGATGGTATCGCCGAGCTTGGCGGCGCGGCTGTAGTGGACATCGAGCGTGCAAGGGATGGAGGCCTCGCCCTCTTCAAGCGCACCAAGCGCAAGGCTCACGTACTGCGCGTTGTTGACGTGGTGGTTCGTGTCGATGTGCGCGCCGGTCACCGTTATGGGAGCGCAGGCCAAGCCTTCGCCTTCAACGCGAACAACGTGTTGGATGGGCGGCAGATCGAGCGGAGAGTCGTTGCGAGCGTCCTCGACGTAGGGGGCGGACTCGCTCTCCGGAATGCGGACGGGGCGGCCTTTGTTGGCGTCGAACATGAACCAGCTCGAATCGGCGCGCACAAGGGGATGGCTGGCCGCATCGTCGCTCGCGAGGCAGACGGTGAAGTTTCGGCTGGCGCGAAGGCCCTTGAAACCCGTCGCCCAGGTGCTCACGCGAATCTCGTCGCCGAAGCTCGGGAGCTCGGCGATATCGATCTTCCAGGCGCTGAGTAGCCAGGCGAGTCCCGTCTCGGCGGTGTGTACCGGTCCGAGTCCGAGCTCCTCGCTTCCAAATGTGGTGCAATCCTGCAGGTAGTTGACGAGGGAGGGAATGGACAGCTTACCCGTCTCGTCTATCTCGCTGTATCTCACGCGGCTGGTGAACGAATACATGTGACTCCAATCCTCCCTGGTAGTTTATCCGTCAGGGCTTGTCCTCTGTTTTTGGTAACGCGCTGGAAAGCGGCTGGGGTGATGGGTTCTGATTGCCGGGGCGGCGGACTCTGGCAACCGGGGTGGCGGGTCCTCGCCGGCGGGGCGGCGTGGACCCGCCGGCATGCGCATCGTGCCCCGTCGAACAAAGCGCCCCGCGACGCTGTGGCCGCGCCGCGGGGCGTTGCATATCGGGCGAGGGCCGCCATGCTGGGACGTGCCCGGAAGCCGGAACGAGCCTGGAAGCTAGGACGTGTCCGGAAGCCGGGACGTGCCCGGAGGCGCCCCCTCCGTCTACTCCAGCTCGAAGGCGCCGGTGTAGAGCTGGTAGTAGTAGCCCTTCTTGGCGATGAGCTCGTCATGGTTACCGCGCTCGATCACGTGGCCGTGGTCGAGGCAGATGATCACGTCGGAGTTGCGCACGGTGGAGAGTCGGTGCGCGATGACGAAGGTGGTTCGGCCCTGCATGAGCGCGTCCATGCCCTTCTGAACGATGGCCTCGGTGCGCGTGTCGATCGAGCTCGTGGCTTCGTCCAGGATCATCGCGGGCGGGTCCGCCACGGCGGCGCGGGCGATGGAGATGAGCTGGCGCTGGCCCTGCGAGAGCTGGCTGCCGTTGCCAGTGAGCATCGTGTCGTAACCCTCGGGCAGGCGGGTGATGAAGTCGTCGGCGCCAGCGAGCTTGGCGGCGGCGATGCACTCGGCATCAGTCGCATCGAGCTTGCCGTAGCGGATGTTGTCCATCACGGTGCCGGTGAACAGGTTCACATCCTGCAGCACCACGCCGAGCGAACGGCGCAGGTCTGCCTTGCGGATCTTGTTCACGTTGATGCCGTCATAGCGAATCTTGCCGTCGGCGATGTCGTAGAAGCGGTTGATGAGGTTGGTGATCGTGGTCTTGCCGGCACCCGTGGCGCCCACGAAGGCAACCTTCTGGCCCGGCTTGGCATAGACGGAGACTCCGTAAAGCACCTGGTGGTCAGGCGTGTAGCCAAAGTCGACGTCCTCCATGCGCACGTCTCCGCGAAGGGGCGTGTAGGTGGTGGTGCCGTCGTGGTGCGGGTGCTTCCAGCCCCAGAGACCCGTGCGCTTCTCGGACTCGACGAGCTCACCCTTCTCGACGGCCAGGTTGACGAGCGTGACGTAGCCCTCGTCCTCCTCGGGCTTCTCGTCGATGAGATCGAAGATGCGGTCCGCGCCGGCGAGGCCCATTACCACGAAGTTGATCTGCATGGAAATCTGGCCGATCTGGCCGCAGAACTGCTTGGTCATGTTGAGGAACGGCACCACCACGGCAATGGAAAGCGTCATGCCCGACAGCGACACGTTGGGCACGTCGAGCGCGAGCAGGAGGCCGCCGGCGAGCGCCACGATGACGTAGAGCAGGTTGCCGATGTTCATGAGCACGGGCATGAGGATGTTGCCGTACATGTTGGCCTTCTGGGAGACCTCGAACAGGTGCTCGTTGAAGGCGTCGAAGTCGCGCTCGGCGGCCCGCTCGTGGCAGAAGGCCTTGACGACCTTCTGGCCGTTCATGATCTCCTCGACCTGGCCCTCGACCACGCCGAGCTCCTTCTGCTGGGCCACGAAGTAACGCGCGGAGTTGCCGCCGAGCACCTTGGTCATGAAGACCATAAACGCCACGCCGGCCACGATGACCATGCACATCCACGCGGAGTAGTACAGCATGATGATGAAGACCGTGATGAGCACGACGCCCGTCTGGAAGAGGTTGGGCAGCGACTGGGAGATCATCTGGCGGATGGCGTCGATGTCGTTGGTGTAGTGGCTCATGACGTCGCCGCGCTGGTGCGTGTCGAAGTAGCTGATGGGCAGGTCCTGCATGCGGTTGAACATCTTCTCGCGCAGCTTCTCGAGCGTGCCTTGCGTGATTGTGGCCATGGCGCGGTTCCAGAACGCTGAGGCGGCCACGCCCACGAGGTAGACGGCCGCGAGCACGGACACGAGTGCGAGCACCTGCGGGCCGGCGACGGACCAGTCGCCCGACTCGCCAAACTCGGTCACGATTTGCAGCGCTCCCTGCAGGAACACCGCTCCGAACGAGCTGGAGACGGCCGCGATCAGCAGACACACGACGACGGCCGGCAGCAAGCGGGGATAGAACGAGAACAGCGTCTTGATGAGGCGGATGGCGGTGCTGGCCTTCGCCTGGGGCCTGGTCGGCTTGCTCGTGGCCTTACTCATCGGCCTCGCCTCCCTTCTCGGTCGAGGCGTTCGCGGCGTCTTGCTGTGCCTCGGCTGCCTCGACGTCGGACTCGTCGGTGCCCATGCGGTTCTGCGAGGTATAGGTCTCGCGGTAGATTGGGCTGCGGCGCATGAGCTCGTCGTGGGTGCCCACGTCGGAGATGCGGCCACCGTCCATCACGACGATGCGGTCGGCCTCCTGCACCGAGGAGATGCGCTGGGCGATGATGATCTTGGTGGTTTGGGGCAGGTAGGTCGCCAGGCCCTCGCGGATCTTGGCGTCGGTCTTGGTGTCGACGGCGCTCGTGGAGTCGTCGAGGATGAGGACCTTGGGGTGGCGTAGCAGGGCGCGGGCGATGCAGAGGCGCTGCTTCTGGCCACCGGAGACGTTGGAGCCGCCCTGCTCGATGTAAGTGTCGTAGCCCTCTGGGAAGGTGTCAACGAACTCATCGGCGCAGGCGAGGTGCGCGGCCTCGCGGACCTCGTCGTCGGTGGCGTTTTCGTCGCCCCAGCGCAGGTTCTCGGCGATGGTGCCGCTGAACAGCACGTTCTTCTGCAAGACCATGGCAACGTTGGTGCGCAGGGTCTCCAGGTCGTAGTCGCGCACGTCGACGCCGCCCACGCGGACGGTGCCCTCGGTGGCGTCGTAGAGGCGCGCCACGAGGTTGACGAGCGTGGACTTCGAGGAGCCCGTGCCGCCGATGACGCCGATCGTCTCGCCGCTCTTGATGTGCAGGTCCACGTCGGCGAGCGCCTGGCGCTGGGCGCGTGCGGAGTACTTGAAGCTCACGTGGTCGAAGTCGATCGAGCCGTCGGCAACCTTGTCCACGGCGTTCTCGGGCGCAGCGATCGTGGGCTCTGCCTCGAGGACCTCGTTGATGCGGCGGGCACTCTCGTCGGACATCGTGACCATGACAAAGATCATGGACAGCTGCATGAGGCTCATGAGGATCTGGAAGCCGTAGGTGAAGATGGCCGACAGCTGGCCCACGTCAAACAGCGTGGCGTGGCTCGTGATGATGACCTGCGAGCCAAAGTAGATGATGACGACCCACGTGAGGTCAACGGCGAGCATCATGGCCGGGTTGTTGATGGCCAGGAGCTTCTCGGCGCGCGTGAAATCGCCGCAGATGTCCTGCGCGGCGCGGGCGAACTTGGACTTCTCGTAGTCCTGGCGCACATAGCTCTTCACGACGCGCATGCCCGTGACGTTCTCCTCGATGGACTCGTTGAGCGCGTCGTACTTGTGGAAGACGCGGGCGAAGATCGGTCGCACGAGGTGGATGATGTAGAACAGCACGAATCCCAAGATTGGAATGATGACTGCGTAGACCAGCGCGAGCGCGCCGCCCATGACGGCTGCCATGGTGAAGGCGAACACGAGGCACAGCGGCGTGCGCACGGCGATACGGATGATCATCATGAACGCCTGCTGGACGTTGTTGATGTCGGTGGTGAGTCGCGTCACGAGCGAGCTCGAGGAGAACTCGTCGATGTTGGCAAAGCTGAAGCGCTGGATGTTGTAGAACATGTCGCGACGCAGGTTCTTTGCGAAGCCGCAGCTTGCGTGACTGCAGGTGATGCCGGCGCCGGTGCCGAACGCCAGCGAGCACAGGGCGAGCAGCACGAGGACGCCCGCGGGCTGTAGCAGCTCCTCAACCGTTGCGTTCACCTTGATCTGGTCGATGAGCTGGGCCGTTAGGAAGGGGATGGCCATCTCGCAGATGACCTCGCCCAGAACGAGAAGGGGCGTGGCGATGGAATAGCGCTTGTATTCACGGACGCTGTTCATGAGGTTACGCATGATGACGCCGTAGTTCACCTTCGTATTGGCGATGGGCTTGCTGCCAGCGACGTTTGTGCCGGTGCCGGGCTTGCTGCCAGCGACGTTTGTGCCGGTGCCGGGTGTCTGCTGATCCGCGTCTAGTTCTTGCTGCATGGGCAGTCCCCCTTCTCATACGGGTCGATTGATCTCCAGTGCTCTTTGACGAGGTCAAGCATGTTTTCTAGTTCGTCACGCTGCTCGTGGGTGAGGCAGGTGAGGGCGTCCGCGCGGAAGCCCTCGCGGCGCGCCTGCTCTTCGAGTGCCTGGGCGTGACCCTCGGACGTAAGCTTCACGATGAGCTGGCGACGGTCTTGCGGATCGCGCGTGCGCTCGATGAGGCCATCGCGCTCGATTTTTGCGAGGACCTCCGAAAGCGAGCCGGCTTTGAGGTCGAACATGTTCATGAGCTCGCGCTGGGGCATGGCGTCGCCGTGCTTGAGCAGGGCACAGATGATGGGCGCGCGGCCCGAGCGACCACCACCGTGAATATGGATGTAGTGGCCGCAGAACCCAAGCATGTCCACGATGTGCGCGCACTGGCGCTCGCAGGGGTCCGCGATGTCCATCCAACGTGGGCGGAACGGGTCATCCGTGGTGGGGAGGGGTCTGGATTCGACTCTTCCGCATGGGGTGAAACCCTTCGCGTCTTGCTGCTCCATGGGCCTCCTTTCAATGGTTCTTCGAGTGTGACTCGAGAAGTCTAGGAGCATGCTGAGAGATAGTCAAGGTACCTAATGATTTGGAACCTAATTATTTTACAAGTGCTTTACACCGGCGGCGCGCGTTGGTGCGCGCACTCGGCAGTCAAACGATGGCGACCTTCTGGCATATTCGAAATGCATCCCGCGCCACGAATAGCCGATTCGTGCCGCTAGCGCCTCATACCCCGAATCCGCCGCGCGTTTGTAAGCGCAACGTAAGCGCGGGTCATCCGTACGTAAGGGCGCGTCACCCGCTCGTAAGGCATGGCGGATTACGCCGATCGCGCGCCGGCCGGCCCGTAGAGTCTCGTCTTGGAAAGCGGAAGCGCCTCCACGGGCCACAAGACTCGGTGCCCAGAGGCCAAGCCGCAACGCTCACACACAAAGGAGAACCATGAGCATGGACATGTCTCGTCGTCAGTTCCTCGGTCTTGCCGGCAGCCTCACCGCCGTTGCCGGTCTCGGCCTCGTCGGCTGCGGTGGCTCCGGTGCCGCCAACACGGCCGCCGCTTCCTCCGGGGCTGCCGCCGACCTCTCCGGCTCCATTACCTGCTCGGGCGCCACGAGCTTCCAGCCGCTCGTCGAGGACGCCGCCAACGCCTTCATGGATGCTAACGCCAACGTTAGCATCACCATTTCCGGTGGCGGCTCCGGCCAGGGTCTCTCCGACGTCAAGGACGGCAAGGCCCAGATTGGCCGTTCCGATATCTTCGCCGAGGAGAAGCTTGACGCCGCCGACGCCGCCAAGCTCGTCGACAACCGGGTCGCCGTCGTGGGCATGGGCCCGGTCGTGAACAGCGATGTCGACGTCGACGACCTCACCACCGAGCAGCTCAAGGGCATCTTCACCGGCGAGATCACCAACTGGAGCCAGGTTGGCGGCACCGCCGGCCCGATCCAGGTCATCAACCGCAAGGCTGGCTCCGGCACCCGTGCCACCTTCGAGAGCGCCATCCTCGCCGGCGCCACCGTGCCCGACTCCTTCAAGCCGGTCGCCGAGGAGGACTCCTCCGGCACTGTCGTCGAGAAGCTCCAACAGACCGCTGGCGCCATCTCCTACCTCGCCTTCTCCTACTATGACGACTCTAAGTTCAAGGCCCTCAAGGTCGACGGCGTCGAGCCCACGGCCGAGAACGTCGAGTCCGGCGACTTCAAGATCTGGTCCTACGAGCACATGTACACTACCCAGGACGCCGACGAGGTCACGAAGGCCTTTATCGAGTACATGCTCTCCGATGACGTCCAGGGCTCCCTCGTGGAGGAGAAGGGCTTCATCCCTCTGACCGGCATGAAGGTCAAGAAGGACGCCGCCGGCACTATCTCTGCCGCCTAGCCTAGACACTCCATCCAAAGGACTCGCACATGGCAAAGCAGCTCATGCCGAAGCGAAGCCTGGAGAACGTTGGACTGGGGCTCACGGGGGCGTGCGTCGCCCTCGTGGCCCTCGTTGTCTTGACCCTCATCGTCATGGTCGCCGAGCAGGGTCTCACCACGTTCTTCGTAGACGGCGTTGACTTCGGTAGCTTCATCTCGGGGCAGAACTGGATTCCGACCGACGGCCGCTACGGCGCGCTGCCCCTCATCGTGGGATCGTTCTCCGTCACGATCCTCTCGACGGTCTTCGCGCTTCCCGTCGCCCTGGGCTCGGCGGTCTTCGTGGTCGAGGTCAGGCCGGTCTTCGGTCGCAAGGTCTTCCAGCCACTGGTCGAGCTCCTCGTGGGCATCCCCAGCGTCGTCTATGGACTCATCGGCCTCACGGTGGTCAACGCCGCGATGCGCTCGATCTTCGGCGACGCGGCGGGCACCGGCGCCGGCATCCTCTCGGGTGCCATCGTCCTCGCGGTCATGATCCTGCCCACGGTGACGACGCTCTCCATCGACGCCCTCGCCGCCGTGCCTAACCAGTATCGCGAAGGTTCCTACGCCCTCGGGTGCACGCGCTGGCAGACCGTCACGCACGTCGTCCTCAAGAGCGCGCTCCCGAGCCTGCTTACCGCGGTCATTCTCGGCATGACGCGCGCCTTCGGCGAGACGCTCGCCGTGCAGATGGTCATCGGCGGCGTCGAGAAGGCCATGCCCAACGGCCTGCTTGACCCCGCGGCCACGCTCACGACGGCGCTCACGAGCGGCCTTTCCAACGCGACGACGGGCTCGGTCGAGTACCACGCACTCTGGAGCCTGGGACTTCTGCTCATGGGCATGTCGCTCGTGTTCATCATGGTCATCCACGTTATTGGCAAGAGGGGAGCGAAGGCGAATGGCTAACGCAAACTCGGTATGTGCCGCCGGCACCATGCCCTCCGGCGCCGCCCCCGCCGGGGCTTCCGGCACCCCGAGCGGCCCCGGCGTCATGTCCGGCGTCGACCTCGACGCCCACGCGGCGAAGATTGGTTACCAGGACAAGATCGCGACCGGTGTGCTCACTGCCATCGTCGGCCTCGTGCTGGCGCTGCTTGCCGCCATCGTCATCTACATCCTCGCCCGTGGCCTGTGGAAGGTCGTCCAGCCGGGTTTCCTCACGAACGCCTCGTCTGACAAGGAGCTGCCCGGCATCGCCTTCCAGCTGTTCGACTCGTTCTACATGCTGGTCATCACGCTGCTCATCAGCGTGCCCATCAGCCTGGGCGCGGCCATCTTCCTCGTGGAGTACGCACCCGACAACTGGATCACAAGCGCCGCGTCCACCGCAATCGAGACCCTCTCGAGCCTGCCCTCCATCGTCGTGGGCATGTTCGGCAGCCTGTTCTTCGTCGTGGTGCTCCACTGGGGCATCTCGATCATCGCCGGCGCGCTCGCGCTCACGATGTTCAACATCCCCATCCTCGTGCGCGTCATCCAGCAGGCGCTCTCCGACGTGCCGCGCTCGCAGCGCGACGCCGCACTCGCCATGGGCCTCACGCGCTGGGAGACCACGCTCAACGTGCTGCTCCCCGCCGCCATGCCCGCCATCGTCACCGGCATCGTCATCTCCGCCGGCCGCGTGTTTGGCGAGGCAGCTGCCCTGATCTTCACCTCTGGCTCCGCCACCGCGCGCATCAACTTCGGCGCCGCCATCACGAGCCCGCGCAGCCCCTGGAACATCTTTCGCCCGGCAGAGACGCTGGCCGTCCACATCTGGAAGCTCAAGATGGAGCCCACGCCCGGCAACGACGAGATCGTCTGGGGCACGGCCGCGGTCCTGATCATCTGCGTGCTGCTGTTCAACGTCCTTGCGCGTCTCGCCGGCAAGGCCCTTGCGAGGAGGCTGACGAGCGAATGAGCCAGACCATGACCGAGGGCCTCGACGAGGCCCAGCGCGAGGCCGCCGCCGCGCCCGTCGCGCCCGACGCTGCCGAGGGCCGCGCCTCCGTGACCCCCACCGCTGCCAGTCCCGCCGCACCTGCGCCCGCAGCCTCCACTGCCGCCCCCGCCGCGTCCGCGCCTGCTGCCCCCACCGCGCTCCTCCGCGCTCGCGGCGTCACCGTGCGCTACGACCACGTCAAGGAGGCCCTGCACCCCACCACGCTCGGCTTTGACGCCGGCCAGGTGACGGCGCTTATTGGCCCCTCCGGATGCGGCAAGTCGACCTTCCTGCGCTGCCTCAACCTCATGAACCGCGAGATTCCCAAGTGCGACGTGGGCGGAGAGATCCTCTACCACGGCCGCAACATCAACACGCGTGAGGAGAACCTCTTCGAGCTGCGTACGAGCATCGGCATGGTGTTCCAGCAGCCGACGCCGTTCCGCAAGTCCATCCGCGAGAACATCCTGTTCGCGCCGCGCCGCCACGGCCGCGTCGCCAGCCGCGAGGATGGCGACGAGCTCGTCGAACGTTCGCTTCGCCAGGCGGCCCTCTGGGACGAGGTCAGAGACAAGCTCGACCAGAGCGGCCTGAGCCTCTCCGGCGGCCAGCAGCAGCGCCTCTGCATCGCGCGCACCCTCGCGATGAACCCGGACGTCGTGCTGTTCGACGAGCCCTGCTCGGCGCTCGACCCTATCTCCACCTTCACGGTGGAGGAGACGATTCGCTCGATCGCTGACTCGGGCATCTGCGTCGCCATCGTGACGCACAACATGGAGCAGGCCACGCGCGTGAGCGACCGCACGGCTTTCTTCTATATGGGCGACATGGTCGAGGACGGTCCCACGAAGCGCATCTTCATGGATCCGCACGACGAGCGCCTCGCAGACTACCTCAGCGGAAGGTTTGGATGATCTGATGGAGAAGGAGTTCACCCAGTCGTACCACCGTTCTATCACGGACACCCCGTCCGCCATCGACGTACGCGACTTCAATCTCTGGTATGGGGACTTCCAGGCCTTGAAGCACATCACGCTCGACATCCCCGAGCGCCGCTGCACCGCCTTCATCGGCCCCTCTGGCTGCGGAAAGTCGACGCTGCTCCGCACGTTCAATCGCATGTGCGACTTCGTCGAGACCGTGCGCCACGAGGGCGCGATCGAGTTCGCGGCCGAGGACGTCTTCGCGATGGATGCCAACGCGCTGCGCGTCCACGTGGGCATGGTCTTCCAGCACCCCAACCCGTTCCCGATGAGCATCCGTGACAACGTCCTCTACGGCCTCAACCGCATGACGCGCCTCACTCGCGCCCAGGCGGACGAGGTCCTCGAGCGCACGCTCACCGAGGCTGCCCTCTGGGACGAGGTCAGAGACAAGCTCGACCAGAGCGGGCTCGGCCTCTCCGGTGGCCAGCAGCAGCGTCTCTGCATCGCGCGCGCCCTGGCGACGAGCCCGGACGTCCTGCTCATGGACGAGCCGACGAGCGCCCTCGATCCCATCTCGACCCTCGTGGTCGAGGAGCTCATGCAGCAGCTCTCGCGCGAGCACACCGTCGTGGTCGTCACCCACAACATGCAGCAGGCGACCCGCGTTGCCGACAAGACCGCGTTCTTCTACCTCGGTGAGCTCATCGAGGCCGGTCCCACCAAGGAGCTGTTCGCCAACCCGCGCGAGCAGCGCACCCAGGAATATCTCTCAGGGAGGTTCAGCTGATATGGCTACCCGGATCGAGTTCACAAGGCAGTTGAGCGATATGGAGGGCCTGCTCGCGCGTTTCGCCGAGAAGTCCGCGACGGACGTCCACGCTGCGGGCCTCGCCGCCTCCGGTGACCGTGGCGCCGAGACGGGCGTCCTCGAGGGGAGGAAGCCCGCCGATCGCCTCCGCCAAGAGATCGAGAGCCTCTGCCTCGACATCATGCTCATGCAGCAGCCGCTCATCGGCGAGGACCTGCGCTTTGTGTCCGCGTCGTTCCGCCTGGTCTCCGACCTCGCGCAGATCGACTCCATGACGCGCGACGTCGCCTTCGTCTTCTCCGAGATGCCCGCCGACGTCACGACCCGCCTGTCCGACTCCTTCGCTCACATGAGCGAGCACGCGGCGAAGATGGTCGACGACAGCATCGAGGCGTTCCTCACCAAGAACGTCGAGCTCGCGCAGAAGGTCATCGCCAGCGACGACGTCCTCGACAAGATGTACGCCGCTGCCGAGGCGGTCGTCGTCGAGCTCATCAGGCAGGGCCAGCCGTCGCCCGGCAGCCTCCCGGAGCTGCTCATGGCCGCCAAGTACTTCGAGCGAATCGGTGACCAGGCGCAGCGCATCGCCGATTGGGCGGTGTTCCGCGCCACCGGAGAGCGTATCCTTACCGGTGGGGACCACTCCGCCGCCAACACGGACGGGGAGTAGTCCAAAGTGATGGCGGATCGGATGGAGAGCGACCAGTTGATCTACTACGTCGAGGACGAGAAGAACATCCGCGAGCTGACGGTCTACGCGCTGTCGCAGGCTGGCATCGAAGCCAAGGGCCTTCCCGATGACGCGGCGTTCAGACGCGCCTGCGCCGAGCGCACCCCTGACGCGGTGCTTCTCGACATCATGCTGCCCGATACGGACGGCCTCACCATCCTAAAGCGAATCCGCCAGACGCCCGGCCTCTCCCAGGTGCCGGTCATGATGCTCACGGCTCGCGACTCGGAGCTTGACACCGTGACCGCCCTCGACGGCGGAGCGGACGACTACCTCGCAAAACCCTTCGGCATGATGGAGATGGTGAGCCGTGTGCGCGCCCTGCTGCGTCGCGCCCCGTCGCGCGCCGTCGCCTCGGCCGCCGTCTCCGACGTCATGAATCTGGGACCTTTGTCCCTTTCTCCCTCCAGGCACGAGGTCTCCCTCGAAGGAAAGCCCCTTAATCTCACCGTCAGGGAATTCGATTTGCTATCGTTCCTCATGAGGTCTCCCGGTGTGGTGTTCAACCGCGAGACGCTTCTGCAGCGCGTGTGGGGTTGGGACTTCGACGGCGGTAGCCGCACGGTCGACGTCCACGTCCAGACGCTGCGCCAGAAGCTCGGCGATCACGCCGAACTCATCGAGACAGTGCGTGGGGTTGGATACCGATTAAGGGGCTAGTGCCATGGCGGAGGACGCGACCAACGGCATGATGGGTCAGGACGAACTTCCTGAGCAGGTGGCTGATGCCGTCGATGACGGCGGCGCCACCGGGGCTGTGACGCCTTCGGGCGAGGGTGGCGCGGATAGGGACGCGCTCACCGTGCCCGTCGCGGATGCCGTGCCTGCCGCGGATGCGGATGTCGACGGCGGCGCCACCCCGCGGAGGGTCCGTGCGCTCCTGTGCTGCGGGCGCAAGTCCCTTGCGCGCCGCATCTTCGTCTCGCTCGCCGCCGTGTCCGCCATCGCGGCGGTTGCGGTTCTCGTCATCGCCTCACTCGTCTACCAAAAGAGCGGCGTGCGCGACGCCGGCCGCATGCTCGAGACCGAGTGCGCCCTCGTCAAGACGAGCATGCGCGGCACGCAGTCTGACATCATCCACCTCACCAACCTCGACCTCGGCGAGGCGCGCGTGACCGTCGTCAGCCCCGACGGCACCGTGCTCTATGACAACCAGAACAGCGTCGACAGCATGCCCAACCACGCCGACCGCCCCGAGATCGCCGGGGCGCTCGAGACGGGAAAAGGCTCTGCGGAGCGTGATTCTGCCACGTCTGGCAGGGTCGAGATCTATCGCGCCGTTCGCCTCGACAACGGCAACGTGCTGCGCCTCGCCGTCGCCCGCGATGGCATCAGGGCGGCGCTCGGGCATGACGTACTGCTTGCCGTTGCCGTCGTCACCGCCGTGGTGCTCGTGTGCTGGGCCGTGTCGCGCTTGATCGTCGACCGCCTCGTGGAACCCATCCTCGACATCGATCCCTCGAATCCTGACCCGGAGGGCTCCTACGTGGAGCTCGAGCCCCTGGTCGAGCGCATTGACGAGCAGATGGGGGAGCTCCGTGGCGCGGACCTCATGCGCCGCGAGTTCACCTCGAACGTGACGCACGAGCTCAAGACGCCGCTCTCCACCATCTCTGGTGCGGCGGAGCTCATTCGTGACGGCATCGCGAAGCCCGAGGACGTGCCGGAGTTCGCCGGCCGCATCGTGGACGAGGCACACCACATGACGGACCTCGTGAACGACATCCTCACCCTCTCCAAGCTCGATGAGTCCGAGCGCGCCGGTGACACCTCGCTGCTTGGCAAGGCCGAGCCCGTCGATATCGCCCATGCGCTTCGCGAGGTCGGCCACCGTCTCGCGCCCGTGGCCGATGCCGCCGGCGTGAGACTCACTTGCAGCGGAGACCCCGTCGTCGTGCGCGGCATTCCATCGCTTCTCGACGAGCTCGTCTACAACCTGTGCGACAACGCGGTCCGTTACAACCACGCCGGCGGCACGGTCGACGCCCACATCGACGTCGTTGACGGATGCCCGCGCCTCGTCGTGGCCGATACCGGCCTGGGTATCCCCGAGGCGGCGCAGGCCAAGGTCTTCGAGCGCTTCTATCGCGTCGACGCGAGCCGGTCGCGCGAGCGCGGCGGCACGGGCCTGGGCCTCGCTATCGTGAAGCACGCCGCGGCCTATCACGGCGCCAAGCTCACGCTCGAGTCGAAGGAGGGCGTCGGCACCACCGTGACCGTCACCTTCCCAGAGTCCTCGCTCGTGGAGGCACTCGGCTAGTCGCCGGCAGCTTGCCATTCTCGGACGCTCGATTCGGGGCGGTGCCTCTCCGGGGGCGCCGCCCCGGTCTTTCTCGGCCTCTCGGCCCCGTTCCCGCCCGGCGCCTCTCGGCCGTCCGGCCCCGCTCCCGCCATTCCCGGGCGTGCAAAAGTGCGATAATCAGCAGGTTGACTGACTATCGAGAAGGGCACCCATGGCTTCCGAGAACACGAATCGCCCCATTTTCCCGGCGCGCGCCGTCGTCACGGCCGGTATGCCGTATGGCAACAAGGACCTGCACTTTGGCCACATCGGTGGCGTCTTCGTGCCGGCGGATTTCTTCGCCCGCTTCCTGCGTGACCGCATCGGTGCCGAGAACGTGCTGTTCGTCTCCGGCACGGACTGCTATGGCTCGCCGATCATGGAGGGCTACCGCAAGCTCACGGAGGCCGGCGAGTTCTCCGGTACCATCACCGACTACGTCCGTGGTCACCACGACAACCAGAAGGCCGCGCTCGACGCCTACGGTATCTCGCTCGACATCTTCGCTGGCAGCGGCCTCGAGCCGGCAAAGCCCTTCCACGCCGCGCTCTCTGACGCGTGGATTCGTCGCCTGTACGAGGTTGGTGCCCTCAAGAAGCGCTCCACGCTGCAGTTCTATGACACCGAGGCGAAGACCTTCCTGAACGGCCGCCAGGTCAAGGGCCGTTGCCCGGTCCGCGGCTGCAAGTCCGAGAAGGCCTATGCGGACGAGTGCGACCTGGGGCACCAGTTCGACCCGGAGGAGCTCATCAATCCGGTCTCCCAGCTCACGGGCACCAAGCCCGAGCTTCGTCCGTGCGACAACTGGTACTTCGACCTGCCCGCGTTCTCCGAGGCCCTCGAGACCCTCATGGACGAGTGGGACGCTGACCCGCAGGTTCGCGACATCGTGACCAAGACCGTGCGCGAGAGCCTCGTCGCGCCTGTCATCTATATCAAGAACGAGCTGCGCGAGGACTTCGCCGCCGTCGCGGGCGACCTTCCGGTCCACACCGTGCACGAGGCGCAGGGCAACCAGGCCAGCTTCTCCGTTGAGTTTGCCGATTGGGAGGCGCGCGACAAGGCGCGCGAGGTGCTCGAGGGCGCGCACGTGCGCTTCCGCACGGGCAAGTGCCTGCTGCCGTTCCGCATCACCGGTAACATCGACTGGGGCGTCGCCGCCCCGGAGATCGACGGTGTGAGCGGCCTCACCGTCTGGTGCTGGCCCGAGAGCCTGTGGGCGCCGATCAGCTTCGTCCAGACCGCACTTGCCGAGAGCGCGGATGGCCGTTACTCGAGCCGCGACTGGCACGACTGGTGGTGCGCGGATGACTCCCGCGTCTTCCAGTTCATTGGCCAGGACAACATCTACTTCTACTGCGTGGCGCAGCCCGCGATGTGGGAGGCGATGGGCTGGGGCCTCAAGCAGACCACGCCGGTGGCCAACTACCACATCCTGTTCATGAACAAGAAGGCCTCGAGCTCGGGCGCGATCAAGCCGCCGATGGCCGCGGAGCTTCTCGACCACTACACCGCCGAGCAGCTGCGTGCTCACTGGCTGTCGCTCGCACTCGACGCCAAGGCCGTGAGCTTCTCGCCCAAGGTCTATGACACGAGCGTCTCCTACAAGGACAAGAAGACCGGCGAGGAAGTCCTCGTGTGTGACGACTCCCGCGTCGTCGACCCCGCCCTCAAGGAGAGCGCGTTCCTCACGAACATCTTCAACCGCCTGGCGCGTAGCTGCTTCTACGGCGCCGCGAAGGCCTGTGGCTGCAAGCTGCCGGCGGTGGAGGCGAGCGCCGAGGTCATCGAGGAGTGCCGCGAGGCGACGCTCGCGTTCGAGCGCACGGTCCACGGGATGGACTTCCACGGCGCGCTTGCCGCGGTGGAGGAGTTCACTCGCGCGGCCAACAAGCGTTGGGATGCGACGAGCAAGGCCGCCGGCGATGACGCGGACGCTTACGTGGCCGCCCTCGCGGATGCCTTCGCCGCCCTTCGCACGACGGCCCTGCTGATGCACCCCGCCGTGCCTGCTGGTTGCGAGCTCGTCGCCGAGTACATGGGCTTCTCGGAGAAGGACTTCTTCAGCTGGGAGCACGCTCTCGCCACGCCGCGTGAGCTCGCCGCCGAGCTTGGCGAGGATGCCTCCGAGCACGCTATCCTCGAGCTCCCCCCGCGCTTCGACTTCTTCCGCAAGCACGAGAGCCAGTACAAGAAGTAGCGGCTCCCCGCGCCTGTTCGCGGGCGTCGCGCTCGAGCTAGCTTCGCGAATCACAGACCTCTCCGGCATCCGCGCCGGGGAGGTCTTTTGCATTCGCGTGCCGTTTTTCACGCCGCCGTGGCGTCGATTATCGCGCTGTCGTGTCGTCACGCCATGAGTTCCCGCGTTGCCGCGTCTAGTGTCGTCGCGCCATGCGTTCCTGCGCCGTCGCGATCTTGCGCCTTCTTGCCATGTCTGGCTGTGCTCTGGGAGGCTCTGGACCTGCCATGGAAGCCCCTTTTGTCCCTTCGCTCCGCTTTGCGTGCAACGAATTCGAGATTCTGCGGCTCAAATTGGGGCTTCGAGGCTCTAAAAACAATATGAGAGTTTGCAGCTAGCAAATAAAACCCCAGTTGGCCGAAATCCGAATGAGGATAACCATCATTATTCAGCCGCAGAATCTCATTTTTGTTGCATGGTGCCTCTGGTCTTGGCTCTAGAGAGCCTTCTGAACGCGCCTGCGCACCGTCAGAGGACGTCTCAAACCGCCAGAGGACGTTTCAAACAGAGTCTTGCGGTGGCGTTTTGTCGTGCGCACCCTTTGCGCCGCACCGCCTTCATCGGGGCTCTCCATTCCAGCCTCCATTGGGACCTCCATTCCCGCCTTTACCGGATCCTTTCATTCCTGACAAAAAGATGCCCGAACGCCTTCATACGCTGTCCGAGCTCTGACAGAACCGAAGTCTCGCCATGACGGAATGCCGGGACAATCTCTCTTGTGCCCAGATGAATGAGAGAGAAAGGAAAGGCCCGCGTGTCGAGTATTGAATTGCGTCACGTATCGAAGTCGTACGACGGAAAGCCTCCGGTGATTCCCGATCTTTCGCTCACGATCCCTGACGGGAGCTTCACCGTGCTGGTTGGCCCGTCGGGATGCGGAAAGTCGACGACCCTGCGCATGATTGCGGGACTCGAGGACGTGACCTCGGGTGATTTGCTCATTGACGGGGAGAGGGTAAACGAGGTGGGACCCTCGGACCGTGACATTGCGATGGTGTTCCAGAACTATGCCCTCTATCCCACGATGACGGTGAGGGACAACATCGAGTTCGGCCTCATCAACATGAAGGTGCCCGAGGACGAGCGCCGGCGTCGAATCGACGAGATCTCTCGCATCGTCGGCCTGGAGGGCTACCTCGACCGTAAGCCCTCGCAGCTCTCCGGCGGCCAGCGCCAGCGCGTCGCCCTGGCGAGGGCCATGGTGAAGAAGCCCAAGGTCTTCCTCATGGACGAACCCCTCTCCAACCTCGACGCGAAGCTGCGCACGCAGATGCGCACCGAGCTCATCGCCCTCCACCAGCGCCTCGGGACGACCTTTGTCTATGTCACGCATGACCAGACCGAGGCCATGAGCATGGCCACCAAGATCGTCCTCATGCGTGACGGCGTCATCCAGCAGGCGGATGTCCCCGAAGAGGTCTACGGGCACCCCAAGAACCGCTTCACCGCGCAGTTCATTGGCACTCCTTCCATGAACGTGTTCCCCTGCGCGGGCCTTGCCCTTCCCGAGCCTCCCACTAGTGCGGTGCTCTTCGGCTTCCGCCCGTCGCGTGCGATTCTCGCCGGCGAGGGTGGCGCCCCCTCAAACAGCTTTGCCTTCGAGGCGAAGGTCAACATCCATGAGGTCATGGGCTCCGAGATCATCTACCAAGCAGAAGCTCCCTTTGGGACCCTCTCCTTCAAGACGTTCAACCAGCCGCTCGTTGAGGTGGGGCAGACCGTCCAGCTGTTCGTCGAGGGGGATTCCATCCACTACTTCGATGGCCAGGAGAGGCGGGTCGAGGCCTGATGGAGGCAAGCATTGCGGCCATCCCGGAGAAGACGACGGGGCGCCTGGGTGCGGGGAAGACAAGCGGCAACTCGAGGGAGAGCAAGGCGGGCGAGCGCCTGAACGCGAAGAGGGTGCTCCGCGCGCTTCGCCCCTACGCCGCCATCGCCCCTTCGATCGTGATCCTCGCGGTCTTCTGGATCTATCCGATATTCGAGATGGGTGGTCTCTCCCTCTGCGAGTGGAACCTCGTCAATCCGGAGAGGGTATTCGTGGGCCTTCAGAACTACGTCACGTTGTTCCAGGACGTGCAGTTCCGCCAGACGCTCGTCAGCACGCTGATCTACATGGTCTTCACGGTGGGTCTCTCGGTCTCCTTCGGCATGCTCTGTGCCCTTCACCTCAAGCGCGCGAGCCGTAGGAACCGATTCCTCCAGGCAGTCATCTTCTCGCCCTACGTGATCTCGCTCGCCTCGATCTCCCTCCTGTGGCTCTGGATCATGAACAGGGATTATGGCCTGCTTAACCAGATCCTCTCCGTCTTCGGGGTGTCTCCCGTCGACTGGCTCGGAGACTCTCGCGTGGCGCTCGCCTCGCTCATTGCGATCTCCGTCTGGAAGTCCGTCGGCTATGACGCGCTGATCCTCACCTCGGCGCTGCAGTCCGTCCCGGAGAACCTCTACGAGGCGGCCGAGCTCGACCACGCGAAGCCCTGGGCCACCTTCTGGAAGATCACCCTGCCCATCGTGTCGCCGACCCTCTTCTTCCTGGTGATCGTCGAGGTCATCTCCTCGCTCAAGGTCTTCGAGACGATCCAGATCATGACGCAGGGAGGGCCGCAGAACGCCACGAACACTATCGTGTTCTCCCTCTACCAGTACGCGTTCAAGTTCTACAAGGTGGGCTATGCCGCGGCCATCGGCATGGTGCCGCTGGTCCTCGTCGCCATCTTCGCAGTCGTCTACTTCAAGGTGCTCGAGAAGCGCGTCCACTACCGTTAGGAGCTCCCTTATGCAATCCACGACCAAGCACGGGATGCCGGCGCGCCGCGCCGTCCGCTCGGCGGGGAGGCTCGCGATCGACATCCTTCTCGTGCTCGTCTTCTTCTTCCCGTTCTTCTGGATGGTCTCGAGCTCGCTCAAGACGCTTGGCGAGACCATGCAGTTCCCGCCTTCGATCCTGCCGGCAAATCCGCAGTGGCAGAACTACGTCGACGCGCTGGAGTCCGGCCCCTTTGGGGTCTACCTGAGGAACTCGATCATCGTCACCCTGGCGACGCTCGTGTGCCAGACACTCACCGTGATCCCCGCGGCCTACGCCTTCTCGCAGTATCGCTTCCGTGGCAAGAAGGTCCTGTTTGGCATCACGCTCGTCACGATGATGGTGCCGGTCCAGCTCGTGTTCCTGCCCATCTTCATCATGTTCTCTCGCTGGCACATGATCAACTCCTACGCCTCCCTGGTGCTGCCGTTCGCCACGAGCGCCTTCAATATTTTCATGCTGCGCCAGACATTCAACAAGATGCCGCCGGAGCTCATCGAGGCCGCTAAGCTCGACCACGCGAGCGAGCTGACGATCATCTTCAAGCTGTTCCTGCCGATGGCAATGCCGACTCTTGTAACCCTGGCGCTGCTGACCTTCATCGGGACCTGGAACGACTACTTCTGGCCCCTCGTCCTCACCACCAAGGACCTCGCTCGCACGCTGCCCGTTGGCGTCGCCGCACTCAAGGCGTCCGAGTCTGGCGTGAACTTCCACCTGCTGATGGCGGCGAACGTCGTGCTGACGGCCCCGATCATGGTGGTCTACCTCTTCGCGAACAAGCACATCGTGAAGGCGTTCTCGTACCTGGGCGACAAGTAGCGAAGCCACGGCCATCGCACGCGGCGCCCGTGCCCGCGCGAGTCGTCCGCGCGCCCGTGCCCGCCCATGTCTGGCCTGTCAGTGCCGCGCATGCCAAGCGCTGGCCGGGCCTCCGCCTGACACATCGCACGTGATCAAAAACAACAGGCTTCTCTCTTGTACCCCTCCGCGGAGGTGGGGGAGTCCTGTGCCGATAACGAAAACCAAGCCATTACGCATGTGAAATCGAAAGGACATACCTCATGAAGGACCTCTCTCGCCGTCAGTTCGTCAAGCTCGGAGCCACCGCCACGGGCGCCGCCGCGCTCGCTGGTCTTTCCGCCTGCTCGGGCGACGGCGGCGCGGCCAGCCCTGCTGCCAGCACCTCCTCTGACGGCACCATCGAGCTCACCTATTGGTACTGCTGGACCGACAAGATCAAGGAGAACAACGAGGAGCGCATCCAGGAGTTCAACGATACGGTGGGCAAGGAGAAGGGCATCCACGTCACCGCAGAGTCCCAGGGCTCCTATGACGACCTCAACTCCAAGCTCAAGAGCGCGTTCGTTGCCGGCGAGGCGCCTGACGTCTGCGTCATGGTCATCAACTCGACCAAGGTCTTCGCCGACGGCGGCATGATCCAGCCGATCGACGAGTTCGTCGCCGATGACGACCTCAACGACTTCTGGCCCGGCCTCATGGAGAACTGTCAGGTCGACGGCAAGCTCTACGGCGTGCCGTACCTGAGGTCGACGCCGATTCTCTACTACAACAAGACCCTCTTCGAGAAGGCCGGCCTCGACGCTTCAGTCGCCCCCGCCACCTGGGATGACATGGTCAAGGCGTCCGACGCCCTCGCCAAGGTCGGCGTCAAGGGCTTCGGCTTTAGCTCCGACACCTGGCTGCTCGAGGCCTTCTCCTTCTGCAACGGCGGTTCGCTCTGGGGTGACGGTATCCTCGGCACGAAGGCGACCTTCGCCGACGACCCTGCGGTCGACATGGTCCGCTGGTTCCAGGACAACGTCGCCAACCACAACTTCTCGTTCGTCGCGGGCACCAACGCCTCCGACACCCTCGACTCCAATGCCGCCAACCAGCAGATCGCCATGTGGACCTCCTCGACCGCCGGCCTCACCAACGCGATGAGCCTGGCGGAGCAGGGCGGCTACGAGGTGAGCGTTGGCTTCATCCCCAAGAACGCGCAGAACAAGGTTCCGACCGGTGGCTGCAACCTCGTGATGTGCGGCAGCATCGAGGGCGAGCGCCGCGAGGCCGCGGCCGAGCTCATCAACTTCATGACGAGCAAGGACGCGAGCGTGAAGAACCACCTCAAGACCGGCTACCTCCTGACCCGCAAGTCCGCCTCCGACGACGATCGCATCAAGGACGCCTACGCTGAGATGCCCGAGTACCAGGTCGCCTTCGACCAGCTCGAGTACGCGGTCGGCGACTGCATGAACTCCGGCTTCGACGAGGCCGCCAAGATTTACGTCGACGCGTTCGAGGGTGTCATGAGCACCGGCGAGAACCCCGAGGACAAGCTGAAGGCCGCGGCGGAGCAGGCGACCTCCGTCCTCGCCCAGAATGCCTAGGGAGGTGCCGTTGATGCATAGGCTTCTTGTCGTCTGCGTGGATGCCCTCTTCACGACCGACCTGCCCGACACGCGCCATCTCCCCGGATTCTCGAGGCTCCTCGAGAACGCGGCGGTCTTCGAGCACGTCGAGAGCGTCTATCCGACGCTCACCTACGTCTGCCATGCGAGCATCGGATCTGGTTGCTGGCCCGAGCGCACGGGCGTTCCCCACAACCAGAAGCTCGACCCTGCCAGCAGGAACGAGGAGTGGTACTGGGACTACTCTGCGATCAAGGTCCCGACGGTCTTCGACTGGGCGTCCGAGGCTGGGATGACGACGGCGTCCGTCGGCTGGCCGGTGAGTGCCAACGCCCCCGTCACTTATGACATCCCGGAGATCTGGAAGTGGAGCGCGTATCCCACCGTGGAGGCGGTCTACCGCGACGGTTGCAACGACGCCGGCTGGGAGTATGCGTCCCGCTATCTCAACGAGCATGATGTCGCCCACGCGACCCATCCCTCGTATGACGAGTTCGAGATACGTTGCCTCGAGGACCTGATTCGCGAACGGGCACCCCAGGTCATCCTCGACCACCAGGCGCATCTCGATCACGTGAGGCACGTCGCGGGCAACCACGCCCCCGAGGTGCAGGAGGCGCTCCGCCTCCACGACGAGTGGCTCTGCCGCACCTTCCGCGCCCTTGAGGACGCGAACGTGCTCGGTGACACGGTGATCTGCGTCCTTGGCGACCACGGCCACCTGGAGGTCGACTACAAGCTCTCCGCCAACGTGCTTCTTGCCAAGGCCGGCCTTCTCGAGGTCGACGAGGCAGGGGAGGTCAGTTTCTGGAACGCCTACGTGCAGTCTGGTGGCATCTCCGCCGAGCTCTTCGTGAAGGATGAGGCGTACCTGGAGCCTGCGATGAAGGCCCTCGCGCCGCTGTTTGACGAGGGCTACGTGACCGACGCTCTCACGAACGACGAGGCGAGGCAGCGTTTCCACATCGCTGGGGACTTCTCCTACATCTTCGAGGCCGCTCCGAACTACGCCTTTGGCGACGACGCGGAAGGCCCGCTCGTGACGCCCGCCGGCGGCGACGACTACAAGTACAGCCTTGCCACGCACGGGCACATGCCCTTCAGGGGAGAGAAGCCGTGCTTCATCATGGCTGGCCCCGGCGTCAAGCCGGGACGCTACCAGGGTCTGCGCCTGGTTGACGAGGCTCCGACCATGATGAAGGCCGCGGGGATTCCCTTCGACGAGGCCGCGCTTGATGGAAGGAGCTTCTTCTCGGAGGGGCTATAGGAACGCGCCTTTTGGGGCGTCCGCTGTAAGGCGGGCGCCCCTTTTTTGTCCGAGATTATTCCTATTCTGGCTATAGGAATTCAGAGGGGGGGGACTACAATTACTGAAATGCACGGAGACTCGGCAATCGCCTTATGGCACAACAAGGAGGAACGTATGAGAGTGAGGAGTTTCAAGAAGGGTGTCGCTGCCGTCGCGGCGGCGGTACTCGCGGTTGCGCTGGGTGCCGCCCCGGCGCCGGCGCTGGCTGAGGACGGCACCGTCGTCACGGATGCCACCACCCTGCAGGCGGCCCTGGACGATGCGAACGTCAGAATCATTACCCTTGGCGATGACGTCACCTATAGCATGACCGTGCCTGCCGGCAGGACGGTCACGCTCGACCTGAACGGCCACACGCTCACGAATGATTCTGGCAAGCACACCATTACCAACAACGGCGCCCTCACCATCACCGGCCAGGGTACCGTCGACAACGTGAGCCACGCCTGTGCGGCTCTCTACAACGATGGGGGAGACGCCACCATCGCCGGTGGCACTTTCACCCGCAGTGCCGAGGCCGGTACTCCCGGTGTCGCCAACGGCAACAGCTGGTACGTTGTCAATAACGAGTCGGGTAGCCTGAAGATGAGCGGTGGCACCGTCAGTGGCAAGAGCGGGTTCTCCTCCTGCTTCCGCAACGGCGGCACCATGGACTTCACTGGCGGCACTATCGAGCAGCCCGTCATGATCGGCCTCAAGAACGAGGGCACCCTCGTCATGGACGGTGGCAAGGTCGTTAGCTCGAACGGTTTCCAGAACTGGGGCACTGCGACCATCAAGTCCGGTGAGATCGACGGCCTCGTCACCAACCTCTCTTATGACGACTCGACTCCCGGCAGCCTCAAGGTGGCCGGCGGTTCGATCTCCGGTGATGTGGTCGTCGTCAAGTACAGCGGTGCCACCACGACCCCGTCCCTCAATGTCACGGGCGGCTATGTCGCCGGCACCATCACCGCCACCGCAGGCACGACCGTCAACCCCGAGCTCAATACGCCGAGTGACGAGGTGGCGGCGAACGTCACCATTGACGGCGGCACCTTCGCCGATGCCTCCAGCAACGCCAGGTTCGTTTCTCTCAATGCAGCCATGCTCCGTAGCGGCGATAGCTTCAAGGTCGTCAACATGGCTGACGCCATTGCCGGGTCCACCTCGGCGGTCAACGTCGGCAACGCGAAGGTCTTCTTCGCCGATGCCGATGCCGCCCGTGACTTCGCTAAGGAGACCGGTCTCGATGACAGCGCCGTCGAGCGCGTCAACTACGTCGTCAGCTTCGAGACCAACGGTCACGGCTCCGTCGATCCCGTCACGGTCAGGAGCGGTCGCGCCCTTGGTTCTCTGCCTGAGGTTCCGGCTGTCGAGGGCTACACCGCCGCTGGTTGGTACGTTGGCGACCAGAAGGTCGACGAGACGTATGTTCCCACCTCTGACGTGACCCTCGTCGCCAAGTGGACGAAGAACGCCACCCAGTCGAATGGCTCTGCTGACACGGGCAACGCTGGCGCCGGCAATGCTTCGAATGCCAACGCGTCTAACGCCGGCGGCAAGGTCCTGCCGCAGACCGGTGACACCAACAACGTCACGACGATGGTCGTGGTTGCGGTTGTCGGAGTCATCGCCGTTGCGGGTGCCATCTTCGCGCGCAGGCACAACAACTAGGCAAGCTAGTTGCCAGGCATATGCGGTAACGCATGCGGGGCGTCCCTCGGGACGCCCCGTTATTTGTGCCGAGATGCGATGGGAATGTGTCGGGGCGCTTGCTCGGGACAGGGGTGGCTATTCGGCACGCGCCAGGGTACAGTGCGCGTGGAAGACCGCGGACTGCGGTGCTCCAGTGGGTAGAATGAAGGCTCACGCAAAATAGAAGGAGCTAGCATGATTAAAGCCGTCCTCTTTGACATGGACGACACGCTGCTCGACATCAACCTCACGGCGTTCATGAGCGCCTACGTAGCTGACACGTCGCGCATCCTCTCGAGCATCTCCGGGGCGCCCACGCTCTTGTTTGGCATGGCGTACGCTCGCGGCTACCTCGCCGTGAGCAATGACGCGCGTGCCGATGGCCTCACCAACCAAGAGGTCTTCAATGCGGAGTTCGAGCGCGTGAGCGGCGTTCCCGTGGGAGATGCGGCCATCGCGGATGCCATCGGCTATTACGAGCGCGAGATCCTGCCGCGCCGCGGCGCCGGCCTGGTTGCCGCACGCCCGATGCCGGGTGGCCTCGACGCCATCGAACGGGCCGGCGAACTGGGCCTTTCCGTGGCGTTGGCGACGAACCCGAGCTTCTCCGAGAGCTGCATTCACGCGCGCATGGGCTGGGCTGGTATCGAGGATGCGCCGTTTCTCCGCGTGAGCCACTCCGGCAACTCGACGCGCCTCAAGCCGAAGGCGCGCTATTACGAGGAGTTTGTCTCGGCGATCGGCCTTGCTCCCAGCGAGTGTCTCATGGTTGGCAATGACGCCCGCCGCGACTTCCCGCGCCCGGACATCGGCATGCGCACCGCCTACGTGGGCCACACCCATCCGCGTCGCGCCGTCTGGTGCGGCCGCATGAGCGAGCTCGCGGACGCCCTCCCTGCGATCATCGACGAGCTCAACCGCGAGGGCTAGGGAGCGGGGCCGTGCGCGGTTCAGGCTGTCTCGGTGCCTCGCCGCGCCGGCGTCTCGCGCTGACCCTGCCCGCCGTCCCGCGCCCGCGCCGCCGTCGCGTCCGCCGCATGGGTAGAATGGAATCCGTGTTCCAAAGCGGCGAGGGCGCGCCATGCGTCGTCGCGTTTCCAAGAAACGGAGCCCCAATGGCAGATCAGAACGGCATTCCCCAGTTTGAGCTGGGCGATCTTTCGCGCGTGCACCACCTCATCGGCGTCGTCTCCGGCAAGGGAGGCGTGGGCAAGTCCCTCGTGACGGGCATCCTCGCCCGCGAGCTCTCGCGCGCCGGCAAGACCGTCGCCATCCTCGACGCGGACATCACCGGTCCCTCCATCCCGCACATGTTTGGCATGGCCGACAAGCGCGCCCAGGTCGAGGACGGCCACCTTCTCCCGTGCGTCTCGAAGCATGGCGTCAAGGTCATGAGCGCCAACCTCGTCCTTGAGGACGAGTCGCAGCCCGTCCTGTGGAGGGGTCCCGTCCTTGGCGGAGCCATTCGCCAGTTCTGGGGTGACACCGCGTGGGGTGACATTGACTACATGCTCGTCGACATGCCTCCCGGAACGGGCGACGTCGCGCTCACCGTCTTCCAGAGCCTTCCAATCGAGGGCATCGTCATCGTCACCAGCCCGCAGGACCTCGTCTCGATGATCGTGGGCAAGGCCGTGAACATGGCGGCCCAGATGGAGATTCCGGTTCTCGGCCTTGTGGAGAACATGAGCTACGCGGTTTGCCCGCACTGCGGCGAGCACATCGCGGTCTTTGGCGAGAGCAAGCTCGCGGAGGTCGCCGCTGGCTACAGCCTGCCCGTGCTCGGCACGCTCCCGATCGACCCCGCCATCGCCGCGGCCTGCGATGACGGCACCTTCGAGGACGCCCTTCCCGAGGGCCTCCTGCCTGACGCCGTCGCCTTCGCCCTCGACCTCCCCGAGCTCGAGGTTGCCGAGCAGGAGCCCAAGCCTCGCGAGCCCACGATGGCCGAACGAGCCGCTGCCGCCGCTGCTGCCTACAAGGCGAAGAAGGCCGAGGCCGTGGATGGTAGCGACACCGTCGACGTGACCCCGAGCGAGGTCTAGCGTGGCGACTCGCCGCAAGACTTCCGCCGGTGCGGCGCGCGCGAGGGAGAGGGAACAGGCCCTCGCTGCCGCCGCTGGCGTCGCCCTGCCCAAGCGCGCCGATGTCGCCGTCATAGGAGGCGGTGCGTCTGGTCTCGCGTGCGCGATTACCGCCGCTGAGGCGGGTGCCTCCGTCGTCGTGCTCGAGCGCGACCTCGCCTGTGGCAGGACGATCCTCGCCACGGGCAACGGCCGCTGCAACTTCGCGAACGCCGAGCTCGATCCGGCTCGCTACCGCAACCCCGAGTTCGTCTCCGTCGTCATGGGGAAGCCGGCTGCGGCGCTCGAGGACATCCTCGGCTTCTTCGCGGGGTGCGGCCTCGTCTGGGCGGAGGAGGAGGGCAGGCTCTACCCGCGCAGCCGCCAGGCGGCGAGCGTGCGCAATGTCCTGCTCGCCCGTGCGGCGCGTGCCGGCGTCACGTTCGCGCCCGCCCGCGAGGTCACCTCGCTCAGGCGGCGCGGCACGTCTTGGGGCATTCACTTCGATCAGGCCTGGGATGGTTGCTCTTCCTCGTTTGACGCCGGCGCCGTCGTGGTCGCCTCTGGCGGCGGCTCCGCGCTCGTGCGCGGGCTGGGCGTTTCCGTCGCGGACGAGTCTCCCGTGCTATGCGCGCTCGCCGCGGTGGGGCCGGCGCCCTCGTTGCTCGATGCGCTCGATGGGCGCCGCGCCCGTTGCGTGGCGTCCCTCACGCGAGGGGGTCGCGTTGTGTTTCGCGAGGCGGGGGAGGTGCTCTTCCGTCCGTATGGGCTCTCCGGCATCGTCTCGTTCGACCTGTCGAGGAGGGCGCGTCCCGGTGACATGGTCGAGCTCGACCTTGCCCCGGACGTTGGCGCCTGGGAGGTCGACACGCTCGTCGCGAGCCATTCCGGCGAGGCGACTGCCCTCGATGGCATCCTCGACCCGGTGATCGCGGCCGAGCTCATCGCCCTCGCTGGCGGCTCTGGCGCGGATGGCCTCGCCTGGCGCGTGGCGCCGCTCGTGAAGGGCCTGCCCTTCCGTGTGACCGGCCTCGCGGACGAGGCGCATGCGCAGGTGACCCGCGGTGGCATCGACGTCTCCGCACTCTCCGCGGACACTCTCGCCATCACGGGCGCGTCTGGGCTCTTCGCCTGCGGCGAGGCTATCGACGTGGACGCCGATTGCGGCGGTTTCAACCTCGCCTGGGCCTGGTCGAGCGGTCTGCGCGTTGGTGCCGCTGCTGCCGAGGCGGGCATCGCCGCGCGCCCGTCTGTGGGGGAGGCCGAGAAGGGCATCAATGCCGTCGTGCCCGCTGGCTCCCGCGCTTCACGTTCGTCCAGCTCAAAAGCCAAGGGAAGCTCCGCATGCTAGAGATTTCAAACCTCAAAATCGCCCTCGCCAGACTCGATGGCACGCCCGAGTCCGAGCGCCGCGCCGTCCGCACGGCGGTCCTCCGTCGCCTGCACGTCGCGCCGGATGACGTCACGGGCGTCGAGCTGCGCCGCCGCTCCGTCGACGCTCGCAAGCGCGACAACGTGCACCTCACGGTGACGGCGCGGGTGACGCTGCGCGGCGGGGCGAATGCGGAGAGGACCCTCCTCGCCAAGCTCGCGCATCGCAAGAACGACCGCGGTATCCAGCAGGTCGAGGACAACACGCCCCTGCTCCCGCCGCGCGTCGCGAAGTCCCCAGCCCACCGGCCCGTCGTGGTCGGCGCAGGCTGCGCGGGCCTTTTCTGCGCGCTCGCGCTCGCGTCGGCCGGGCTCGACCCCATCCTGGTCGAGCGCGGTGACGACGCTAGCCGCCGTGGCGAGGCCGTCCGCCGCTTCAACGAGACGGGCGAGCTCGACTGCGAGAGCAACATCCAGTTCGGCGCGGGCGGTGCCGGAACCTTCTCCGACGGCAAGCTCACCACCGGCACGAAGAGCGCTCTGCACCACCTCGTCCTCGATACCTTTGTTGAGGCGGGCGCTGCGCCAGAGATTGCCTGGGACGCGAAGCCGCACATCGGCTCGGATGTCCTGCCCGGCGTCGTCGACCACATCTGCGCGCGCATTCGCGAGCTTGGCGGCGAGATTCGCTTCCGCACCAGGCTCGTGGGCATCGACATGGCGGGCGGCACCACCTCGCCGCGCGTCGAGGCCGTCTCCCTCGAGCGCCGAGAGCCGTCCGGTCTTCTCGTGGAGGAGCGCCTCCGCACGGACGCCCTCGTCCTCGCCTGCGGCCATTCCGCCCGCGATGTCTTCGAACTCCTACGTGACCTGGGCGTGGCGCTCGACCGCAAGACCTTCGCCATGGGCGTGCGCATCGAGCATCTCCAGGCTGACATCGACCGCGCGCAGTACGGCCCCTCCGCCGGCCACCCCGCGCTTGGGGCCGCGCCCTACAAGCTCGTGGCGCATCTCCCGAGCGGCCGCAGTGCCTACAGCTTCTGTATGTGCCCCGGCGGCTACGTGGTCGCCGCTGCGAGCGAGGAGGGCGGCGTCGTCACGAACGGCATGAGCCTCGCGGCCCGTGCCGGCACCAATGCGAACTCGGGTCTGCTCGCCAACGTCTTGCCGAGCGACCTGCCCGGCGACGACCCGCTTGCCGGTATCGAGCTCCAGCGCCAGTGCGAGCGCGCGGCGTTTGAGATGGGTGGCGGTGGCTATGTCGCCCCGGCGCAGCTCGTGGGAGACTTCCTGCGTCGCGAGGCCTCGAGTGCGGCCGGTCGCGTCAGCCCCACGTATCCGCGCGGCATCGCCTGGGGCGAGGTGGACGGGTGCCTTCCACCCTATGTCGCCGAGACCCTGCGCGAGGCAATCCCCGCCATGGCGCGCCACCTCCGCGGGTTCGATGACGCCGAGGCCGTGCTCACGGGCGTCGAGAGCCGCTCGAGCTCGCCGGTGCGCGTCACGCGCGGCGAGGGCTTCCAGAGCGTGAGCCATGCCGGGCTCTTTCCAGCGGGCGAGGGCGCGGGCTACGCGGGCGGCATCATGAGCGCCGCGACCGACGGCCTCCGCGTCGCCGATGCCGTGATCTGTGCGCTCGCGGGGTAGAATTGAGTGAGCGGGCGACGAGCGAGAGGAGGGCATCATGTTTTGGGATTACATCCAGCTTCCTGATGAAACTCAGGTTGCCTATTCGGATATGCACGAGGACGGTACCGTTGAGGTTCGTATTGAGCGTCCGGTCGACATGGGCTTCAATTCTGCGCGCTGCATGCTCCCTGCTTTTACCTGGAGCGATGTTGAGGGCTTCACGGATGACGAGATGAAGAAGCTTGACGCCCTTGTAAAAAACAACGCGCCGCTTATCTTCGAATTCGCTCAAGCGGACCCAAGCGAGAGGCTGACTGCCTAATGCCTGAGGTTCTCGTGGTCGGTAGATATGTGCTGTTCTTTTGGGTCTCAGAGAACGGAGAACCTGTCCACGTGCATGTTGCAGTGAGGCATCCAGAGAAGAATTCAACAAAGTTCTGGCTCACGTCTTCCGGCGGATGCATCCCTGCCAACAACAACAGCGGCATCCCCGAGAAGGATTTACGTAATCTTGCCAAGGTCATCAAGTTCAACCATGGCCTCATCTGTGAGCGATGGATGGAGACGTTCGGGCGGGATTCGCTCGTGTTTTATCTATAGGCCGCTCAGGGCTATTCAGGTTAGCTCGCAGGATGCGAAGTTGACCGCCCAACTCTGTACAACTCGCATTCTACGTGCGGAAACGTTACAAATGGGCAACTCGCGACGTTCGCGCGCAGGCTCGTCTGCGCTATGATTGCAACGTCTGTGGAAGCCGCGTTCGCTTGTGGACGCGCAACACGATGGACGCCGCGGCACCGGGGAGTGTCGTGGTCCGTATGCGCCGGATTCGCCGTCTTGGCGTGCCGGCTCGCGCAAAGAAAGGAGAGGCATGCAGTATTCACAGGAAGTGGAGAACATGTGCCCCGTCGCCAAGGGTGCTTACCACGGCCCCGCGCCCATCCCCGAGGAGGGCAAGTGGGTTCAGGCCAAGGAGATCTCTGACATCTCTGGCCTCACGCACGGTGTGGGTTGGTGCGCTCCCCAGCAGGGCGCCTGCAAGCTCACGCTGAACGTCAAGGAGGGCATCATCGAGGAGGCCCTGGTCGAGACCATCGGCTGCTCCGGCATGACCCACTCCGCCGCCATGGCTTCCGAGATCCTTCCCGGCAAGACCATCCTCGAGGCCCTCAACACCGACCTCGTCTGCGATGCCATCAACGTCGCCATGCGCGAGATCTTCCTGCAGATCGTCTACGGTCGCAGCCAGACCGCGTTCTCCGAGGGCGGCCTGCCCGTCGGCGCCTCCCTCGACGACCTCGGCAAGGGCCTTCGCTCCCAGGTCGGCACCATGTTCGGCACCAAGGCCAAGGGCGCTCGTTACCTCGAGCTCGCCCAGGGCTACGTCACCCGCATGGCGCTCAACGACAAGAACGAGATCATCGCGTTCGAGTTCCTGAACCTCGGCAAGTTCACCGACGCCCTCAAGGCTGGCAAGTCCGCTGAGGACGCTATCCAGGGCGCCATGGGCCACTACGGCCAGTGGGACAACGCCGCCAAGTACATCGATCCGCGCACTGACGAGGAGACCCACTCCGTCGCCAGCACGTTCCCGGTTCACGAGTAGAAAGGGAGGGATATAACCATGGCTGTTACGTTCGAAGGTTACGAGCGCCGCGTTGAGAAGATCAACAAGTGCCTCGCCGACAACGGCATCGCCTCCCTCGAGGAGGCCCTGCAGATCTGCACTGACAAGGGCTTCAACCCGCGTGAGATCGTCCACAACACGCAGTCCATCGCCTTCCAGAACGCCGAGTGGGCCTACACCCTGGGCTGCGCCCTGGCTGTCAAGCGCGGCGTCAAGTCCGCTTCTGAGGCTGCTTCCGTGATCGGCGAGGGCATCCAGGCCTTCACCGTCCCCGGCTCCGTCGCTGAGGACCGTAAGGTCGGTCTCGGCCACGGCAACCTCGGCGCCATGCTGCTCTCCGATGACACCGAGTGCTTCGCGTTCCTCGCCGGCCACGAGTCCTTCGCCGCCGCTGAGGGCGCCATCGGCCTGGCCCTCAACGCCAACAAGGCCCGTCAGAAGCCGCTCCGCGTCATCCTGAACGGCCTTGGCAAGGACGCCGCCCAGATCATCGCCCGCATCAACGGCTTCACCTACGTGAAGACCCAGTTCGACTACTACACGGGCGAGCTTAAGATCGTCGAGACCATCCCGTACTCCGATGGCCCGCGTGCCGCCGTCAACTGCTACGGTGCTGATGACGTCCGTGAGGGCGTTGCCATCATGTGGCACGAAAACGTCGACATCTCGATCACCGGCAACTCCACCAACCCGACGCGCTTCCAGCACCCGGTCGCTGGCACCTACAAGAAGGAGCGCCTCGAGGCCGGCAAGAAGTACTTCTCCGTCGCTTCTGGTGGCGGCACTGGTCGTACCCTGCACCCGGACAACATGGGTGCCGGCCCCGCCTCCTACGGCATGACCGACACCATGGGCCGCATGCACTCCGACGCCCAGTTCGCCGGCTCCTCCTCCGTGCCTGCGCACGTCGACATGATGGGTCTCATCGGCATGGGCAACAACCCCATGGTCGGTGCCACCGTCGCCTGCGCCGTCGCCGTGAACGCCGCGCTGAACGCGTAAGGACAACCTTACAGAATCATTCTCGTGCCAAGTTTCTGGCGTGAGACGAGACCGCTGCTCGGGCTTCTCGGGCAGCGGTTTTCTTTTTTTTCTGAGCTTGGCGAACGGTAGCAAATTTGTCGTGGACGGTAGTTCTTGCGCGGTGTACCCTAGGCAGCGCCTGAACGGCACCTCGTTGCAACGCGGTATCTACACCACAGGGCGCGCCTTACATAAGGCGCGTCTGCAAGAAAAAGGGAAGCGATTCGTACCATGTTCGAGACCGAACTGCCGTATGACCATAAGACGATGACCATTCGTCTCGAGGACAAGAACTTCGCTGGCCTCATGCAGGGCCACCAGAACGACTTCAAGCCGTCCGAGAGCCAGGAGCAGCTCGTCGAGGACTCCCTCGACAACCCCTACGGCTCTCCCAAGCTCGAGGAGCTTTGCGCGGGCAAGCGTGATATCGTCATCATCAGCTCCGACCACACGCGTCCCGTGCCCTCGCGCGTGACGATGCCCATCCTGCTTCGCCGCATCCACGCCGCGGCGCCTGAGGCACGTGTGCGCATCCTCGTGGCCACGGGCATGCACCGTCCCTCCACGCACGAGGAGCTCGTCAACAAGTACGGTGAGGACATCGTCGCCAACGAGGAGATCGTCATGCACGTCGCCACCGATGACAGCATGATGGAGAAGATCGGCACGCTGCCCTCCGGCGGCGAGTGCATCATCAACAAGGTCGCGGCCGATGCCGACCTACTGCTTGCGGAGGGCTTCATCGAGCCGCACTTCTTCGCGGGCTTCTCGGGCAGCCGCAAGTCTGTGCTGCCGGGCGTGGCCAGCTACAAGACGATCATGTACAACCACAACGGTCAGTTCGTGAACGACTCTCACTCCCGCGCCGGCAACCTGTGCCACAACCACATCAGCGAGGATATGTTCGCCGCCGCCGAGATGGCGCACCTCGCCTTCGTGCTCAACGTGGTGCTTAACGGCAAGCATGAGGTTATCGGCTCGTTTGCCGGCGACATCCACGAGGCCCACGAGGCCGGCTGCGACTTTGTGAGGAAGCTTGCCGGCGTGGAGCCCGTGGCGTGCGACATCGCCGTGACCACGAACGGCGGCTACCCGCTTGACCAGAACATCTATCAGGCCGTGAAGGGCATGTGCGCCGCCGAGGCCACGCTGCCCGAGGGCGGCGTCATCATCGACGTGGCCGGCTGCGCAGACGGCCATGGCGGCGAGGGCTTCTACCACAACATCGCCGACAACGACCCGGCCGAGTTCGAGCGCGCCTGCATCGACCGCCCGAAGGACGAGACCCTTCCCGACCAGTGGACCTCGCAGATCTTCGCCCGCATCCTGGCGCATCACCCCGTGATCATGGTGAGCGACCTGTGCGACCACCAGATGCTGCGCGACATGCACATGACGCCGGTCAACACCGTTGACGAGGCACTCAAGCTGGCCTTCGAGATGAAGGGCGCCGACGCCAAGGTGGCCGTCATCCCCGACGGCCTGGGCGTGGTCGTGGCCCAGCACTAGCCCGACGTGGCCGCGGGGGCGCGGCCTTGGATAGGGGACAGAAGGAAGTACGTTCGAAGGAGTTTTGCACGTGATCAGCAACGATCTGCTTTTCCATATGCTGTGCGAGTTCGGCAGCACGGCACTCATGATCATCTTTGGCGTGGGCGTCCACTGCGACACCGTGCTCAAGGGCACGAAGTATCAGGGTTCCGGCCACATGTTCGCCATCACGACGTGGTCGTTCGGCATCTCCGTGTGCCTGTTCGTCTTTGGCGGTGCCGTGTGCATGAATCCGGCCATGGTGCTTGCGCAGTGCATCGTGGGTCTCGTCCCCTGGGCGAGCTGCATTCCCTACATGGTGGCCGACATGCTCGGTGCGTTCGTGGGCGCCTGCATCGCCTGGCTCATGTACGCCGACGAGTTCAAGGCCTCCGAGGGCGTCGTTGACCCGATTGCCCAGCGCAACATCTTCTCGACGAACCCCACGAAAGAGGGTACGAACTTCGCTCGTGACTTCTTCTGCGAGGCCATCTGCACCTTCGTGTTCATCTCCGCGATCCTTGCCGCCGCGAGCCGCGCTGGCGAGAACGTCCTGATGCTCGCTATCTGCGTGGGCCTCATCGTGTGGGCCGTGGGTATGGGTATGGGTGGCATCACGGGCTTTGCCATGAACCAGGCTCGTGACCTTGGTCCGCGCCTGGCCTACCAGCTGCTCCCCATCAAGGACAAGGCCGACAATAACTGGAAGTACGGCCTGCTCGTGCCGGGCATTGCTCCGTTCGTGGGCGCCGCCGTGGCCGCGCTGTTCGTTCACGGGTTCCTCGGCATGTTCTAGAGCATTCTTGCGTGACGCTTCGTGGCGCCGCTGCCCCTCGCGGGTGGCGGCGCTTTTTCTGTGCGCGTGGCGCGTGTGTGTGGCCGGCAGGCGCGGGCGGTGGCGCGTGGGGCCGGCGGCGTGCGTAGCGC
>NZ_CAKUIH010000008.1 GCF_934660935.1 uncultured Parolsenella sp. | reverse complement strand
CTCGACGCCCGCCCGCGCCCGTCGCCGCGTGCTCGACGCGCCCGCCCGGCACCCGCCCGCACCCGTCGCCGCGCATTAACGTCAGCCATCGCGCGTATCCTATACGGGTCAAGTTTACGTCGAGAGGAACCCTCACATGCAAGACGGAGCGCACCGATGATGCCGCGGATGCACCTTCACGTTCTAGCCAGCGGCTCGAAGGGCAATGCGTCCGTGGTGGAGGGCCCTGCCGGTTCCGTCCTCATCGACGACGGCCTCTCGCGCAGGGAGCTCCTCCGCCGCGCGGACGAGCTGGGCGTCGACATGGACCGCATTTGCTGCGTCGTCGTTACGCACGAACATGCGGATCACGTGAGCGGCCTTACCGTCTTCTGCAACAAGTATGAGGGCCGCCTCGTCGCCACGGCCGGCACCGCGGGCGGGCGCAAGTACCTCGCTCAGCTGCCGTTCGAGCTCGTGGGGGACGCGGACGAGTTCGAGGCGGGCGGGATGCGCGTGCGCACCTTCCCCACCTCGCATGACGTGGCGGACCCGTTCGGCCTTCGCTTCGACTGCGGCGCGGGCGAGGACGCGGATTCCCTCGGCTTCTGCACGGACACGGGCACGCTGGGAGACCGCGCGCTCGAGCTGCTCTCCGGCGTGCGCACCCTCGCGCTCGAGAGCAACCATGACGCGCGCATGCTCGCGACCGGCCCCTACCCGGGCTTTCTCAAACAGCGCGTCGCGGGAGACCACGGCCACCTCTCGAACGACCAGGCCGCGGCAGCGCTGCGCGAGCTCGTCGGGCCAGACACGGAGACCGTCGTTGCCATGCATCTCTCGGAGGAGAACAACCGGCCGAGCGTCGCCATCCGCACGCTGGCTGCCGCCGTTGGCGCGGAGGCCGCGAACTCCACCTTCACGGAGGCCCGCACGGCGGACGGCCACCTCACCATCTGCGCCGCCGCGCAGGCCCGGCCGATGACCGTGTGGTAGCGGGGACGAGCGCGCGCCGGGGGGCGTCTACGCCGCCGAGCGCTAATTCGCTTCCCTTACGTCCTCGCTAACGGAAGTGAAATGCGATTCGCTTCCGTTAGCAGCTCCCGAACGGAAGCAAATCGGCACTTCATTTCCACCAGCGGGCACCCCACGGGAGTGCGCCTATAAGCCCAAGTCGGGAAGCACTCCCTCGACAGCCGTGCGTTCCCTCTCCTGGAGATAGTTGGGGTTGAGATCAGATTTTCCATACGCAAGGTATGCCCCACGCGTCGCGGCAATGAGTTCGCTCGTAAAGAACTGCTCCCAGCTAAAGAACTCGCTGCTCTCTATGTAGTCCGCCGGACGCTCCAGCATATCCCGCACTTCCCTGCCTCCAATCAGGCCAGACTGGAGAATCAACCACTCGAAGGATTCGGGCAAGAACAGTCTCACGTTCTTGAAGCGTCGCAGCGACGTCACAAGCTCCATCTCCGGGCCAAACGCAGCACCGTCAGCAATCACAAGAACGGACTTGGCGTCACAATTGCGAACCACGTCATAAACCAGGCTCTTTCCGCCAGCGCTCTCGCACGGAATCCCAGACTTCTCGCAAAGTGCGGAGAAGAACTCGTAGCCGCTGTTGCTGTCCTCGACCACGACAAGCTCGGGACGCTCCCCAGAGAACGAGTCGTCGCCATAGATGCGGTAGGTCGACGCGAAGACGCGCGAGTAGGCCGGGTACTTTGACGATGAGCGCGTAAGGTTCTTCAGTCCATAAATCTCATCGACGCTATAAGGCAGCTGCGCCATGGACTCTCTTGCCACGAGCACGTAGTAGTTGTTGCTGTTGCGAACAGCGCGGGCAAACTCATGAGAGCGCATGAACGTCGAGTCCTCGTCTATGAAGACAATGCTGCCGCTGATTTCCGAGAGGTCGCGCTCCCAATTCCGGCCCGAGAGAACCCTGCAGGGGACATCGCAATTAACGACAACACCGCTGGCAGCTCCAATCTCGTCATATTGAGCGATGAGCTCGAGGAGCGTCGTCTTTCCGGTGGCGCTATTTCCCTGAAGAATGGTCAGGTTGCGGCGAACGGTCAGCTTGATCTGGAGGCGGTTGTTTCGGACGACAACCTGGTACTCCCCCCTCATCGCTGAATTCCCCTCAGGCAATCCGCGCCAATAAGCACCAGCTCATCCATGGTGTGAACCGTCTGCCCGGTGTTGCCGACGCGCGCGGTGAATCTTCCATTGCCGAAGTTCATCAGGTGATGGAGGTTGATGGTGATGTCGTGCTGCCTGGAAATGCGAAGGATCCAGCGAGCGCAGTTGTCTCCGCAGTTCGTGGCGTTATAGACATTCTGCGCGTCAAAGAGCAGCAGAAGCAGGGTCTTGGTACCGCTGGAGAGCTTCTCTGGCGGAATGATGCCGAGAATCTTCGTCTCAATCGCATTGGGCCCGAGAACGTCGCCCTTATCCACCGACTTTATGATCCCCTGGGCCAGAGGATCCTCGAGCCAAGCGGCAGAGTAGGTGTTGTTGAAATAGACCGACGTGTTATCGATCACGCCGTCCATATCGCCAAAGTAAATGGTAAGCACGCGACCTCCTTCTCATGGGAAGAGTATACGTTGCGAGGCGCGGGCAATGGCAGGTTAAAAAGGTGTAGCACCACCAGCTTGTCATGCGCCCGCTTCGCCCCGGCCGTCGCCCCCCCAGAGGAGAACAGCCAACCACACGCCACGCTAAAGGCTCGCCTTGCCCGCAAGGAGCCCTTTGATCCCGTACATGTCAGAGAGTGACGCGATTCGCTTCCATTATGCACGCGCTAACGGAAGTGAATATGATTTCACTTCCGTTAGCAACCTGCCAGCGAAAGCGAATCGGCGCCACCGTCCCTACTGCCCCCGTTTCGCGTACCTGGCCTCGGTGGCCGCCTTCGCGGGACGCCACCAGGCCTCGTTGGCCACGTACCAGTTGCCTTCTCAAACGGCTCGTTGCCCCAACGGTCGGCTCAATTACACCAGCCGAAATCAACGCATTGCGCCTATACCTGACCTGGCTCACGCTAAGGCCGATCTCCGACACAAGCTCGCGAACGGACATTTCGCCATTCGACCTGAGCAAGCCCAGCACGCACTCCTCGTCTTTCTTCGCCATCCGACGGTCACAGTCGCCCCAATCACTCACATTTCTCACTGAGATTAAGAGTGATTGGGGTGATACCAATAAGACGGCCGTGGCGAGCGAGAAGTCGAGCCAATTAGCCACGCATAGGAGAAAAGCCGCCCACGACGATAATGTTGCACTGGATGAACGTTTCGTCAGTCATCGCTACGAAAACTTCCTCATCGGATCGCGCCGACAGTCCTCGAGAAACTCAACGCCTACGGTTCCGGCCACCTCGTCGATGGTGTAGTAAATGCCATGGTGTCCAACAAACGTCACGCGAACCTCATGGTCGGGCATCGCAGACTCGTAAACGGGCTCATAAACCTCGCCCATCGCTGGGGCAACCTCGAGCATACGAAGTCTCCTTGCGATGCGCCTCGTATCGTCGCGAGAGGGAATGCCGAGCAACCTCTCCTTGACGGACCTCGCGAGAAGGACCTCGTAGTGCCGCAGACCATCATCCTGCCCAGACGAGCTCACAGCGACCACTTATCCGCAAGCTGGGAAAGCGTCTCGTCAAGAGATGCCGACTCGCCACGCCTCAGCTCGTCATGGCCTCGGGCAATTCCAGCGTAGACGTTCTTTTCGCGCTCGATAATCGTCTTGCGATAGCTCATCTCACGATCGTATTCGGCCGCATCGAGGAGAACGACCGCCGCCTTGCCGCGGCGAGTCAAGTAGATGGGTTCCTTCGTCCGCATCGCCTCGTCCGTGAGCGCGGCCGTGTTCCTCTGAAGCTCCGTCACCGGCAATACGGTTGGCATGCGATCCTCCTTAGAAGAGATGGCTTAGATACATAGGATTATATGTATCTAAGTATGTATAACAAGCAGAATTGAGAACATCGCTAATCATCATTCGCGCGCGGCTACCAACCGAAACTCCAAAGCCCAAAAGAAAACCGGCGTGCTGCGAGGGCCGCTCGCTGCACGCCGGCGGCACCCGCCTAGCCTATCTCCTCTTCACCTGGCAATACCCGCTCGCCTGGTCAAGGTTCACGTTGTAATACGGATCTCCCGCCTCACGAACGCCAGGCCATTTCTCATCGAACAGAGCAACATCGTTCTCGGAGAAATCCGGTGCGTTTTCAGCACTCACGAAATAGTGCTCCGGACACACGTCGCTAGTACGCAACTTCACCGTGCACGTCTGGGCGATACGAAGCCCCCGCTCAAGCACCCTGTGGCAGAAATCAGCAGCGCCAACCTCGCTCTCAAAGCGCTCGTCAAAGCCACCAACGGCTTCAAACAAATCCCTGGAGACCGTGAGCCCTTGCACGCCACAGGCGCTCACATTCTGCAGCGCGCGGAGATTGCACTGATAGCCAGGGAAATCATCTTCGTACCCGCGATAGAGAGGCATGATTCGCTCGCTCGTCACCGCGACACCGTAGGTTTTGTTCCTACCACCCCTATACAGCGTCTTAGGAGCCGACACGCCAACGCCGTCGAGCGAGCAGAGTCCAACAAGCTGTTCGAGCGGCTCGGGAGTGTCAAAGAAACAGCCGGCGTCCAAGAATAAGAGGAACTCCTCGCCGGCAGCGGCAGCTCCAAGATTGAAGCGACCAAATACGGACAGGCAATCAGAGCACTCCACCCGCTCGAAGCCATGAGGAAGTCGCTTCTTGGTATCGGGACAGCCCACAAGGAGAACGCGGCAATTCTGATGGGAGTTGTTCTGTTCGAAAAACTCAATAAAGCGATCAATCGTATTGAAAGGACAGGCTCCCTCGGCCTCCGGTTCATCAGCCCACGGAGCACAGTCTACGACAACGCATACGCCAGGCTTTCGAGTGCTCGAAAGCCAGATGTTGTGGATATTAATGATTCCGGAAGATACGATGCGCCCCTCGATTTTCCGGCGCGTAAGGCTTGCTTGTGCGGACAGCCTATAGGACTTCTGGCTGTAAGGCTTAGCGTCCGGATTTGCCGCGGTAGATTCAGCGCTTATTCTCCAGTGGTAAAGCACCTTCTGGACGCAATGCACTTTGCGCGCGACAGAAGTCGCGTAAAGGACCATGTTGTAGTCTTGGGCACCGTCATATCTGTTATCAGGAACGGGCATCGAATCAACGAGCGTTCTACGGATTGTCATGAGATGAACAATGTTGTTCTTGCATAGTAGCAGTTCCGGAGAGAGCTGCGGCTTAAACAAAGGATGTAGGTGCTTAAAGGACCCGGTTTTCTCGTCCTCTTCTACAAGGTCCTCGTCGCAATACAGAACGTCTATTTCCTGGTCCTCGTTGAGCGCCTTAACGTACTCAAACAGCAGGTCCGGCTCAATATAGTCGTCATGATCAAGGAAGCAGCAAAAATCACCCGTAGCCACAGCGATACCAGCATTGGTGTTTTCCGTTATTCCAAGATTGTCCCCAAGCGTCACAACGGAAACGCGCTTGTCGCGAATCTCCAGCGCATGAACCGCTGAGGCCAGAGCGGGCAGCTCCGGACTCGCGTTCACGAGAACAAGCTGCAGGTTGCCGTATGTCTGGCAAAGAACAGAATCGGCCATAACCCGTAGGTAGTTCAACGGGGTCTTATAGAGAGGGACAATGAAACTAAAGGTGGGCTTTAGCGCAAACCCTTCCGAGGTCTCACGTTGGAACTCAAGTTCAGCATCCGCCGCCTTATTCGACTCAAACCAGGTTGCATAGGCTCGATCGGTCCATGCGTCAATGGGGAACGGATTGAAATCGGCGGGAGTCCTTACCCCCGTGATGCGTCGAGCAAAACGGTAGGCCCTGCGAGCCGTGTCAACCATTGTTCCCACGTCATATCACCACTTTCGCCACAAATAATAGGCGCCCTGCCAGTGAGGCTGACAGGGCGCCACTCTTTAATTAGTTTACTCGGAAGCAGACTTACTTCTGATCACCGTTGGCAAGAAGCTCCTCGAGATACTCGGAGAGCTCCATCTCCCAGTCGGGCATGTGGAAGCCGGCAGCCTCGAGCTTGGAGAGGTCGAGCGCCGAGAAGTGCGGGCGCGGGGCAACGGGGCCGGCGGCGCTCGCATAATACTCGGTGGTGCTTACGGGAGTCACGGCATCGCCATTGCCGTTGGCGGCGTCAAAGACGGTCCCAGCGATATCAGCCCAGCTCCTGACAGCGCCAGACCCCGTGCAGTCATATACGCCATAGGGGGCGTTGGCGTTCAACAGATGGAAGACCGCCGCCGCCATATCACGCGTAAAGGTAAGACGGCCCAGCTGATCGTCCACGACGGTAACCCCATTGAGCTTGTCCTCGGGATTGTCAACGCGGTCACTGAGCGACTTCATGGTCTTCACGAAGTTGTGCCCATCGCCAATGACCCAGGAGCTGCGGAGAATGTAGTGCCTGGGACAGCCCTCCACGGCGAGATCACCGGCGGCCTTGGACTGCCCGTATACGCTAATGGGGCTGAGCGCCTCGTCCTCATTGTGGAGCTCACACGTGCCGTCAAAGACATAGTCACTCGAGATGTGCACAAGTGTGATGTCGTGGTTCGCACAAGTGCGGGCAAGCAGGGCCGGACCGGTCGCGTTGGCGGCCCAGCAGGTCACTCGACCCTCCGGGGTCTCGGCCTTGTCCACGGCGGTATAGGCTCCGCAGTTGATAACGGTGCCGTAGAGCGACCAGTCGTACTGGTCATACGCCTTAGGGTCGGAGAAGTCGAACGTGTCGATGTCGCAGAAGTCGAACGTGTCGAGAAGGCCTCGCTCCCCCGCAAGCGCGCGGACGGCACGACCCAGCTGGCCGTTGCAACCTGTCACGAGCGTGCGTCTGGGCTCCATGGGAACAACGTCCTTCAGCATCGGATGATGCTTGTCCGCCTCGGAAATCGTCGCCTCGGAAAGCGGGATGGGCCACTCGATGCCGAGCTCCGGATCTGCAAGGTTCACGAAGGTATAGGTCTTCTTGAGCTCAGCCGACCAATGAGCATTCACCAGGTAGGTGTAAGCCGTGCCATCCTCAAGGGCCTGGAAGGAGTTTCCCACGCCACGCGGCACGTAGATGGCCTTGGACGGATCGAGCGTGCAGGTATAGACGTTGCCATACGTCGGGCTGCCGGCGCGAAGGTCCACCCACGCCCCAAAGACGGAGCCGCGAGCGATTGAGATGAACTTGTCCCAGGGCTCCGCATGGATGCCGCGGGTTACGCCACGCTCGTCGTTGTAGCTAATGTTGTTCTGGACGATGCGGAAATCGGGAATGCCGAGCTCCGTCATCTTCGCGCGCTGCCAGTTCTCCTTGAACCAACCGCGTGAGTCACCGTGAACGGACAGGTCGAGAACCTTCAGGCCCTCAATCCCGGTCTCGGCGACGGAGAGCTGCTTCTCAAAACTAATCTCAGACATGGCTCTCCCCTACTGTCCCTGCTTCGCGTACCTGGCCTCGGTGGCCGCCTTCGCGGGGCGCCACCAGGTCTCGTTGGCCACGTACCAGTCGATCGTCTGGCGCAGGCCCTCGGCGAAGTCCGTGTGCTTGGGCTCCCAGCCGAGCTCGCGCCGCAGCTTGGTCGAGTCGATGGCGTAGCGGCGGTCGTGACCGGGGCGGTCACGCACCCAGTCGAAGTCGTCCGGGTCCTTGCCCATGGCCTCGAGGATCATGCGCAGGACCGTGATGTTGTTCTGCTCGCCGTCCGCGCCGATGAGGTAGGTCTCCCCCATGCGGCCCTTCGTGAGGATGTCCCACACGGCGGAGGAGTGGTCCTCGGTGTGGATCCAGTCGCGGACGTTCTCGCCCCTACCGTAGAGCTTCGGGCGCTCGCCGTCGATGATGTTGGTGATCTGACGGGGGATGAACTTCTCCACGTGCTGGTAGGGGCCATAGTTGTTCGAGCAGTTGGAGATGGTCGTGCGCAGGCCGTAGGTGCGGGTCCAGGCGCGGACGAGCATGTCGGAGCTCGCCTTGGTGGAGGAGTACGGGCTGCTCGGGTGGTAGGGGGTCTCCTCGGTGAAGCGCGCCGGGTCGTCGAGCGCGAGGTCGCCGTAGACCTCGTCGGTGCTCACGTGGTGGTAGCGGACGCCGTACTTCCTCACGGCCTCCAGCAGGCGGAAGGTGCCCTCGACGTTGGTGCGCAGGAACGGCTCCGGGTCCGCGATGGAGTTGTCGTTGTGGGACTCCGCCGCGTAGTGGACGATGGCGTCGTGCCCGGGGACGAGCTCGTCGAGCAGGGCCGCGTCGCAGATGTCGCCCACGACGAGCTCGACGCGGTCTGCCGGGAGTCCCGCGATGTTCTCGGGGTTGCCCGCGTAGGTGAGCTTGTCGAGCACGGTCACGTGCACGTCCGGGTGGTTGTTCACCACGTAGTGCACGAAGTTGCTGCCGATGAAGCCACAGCCGCCCGTGACGATGATGTTGTGCGGCTCGAACGCCTCCGCCATACTAGTACTCCCTCTTCGAAGCAATAATCTCTCCGGCAGCTACCTTCTTGAGGTGCTGGCCGTACACGCTCTTGCCATAGGCCTTGGCGGCTTCCACGAGCTGTTCGGTCGTCGTCCAGCCGTTCTCCCAGGCAATCTCCTCGGGAACCGAGACGGGCAGATCCTGCGAGTGCTCGACGGCACGCACGAACTCGCTCGCCTCATGCAGGCTCTCCATGGTGCCGGTATCAAGCCAGGCATAGCCCCGCCCGAGGGTCACGACGGAGAGCGTCCCGTCCTCCAGATACATCTGGTTGAGGGTGGTGATCTCCAACTCACCGCGGGGTGAGGGGGTCACCTTTGCCGCACGCGAGGCGACGTCGCCAGGATAGAAATAGAGACCCGTCACGGCATAGGAACTCTTCGGGTGCTCCGGCTTCTCCTCGATGGAGACCGCGCGGCCCTCGCGATCGAACTCGACAACACCAAAGCGCTCGGGATCATCGACGTGGTAGCCAAACACCGTTGCGCGGCCAGCCTCAGCGTTCTCGACGGCACGGCGCAGATGACGCGACAGCCCATTGCCGTAGAAGATGTTATCGCCAAGGACCAGGGCGCACGGCTCGCCACCAATGAACTCTTCACCGATGGTGAACGCCTGCGCAAGGCCATCCGGCGAGGGCTGCTCGGCATAAGAAAGCGAGACGCCATAGCGCGAACCGTCCCCAAGCAGGCGCTCGAAGTTGGGCAGGTCTGCCGGAGTAGAGATGACCAAGATATCGCGAATGCCCGCCAGCATGAGGGTGGAGAGCGGATAGTAAATCATCGGCTTGTCATAGACCGGCAGCAGCTGCTTGCTGGTCACAAGCGTAAGCGGATACAGACGCGTACCCGACCCACCGGCAAGAATGATGCCCTTCATATCAGAATCCTCTCGAGGGACGATATATCTCCCGATATGATAATAGACGTCTGTTATTCAGGAGCGTTATCCGACAAACGAACGTCAGAAGCCCATGCAAAACAAGCGCGCCGACATTTCGAACCTAAGGGCCATCGCCATCTTTCTGGTAGTGCTTGGTCACAGCATCATTCTGTATTCACGAGATTGGGGGCTCTATCCAACCGAACAGACAGCCCCGCTTTTCGACCATTTAAAAATGCTCATCAACACGGTGCAAATGCCCTTATTCTTTACCCTATCCGGCTTTTGCTTCTATTGGTCTTTTCACAACGCCAGTAACCTGAGCAGCCTACTCCTATCGCGCGCAAAACGCATCTTGCTGCCGTTTCTTTTCTTCGGCGCTATTTGGCTCGTGCCCATAAGAATGTTGATCGGATACCCTGGATATCAGGGGTTATCCTACCCGCTCATCCTGATTAGGATGATCGTTCTTGGCGGCGACAGCGGACACCTTTGGTTTCTTCCGACGCTATTTCATATCACCCTGGCATCCTCTCTTGTTTTGTGGACTGCAAAAACGTTGAAAGCCCCACGCCTGGGTCCAATCGCCCTATTTCTTTCGATGGCTATTGCATACCATTCGCCAATTAATATGGTTCCCTTCCAAAGTCTAGCCTCGAGCTACGGAATATGGTTTGCCCTTGGTTACGCCATCCACGGTTACGAGAACCATCTCACTCGATACAAGAAGGCCCTCGTTCTGGCACTCGCAATTCCAACTCTAAGCCTCTTTGCCCTTTCCTTCGCCGGATGGGAAATAGCGCTGCCTCGTGCCATCTTGCTTCTTTGGACCTTGTCATCAGTACTCGAGGTCTTCTTAACAGTGCCCCAAAGAGAATGGCGGCCACTGGACATCATCAGCAGAGACAGCATGGGCCTCTACCTCTTCCATTCACCGCTTATCTACTTTTCATTTACCTACTGGCCAAGCATCCACCCGGTGCTAATGCTCATCGTTAACCTATTTGGCTTTGGAAGCGTTGCGCTGCTTCTCACTGAGCTTCTTCGAAAAGCAAAAATGGGTTGGGCAATTGGTGAATAACCCAACCCATCCATTACAGGACAGTGATTCTTTAAATAAACTGCTTCTTCCACTTTTCGATGGAATCCCATGGAAGACGTATATTGCTTTCTAACGGATTGTTAATCCATGCGCTCAAGGCTCCGTCCTCAATTCCGGAGCGCTCTAAAACCGGAAGGTTTGTATCCTTACCAATCTGCCGAGCGCGATTATCAACCGAAATGATTAGCGACCTATGACCGCGGTTGAGGCAACGTATGCCTGCATGAAGTCGAGTTCCGATATAGTCTAAGTCGTCTCGTCCCAGAACTTCATCAAGTTGATTGATATCAGGACCCACGAGTTCGTAATTGTTGAGATCAATGACTTTATCTAGACACCAATCAATATCGTGACTCCCTTGGACCCATATCGTCACCTTCTCATAGTGTTTTTCCAATTCCCTAATCATCGCGAGATCATATTCGGGAGAAAAGCAATAATCGGTAATTGATGTCAAAACGTTCCGGGCCTTCCTGACAGGAATCCTCTTTTGTGCCTCGGGCGTAAGGGGCCACATGGTTGGACAGGCCGTATTTAAAACGTTTTTAACTCCTATCTGGAGCAAGCGCTGCCTCGTCATCTCGTCCCTAACAGAGTGAAGGAGCCGTTTGCTCAAAACGGATTTATAAAATCGTTTCGTATAGAAATCCATGCGGTCGTCGACGCCAATGTCCGACATTCCGACGCCTAGTAGGCAGACATTTCCGAGATTGCGATAATCAAGCGGGAGCGCCCATTGCCGCTGCTCAGCCATATGTGTATATAGAATATTAGTGCCACAAAGAAGCTTAGTCGCCCCTCCTGCACCCTCCCACACCGGATCGTAATAATGGGTCGGAATATGAAGGAGATTGACGGAGCCGAACAGTTCCTCTGCAACTGAATTGCATGCCGCCATTATGACCCAGTCGCCGGAGTTCTCACTGCCCATAGCCGTATCAAGCAGAATGGGCGGCGCGGACGAAAGAGTAGCCGAGACTTTGCGAGCCCTTTCGAGACCTCGCCAGTGCTTGTTGTTATCCATTAACCCTCTGCAGCCTTCCCTAAAATCAGACAGCGAACAAACTAGTGTCGTCGCCCAAATAGGCGAGCACCAATTCGATTGAGTGCGCCCGCCCGTACAAATTGTCCTTTTTCCCGCAGCTCTTTTGCCCTGCACTCATCATTTACGCCGACATAACAACGCAGCATTCCAAATTCGATGAATCGATTGGAGCTGCTCAGCTCCCTGTCTGAATAGGCAACGGCCTGCGAGGTCGCATACAGAAAACGATGGTTCTCCATACCATCGACAGCATAGAAGTGAATGTTGGCGACGCGGGGGCCATCCAAATCCGGATTAAGGAGAACCCGCGCCGACTGCCCGGAGGCAGCCTCCTCGAAAGACGCCCACGTAAGGTCACTTTGATCCGAATGGCACCAGAAAGCAAAGCGCAAGGACTCCCCGTCATCGAGAGGGATGTCGTTGACAAGCGTTAATACGAGACTGTCTCCGACAAGAGGCTCCCTCCTCCCCACTGCTTGTCGCTCACGCCGGACCATGAGGGAATCAAAGTGCTTGCGCACAAGAGCGTCAGCTTTGACCGTCTCGTGTTCTACCCGCTTCGGAATCTCCGCATCGTGCGATAAGACCGAATCCCCAAGCAAAGCCTCAACAAACTGTTCGTTCTCACGCTCCTGGGAGACTATCGAAGAGAGGGACCCTGACTTCGACTCCGCGCCATCAAGCACCGACAGAACTCCGCTCGCAATCCCAGGAGCCGATGGGTCAACAAACGTAATCGGGGCCGATTCGGGAAAGTCGAACATATTGTTCTCAAGACCCAGCTCAATCACATGAAGCCCGGTGCTCATCATCTCAAACGGGATCCGCGAGGGATTGGTTGCGCTCAGCGATATTCCACACTCGCACTTGTTGTAAAGCTCGTTGCACCCCTCTCGGGTGAGAAGGCCAAGCATCTTAAGGCGGGGATGAGGAGGGACGGGACTTAGCTGAGATACAACGGATCCGTAGAGATAGATTGTCAAGTGATCGTCAGCCTCGAGCAATAGCTCGCAAGCATCCAGAAGTGTCCTCGATAGTCTTCTGTCTTTCTCGGGCTGATATATCGCACAAACCGCTTTCTCCTTTGGAGTATCCAGCGGACGATAGACTGACTTATCTACGCCAAAATCAAGCCAGCTAAGCATTGGGGCACCAAGGTCGTGAATCTTCGAATAAAGCCAACGACCCATAGTGACGACTTCCAGGCCGAGATCGTAAGAGCCGCGGGCAAGAAGCTGGTAATCATTTACGGGATAGAAAGACGGTTCATAATCCTGAACAAAATACAACTTGCGATCCGCGCTCTGCCTTGATACAAACTCAGCAGTATTCCAAGCGGTTGCGATAACCGCATCGTAAGTTTCAGTAAGCTTGTCAACGGCAAGGCCAACATGATTGGGCTCGAAGTCAAACCAGTCCCGAAGATGGATACGCATGTCACTTGCCGTGAAAAGTGGCGCGGAGTCCAAGCTATAGATATACACGTCGACGATTATGCCTCGTGACTGGCACGCAATACACTTTGAAAAGATGGTCCTAAAGCCGCCAGACCCTTCGATGGGCGTTGGAATCACCCATGCAATCTTATTCATTTAGCCTCACCGACCAACGAGCCTGGACAACGCGCTTCCCAACCTGAAAGCTAGTGTAGCCTCGATACCCTTCTTAACATATAGCGCCTCGTGATCGATTTCTGCAAGCTTCTTATTCTTATCCTGCAGCTTCTTTATCTCAGCTACTTCGCCCTGCCATACCCCAAGAATATCCATGCACTTCTTTCCAACAACGCCCAAAGATGACCGGTTATAGCTTTCTGCGTATAGGCGAATGGCTTCGATAATGTCATTGGGACTATGAGAAAGAAGCGACAGATAGTCTACTGCTCCGTCAGCAAAAGAAAGCGACCCCGCTTTGCTTGCCATTGGCTCCTCGCACAACGCCATATACTTTGGACGAGACCAAGGAGCGAGAATATGACCAATTCTATAGCGAGTAGATGACAACAACTCATCCTTTGTAGACTCAGCATAGTCTCTTTTCAAGTCGAGCAGGTCGTTAAGGAGCCAATTTTGAGATGCAACAAAGTTATTGAGCTCGATTACGAATTCAAGAAGTCGTCTATCTGTAGCATCCATCTTCGTTAAAGCAGAGAAGAAATTCTCATCTTCATCTGTGCTTTCCAATGCAGTAATCGACAAAAGAGTTTCGACGCTAGGAAAAAAGAGCATATTCGACATGCTCAGAGACTTAGAAACCGGCAGATAAAAGCGGACAACATCCTTGACGCCCTTTGAATGAAGAGCACCGAGCTCGTCGTCAATAATCGGCCTGTAAGGATCTACATAACTAGTCGAAGTCCAGCCGCAAGTAGTCGCGATGCAATCATAGTCCGCCATATACTTGCTCTTCAGCTTTTCTTGCGCAAGATAATATGAAGCGTCCCTGTTCCCACCGCTGAGATGAAGCACGTTGGCGGGGACGACATATACCGGGATCGAGCAAAGATGGGCCTGAAGGCATAAATCGACCGCATAAAAATGCCACGAGTCACAGGTCACGTCATCGAATGTCACCCTATCCAGAACCTTAGAGCCAAAGGCAAATAGACACTCATCGAGAGACATAACGGCGGTTTTCGAGGAAGCAGTGTGATGACGCATCAGCTTGGAGCCCTGATACATACCAGACAGCATTCTCCTGCTGTGTCCGCTATCGACAGGGACGGCGCCGGCAACCCCAATTATCTGCAAGGGATCGCACGTAAGCTCAGATATGAGTTCGGTCAAAAATGAATCATCAGTAAACCGAATATCTTGATGCGAGAACACGAGTATTTGAGAACTTGCCCTCGAAATCCCCTCGAGGTATGCGCTTGCGGCGCTTTTCCACTGAGCCTGCCTATTGTCCAGGCCCACTATCTCGACGTTTTCTCGCATGTTCCCAAGCGAATTGACCAGCTCTTCAAACTGGCTCTGGTCGTTATAAACGCATATTAAAGAGAGAAGGGGATTCTTACCCATAGCAACCGCCTAGTAACCGCTATTCATACAACGCGACAGCTTCACTTTCCAGAGCATTCCAATCTCTCGAGCGGGCTGTTTCAAGTCCGCCCGCTCTCAGCTTTTCCCTAAGAGCAGGGCTCTCGGCAAGCTCCTCGATCAAAGAAGCGGCTTTTTCATCCTCCCCGCGATCGAAAAGAAGGCAGTTCTCCCTGTCAACTAGGTATTCGGCATTCCCCTGGTTCGAAAGCACAACCGCCAGACCGCCCGTTGCCATCATTTCAAGAGGCGGATAAGAGAAGCTCTCGAGGATGCTCGTCTTCAAGAGGATATGACACTGCTCATACACCTCAGAGATTTCTGAATGAGGCACCGCTTTGAGAAACTTATCGACCCTATAACTATCTTTTGGCTCGCCTTTATATGACAAATACCATATTTCGTATTTATCTCGATCAAGCTTATCAACGATCTTGAAGCTCTCGTCAACATTTTTATGTTCCGCCGAGGAATCTCCCTCGACGAGGATTCTGATGCGCCCACTATAATCGCGCTCTCGCACACGAAACTCGCTCAGGTCTAATCCGTTTCTAGCAAATCGCGGCTCAAGTCCGTATTGATCACGCATCCACTCTTCGCACCATCTAGATATGGTGAGGTATGTCATTTTGCCGATGCCATAGGTAGCGGAGGCGTCCATCCTGTCCCTCGTTCCTGGGCGATAAAAGTCAGTCTCCCTATTCTGAACAAGATAGAACTTCTGTTTCGCCTTGCTATACCTGTCGACAAACATGGCTGTTTCCCAAAAGGTAGCCACCATACTGTCAAACGTCATATCAATCGGACAGTCGTCTATCTTTGTGGGCATCACCCTCCGATTGATAACAGGGAACGAACAGCCTGAGTATTCCGTCCACCTTTGATCGCCGGACCCATCGACGATGGTGACATCGTACCCCCTCTTATTAAGGAAGGAAGCATGCCTGAGCGCGACAAGCACTCCACCGCTAATGTCGAGCGAAGGGAGACAGAACGCAACACTCTTTGTTGCCTGTGACCTCAGAAACGAAGCCAGTTTCGATCCGGTCCCAATCGTCGTCTTAGTCTCAAGACACTTCACATAGGCTTTCTCGCCAATCTCATTTCTTAAAGATTTGCTATCGACGAGCCTGGTGAGAGCAGTAGACCAAGACTCTTCGGTGTTGTCACAAAGAACACCCGTTTCCCAATTCTCAATAGAGTCGGAAAGGGCTCCGATATTGCTCGCAATCGTCGGAACCTTTACCAATCCCGCCTCAACCCATTTGTTTTCGGACTTAGCGCGGTTGAAAATGCTGTCGGTCAATGGCGCCAAATTGATGTCCATCTCAGAGATGAGCCTGGGAAGCCTACGCCACGGCAAAAATGGAGCAGCTTCTACTCTTTCAGCAAATGGCTGAAGCTCCTCCGGGAGCGCAAGCTCGCCAATTACATGAAGGCGCACATTGGGACGCGACTTCATAATCTTCGTCAGCGCTGAAAGAATGAGGTTGAAATCATCGTTGTGCGTAATACTCCCGCTGAAATAACCGATATGTACCAGGGAGTCATCCCTGGACTCATTTCTCTTGCAGGCATTCTTCCAGCGAGTCTTTTCATGAGCAGGAACGCTGCATTCCGGCGTGAAGGGGAAAATGTCCCTCTCTTCCACCGCCCGCTGAGACAGTCGGACCATTTCCTCGGAGGCAACATTCCTATTAACAAATACGGTTTCCCTATAATTTCTGAGCTCGGCCGCCAGCCCATCTGTAGACGTAACAACGGCGTCACAAAGCATCATGGTCTTTTGCATTGCATCGACGCCTGCATCGTAACCTGCCCTATCTTCAGGGCTCAGAGAATCCAGATATGAAATTGTATCTGTGTACTTCCTGTCAATTACGAGGTCGTCGATATCGAACAGCACAGTCTTATTCAAAGACTTTGCAAGTCTAATAAACTCCCCGACTCGATCGTTGTAGGGACAGCGAAATATAACGAACAGACGAGCTGTTCTCGCATAATCGTTCGTCAGATTCCACTCGTCAATTTTCCTTGCGGATACGCCAGCCGCATGAAGTTGCTCAATCTGGTGGTCAACTCTGTAACGGATAGGGTGAGGAACGCTATAGGCGCAGCCATTGATAAACAGCACATCAGTACATACGTCCAAAGGATCCGGGGCGTTCCCGCGTGAATTGATGGCCGCATTTAGATGCGCCTTGACTCGATCAGAAAAGTACGAGACACCCTCTTCGCGCAAAGTATAAAGCGCATTTGCCTTCAGCTCTGAAATTCGACCCATGTTTATTAGTCTCCGAATGTTGTCTCGAGCGATTATCTTTAGAAGAGAAATACCTCTCGTACCAAATCCAGCTTAAAGAAACGAAATTGACACGGACACCATGTCAAGCAGAAGAATCATAGAGAGAATAGCGCATGAAGTGGCAAGGACTCTCCCTTTGCTATTCCCAAGCCGTTCTGCAGAACACATAAGAAGGGGCGTTAAGACAATGGGAATAAAGTACCTTCCCTGCGCTCCGCAAATAATATCCTCGCGATGGTCCATCTCAAGCGACCATCCCCTTTGAGTAAGAATGATAAGAACGGCGTCGACCAACGCAACAATAAACACCATCACCCTATCCCTCGAAACGAAGTGTCCGGAATCATCTTCATCCCTATAGAACAAAACAACAAGCTGGAGAGCGCAATAGGCCCAGAAGCAGGGAGGCCACACAAGGATAGACAACGGCCCTAGCATTTTTCCGGCATACGACTCAACATAAAAAGGCCCGAGTTCCCATATGGTTTTAGACAACACTTTTACGCAATGCAGAGGCTGCCTCATAAGCGCAAATGACTCAGGCAAGAAAGAACCGTGATACGCGTTCACCACGGCAACAGCGATCACGATGCAGCCAAAAGCGGTCAAAATATATATGAGACGAGTCGTCTTCTTTGTAGCGAAATCACCAACGAACAGCAAGCTAATCAGAGCAAGCGGCGCATACATTGATTTCGACAGCAGCAAAAGGACGAAGAGAGCAGTGACGCCGATAGCGTTCTTGCGGGTGTATGACTTCCTTATATATAGCGCAATAACCGCAACGCAATAAGCGATTCCAACGATATTCGCGATCGCGTCCGCAGAGCAGGAGGCCTCCTGCTGCAGCAGCATCGGATTAAGCAGGAATACCAAAAAAGGAGTTTTGCATACAGGAATAGCCTTAAGGAGACATGCTGAGACGCACACGTAGAATAGCCCATTGGCAAGTCTCGCCACGACAAGTGCAGCAAGGGTGTTTGATTGAAAGCACTTTCCAAGTGTAAGTACCAGCCACGGAATGAAGTACAGATGGTCGAAATACGAAGAAAAAAACCTTCTAACAACTTCGCAGTCATTCCAAGACGGAGCGCAAGTAAGCGAGGCATACATCTCTTGGTAGTTGTGGGGAAGATCCCTCAAAGCAACTGGGACATCAAATCCGCCTGAGTTTCTAGTAAATAGAGCATAGGCCTGACAGATATGTCCTGGTTCATCAGGGACCCATCCGGGAATCATATATAAGCTAAATGCCGTTACAGAAGGAACAGCAACGAACAAGAACCACAACGCATGGCTATGCGAATTGTTCCGAACATTAATCCAGGAAACAGTTAGGCAAATATACACAACAAGCGGGAGGAAAAAGAGGGCAAGTTCGACCTTTCCGATTTCACCGATGGAGAGCAGCAGAACGCCCCAGAACGAGCTGCCAACAGCAGCAATGGACAATGTGAGCAGCGCGACAGTAATAACCAGCGAGCGCAGCTCGTCTTCTTTCCTTATATCCATGCAACCACCCGACAACCCCAAACTAGATTCTTCCAAAAATAAATAGTACTGCCTACGACGTAGGTCGCCAAACCACTCATTACTGATACCAGCCATTCATGCCAAGAGCAGGTTCGAGCCTCAAGCTCCAGTCTCGACTAACGCTCAAATAGATATGCCTTCGCTCGCATGAAGAAGCCGGATTTCTTAAGAGGATAATCGTATCCGCGGAAGCAGATTCTTGTATGCGCAGGCAGTAAACGTGTAGTTGGGCCTTGCATGCAGGCTTCCTCCTGGAGCTTCAATTCTCCCATATCCTAATAGCGCGGAGACATTGGCTTCGTCTCCGAGCCAGAGCTTGCCCGGCTATCGCTAGCAGTCTGCCTTAGTAAAGAAGGCAAATAAAGGAAGAATCGCCGACGAATAGGAAACAAGCACCAGAATACTAATCGAATTCGGATCGCACGTCAGAAAGCTGGTTCCACCCAAGCAGACCAACACAGGTATGACGCTAAATAGGAATACTAGTCGGTCTCTGCCAAAGATAATGAGCGTATCCAACATAAACGAGAGAATGGCAAACCCACCGGTACACAGCAGAGCTCCATAAAGGAGATACGCATAGTTCTCAATTGTCTCGCCATAGAGAAGAGACAGGGCGGCCTTGCCAAATAGCAATGCAAGAAGTAGACAGGCGGCCATAAGCCCCAATATGACGCCCGTAACTATAAAGACGAGTTTCCGCAGGGCCTTGCCGTCATGATTGGATTTCATTTCTCCAATTGAGTTGTATAGCGGAGCATAAACGTAATAAGCGATCGCCTGAACTATAACGCAAGGCGTTGCGACCGCAGCATAACGCCCGAGCACCTCATTCCCATAGCTCAGCCCGAACGACTGGCGCGCGACGCTCACAATCATTGTGATCAAAAGGGAAGATACAAAACCTGCAGCACATTTCTTGAGCAGGCGGCCAATAGTCTTCTGATTAAAACGGGGCGTAACAGAGGCAAACGCCCTGGCCCGCGGCATGTCGTAGATCATTATTGCTGCAACTGAGGACAAGAACATCAGGAATATCGATAGAACTAAGCTATTGAATACGGCAAGTCCGACGTAAAAAGAGACAAGGGCGAGAACGCCTCTTACAATTTGCGATTTTCCAGCATAATCAAGTCGATTATGCTGCTGGAACAAGCCGTGATAGACGTCAACGAATGATTCTGCGACTTTAAACAGGGCATATAGAGCAACAACGAGGTGGTTTTCGGGAGCAACGCTAATCAGGCAGTAGACGACGGTAAAGATAAGAGCAAATAACGTACAAACAACTCTTAGGCCAACAAAATCGCCCGCGGCAGTTTCTGATTGCAGGGATGACACTTGAACAGGTCTCACTTTAAACAGCACAATTGCTGCGGTGAGGCTTCCGACCGCCATCGCAACAGCAAACTTGCCTGAGTCCGCATAGTCTGTTGATAGCGTAACGACAAGCACCGTCGTAAGCCAGTTACATCCAAGGTAGATGAGTGAGCCAATTGAATTCCACGCCATGTTTTCTTGAAGTGATTTGGCCTGCGCCTTTATTGCCATCGACTAACCCGTTTCAATTATCCAAACCCTTTAATCACAAGCAAATTAGACTAAAACTAGCCTAGAAATTTACAAACCCCTATTACATCAGCCATTTCCATCATTAACAAGAATGCCAAATAAAGTGCAAGTCAACCTTCCCGCTCCCCGACCCAATTGATACGGGTGACGCATCAATCTAGTATTAGACAAACCAATAATCGGACCTTATAGTTATCAGCTTAATCTAGAAATAGGGGAGCAATATGAATATCCTGCTTACCTTCAATGAGAACTATGCGCAGCATGCCGCAGCATGTATGACCTCAATATGCGAAAACAATCGCTGGGATAATGATTTGCACTTCTACTTGCTGGTGGACAACATCACGGAAAAGAGCCTGGAAAAATTCAGTACTTATGAAACCATATATGGCTGCAAAGTCAGCATTCAAAATATCCATGGCTTCATGAGCTCGATTGATTCGTCTTTTGACACATCGGGTTGGAACGAAATCGTAATGGCGCGTCTGTTGATGGCTCGCTATTTGCCTGAAAGCGTTGACAAGATCCTTTACCTAGACGGAGACACCATCATCAGGAGCAGCCTCAGACCTCTCTGGGATTGCCCCATGAGCGGAAATCTGCTTGGAGCCGTTATTGAGCCGACGGTTAAAAATAGCAAATTAAATCAGCTTGGCGTTCGTGATGCCGGCTATTTCAACGCCGGAGTTCTGTTGGTCGACATAAGAGCGTGGAAGAAACAAGGGGCTGAACAACGGCTCCTCGAAATATGTCGAAATAAAAAGGACATCCTAACCTCAAATGATCAAGATGCGCTAAACCTTCTATGTGCAGGCAATTTTAAAGTGCTTTCGCCCACCTACAACTATGCGAATACATTTGACTACTATCCGTATGAGTATTTAAGCAAGCTAGAAAAGAACTATCCATTTCCATCAAAATCGGAATTTGCCAAAGTAAAAGAAAACCCCTGCATAGTTCATTATCTCGGAGAAGATCGGCCCTGGAGAACGGGGACGACCCATAGATTTCAATCTGATTACTGGCATTACGCAGCAAAGTCGCCATTCTCTGGCTCTCTTGCCCAGGAAGCGGGTTGGGAAACATATTTCTCGCTTTGGAAAGCATTTAACGGGCTATTTTGTCACTTCCCGCCAGTAAGGCTTTGGATTATTCAAAGCCTAATTCCGGTAATGCTCAAATTGCGCTCTAAATCAAAGTAGCACGCCGTCATACACGCCGTAGCATGGTGGCCTAGTCCCAAATCTCAGGAACTAGGCCACCTGTTTTTAATCAATGGCTACCTGTAGGAAACAACCTTTGTTCGCGTAGGAATATTGTCATAAATCCACTTCGCATTGTTGATATCAAGTCTCACGCAGCCATGTGAAAGGTTCTGCCCAAGCCTTCCATCCTGAATCCTGAATGTGTTCTCGTCGTACGGGATCGAGTGGAATAGATAGTCATGATAGAACTGAGTCCAGTAATAGCAGGTAAAACCGCTTCCAAACGAATACCCACGAGAACCAACCTGGTACTCGCCGAGCACAGTGGGCGTAGAAGCCTTGCCCGTTGTGCAGGTCCAGTACTGAACAAGGTTCCAATTACCCCTGCTGCCATTGAAAATGCCTACCTTGTTATCCGTATTATCAACAAGAATCAGCCAGTTAGTAGAGCTGTAATAGCTTTGAGCTTTCCATACCATTTCCTGCCTGTCTGAAGGCACGTACGTCGTCCGCCTGAACGTGAACCTCTGGTCGGTGGCACCCGAGTCGCGGTCGACCACAGCATTGGAGCCGGAAGCCGAGCCACCCGATAGGGTCAGTACGAGCGAGGAATCAAGCTCCGAGACCAGTACCCAGCCGCCAGGACGATAGGTCACACGCCAGCGCTGGTTCGCGCCACCGTTCGGGGAGAACTGCTCCACGTTCGCGCCCGGCGTCGCCGAGCCGCCCTGGACGTCGAGCGCCTTCCCACTCAGGCAGTTCGTCACCACGAAGGCACCCCCTGCGGCGGGAGACAGGCGCCACTTCTGGTTCCCGCCCTCCGAGAAGCCCCACGCCTGCACGTTGGCCCCGTCCGCCAGGGAGGCCCCGTAGACGTCGAGAGCTAGCGAGGGATCGGCCGCCGGGCGGACCACGTAGGTCCCCGACGGCAGCGCCGCCTCGACGGGGACCAGGGAGAACCTCTGCGTCGACGGGTCATCGGCGGAGGACAGGCCGACGCGCGCGCCCGAGCCGCCGCCCGCGGCGAGCCTCGCGCCGGGCGAGGAAACGCTCTCGAGGCGGACGTAGCCAGCCTCGACGTCGATGCGCCACCACTGCGAGGCGTCATCCGAGGCCGTGCGCTGGGAGACGGACCCGTCGGCCCCCACCGCCAGGCGCTTCGCGGAGGCGAGGGACTCGACAGTGTAGACTCCGTTCTGCCCGTCAATCGGAGTGAGATACCACCTCTGGTTGAGCCCCCCGTTCGGGGAGAACAGGACCGCGCGGGCGCCATCCTCGTCCGACCCACCCGAGAGGTCGACCAGCAGCCCAGACGACGAGGTGATCGCATAGGCACCCTCACCGAGGACATGGGATCTAGGCTCGACGGAGAAGCGCTGCGAAGCTCCGCCCGTGGCAGTCCAGAGCTGCACGTTAGTGCCGGCGGCGGAGTAACCGCCGTAGACGTCGAGGGCGAGGCCAGTCGCCTTGTTCACGAACGTGACGGTCCCGTCACCGTTGTCTGTGGCCGCGAACAGGGCCCCGTCGCCCTCGGACGCCGGGTCGCACAGGCAGACGTTCGCCCCTGGGACGACCCCCTGATCCGAGGTCCCCAGGGCCAACCCGGACGCCGCGTTGACAATCGCATAGTATCCGTCGCGCCACTCAAGCCTAAACGCCTGCCCGAGCGTCCCGCCGGGCGTCCAGGTCTGCACGTTGGTGCCGGCGGCGGAGTAGCCGCCGTAGACGTCGAGGGCGAGGCCGTCGGCACAGGCAGGGGCCATGTCAGACCAGACCCCCTCGAGCGAGACGAGGCGGGGCCCGGGAGCGACCTCCGGATGAGCGGAGATGAACTCGAACGACTGCGAGGCGCCGCCCGTGGCCGTCCACAGCTGCACGTTGGTGCCGGCGGCGGAGTAGCCGCCGTAGACGTCGAGGGCGAGGTCGGAGCGCATGGCGGAGACAAGCGTCACCCCGCCGTCCTGGCCTGGCACGGCGACCCACTTCTGGTTCCAGCCGCCGGTCGGGTCCCACTGCTGGGCGTTCGCCCCGGCGCGGGGCGTTCCGCCCCAGACGTCCAGGGCCTTGCCGGAGCCGGCGCAGGTGAGGGTGACGTAGCCGGCCTCGTCGTGGGAGACCACCCACACCTGGCCGTCGGTGGAGTTGGGCTCCCAGAGCTGCACGTTGGTGCCGGCGGCGGAGTAGCCGCCGTAGACGTCGAGGACGAGGCGCCCGGCGCAGCGGGCCCTCACGACGTACTCCCCGTCGGCAAGGGCCGAGCGGTTGGCGGCGGCCAGCTCGTCGAGGGCCTGGCGGGAGGTCTTGGCGGGCTCGAACTCGAACGACTGCGAGGCGCCGCCCGTGGCCGTCCACAGCTGCACGTTGGTGCCGGCGGCGGAGTAGCCGCCGTAGACGTCGAGGGCGAGGTCGGAGCGCATGGCGGAGACAAGCGTCACCCCGCCGTCCTGGCCTGGCACGGCGACCCACTTCTGGTTCCAGCCGCCGGTCGGGTCCCACTGCTGGGCGTTCGCCCCGGCGCGGGGCGTTCCGCCCCAGACGTCCAGGGCCTTGCCGGAGCCGGCGCAGGTGAGGGTGACGTAGCCGGCCTCGTCGTGGGAGACCACCCACACCTGGCCGTCGGTGGAGTTGGGCTCCCAGAGCTGCACGTTGGTGCCGGCGGCGGAGTAGCCGCCGTAGACGTCGAGGACGAGGCGCCCGGCGCAGCGGGCCCTCACGACGTACTCCCCGTCGGCAAGGGCCGAGCGGTTGGCGGCGGCCAGCTCGTCGAGGGCCTGGCGGGAGGAGGCCTCGTTCTCCGCAATCATCTGGAGATAGTGGGCCTTCTCGCTCCTATATCGGTTCCGCCACCCGTCCCAGTACTGCGGCTGGGCCTTGTAGAACACACTCACATTGTCGATGACGTAGTCGCAAAGGGTAGCGACGAACTCCTGGTCGCTCATGCCCGCGGTGAGCCCGGCACCGGGCCAGTCCCTAGAACTGTTCCAGTTGCCATCCCAGTCGTAGCCGTTTGTCCGGCCACCGACGAACTTCCGCCAGCCGCCCGTGCCGAACAGGTTGCTCATGCCCCAGCACAGACTCTTGACACTGTCTCCACGATCGTCGATCGAGATACCCCTAGAACGCATGTAGTTCGCCGCCGGGACGTAGTAGTTGTCATATGCCCAGCCGTTCTGGAGCTGGGAGAACTCGGTCGGGTTCGCCTTGTAGCAGGCGTGCCAGGCGGCGTTAAGATCGTTGCCGAGCTGGGTGAAGGCGCCGTTAGAGCGCGTCGGGCCGGCGGCCTTCTCCGACAGGTTCCAGCCGTACCTGTCGCCGATCACGCGCAGGCAGGAGTAGGTAGTCGGGTCGTAGTTATAGACGGCATGGAGAAAAGCCCCAAGATCACTGCCCCTGTCGAACTGGAAGTAGCCCATGGCGGCATAGCCATCTCCCCAGCTGAGGCCCTGGTCGTAGTTCTGCCCGCTCTCCCATGTGCAGAAGTAGAGCATCTCCCCGGAGATCTCCCTCGGGGCGACCGTCGGGACGCTTCGCGCAGAGCCGTCCCCGTCACTGCTCTCCTCAGAGACGATCGCCGCGGCGGCGTCGCCTGACTCACCATCGCCGACATAGACTTCCTCGCGGTCGTACTGGCAGCCGTACAGGTCGGAGAGGGCGTCCGCGAACGCGGGCGTCGGACGCGTCGCCGCGACCAGCGAGGCGACGACTAGAAGAAAGACCAGGACTCGGGTGGCGTGAAAGCGATGGCTGCGCATGCGACCTCCAGACAAATCGTCGGATCTCAGTGGCCGCAGCAGAACGAAGAAACGTAAAGAACGAGTTCGATACGGTATTCAATGTCGTTAAACCCGCAAAACACGTCTCTTCTAGCGGCCCCTCTCAATCCAATGCAGATGACGATAGCCCGCTCGTTAGACGGGGCTTCACAACAATCAACGTGAGAATGAATTCTATTACACAGCAATGACTTTATCGCTCACGCAAAAAGAGAACCACGACGTCATCCCTCATTCCCCTCGAGGGACTTCTCAAGAATTGCGATTCTCTGCGTGAGATTCTTGACCGCTATCGTTAGCCTACTTACCGCAACGCTCAGGGAGAGACAGATCGCAAGCAAAAGCACAATCGCAACGATAAACAGGAAGTTGGAAGACGTAATGAAGCCCAGGAGGGCCGAAAACCAGAAGATGATTCCCGGAAATGCATCGCAGACCAAAATCACTACGCAGAGCAGAATCCATAGAAGCGAATACTTGAGCTGCAGTCTTCCCTTTGAAACGAGCCTCAGTACGTAACCAAGAAAGAGCAAGAAAAACAGGGCAGCACAGAGGCGCAATACGATGTTCACGCTAAACCTCCTTCCTGTGAGCCCAGCAAACCAAGCAGATTGCCAGTGACACCTTAATCATGTAGTACACCGAAGAAAAGCCGCCGATTGACGACTTGCCACCCTGGCGCTCGAGCATCTTGACGGGCGCTTCTTGAACTTTAAGCCCCGTTTTCATTGCAAGAGCAAGCGACTCTGGCTCCGGATAGTCATCCGGATAGCTCGCGCAAAACAAATCGATTGCCCGGCGATTGCAGGCTCGGAAGCCAGAAGTAGGATCCGTTACAACCTCACCGGTAAAGAGCTTGATCCAATTAGAGAGCCAAACGATACCGACACGACGCATAAACGTTGACTGAAACCCGTCAGTCTTTTCAACGAAACGAGACCCCACAGCGAGGTCGGCCCCGCTTCGTATCACCTCAACAAGACGGGGAATATAAGTCGGATCGTGCTGCCCATCTCCGTCGACCTGAATATCAATATCGTATTCCAGGCGCTGAGCATACTTGTGGCCCGCCTGTACGGCGCCGCCGATGCCGAGGTTTTGGGGGAGATCAAGAACGTTTAGGCCATTTTCCCTGCAAATTGCCAAGGTATTGTCCTTTGACCCATCGTTAACAACGACGTAGTCATAACCGCACGCTTCTATTTTGTGCACCGTATCAAGAATGCAGGCGCTTTCGTTATATGCGGGGATGATAACCAGAACTCGAGGGGCGTCACCCACGCGTGCGCTCCCCTGCGGAATCGAAGACATGTAGCTCCAAAAGCCGAACGTGCTCTTACAATGCAACTGAGTATAGTAAACATCACATGCAAATTTATGGGGCTTCGATAATGCCCCGAATGGTTCAGGAGCCCACGTGTATTCCCCCTCAGATCACACCTTTGCCCTTTGTGCCTACGGAGAGTCTCCCTACCTTGGGGAGTGCCTCGAATCGCTTCTTTCTCAAGAGACCAAGTCGAACATCATCGTCTCAACCTCTACGCCAAACGACTACATCGCAGCAGTTGCAAGAAAGTACGGTGTCGCGCTCTTCATAAACAGCGGACAGCCAGGCATAGCTCATGACTGGAACTGCGCAGTGTCCCACTGCGTAACACCGCTCGTAACCATCGCTCACCAAGACGACGTCTACGAGCCTCTCTATTCGCAACAAATGCTTGAACGGATTAACGCCGCCAAGGACCCTCTCATCTTTTTCACGGGGTATGGCGAGCTTCGTAAAGAAGGAAAGGTAACCGATAACAGGCTGCTCAACATTAAAAGAGCGCTGCTCAAGCCACTTGAGAGCGGAAAACACGCGCATTCGACATTTGTGCGCAGGCGTTGTCTCTCGCTCGGCTCGCCCATCTGCTGTCCGTCGGTAACCTACGTACTTCCCTCCCTTAAGCAACCTCTGTTCACCGCTGGATTCAAATCAGACCTTGACTGGCAGGCATGGGAGAAGTTCTCGCGTATGGACGGATCGTTTGTATATGACCCCGAAGTTCTCATGTGGCATCGCATTCATGAGGGGTCAGAGACTTCCGCGCTCATTAAAGATGACACCAGGACTAAAGAGGATCTTGCGATGCTCTCCATGTTTTGGCCCAAACCGATTGCTAGGTTCGTAAACCACTTCTATGCTGCAGGGCAAAAGAGCAACGGCTAGGCGAGTTCGAAGACCGTAAATGCAAATATATGGTTCTACGTAAATGGGGCGCCCGGCTTAAGTGAGCCGGGCGCCCCATCGGTTCGCGTGTGACAAAGCTGGCTAAACCCATCGGTATCCTGAAAGGAACCTTTAAAGCAAAATCCACGCCACGCGCGACGCTAACCGAACGTCTGGCACAGTTTGCCGGCAAAAGGTGGCCCACGATTTACTGAATAGTCCCAATCGTTGCTCGTTCCCTAATCCGCTACTTCAAGATCGGCCCTTACATGAAGGATCAAGCTATCTATGCGCTTGTCAAGCTCCTCCAAAGCCTCTTGGTGACGACTTGCAACGAACAGCCCGTTGTTCTCCATGGCGACATGATAAGCGTCGACAAAATAGCCATTGATTAGGCTCTCTATGAGCCTGTAATCCTCCATCACCCTGTTGGCCCCGATGGAACACAAGCGATTGGTCGCCCCATGCGCTTCGTCAAGACAGCCCCAACATCTATCCACAGCAGATGCAGCGCGTCTATCCCTCTCTCTCATTTCGTCTTTCTCTTCTTCAGAGAGGCAGTCTTCCAATCGCTTTCGCCCGCTCGTTGCCTTCCCTATTTCGGAAAAAGAAACCCTCAATTTGGAATATGAATCGATGCACGAGAAATACTCACGAATCTTATACTCGCCGCAAGTTCTTTTCCATGCGCTCTTATCTTTTTCGTGTTCAAGCAGAGCTTGCGATAGAAATCCGACCGCTGAGCCCACAATTGCCGTCACTGCCGGCACGATTGCATCCCACATAGGCACCTCCTCGCATTTCAGCTCTGTCATTGATTCCAAATAGTCAATCTACGAGTGGCGCAATAACGCCATAGGCCGCATAACATGGGCAGATATGATCTTTCCCAACAGGTTCGGAGTTCGACTTGGACTCGGCAGACCATCACGTCTTGCAAGCCCATCCTTCACTTGCCATGCAATTCGAACATAATCCAATAATATGTCTCCGCAAGTCGACACACCTTGGCGCAGAGAGGGGACCACCCGAAAGAGGACGCGCAACCATGCGCACCCCGCGCCCAGCCATCAGCGCTCTATATATAGTCACCGCCCTAGGGCAAGCATGGTCCGCATCGTTACCCAAGAGCTTGGCGATTAGAAGACCATTCGGAAACAAAGCTGTCTTTCCAATCTATCGTGGTTTCAATTGCGGTCAAACAAATCGTCGTCGACTTTTCAATCGAGCTCAAAGGCTTATACAAAACCCTAGACAACCGTTTCGCGTCTCCAAGGGCACTCCGAAAACCCATCATCTGCACCCTGGCAACCTTAGCGTTTTCAATTAGGCACTCAAAATCAGAGTCCATTTTGTCCGAAGGCGTTCTGGCCATCTTTAGCGCATCGGCGACGGAGGGAATCAGGAGATCCGCCTCATTCGTGTGGGCAAAATAGCGGACTGCCATCTGATAGAATTCGTCCGCCTCGGGCTGAAGCTCCGCGGCATAGCGCGCAACAAGTGCAAGCGCACTATCTGGCCTGAGGTTTTTCTCCGCCGACATGAATTCAGAGTGCCTATTAGTTATTTCGCCTATAGATTCTATGCACTCGCTGATATCGGCCAGGTCTTCAGATAGTTTGTCGATGACCTCTTTGAATTCAAGGTTGTCATCCAGCAAAAACCTTTGACGCCCCTCGGATTTATCGCTGGATTCAGCGAGGACAATCTCGGTTGTTCCTGACGCAGTCGAATCGCGCGCAGAATCTCTCTTCAGCTCGGCTGATTTCTTCAATTCAGTAGAATAATGCTCCCCTATTTCCTCCTTTGAACGCAGAAATAGCCTTTGATTCGCCCTGGCTAGGTCTCGAACTGCGTCATTAAGTAGTTTGTTGTACTCCGCACTCCCGCGCTCGCAAAAGCGAATACGGCGCATATCGCAATACTGATATTCCAGCACCTCATTTATAAGTTCGTTATCAAGGTCAAGTCCAAGCGCCTCGTCTTGGACATCGGAGAAGTAAAGTGGGAGCAGGAGTTCCTTCGCTTCAAATAGCTCTGCCTTCCTGAGATATTGCTCCAGCTCTTTTATGCAATTACCACTCCTAAAATAATTAGGAGATAGAACTGGAATAAAAAATGAGGAACCATCTATCCCGCTTTGGATGCTCTCTTTCCATTTGTCACCCCACGAGAGACGCTCTTCGTCGATATAAAGATCGAGCCTCGAACCGGTAACAAGCCTGTACTCATTGCACAAGTCCGTCTTCAGCGTGCTTAGGCAAGCGTGAATATTGTCGTTGTGCGCATAGGAGAAAAAGCCATCGATGTCCAATTCCGCTCCAATGTAATAGTGCGATGGTGTTAAGTACTTAGTCCTTGATTACCACACTCCCCGCCCATCTTCTTTCGAAGGAGCATACTAATAGCCAATCTCACGCCAACTGCTAGACTTGGCTGAGCCACCATTAATCAGCTTGACCCCAAGCAAGGATAACCGGCTTGCCGTACGGCCAACGCTGCGATTCACAATGGAATTATGGGGAGCCGGCCACGACCTGACATAACGGACGTAAACCGCCGCTCACACCCGATACGTTGATTACAGCAAGTACTTAAGGAGCTTGGCCAAGCCCTTCACCTGACACACTAGGCCTTTTCAACAATTTCGGGAGCACCGCCCCTCCAACCGCAACGGCGACAGAGCGGCTCTTGCCCGGAGCGAAAGAGATGGTGCTATCCCCCAAATTCTTTGTCGCAAAGAATAAGTCCAAAATAAACTTGAGCTTCTCCCACCTTATCCTCCGTGAGCGCACTCCGAACTAATTTGACGATTCCTCTGCAAACGAAGTCGTCAGCACACAATAGGCCCTTTGTAAACAGCATGGCCACCCACTTCTCCATGCGAAGTAGGCGGCCAAAAAATAGGAAAAGAATGATCTACCAATCCAGCTGCTGGTTACCCCTCCATAGCCTCCTTGAAGGCGGCGGCGAAGCGCGGGTCGGCCGCGGCGAGGCGGGCGTTCGTGGCGATCCAGCCGGCGGGGGTGCCGGTGTCATAGCCCTCGTGCACGTCGATGACCAGGGCGTAGAGCTCCTCCTCGGCCATGGCGCGGACCATGGCGTCGGTGAGCTGGATCTCGTTGCCGGCGCCGGGCTGCTGATCGGACAGGAGCTCCATCACGCGCGGCGACAGCAGGTAGCGGCCGACGGCGAACAGGCGGCTGGGCGCGTCCTCGGCGGCGGGCTTCTCGACCATGCCGGTCATGCGCCAGACGGCGCCCTCCTCGTCGCCGGTGGCGCCGGGGAAGTCCGCGACGGCGCCGACGGGCTCGCCGGCGATGATGCCGTAGCGCGAAACCTCGTCCGCCGGGCAGGCGGCCACGGCGATGACGGAGGCGCCGCCGTGGGCGTCCGAGACCTCCTTCATGCGCGGGAGGATTTTCTTGTCGGGCACCACGTAGTCGCCGAGCAGCACGAAGAACGGCTCGCCGTTCGTGGCGAACGACGCGCAGCGCACCGCGTGGCCGAGGCCGCGGGGCTCGCTCTGGTAGCAGAAGCTCACCGGCACGCTGCCGGCCTCAGCGATGGCGTCGGCGTAGGCGTCCTTGCCGCGGGAGCGCAGGAGGTCCTCCAGGCCAGGGTCGCGCGTGAAGTAGCTGGCGATCTGGGGCTTGGAGGGGGAGCTCACGATGATGCACTCGTCGACCTCGGCCGGGGCAAGGGCCTCCTCCACCACGTACTGAATGACGGGCTTGTCGAGGACGGGAAGCATCTCCTTGGGCGTGACCTTCGTACCAGGGAGAAAACGGGTACCCAGACCGGCGGCGGGGATAATGGACTTCATTGCGTTGCCCTCCGTTTGGTTTGTTGTTTGGCTTGTTGATTTGGCTTGTAATCGCAGCTTGCCAACGGCTGCGTTGCATATAGTGCGCCCTGAACGACCGCAAAACGAGCGAACTCGCAAAATACCACGGGATATGCGCAGGCGGCGGGCATGTCGGGCGGACGGCGAGTAGCTGCGCGACGCGCCACAAGTCGTCCTTGGATTCGGATTTTGCTGGCCGCGGGATTCGGATTTTCATGCGCGTAGCATTCGGATTTTCCGTCGTTTTGATTCGGATTTTCCGTTTGTGCAGGTAACGGAGCTATACATCAGTCCGTCTGCCAGGGCATACGTCTGAGAAGGCAAGCGCCCCAGGCCACCCAACGCCCATGCGTCCGCACACTCCGAGCGACAGCGTTTGATTGTCGAACCGTTTTCCGTCGCAGGTGGTCAAAAACACCATCTTGACGTACGCCCAGGGACCGTTTCAGCGCGTGGACGGGCCAATACCCGTCCCAAGAGGGACCGGAGAGAAGCGCCTAGCCGCTCTCGAGCCCTAAAATGCACGGTTCACGCCCTAGTTGCTTGACCACGGTTAAGCAACTAGGGCGCCGCAAGCGGCAGACCGTACGCCAAGATGGCGTTTTTGTCCAGCGGCTCGAATTAACGCTATTAAGGGATGGCTTAACAGCGTCGAACGCGCTCGACGCCGCAGCGCAACGTCTATCGATGGTGTCCCCTCGCACTAATAAGAGCCGGCCGCGACGCAGCGCGCCGGTCCCGAGGCGCTCGCGCGCGTTCGCACCCCAACTACCGCTCGCGCAAATAGGCCCTCCCCGCATGCGGGAAGGGCCCGAATGGTCCCGCGCGCGCCACACGCGCGCACCGCTCGCGCACCTACTACTCCCCAGCCAGCCTTTCCGCCAGCTCCTCGCGCGCTTGCGCGAGAAGCTCCGGGTTGCGCAGCAGATTCAAGGCGGCACACGCCATCGCCTTGCTCGTCACGAGCAGGCAGTGCCGTCCGTTCTCGGAAATCGCCAGCTCGCGGAACTCGGGCGTATGCCCAGAGATCTTCCTCTCCGGCAGAATCGTTCCAAAGATGTTGCAAGCCGGCATGACGCGGCTCACATCGCCCAGATCCTCGCCGCCCTTGTCGCCGGGCATCCCTTCCATGACCGGCTCGCCAAAGGCCTCGAGCTCTCCGCGCGCGGCGTCGCCCAGCACGGAATTGGGAATGCGGCCCAAATACCCGCCGAGCTCCTCGATCTCAACCTCGCACCCCGTCGCCATGGCGATGCCGCGCGCCGCGCGCCTCACCACGTCCATCGCCGGCTCAACGTGAGAGCCGTTCGTGGAAGACACCTCTACCTCGAGCTTGGCCCTCGCCGGGATGCGCCCGATGTCGTTCGAGATATCGAGTATCACGTCGCAGACGTGCACATCATCCGGGAGCTGCTGCCTAGAGACGCCCAGCGCCTGATGGAACAACGATGCGGCGTCAAAGGCGTTCACGCCCTCCTCCGGATGAGACTCCGCGTGCGCGGGCTTGCCCACATAGGTAACATACGCGCCCTTAAACGACGTACACTCTCCACCAATTCGCGTCATCGCGCTCGTGGGATGCATGAGGTAGACAGCGTCGAGTCCGTCAAACGCGCCCCTCTCGAGCATGATGATCTTGCCGCCGCCGTCTTCCTCCGCTGGCGTTCCAAAGACCTCGATCGAGCCGGCGACGCCAAACTGCGCCATCGCGCGCTTCGCGGCAATGCCCGCAAGCATGGCGCTCGTGGCGATGAGGTTGTGACCGCACGCATGGCCAAGCTCGGGAAGCGCATCGTACTCCGCAAAGAAGGCGATGCGAGGGCCCTCGCCGTTGTTCCACGAAGCCCTAAAGGCCGTGGGCAGATTTTCGCACGCGTCCTCGACGGCAAAGCCCTCCTTCGCGAGGACCTCTCGGCAGAGTGCGCTCGCGTAGGTCTCCTCGAAGCCAACCTGCGGATGCGCGTGGATATCCTTGGACACGGCCCACATGGCGTCGATATCCCCGTCAACGGCATCGCCAACGAACTTCCTCACTTCGTCTTGAAGCATCGTGAACCACCTCTCATGCCATGAGCTAGATATCGAAAGTGGCGCCCGGGCGCAACGGCCCGAGCGCCACCCAAGCAATCACACGCGAGCCCAAAGTCTAGGCTCAACGACGTCCCGCCCAGATCTACACAATCCCGAAGAAGCTCGCCACAATCGAAAGGCCAATAATCCCAACGATCAGCAGGCCATACTTATTGTTGTGCTTCTTAAGGTAGAGATAGACCAGCCCAATCACCGCGAGCGGCAGAAGGCCGGGTGCCACCGCATCGATCATCCCCTGAATCGAGATGGGGTCAGCCGCGTTCTCGAGCGTGAACTCCGTCGCAATCTCAAGCGCCACGTTCTCGGCGGAGAGGGCACCCATGACCATGAGGCCAAGCATTCCGCAGGCCATGATGATCTTGTCCATGATGCCGCTCTTGAGCATGTTCATGACGGCGGTACGGCCAAGATCATAGCCAAGGCCATACAGCCAGCGGCCAATGAAGTACGTCACCAGCGGGAACATCAGCGCCGCGGGGACGGCGAGCAGGTTGCCCGAGAGGGCGAAGGTCGTCGCAATCGAAAGCGAGATGGTCTTGCAAGTTCCCCAGACAAGGCTGTCGCCAATGCCGGCCATGGGACCCATGAGCGCCGTGCGCATGGAGTACATGACCTCGTCGGGCACGTTCTCACCCGTCGCGCGCTCCTCCTCCATCGAAAGCGTCATGCCGTTCACAACAGCGCCGATGGTGCCCTCCGTGTTATAGAACTGGCTGTTGCGCTTAAGCGCCTCGCGGTAGTCGTCGTCATCCGGGTAGAGCTTGCGGAGCGGGCCCATAAGCGACAGCATGTGCGAAAGACCCTGGAACACGACGTTGTTGCTCTGGACCTCGGCATACAGCCACCACGTACGCCAGGCGTTGTTGATGTCTTTCTTGGTGAGGATCTGCTGGTCCTTCTCCTCTTCTGCCATGGCTATTCGCCTCCCTTGTTAGTAACGGGCTGCTTCTCGGGGGCGTTGCCCAGGAAGTAGTAGAGAACCGCGACGCACGCACCAAAGATCGCGATGGCGATGGCGCCAAGACCGAGATACTGAACCGCGAAGTAGCCAATGAAGAAGAACGGCATGATCTCCTTCCTGCCGATCATGGAGATCGCGATGGAGAAGCCGATGGCGGGCAGCAGCGAACCGGCAACCTCGATGCCGTTCATAGCCCACTCGGGAATCGCGTCGATCATCGCCGTCACTACCTCCGCAGCGAGGATGTTGCAGAGGAACACCGGCACGAAGAAGATGACAGCCGAGACGAGCAGCGGCAGGATCGTCGTGTTCATGCGCACGCCGCGGAAATCGTTCTTCTCGAGGCAGGCATCGACCCTGACGGACCAGATGTTATTGGCAGCGCCCTTGAGTGTCCAAAGCGCGGAGCCGAGGATGCCAAACGGAACGGCGAGAACCGTCGCCGCGCCAGCGTCGAGCCCCGTGGAGATGGCGATGGGGATCGAAATGAGCGCCGCGGAGGACGCACACGCGGGCACAGTTCCGCCAGGATAGATAATGCCCAGGTAGAGCAGCTCGAGCGATCCGCCGAGGACGAGTCCGGTCTGGACGTCTCCCATGAGCAGACCCACGACGCCACCCACCACTACGGGCTGGCCAAGGGTGTCAGACAGGGTGTAGCCGAAGTCGGTTGTCGAGATCACCTGCCAGAGGCCACAGAACAGAGCGATTGCGATGCCAGACATCTTCGATACGCCTCCTAGAAGCCGAGCTTATTAATAAGGTCAGGGAGTTCAACATCCTGCTGCGCGGGAACGACGTGAACGTGGACGTGGACGCCTTCCTGGTCGAGCGCCTTCATGGCGTCAACGTCAGACGGCCTGAATGCGATACCAAACGCGGTCGTCGTCCCGGCGCCGCCACCGAGGCCGCCAATCTGGACGTCTGCGAGCTCAACGCCACCGCGGACCGCGGCGAGCGCGTCCTCGACGCGCTTGAAGAGGACGAGGAGCTTGCCGCCGCCAAAGGCATTAGCCTTGTACTCCTCACAGGCCTGGTCGACGGTCTTGACCTCGACGGACACTCCCGCGGGAGCGGACATGCGATAGATGTCCGTCATGAATTCGTCGTCCGCAAGCTCGTCGTTCACGATGATGATGCGGTCCGCCCCGCAAATCTTCACCCACTGCGTCACGACCTGCCCGTGGACCAGGCGATAGTCGACACGCGTCAGCTTGATCTCTGCCATTGACTACTTCTCCTCCGCACTCGTGTGGTTCTGCCCGTCAAGCCCCACGTACTCATGGCCACCAAAGCCGTTGCGCAGCGCACTCACGGCCTTGGCGCAGAAAGAGTCCTCGATCTGGGTGGCATTGCGCTCCATGAGCGAGAGGGCGATCACAGGAACGGGAACCTCGAGGTCAAGCGCCGTCTCCACGGTCCACTTGGCCTCGCCACTCGCAGCAACGACGCCGCGGATGTCGGCGAGGTCCGGATGCGAGGCAAGCTGGTCCTCCATGAGCTCCATGAGCCAGCCGCGAATAACGGAGCCGTGGTTCCAGTTGTGAGCCACCGCCTCGAGGTCATAGCCGAAGCCGCTCGCGCGCATCACGGCAAGGCCCTCGCCGATGGCCTGCATCATTCCGTACTCGACACCGTTGTGGACCATCTTCATGAAGTGGCCGCTTCCGGCGGGGCCGGTGTAGAGCAGGCCTCCCTCAACGGTAAGGTCCTCGAGAGCGGATTCGACGTGATCGAACGCCGAGCGGTCTCCGCCAACCATGATGCAGGCACCGGTGCGAGCGCCCGACTTTCCGCCAGAGGTGCCGGCGTCAAGGAAGCGGACGCCCTTCTCCGCGGCCATCGCCGCGTGGCGCTGCGAATCCTTGTAGAACGAGTTACCGGCGTCGATGAGGATGTCACCCTCGTCGAGAATCTCGAGGAGGCTCGTCACGCAGGACTCCGTCGGGTCGCCGCAGGGCACCATAACCCAAAGGACTCGCGGCATGGAAAGTGCCTCGACAAGGGCCTTGAGCGTGGAGGCGACTTCGATACCTGAGGCAGCGGCGGCAGCCACAGAAGCTTCTGAACAATCGAAACCGACCGCTTTGTGCCCGTGATCCGCCAGGTTAAGGGCGATATTGGCCCCCATTTTTCCAAGTCCTACAATTCCGATCTCCAAATGCACCACCCTCTTCGTCGTGCTTAAAGCGGGCGTGCTGTCGGCTGGTTCGGTTTACTCTCGCCGCTCTTGCGCAGTCGCAGCCCGCCAAGCTTGTTGCCTTCTGGAAGCCAGCACCCGAAAAACTCCGTTCTGAAGCTGGCGTCATTATATGCGAAGTTTTTTCGGTCTGATATCATTGTCAAAGAAGTAATTTTTGTTGCGGTGAACGGCCACGTATTTGGCGCGAACGGTAAATTAGGGTAGGCAGAGGTCTGGAAGACTCGATAGAATGGGCCAAAGACCAGGGATTTATCAGGATGGTGACCGAAATGGCACAGCAGTCGATTCAATTCGCAATCAGGTCGCTCTACCGTTCGCTCAGCGCCAAGGAAGCGAGCATCGCCGACTTCATCCTCTCGGACCCGAAAAAAGTTTCGCGAATGACAATCAACGAGATCGCCGACTCGCTGAGTATCGCCCCGTCAACTGTTTTCCAGTTCACCAGGAAGCTTGGCTTCAAGGGCTTCCGCGACTTTAGGAACGAGCTCCTCTCCGAGGAGTTCGACCCCGAGGTGTCCATTCACGAGAACATTGACGAGAAGGACGATGCCCTCGCAATCGCGCACAAGGTCTTCTCCTCCAGCGTCAAGTCACTTCAAGACACCAATGCGCTCCTCAGCGCGAGCAACGTCGAGCGCGCGAGCAAACTTTTGCTCGAAGCCGGCACGGTGTCCTTCTTTGGCGTTGGCGGCTCGAACGTCGTCGCATACGACGCCTTCCACAAGTTCATGCGCTCGCCGCTTCACGTGCAGTACGGCATGGACGTTCACGTCCAGCGCATGCAGGCGGCCCTGCTCAAGCCAGGCGACTGTGCCGTCGTCACAACGCACACGGGTCTTACGCGCGACACACTCGATATCGCGAACATCGCCCGCGAGGCGGGCGCGAGCGTCATCGCGATCACGAGCTACTCGTCGCCGCGCCTCGCCGAGCTCGCCGACGTCATCCTTCTCTCCTCCTCCGACGAGACCGGCTATCGCTCTGAGTCGCTCTCGAGCAGGATCGCGCAACTTGCCATCGTTGATTCGCTATTCACGATCGTGATGTTCGCCAGCCAGGACCGGGCCAAAGAGCCGCTGCGCCGCATCCGCAACGCCATTTCTCCCACAAAGGAGGAGTAACGGCGACTCTGCGACCGCTTTAGCAGCAGTTATCTGCCTTCAGCCAGCCGAACGGCTGCGCCGTTCTTGAGACCAAGGGTGGGGATTTCGACTCGGACGTCGCCTTCGGATGCTCGGCTTCGGTTTTACTGGCAGCAGGCTTCGGTTTTTACCTTACGCGCGGCGTGCGGAATTACGTTTGCGCAGCTAAACAGTTTGGCAATTCGACGACCTCGAACGTGCGAAATCATATCGGCAGGATTGCTTTATGGTGCCACCACACAAACTTTTGCGCACGCTTCGCGTCTCCGACTGTTAATAACGGACAATTTAATGGGTGAGTGGTCAAAAATACCATCTTGGCGTACGCCCAAAGGCCATCCATGGGCGCAGCCGGACCGTTTCAGGCTAGCAGGGGCCCGAGATCAAGTGCTCAGGCGCTCACTGATGCAGGTTAATGGCCGGTTATTTGACCGCAGTCAAGCAACTGGCCCCATTTCAGCGGCGTTCCGTACATCAAGATGGTATTTTTGACCACCGGCACGGAAATTTACTATTTACGGACGCCCTAGAAGCACTTGATATGGCACCTGACAACCATATGCAACGTCCTATCAACGACGACACCGCGACGGCCATCAACCCCGCACGCCGCGCCGCCCGCACCCTACGCCCGCACGCGACGACAATACTCGGAGACAACACTGACCAGCGCAGCCGGGCTTGCCGCCACCTCGAGCGCGGGGATGAACCCGGGATACTCGTCCACAATGCTAAACAGCTCATCGAGCGCCGCAGAGTGCGCGACCGGCGTCTGCAGGCAGAGCACCATGACAACACTCAGCGCGACGTCCTCTCCGCCCATCCTCACACGCACGGGGTCCGCCAGCGTCACCACGGATATCGCGGGGCGATTCCTCTCGTCAGGCTCCGTATGCGGGGCGCAGAGCGGCGCGAGGATCACGCCAAACTGCTCGTAGCGCTTGGCAAAGTCGAGAATCCCGCGGTAGTAGTCCTCCGTCATCCATCCAGCGTCGAGCAAGGGCCTCGACGCCCTAGCAACGGCATCCTCCCACGTCTCCGCCACAACGCCGACCTCGACGAACTCCTCGCTCACGAGCTCGTCGAGCCGCAGGAATCCGGGAAGCACGAGCTTGCCACGTTCCTCGCCGCCACCCATGCCAAGAAGCTCGCGGACGTCCCGCTCCAGCGCCTCCTCATCGCGCACGTCGCAATTCGCGCGCACCACGTCAAGCAGACGCGAGACGAATACGCCCTCGTCGCCGTTCGCGGGCGAGTGAAGAAACGCCTCGATTCTGCGCACGTCGACGCGCGTCAGCATCGGCGTAACACGAATGACAGGCCGCGGCAGCGCCTGCGGCAGCTCGACCGTCGTCAGCACGACGTCAACGCCGGAATAGTCGAACGCGTAGCAGTCGCGCGTCGAGAGCTTCGCGACTATCTCGAGATGCGAGAACTCCTTCGCGAGCGATCTCGACAGAAACGCGACCGTCCCGATACCCGCCCCGCAGACGAGAGCCGCGCGAACGGAGCGGTCGATCGTCGGCCCCTGGCGCAGCCTCTCGAGCGCGGCACCCACGTACAGGACCACGAACGCGACCTCATCGTCGATCGCGCTCAGCCCATACTCCCCCTGCGCGACGAGCATCGCCCGGGCGCACGTCTCGAAAAGCTCGGGGAAACGCTTGCGGATATCCGGCAAGAGCTCGCACTTCGCCTGGAGGCCCAGCCTCTCCCTCGCGAGCAGCGCGCGAACGTGCACGCGGAGACCATCGACGAGCTCCGTGTCGAGATAGAGGTCGCAGCCCGTCTCCTCCGAAGCGACCGAGAGTAGCGTGTTCAGGATGCGCTCCGCCGTGCCCGCACGGATCACACCGGAAGAATCCGCGCGCATGCGAGGCAAAGCGGCGAGCATGGCAGCCAAGGCTTCGACCTCGCGCGAGAGGCTCTCGCCCTCCGCCTCGGCCCCGATGGCAGCAAGCAGCGCCTCGAGAGCGCGGCGCTCATCCGTCGGCACCTCGTCGAGGCCGCCGGGAAGCTCGAAGACGTAGCGCCCTTGGCACGTCCTGTGGCGCACGGCGTTGAGATAGCACGTCATCTCGATGAAGGCGGCATCCGTCAGGTCGTCGTTCGTCTCATCGAGATAGCGATCGAGCGCCGTGGCCATCCGTTCGAGCTGCTCTTCGCAGACGAAGCCCTTCTTGCGAATCTCCTCGTCATAGTCCGCGGCAGACGCCGCGAGAAGGCCAGCGTATCCACCAAGCCCCTTCCTGACGAACTCCGCCATCACCTGGCGTCGGCGGTACTCACTCGCCTCGAGGGACCAGCCACCGTGCGGCGTCGCGACGAGTGGCGCGCCGTGCGAGGCGAGCCACTCCCCCGCGCGCTTCAGGTCGCGCGCGGCAGTGGCGCGGCTCACGCCAAGCGCCTCGGCCATGCCCGCCATGGTCTTGGGGCACGTCTCGTCAAGCAACGCGGCAACGATGGCATTCGCACGCTGCTCAGCGGAGAGGTACACGCTCTCCGCATCCGGCGCGCCCTCGCCCTCGAACGCAATCTCGGCGGCACGGGCGACGTCCTGCGAGGCCACGAAGAACCCTTTGCGCGGAACCCGCTCGAGCGTAATGCCGCGCTCCCCGAGCCAATCGGAGAGCGCGGCGATCTCATACCTTACGGTCCGCTCGGAGACGCCGAGCTTGCGCGCGAGCTGCTGCGCCGTCATGGCAGTGAACGGATCCTTCATGAGACACTGCAGGATGTCCCACGAGCGAGCGCTCATCTGTCGCATTCGCACGCTCCTCGTCTAGTCCAGCGCCGCCCTTAGCGACGAGATGTACTCACGGGAGTCACCCGCGATAACCGCATCGATGATGCTGCTTCCCACGATAACGCCGTCGGCGCCCATAGCCATCAAGTCTTTGACCTGCTGTGGCTTCGAGATGCCAAACCCCGCGCAAAGCGCAGCCGTGGCGCCAGCCTCCCGCAGACGCCTGACGTTGTCCTCGACGCTCGGAGACACGCCGTCACGAGGCCCGGTCTTGCCCTCCTGCGCCTGCAGGAACATGTACCCGCGGCCCGCCTCGGCAAAGGCGGCGACATCGGCATCTGCCAGATCGACGGGAACGAACAGCGGCTGGAGGAGGCCCGCGCGGTCGAGTGCCTCCGCCAGGCCTGCTTTCGCCCCGCTCGGCACATTGGGCGCGAGCACGCCATCTGCGCCGACGGCGGCGGCATGCTCGCAGAACGCCTCGGTGCCCATGGCCTCGATCGTCTCGTAGTAACACATGATCTGGAGGCACGCGTCCGGATATGCCGCCCTGAGCTCGGCAATCGAGTCCATGGCCGCGACGGAAGTCGTCACCTCAAGGGCACGCGCCATCGACGCGGAGACAACCGCTCCGTCAAGCACGGGATTCTCATACGGAATGCCCAGCTCGAGAACGTCAACGCCATCGGCGATGAACTCGCCTACACGCGCGACCTGGTCTCCCATCGCAGGGTCGCCCAAGGGGAAGTACCCCACGAAGATCTTGTGCCCGGCGGCCTTCTTCTCGCCAAGGACCTGTTCCATGTGGTTCATGGTCACTCTCCTCCGTTAATTGCGTCGTCGACAATCTTCGCGATCGCCGCCGGGTCATCGCTGGACAAAAGCGCCGCGCACGTCTCCTCGTCTGAGAAGGCGGCGATCAGCTTGCCAAGGACGTCGAGATGCCCGGCCGGGTCCGCCACCGCCAGCATCGCGACAAGCCGGACGTCCACCTCCTGGGAGAAGTCCTCCATCCGCTTGAAGGGAACCGGATTGGCGCAGCGGCCAATCGCGATGGCAGCGCCGAGCACATCGTCCGGCTCGCCGTGGGGCATCGCAACGCCGCAAAGCGGGAACTCGATGCCAGTGGGATAGCTCTTCTCGCGCTCAAGCACGGCGTCGACGTAGGAGCCCTTCGCATAGCCGGCGGACACGAGAGCCTCGCCGAGCTGCCTGATCGCGTCCTGCGAATCGGCGGCTACGAGATCCGGAATCACCAGCTCGGGTTTTATCGCAATCTTTTCGCTCACGTTAGTCCCTTCCAAATGCAAGGGCGGCGTTGGCGCGCCGCCCTAGAGCGTTCTCTACTTCACGATGTCGTAAATCTGCTCGAAGACCTTGTCCGCACCGACGCCCGTTAGGATGGCGGTCGCCTTGATCGTGGGTACGTCGAGCGGCGGCAGCTGCGTCGCCGAGCAGACGACGTCCGGGTGAATCTGGGAGACCAGGGCGGCCACCTCGCTCACGCGGCAGGTCGAAGTCTTGGCATCGATGCCCTTGCCCTTGAGGTACTTCTCGATCTTCATTGCGATGTTCTTCGAGGTCACACCACCGGTTCCGCAGGCGACGACGATCTTCTTGGTGTCCATAAGTGCCTCCGTTCGATTTGCGGATGAGGGAATTCGCTCGGGTTCCGCCGTTACGCGCCGGTGACCCAAGCGGAAGGCGGGCGGCGCCGCGAAGGCGCAAGCAACGGACCCGCGGAAGTACGAGACAGACGGCGGCGCTCCGAGGAGGGACTCCGCGCCGCCGTCCGGAGAAGGGAGCCGTTAGGCGAAGAGCGCGAATACCTGGCCGATTGCCCACGCGACCCAACTCGAGCCAATGCCCAGCGTCGTGGAAATCGACTCGAAGGGCAGGCCGTTCATCGCTGCGCACTGCGTGTACCAGCCAGCCGTCGCGGTGCAGACGTAGAGCGTGATGATCATGACGATGACGCCCGCGATGAAGCCACGGAAGATGTTCTTCTTGCAGTAGGGCATGCAGCAGCTGATCAGGAACGGGGCTGCGATGGCGAGATCGGCCATGGGCAGGACGCGGTTGCCCGGGAGGATGAACGCGAGCAGGAGCACGACCGGGGTGACCAGGATGCCCGTTGCCATGACGTCGGGCATGCCGATGAGGATGGCGGCGTCGAGGCCGATGTTGAGCTCACGGTTGAACTTCTTGGCGCAAATCTCGCGCATGCCGTCGGCGACCGGAGTGATGCCCTCGACCAGGACGTTCTCAACGCGCGGGAAAACGATCATGAAGGCGGCGATGGTGACACCAAGGAGAAGGGTCTGACCCACGTTCTGACCGCCGGCGATGCCGAGAACGATACCCATGACAAAGCCGATCATGGATGGGGAGATGAGGCCGCCGAAGCGCTCCTCAATCTTGTCGGTGCTCCAGTCGATCTTGGCAAGGGCGGGGATCTTCTCGATGACCCAGTTCACGGCCATGCCGACCGGGGCAAAGATGACGGCGTTGCCGTGAGGGATCGAGACGCCGTCGAGGCCGTAGGCGTCCTGGATGGCGGGCGCGGTGATGTCGGCGAGCTTGAGGACGACGACCTCGTTGATGATGTAAGCGACGATGGCGAGGGGCACGCTGCCGGTGATGGCCCAGACGTAGGACGAGGCCAGAGCCCACACGGAGTAGTTGAAGACGTCGACGTCGAAGGTGTCCGTGAGCTTGAGGACGATCATCAGGGCGTTAACGGCAAGGCCGACGACGAGAAGGATCGCGTAGAAGCTCAGCGGAAAGAGGACGGAGGAGTACGCCGAGCCGAGACCAAGGTCGATGATGTCGAGCTTGAGGCCGGTCGCCTCGACGACCTGCATGAGGATTGGGGTTGCCGCACCGGAGAACATGCCGACCATCGTGCTCATCGCAACGAGCGCGCCGGCGACGTAGATGGAACAGCGCAGGGCTTCGCCCACCTTCAGCCTGGCAAGGAGCAAGCCAACCAAAAAGATTCCGATCATAACCATGACGGATGACGGCAGCGCCGCGTACCAGTTCAAGGCGCCCATAATGACGTCCATTAGTGCCTCCCTTTCTGAGAGTTACCTTGAGACTGAGTTTATGGGCGGCAATGCCTGCCAAAATGACCAGTTGTTTCACTGCGAAATCCTGCAACTTTGAACAGGCGAATGGCGCGCGCCTCGGATGCGCGGCACGATCGGGCAACGATGCTTGATTGGCGACCCGTTTTCTGGGGCGGGTGGTCAAAAAGACCATCTTGGCGTACGCACGCGAGCCGTTCAGACGCGCGGACAGGCCAACAGCCACCCCGAAAGGACCCAAATGGAAGCGTTCGATCACTCGCAAGCGCTAAAACACGCGATTCACGACCCACTTGTTTGACCGTGGTCAAGCAAGTTGGCCACTACAAGCAGCGGACCATACGCCAAGATGGTGTTTTTGACCATCAGCGCGGAAATAACTATTAAGGGATAGTCTCATAACAGACCGGAAGACAACCTCAACGCAAATAGGCCGCCGCCTCCATGAGCGCGGCGCGCCCGTCGCCCCAGTATCGCCGTCGCACCCCGGCGCCCGCCCAGAGCACGGCGCCGCCCGTCCCGCGCTCCAGACACAAAAAGCCTGGCCAGACGCGCAATGCGTCCGGCCAGGCCAGGCAACCCCCCCCGCGAGCCCGCTGCAGCAAGCCCTTAGATCTTCGCAATCTCCCCGGAGATGACGCGACAGACGTCCTCCGCCTGGGGCATCACGCCATACGTCTCAAAGAAGCCGTGGTCGCAGCCACAGTAGCGAATCGCGGTAACGTCAACGTCCGCGTCCTGTAGCTTCTTCGCGAAGAGCTCGTCTTGATAGCGCAGGTAGTCATATTCGGAAGAGATGATGACCGTACGCGGATACATGCTCACGTCCTCCGCGAGCAGTGCGGAAATCAACGGATCGAGCATCTTGTCCATGTCGCCGTTGACGTACATGGGCGGCAGGTCGTCGTTGGCGAGGCGAATGCGATCAACCCTGCTCAGAGCCTCGGCCCTCTGCTCATCCACGATCTCGTACAGGTCGTAGGACCACTCATCCGGAATAGGACCACCGTCAACGAGCGGGTAAAGCTCGACAACCGCCTTGATCCTATCCGCGTGAGAGCCCTCGAGCACGACGGCATTCGTCAGGCTACCGCCCGCAGAGTCGCCAGCCACGGCAATACGAGTCGCATCAACGCCCAACTCGTCAGCGTGATCGACAAGCCAGTCGAGCGTCTTCACGCAGTCCTCGACGCCGCCCGGGAACATCGTCTCGGGAGACAGACGATACTCCGGATAGATCGCGACGCAACCCGTACGCTCCACGATGTCGCGCAGGCAGTTCTCGTACTGGCCGATGTTGCCCACCATAAAGCCGCCGCCATGGATGAACACGAGCGCGGCGGACCCATCCTCATGCCCCTCCGGCGTGAAGATGTGCAGCGGGATGCCCCTGTCGCCAAAGTTCATGACGACGGTCTTCTTGGCAACGTTCGCGCCCCTCACGACATGGGTCTCTTTGTTGGGTGCAGAGCGCCACGCGATCACGTCCACCGGTCCGGCCGGCGCCGACCCTGCCGCAGGAGCCGCAGCGAGCTTCGCGTGCGCACGAGCATAGACGCGCGGGTCGAGCACGTGCTCGCGGTCGTCACCCGGCACGGGCTTCAGCACAAGCTTCAGGCCGTTAGGCTCGACGACCTCCCTGACTCCACGCTCAAGTACTTCAAGCTCGGAAGTGGGGTACTTCCTCTCCTCGGCTTCCATGATTAGCCGATCTTCAGCTCGTCGAGCTTGGCGTCGAGCTTGGCCATCTCATCGGCGGAAAGCTCCCACTCGAACGTCTCGCAGTTCTGGATCGCGTGGGCGTCCGTGCGCACGCCTACGAGAGCGGTGCCCACGTACTCCTTCTGGGTGCTCCAGTTCACGGCGACCTGCGCCACGGGCTTATCGTGAGCCTCGGCGATCTCGTCCATGACCTTGAGCAGCTCCTGGACGCGCGAGAACTTGGGCTCCTGGAAGTAGTCGTAGAAGCCGCCGCGGACGTCGCCCTCCTCGAACTTCGGCAGCTCACGGAACTTGCCGGAAAGGATGCCCGCGCCAAGGGACCCATAGGTGAAGGAGTCGATGCCGCGCTCGTAACCCCACTTGATAAGGTCCTCGGAGGAACGATCGACCATGGAGTAGGGCGGCTGCTGGACGTCGACCTGGGCGACCTTCTCGCACTCCTCGATCATCTCCGTCGTGAAGTTGGAGACGCCGATGTGGCGGATCTTGCCCTGCTCCTTGAGGAGCTGGAGGGCGCACATCGTCTCGGAGAACGGGGTCTTGGCATCCGGCCAGTGCACGAAGTAGAAGTCGATGTAGTCAGTGCGGAGGTTGCGCAGCGAGCTCTCGACCTCCCTCATGATGTTCTTGAACGAGGAGTCGCGGTCATAGCCGTTGGCACTGGTGATGAGGCCAACCTTGGTCGAGAGGAGGTAGCTCTCGCGGTCGATGCCCCTGAGCGCGTTGCCAACGATCTTCTCGGACGTGCCATTGCCATAGCACGGAGCGGTGTCGACAAGGTTGACGCCGTGCTCGAGCATCGTGCGGATGGCGGACATGCTGGCCGCGTCGCCGTCGTTCTCGCCAAAGGAGTCGCCGCCGATCGCCCAGGTGCCCACGGCGAGCTGGGAGACGTCAACGTCAGAGTTCTTGAGGTGCGTGTAGCGCATAGTTTCCCCTTCTAATAGGACGGCACGCGTCGAAAGCGCTCGAACGCGTGCCGCCAGGAATTACCTTGAACAAGCTTCGGATATCCCTGAAGCCGCCTTACACGATGCCCACGAGGCCGAGGACGAGCGCGAGAACCATGATGCCAACCAGGATGATGTTGACGTTGACGTTCTTCTTGCGCAGGAGCCACAGGACGACGAGCGTGAGGGCCAGGGGCACGAGGCCCTTGAAGATGGAGTCGAGGTAGGTCTGGATCATGACCGGGTCAGAATCCTGGACCGGGATGGACAGGATCGTGTTGAACCTGACGTTCGCCGCGGTCATGGCGCCGATCATCACGAGGCCGATCGTGGAGGTGGCCTTGGTGATGAGCTTCATGAGGCCGCCCTCGTACATCTCGGAGATGAAGTTGGTGCCCATGCTGAAGCCGAGGTAGGTCATGAAGTAACGGCAGAGAATCGACGGGATGTTGTAGATCAGCAGGAACATGATCGCGCCGAGGGGCGAGCCGCTCATGGCGAGGTTGATGCCAATGCCGGCGGCGATGACACGCAGGACGCCCCAGAAGATTGCATCGCCGATACCGGACATCGGGCCCATGAGGGAGACCTTGATACCGTCGATGGACTCGGTATCGAAGTCATCGTGCTCGGAGTTCTCCCTCTCCATGGAGGCAACGAGGCCCATGGCGAACGTGCCGACGTTCTGGGTGATGTTATACCAGGTCGTGTGACGCTTCATGGCGTCGGCGCGAGCCTCGGGGTCATCGGCGTAGTAGCGGTTAAGCGCGGGCTGGACGGAATACAGCCAGCCGTCGGCGCCAGCCTTGACGGAACCGCCGGCGCAGGAAGCGAACACGGAGAAGGAGCGCAGGAAAATGCTGTTGAGCATCTTCTTGTCTTCAGGGCTCACATTCTTGGTCAGGTTGCTCATGCGAAGAAATCCTCCTCGTCGCTGGTTGCAGAGTCGCCGGAAACGGCCTGGGTGGACACGCCCTTCTTGGTGAGGTCGAAGATCTCCTTGTCGCGGAGGGCGGAGGCGATCGCGATGATGACGCCGAGGACGGCGATGGCGATCATCGGGAGGCCGAGGTACTGGTAGAGCGTGAAGCCCAGGAAGAAGTAGATGCTGAGCTCGGTGCTCCAGAGCATCTGGAGCAGGAGCGCCATACCAACGGCGGGCAGGAGGGCGCCCACGGCGTTGAGGCCGTTCATGACGTTGGCCGGAATCTGGTTGACGATAGCGGCAACGGGCTCGGCACCAAGGTAAACGCCGAGGAAGGCGATGAGGCCAAAGGCGGCGTACTTAACGAACCAGAGGACGAAGTGCTGAACAGCGAGGCCCTTCTCGTTGCCCTCGGCGGCCATCTTGTCAAAGGTGGCCGCGAAGAACGCGAGGAACACGTTGTTCATGAAGATCGAGAGGAACGCGGTGACGACGCCCACGGGAACAGCCAGCGTGATGGCCGCGCCCTGGTCAATGCCAGCGCCAACGGTGAAGGCGACGGCGAGAGCGGTCGCGGTAACGGGCTCGGCGGAGATAGCGCCACCGATGTTCACCGCGCCCATGAAGATCGCCTCAAGAGAGGCACCGATGATGACACCGGTCTTGACATCGCCCATCAGGAGGCCTGCAACAAGGCCAACCACAAGAGGACGCTCGATCATGCACTGACCGAGAACCCAGTTACCACCGTAGCAAATCAGCACGGTCAACCAGGCCATTACTGCCAACCCAATCATTTGACTTCCTTTCCCTCGTCTGGCCAGATGGCCAGCCCCTTACTTCTCCGCCGCCTCGATCAGGCTCTTGAGAGGAGTCCTGGTGTGAGACGGGATGAGCTGATGGAAGACCGGAATACCCTGCTCGCAAAGCTCCTTGGCTGCGGCAAGCTCGTCCGGGTTGAGCATGATCGTGTCGTTAAGGGCGACCTTGGTGGCGGGGTCAGACTTGTCGAAGCGACCGACGTTGGCCACGTTCACGCCCTCGATCTTGCCCGGGGCACCCTTGACCAACTCCAGCACGTCGCGTACGCAGTTGGTGAGCGCGAAGATGCGCATGGAATCCGCACGCGGGTCGTTCGCGATGCGGCAGGCATCCGGAACGTCCTTGACGAGCAGCTTCTGGCCCGCCGGCGTGCCCATGGAAAGCGTCATGCGAAGGGCATCGCTCTCCACCGCGTGCTTGTTGGCGACGATGATCCTGGTGGTGTTGAGCTCCTTGGTCCACACCAGGGCGACCTGCCCGTGAATCAGACGATCATCGACTCGAACCTGAACAATCATTGCCGTTCCCTTCCCCACGTATTGAATAGACCGTTAGTCAAAGAAGTCGCCGTCGGATTCCCCATCGTCCGAAACGCTGTTCGGCGGCTCCACTACCTGCATCGTTTGCCTCGCAAGTTCAATGCTCTGCTTGAGCGACTCTGCCGTGACCGGCTCTGCGCTGATGAGCGTCTCGATCACGAGGCCGAGATTCATGCCGGTGACGTGGACGATTCCGTGCTTCTCCGGCTCCATGAGGACGACCTTCTGGAAGACGGAGCCACCGTAGATGTCGGTGAAGATGACCGCGTCGTCATCAGGGCCCACCGAGTCAATGAAGGCTTCGATACGCGGTGTGAAGTCCGTGTCGTCGACGTAGCAGTCAACCGCTTCCACCAGATTGGACATGCCGGTCAGGATCTCGATCGAGCTCCTGATTCCGCTTGCGAGGTGGCCGTGCGACGCGACAAGAATCTTCTTCATCAAGCCCCTCCTAGAGCGAGTAGTGGTTCGGGTTCAGGAGCTGAATCTTGCTGGCGACGAAGGCGCGCATGTCGGGGGCGGCGTCCATCAGGAGGCCAACGCCGTTGCCGTCGTTCTTGCCAGAGTTGATGTCCTTCTCGAAGGCGCGGTACATGGAGCGGAAGTACTCGGTGGCGATGTTGAACTTGCTCATGCCGAGGTTCACGGCCTCCTGGAGCTGCTCGTCGGGAATGTCGGAGCAACCGTGCATGACGAGAGGCACGCTGACGGCCTCCCTGCAGGCCTTGATGCGCTCCATGTCGAGGTTCGGGACCTTGACGTACGGACCGTGCGCGTTGCCCACAGCGATGGCGAGCGAGCCGCAGCCCGTGCCCTCGACGAACTCCTCGGCGAGGTTCGGGTCGGTGTAGTGATCGCTGTTCACGAAGTCGTTCGCGTCGGAGCCGTTGCCGACGTGGCCGAGCTCGGCCTCGATGTCGACGTCGAAGATCTTGGCAACCTGGACGACTTCCTTCGTGAGCTGGAAGTTCTCCTCATAGGGAAGCGAGGAGCCGTCGACCATGACGGAGGGGAAGCCAGCCTTGACGCCCTTGACGGCGATCTCGTAGCCGGCGGAGTGATCCTGGTGGACGGCGACGGGCACGCTGGCACGCTCGGCGTAGTAGCGGGCGGCGAAGGCGATGATGTCGAGGGCGCAGTGGTCCTCGAAGCCGGGCCAGTACTGGATGATGATGGGCATGTGCTCATCCTCGGCGGCCTGGATCGCGTAACGGATGGTCTCCGTGTTGATGACGTTGATGGCGGGCACGCCGTAGTGGTGCTCGGTCGCATGCTGAAGAAGCTCGTTGACCTTGATGAGAGACATCTTTGTCTTCCTTTCACCTGGATAACCATTGGATCGGACAGTTCTCAGCTCGTCAGCTGGTTGAACACGAAGTAAAGTGCGGGGCCGCTGAGTTGCGGCATCGAAGCGCAGTGCTGAAGTGCGGAAACGCTGATGGAGCGGAGTTATGCAGCCGTCTGGGTCTCAGACTGTGGCGCCGCGTTGCGACGCCACGCTGTGTACGCCACAAGAGCAACGACCGCAGCAATCGTTGAAACGAGGGCGAAGATCAGGAAACCCGTATGCGTGCCAAATGCGTCGCACGCCCAACCGCCAAACAGGTTCGCAACCACAACGGACAGACCGCTCTGGACCATCGCGAAGGCGCTCTGACCTCGGGCGCGGCAATCCTCGTAGGTGTGATTGGCGATGTAGGTAACGCAGGAGTAGTACACGGTCATGTAGCTCACGCTCTGGAGGAGCTGGCCGCAAATCATGACCGGAACGATGCCGGTGCCCACGAGTACGAGCCTGAGCGCCGCCATGAAGCAGGAGAAGATCAGGAGGTTCATCTCGCCGAAGCGCTTAACGAGCTTGGAGGAGACGAGCAGGATGGGAATCTCGCTCGCAGCGGAGACGGCGCTCATCACGCCCACGAGGTTCTGACCCTCGCCCAGCTCGACCGCATAGCGGCCAAGAAACGCCCCGATGAAGCCGATCGCGGCCGAGCTGATAAAGGCGAAGACCAAGACGAAGGCAATCTCGTTGCTGGTGAACAGCGAGAGGAGACCCTTTCCGTGAGCCACCTTGGGTGCGTCCGCGGCAGTGGCGCGAGCGCCCGCCTCGGGAAGGCGCCACATGTGGGCCGCGAAAACCACCAGGGCGGCGGAGACCACCGCAAACTGGATCTGCGGAGCCACATCAAGCAGCCGGCCAACGATCAAGACAACGATGGCATAGCCGATGGTGCCGCCCATGCGGATGCGGGAGAAGTCAAGACCAGAACGATCCGCGAGTTCGATAACGAGGGAGTCGCTCAGGGGCAGAAGACCCGAGAAGAACGCCGAGAACGCGAAGGTCACGAGAAGGACCGGGATGAACGTCTTGGCGAGGTAGTACAGAGGAGCGAGGACCGCGGCGGCCAGGCACAGGACCACGATGACCGCGCGGCGACGCCCGAGCTTGTCGGCGGTCGTCGACCAGAGCGGCTGGATGACGAGGGCGCACACCGGAGTCGCCGCGAGGAGGATGCCGGTCTCGGCGGCGGTGAGCCCGAGGCTCGTGTAGTGAGCGGAGAGGAACGGCGAGTACACGCCGGCGCAGACCCAGTAGAGGACGTTCGCGAAGAACAACGTGACCATGCCGGTCTCCTTCTTGCCAGGCTGTGCCATGTTCCCCTCCTCCCGGCCGCTCGCGTCTCGTCTGACGGCGCTTTCTCTGAACTGAACCTGAAACGTTGTTACTTAGTATTGGAACTTCGTTCACATGTTTCATGTTCTTTGTGCTGTTGTTTCACGGCTCATAAGATAGCCACTCACGCTGCGATTCCGCCCCAGAGGCGTCGGTTTGCCGCGAACGGTAGTAAATCGACGGTGAAACGCTGTTTCGTAATTCTTGGAATAACTTGCCCGGTTTTCATCTCGCTTGCCCTAACATACAAACCAAACCAGGGGTAAGGAGTAACCATGGATAAGACAGGGGACGTGCTCAGCCACATCTGTGCGGTCATGAGCAGCCTATCCCCCTCAGAAAAGGCAATCGCGTCATACGTACTCGACCATCCGTCTGACGTCGCGGCGATGACCGTTCGCGAACTGGCAGCGGAGACCGGTACGTCACCGGCGTCCGTCTCGAGGTTCGCTAGGACCCTCGACTACCGAACGTACTCGGATATGCGTCTGGCCCTAGGTATCTCAATCAGCAGGGCATCCGGCGAAGAGAAGGCCACCGGCGGCAAGGTCACCCTCGATGACATCGAGGGATCAATCAAGTACGTTTTGTCGCACAAGGTCAAAGAGCTCGCCGAGACGACCTCGCTCATTGACTCCGATGACTTTGCGGCTGTTGTTAATCTGCTTCACAATGCCAACCTCGTTTTGGTTGCCGGCGTGGGCAACACAATCAGCATGGGCGCGAACGCGGCGTTCAAGCTCTCGCAAGTTGGGGTTAGGGCCTTTTGCCCCAGCACCACTGAGGCCATGGCTTCCGTCGCCGCTAACCTCACGGAAAATGATGTCTTGCTCGTCATTTCAACGTCTGGATACTCGAAGCGCCTCGTCAACCTCTTTGACTCCGCCGAGGACTCGAATACCCCCATCGTGATGATCACCGACAGTCCCGATACACCCCTCGCAAAACGCGCAACGCATATCATTCGAGCCGTTTCGCGCGACCGAGCCATCGTCGGGAGCGAGATTTATTTCTCCCACAACTCGATCAACTTCATTATCGAGCTGCTGTTCCTCTTCCTCGTCTCTTGCTGGGACGACCCCGTCGAACTCAATAGGATCATCTCGAAGAACCTTATGGGAGACAGGCAATACAGCTAGGTCGACGGGCGCCGACGCAAAAGGGTGCGCCGGCCGTGCGGCGCGCATGCGTGGGGCACGGCCGGCACCAACGCGCGGCAGCAACGCGCGACATCAACGCGCGCGGTTGGTACCAGCGCACACGGCACACAGCACAGTCAGCGTCACGCAGATAAATGGCCAACCGCACGAGCGGGGGCATAGGAGGCGGCATGATCAAGCTCATCCTCGCAGACATGGACGGAACCCTGTTGCCTTTTGGCTCGAGAGTCATATCGGAGCGCACGCACCAGGCGATTCTCTCCGCCCTTGCGGCGGGAATCTCGTTTGGTCCGGCCAGCGGCCGCGACTACGTCGATCTCGCCGATGCCTTTGACGGCGATGCGCGTTGTTTCTCAACCGGCATCATGGCCAACGGAAAGAAGGTCTTCTCCGACGGCAAGCTCGTGTTCAAAAAGACGCTCTCGACGGAGGCTCTCGTCAAACTCGAGGGTGCCGTGCGCCCCTACGCGGGGACATCGCTCTGGCTAGTCGCCGATGCCGACGAGACGGGCATGCGCTGCGAGCAGTTCCTCTGCGGCGTCGAGCCCGATGACGAATTCGCCCTGGGGGTCGTCGAGGACTCCGGAAGGGACATGACGCCCGGAGATGTGCCCACCAACCGCGACGTCATCACCGCTGGTATCTTCGTCAACGTCGACTCCGCCCCGACGGAAGTCGTTCGGAGCCAATGCAAGGAAGCCTGCCCAGAGCTTGATTTCCCAGCGCCCGCCCCGTTTTTCCTGGATGTTGTTCCAGCCGGCTGGAGCAAGGTGAACGGGCTCGACGCGCTGCTCGGCAGCCTTGGGATCACACTAGACGAGATCGCTTTTATCGGAGACTCGGAAAACGACGTGACGCTCCTCGAGAAGGTGCCGCACTCCTACGCAGTCGCGAGCGCGACGCCGGAGGCCAAGGAGGCCGCGCACTTCCTGATTGGCGACGCCGCGGACGACTCCGTGGCACAGCTGATCGAGCAGATCGTGCGGGAGCAGAGCTAGGGCGAGGGGCGGCCCTCCGAGCAGAAACCAACAGCGGGCGCCGAGAAATCTCTCGGCGCCCGCTGCTTATTGCCGCCTGCGGCGTGACTGCGTTCATGCGGCGATTCGATACAAACCTAGCCCGTCTCGCGGCGGCCCCACCGTTACCTGGTCACAACCCACAGCGTTGCCATGGTCGCGATGCCGATGCCCACGATAAGCGCCACCCACAGGACGCGTACTATGGGGTTCATGTCGCCCGCCACTGCCATGTCATTCGCACGCCAGAACCAGTTGTCATACATCTTGTTCATGATGGCCTCCTTAGCCTTCGCTTTTCACTGTCTATGGTCGCGAAAGCCCAGGTCACGTGCCATCGATTTGCCTTACGCCCAGCTTTCAGTTCTGTAAGGAGAGGAGTGGGCAGGCTTGCGCACCTGCATCCGCGCGATTGTCCGGGCACGGCCGTCCGCATACTCGCGGCCGCCCACGTCCACGCACGCGCGCCCACGCACGCCCCCCAAGCCGCCCTCCCGCATGAACCCCGCGCGCCCACGCACGCTCGTGGTACCCTCAGCCAAGACACGGCTCAATCCCGCGAGCCAAGATCGAGGCGCGAAGGGGCACGTACGGCAGATGGCACGGACAGAGACTCAAATAAATCGCAGCTCAAGCGCGCATGATGACAGCGCCATCAAACCAGGAGACGCCACCATGCCCGACACGCCCGCTGATTTCGGCCTCGCGCCCAACTGCCCTGCCATCAACCGCGAGCGCGCTCGCGCCGCCTTTCTCGCCTACGTCGCGCCGTATGACCCCGACAACCCACGCATCGCGCTCAAGGTGACGCACACTCTCCACGTGGCAGACCTCTGCGACCGCATCGCCCGCGAGCAGGGCTGGCCCGCCGCCGACATCGACCTCGCCTGGCTCTGCGGCCTCCTCCACGACATGGGTCGCTTCGAGCAGGTACGCCGCTGGAACACCTTCCGCGACGCCGTCTCTTGTAGCCATGCCAAGCTGGGCGCCTCCGTGCTCTTCGGCGAACGCGAGTGCCTCGGAGAACCCGTCCCCGCCGGCACTCCGGCCTTCGGTATCCCTCGCATCCGCGACTTTATCGACTCGTCCGCGGAAGACGCCGTCATTCGCACCGCCATCGAGTTGCATAGCGACTACAGGCTTCCCCGTGACCTCGACCCGCGCACACACGCCTTCACTGAACTCGTTCGCGATGCCGACAAGATCGACATCCTCCGCACCGTCGACGCGGACACTCCCGAGACCATCCTCGGCTGCGACGCAGACGAGCTGCTCGCGAGCTCACTTTCACCCGAGGCAACACAGGCCTTCGACGCTCGTCGCTGCATGCTGCGCGACGACCGCTCCCAACCCGCGGACTTCCTCGTCAGCTTCGCCTGCTTCGCGTTCGAGGTCGCCTACCCGCAAAGTCGCGGGATAATGAGGGAGCAAGGCTACGCGACGGCACTTCTCACGAAGCCCTTTGGCATCGAAGCGCCGTTCCACAATCCGCACACCCGGTCGGAGCTCCAGCGCATGGCGCACGAGCTCGACCTTTATCTTGAAGGGGTTCACGAATGAGCAAGCCACGCGTCCTCATCGTCGCCACTGGCGGCACCATCGCCTCCGCCGAGGAGGGCTCCGGCCTCACACCCCAGCTCACGGGCGACGAGCTTGCCGGATATGTCCCGGAGATCGCCCAGCTTGCGGATGTCGACGTCGTCCAGGTCATGAACATCGACAGCACCAACATGCGCCCCGCGGACTGGCAGGCGATCGGCGACGCCATCCTCGCGAGCTACGAGGACTACGACGGCTTCGTCGTGCTGCACGGCACCGACACCATGGCCTACACCGCCGCCGCCCTCTCCTACCTCATCCAGGACAGCCCGCGCCCCATCGTGCTCACCGGCTCGCAGCAGCCCATGGCGAGCCCCTTCACCGACGCCCGCCTCAACCTCTTTCAGAGCGTCCTCTATGCGGCTGACCCCGCGTCGCGCGACGTCTCCGTCGTGTTTGGGGGAAAGGTTGTTGCCGGCACCCGCGCGCGTAAGCAGCGCACGATGAGCTTCGACGCCTTCACGAGCGTTAACTATCCTGACCTCGCGCTTATTCGGAACAATCGCATCGTTCGCGCCGTGGAGACGCCCGTCACACAGGTAGCAAGCTGTGCGGCGGGCGCGGAGCCCCGCGTCTACCATGACCTCAACGAGCGCGTCTTCGTCCTCAAGCTGACGCCCGAGGTAAACCCCCACGTCTTCAAACTTCTCCGCGAAGACTACGACGCGATCATCCTCGAGACCTTTGGCATTGGCGGCATTCCGGACTCGCTCCATGACGCAATCTTTGGCTGGGTTGATTCCGACCGCACGCTCGTGGTCACCACCCAGGTGCCCGAGGAGGGCCTTGACCTCGGCGTATATGAGGTTGGTCGTGCCTATGCGGAGCACCCAGGCATCCTCAAGGGCGACGACATGACCTGCGAGGCACTCGTCGCCAAGACGATGTGGGCGCTTGGCCAGACTCGCGAGCCGGGCGAGCTTCGCGAGCTCTTCTATCGCCCCGTCAACCACGACCGCCTTGCCTAGACGCGCCGTCTCCGGACTTTTTGCTCTCCCTCAATAATCAAAGCTATCCCTTAATAGAGTTTCTTCGCCAAGGTGGTCAAAATACCCATCTTGGCGTACGCCAGAGGCCCTGGAGCCGCCTTTTTTCTTGGCCCAAAGGGCCTGTCCCGAGCCCATCGGTCCCATCCGGACGCTACTGCCTCCGGTTCAGTAATTAGTCAATCCGTCTACCTGCGGTTTTAGAAATCGCCAACGCACGGGTCACACGTCATAGTCCTCTATTAGCGGTTCTCGCGTACGCCAAGATGCCCTTTTTGACCACCTGCTCGAAAATTTGCCGTAGCGCCAAAGCCCCGCCGCCCATGTGACCCCACCCACACGCGCCTGCCATGTGACCCCATCCATACGCACGTCACTCATACGCACGCCGCCCATGTGACCCCACCCATACGCACGCTATCTATGTCGTTGACGCGTTCGGCGCACGCGCATGCGACAGCGAAGGCGAGCCAGCAAGCTCTACGCTCCCCCAAAAGTTAAAACTGCGTATCTGATGCCCCTTTAAATGCGCAGGCAGAGGCATTCATCAGAGCACGTGCGATTAGAATTCTGCCTACGCTTACCAACGTGGTGCCGTTGCGTCTAGCGAGCGTTCCGCGCAGCTTCGCCACAAATAAGAGGGGGAACCATGAAGTCCATTTCCAGGCGTTCTTTCGTGGCCGCCGGCGCCGGTACCGTCGCGCTCGGCCTCGCCGCTTGCGGCAACTCCGGCAGCTCCGCCACCACCGCTGCCGCCGACGGCGAGAAGTCCTACAAGATCGGCGTTCTGCAGCTCACCCAGCACGCCGCCCTCGACGCCGCTAATGAGGGCTTCGTCGCCGCCCTCGACGCTTCCGGCATCAACTACACCATCGACCAGCAGAACGCCAACAATGACCAGAGCGCCTGCTCCACCATCGCCTCCAAGCTCGTGGGCGACAACGATGACCTGATCTACGTCATCGCCACCCCGGCCGCTCAGGCCGTCGCCGCCGCCACGACGGAGATCCCCATCGTCGGTTGCGCCATCACGGACTACGCCGCCTCCGGCCTCGTCGCTGACAACGAGAAGCCCGGCGGCAACCTCACCGGCACCTCCGACATGAACCCCGTCGATGACCAGATTGCCATGCTCCAGAAGGTCCTCCCCGAGGCCAAGCACGTCGGCATGCTCTACTGCACCGCCGAGTCCAACTCGCTCCTCCAGATCGAGATGGCCGAGGCCGCGTGTGACAAGGCTGGCCTCACGCACGAGCGCTTCACCGTCTCCAGCTCCAACGAGGTCCAGAGCGTCGTCGAGTCGATGATCGGCAAGGTCGACGCGGGCTACTCCCCCACCGACAACACCATCGCCGCCGCTGCCGCCCAGGTCGGCCAGATCTGCAAGGAGGGCAAGCTTCCCTTCGTCACCGGCGAGGAGAACATGTGCATGGGCATGGGCATCTGCACCCTCTCCATCGATTACACCGAGCTCGGCAAGATGGCCGGCGAGATGGCCGTCAAGATCCTGACCGAGGGCGCCGACCCCGCGGACATGGCGATCGAGTCCGAGTCCGGCGACCAGCTCAAGGTCATCAAGAATGAGGAGATGGCCGAGGCCCTCGGCATCGATCTCTCCGTGCTCGACGCCTAGGACGCCGGCACCGTGCTCGCGGGCGTCGTCGAGCCGGCGAGCGCCACGCCCGTCTACACCGCGGACGACATGCCGCCGCGCTAGACTAGCTTGAGTTTTTGCGTTGCGCGCCCCGACGGGATTGCCGCCGGGGCGCGTTTGGATGGAAGGAAAGACATGCTGACAGCAATGCTCGGCGCCGTCTCCCAGGGCATTCTCTGGGGCATCATGGTGCTCGGCGTCTTCATCACGTACAAGCTGCTCGACATCCCCGACCTGACGGTCGACGGCAGCTTCGCCACCGGTGGCGCGGTCTGCGCGGTCCTCGTGGTCGCCGGCGTCGATCCGGCACTCGCCATTTTGGCCGCCATGATCGCCGGCGCCCTCTGCGGCGCGGTCACCGGATTCCTGACCACGGCGTTCGAGATTCCCGCTATCCTCGCGGGCATCCTCACACAGATCAGCCTCTGGTCGATCAACCTGCGCGTCATGGGCAAGTCGAACACCCCGCTGCTCACGAGCAAGACGGTCTTCTCCGCACTCGGCGACGCGACGGGGCTGCCCTCCAACGTCTGCGCCATCATCGTAGGCGCCGTCGTCGCCGTCGTGATCGTCGCGGGGCTGTACTGGTTCTTCGGTACCGAGATTGGCTCCGCCCTGCGCGCCACCGGTGACAACGAGGCCATGATCCGAGCGCTCGGCGTGAACACCAACACCACCAAGATGATCGCCCTCACGCTCTCCAACGCGCTCGTCGGCCTCTCCGGCGGCCTCATCTGTGAGCAGCAGAAGTACGCGGACATCGGCATGGGCACGGGCGCCATCGTCATCGGCCTTGCCGCCATCGTCATCGGCGAGGTACTCGGGCGCCTCCTGCCCGGCGGCCTCACGAAGTTCGCTCCGCGCCTGATCTCCGCCGTGGCGGGCTCCATCGTCTACTTCCTCATCCGCGCCATCGTGCTGCAGCTTGGCATGGATGCCAACGACATGAAGCTCCTCTCCGCCATCATCGTCGCCGCCGCACTCTGCGTCCCCGTTGTCTGGGAGCGCACGCAACGCCGACGCGCCTACTCGAAGGGAGGCGAGCAGTAATGGCCATGCTCAAGCTCTCCCACGTCACCAAGACGTTCAACCGCGGCACCGTGACCGAGAAGCGCGCCCTCACCGGCGTGAACCTCGAGCTTGCCGAGGGTGATTTCGTCACCGTCATCGGCGGCAACGGCGCCGGCAAGTCGACGCTGCTCAACATGATCTCCGGCGTCTATCCGCTCGACGCGGGCACCATCGAGCTCGATGGCACTGACGTCTCGCGCATGAACGAGCCGCAGCGCGCCAAGTACCTCGGCCGCGTCTTCCAGGACCCCATGCGCGGCACCGCCGCAGACATGCAGATCGCCGAGAACCTCGCCCTCGCGAAGCGCCGCGGCAAGAAGCGCGGCCTTGCCTGGGGCATCTCCGCACGGGAGAAGGCGGAGTATCCCAAGCTCCTCGCCACGCTCGACCTCGGGCTCGAGAACCGCATGACCGCCAAGGTCGGCCTGCTCTCCGGCGGCCAGCGCCAGGCGCTGACCTTGCTCATGGCGACGCTTACCAACCCCAAGCTGCTGCTTCTTGACGAGCACACTGCCGCACTTGACCCCAAGACCGCCAAGAAGGTCCTCGATCTGACCGAGCAGATCGTCACCGAGCGCGGCCTCACGACTCTCATGGTCACGCACAACATGAACGACGCCATCCGCCTGGGCAACCGCCTGATCATGATGCACGAGGGCAACGTCATCTTCGACGTGGCGGGCGAGGAGAAGAAGAGCCTCACCGTGCCCGACCTGCTGCAGAAGTTCGAGGAGGTCTCCGGCGGCGAGCTCGCGAACGACCGCATGCTCCTGAGCTAGCGCGGCCGGGCAGCGGGTGCCCGCAACACGCCACGGCACCCTCGCCGAGGCGCCGGCGCCGACCAACCCGGCCAGGCTTCCGCTTTACCGCATTAGCCTGGTGCCCGCAACACGCCACGGCCCGTCCAATGCGGCCTCGTCTTCTCTTCCCCGCGCAGGCGGCACCCGCAACGAACCCCAACGCACGCGCATGAACCGCCGCTCGCCGATAACCACGTCGGCGAGCGGCGGTCTTCTTTTGCGCAACGCCCACGCCGAGCTGCGATGTCAGGTTTGTGTCTGCCAGCCGCAAGGTTCTGTCAGGTTCGTCTCCGCTAGGGTCTTCCCACCATACGAAGGGAGACCGGATGACAGGCAAGCGAACGGACAAGGCGGCGAATGACGACGCGGCCTGCAGCGACGCGGATTTCCTCCGCCTCATGAAAGCGCTGCTTACGTTTGTGATGGTACGGAGCGACGCGCCTCGTAGCCCGAGTCGCGATTTGCAAGCGAGGATCGCCGCCGCGTCAGACGCGCTCGACCGCTTGTGGGAAGTCCCTCAGCTCATCGACGAGTTTCTGGCCGAGAATCCCGCGCACCTCGACGAGCGGGATCTCGCCACGATTGCATCCTGGCGCAGCCCCGTCATGGGCCGCTTCGTTGTGACTGGTATCCAGGGCAAACGATTCTCCTGTCTGCCCGCAGACGCTGGCACGCCGCCCCGCCTCATCATCGTCAAGCTCATCAGACGCGAGGCGGATGAGCTCTTCCGCACCATTCCCTGCCTTATCGAGCTTGTTCTCCTCCCCTTCCGCGGCGCAATCGTCACCGACGGGAGGATCAAACGCCTTAGCTCGGCCACCAAACCCGGCGGCACGTTCATCATCGAGAACCGCCTCCGTCTGGCAGCGCTCCACAAGCTGGTCCAGACACCGAGCGACCTTGTGGAGCTCGCTCAATCAGACCTGGAGAAGACCGCGGGTCACGCCCGTGACGAGCCAGGCGCGTGCGTGTTAAAACCCACCCGTGCCGAATCCCGGCGAGGGGACCCCTCTCGCGCGCCAGCACTACTAGAGCACGGCTCCGCCGCGAGCCCCCGAGGTAGCCCCACGCCCCAGCACGCACGTGCTATGCTCAACGCTAGCTTTACCTCACCCCACGATAACAAGGAGGGCGCAAGCCCATGAGAACCGAGACTTCCGAGGCGCTCGCTCGTCTCGTTGGCTGTTTTGTTGCCGCAATCGAGGACACCGGAACGCAGATTCCGTCCGACGTGGTCGAGCACCTTACCGAGAACCCCCTCAAGAGCTGCGAGGCACTGAACGACCTCGCACTTTCCTGCGGCGCCATCGATGACGCACTCGACGCGGCGCTCGCCGCCATCTATGAGTCCATGGACGCCGCGGACGCTCGCGGCGAGGTGGACGAGTTCACCGCAGAGCGCATCGCTCGCACCTGGGTCCGCACCCACCGCGAGCCTGAACCGGAATCGGAGCCTGAGCCCGAGCCCGAACCGAAGCCCGAGGTGTACGAGGGCCACGGTGACGCCGCGAACGAGCAGGAGATGCCCGCCGAGGAGACGCCCCAGCCCAAGAAGAAGCGCCGCAACCGCAAGCAGAAGGCGGACGAAACCGCGGAGAGCAACATAGCCGAGGCGAGCGACCAGGAGACGACGCCGGAGCACGAGCCGGCACCCAAGCCCGCGCCCGCAGAAGATGCGGCAGAGAATTCCGTCCCCGAGAAGCCCAAGAGGCGTCGTACCCGCAAGGCAGAGAAGCCGGCTGCCGAGGCCTCGGAGCCGGTCGCACCCGTCGAGGACGCCGCGCCCGCCGCTGCCGGCGAGGACGCGCAGCCGGAGGAGGCCGCCCCCGCAACAGAGACAACGCCCGCGGCAGGTGACGAGCCTGCAACCGCCACGGGTGCCCAGCCCGAGCCCGCAACCGTCCCCGCCCCTTCGGACGAGACGCTCAGCGTCGACCAGGTCGTCGCCATTCTCGGCGTGAGCCGGCCCACCATCTATAAGCTCATTGAGTCGGGCGAGCTGCCCGCAAGCAAGAAGGGTCGCAGCTGGCGCATCTCCGCCGCCGCCGTGAGCGAGCGCGCCAACCAGTAACGCACCCGGAGCCAGCACGCGCCCACCCGGGCACGAACCCGAGGCCAGACCCGCTCCGCTGGCGCACACTCATCCGAGCGTGAACTCGAGGCCAGTTTTCGCTCCACCCGCGCGAGCCAAAACGAACGAGGGCCGCCCCACCACGGGACGGCCCTCGTGTCATATCGCCGAATCACGGACGCGCCACCTAGTGGATCGGATCCTCGCCGTCCTCCAAGAACAACGGCACGGCGATGCGCGTGTAAAGCGCGAGCCAAATGAGCGAGAGGCAGAAGCCCGCGACAACGTCGCTAGCGTAATGAACGCCCAAGTAAATGCGGCTCACGCCCACCATGACAATGACGACGCCAAAGGCGGCAAGCAGAAGCGTGCGCTGCCTACGGTCCTTCTCGTACTTCCAGACGAACCAGGCAAGAAGACCAAAGAACGCCATCGCTACCATCGAATGGCCCGACGGGAAGCTGAAGCCGCTCACGCTCGCAAGACGGAATCCGTCCGGGCGCGGACGCTGGATGATGAACTTGAGCGCCTGGTTGATGAGAACAACAAGGCCGAGGTTAACAGCGCAGCACCATCCCGGGCGCCTTCCCGGGGCAAACGCGGCGACCGCCAGCAGCAGCACGAGCAGCGTCAGCGGCGTTGCCAGCGCGGAAAAGCTCTCCATGATTGGTGTGAGCCACGGACGACGCAGGTGCTCGACGATGAGCCAATATGCCGCACGATCCAGCCTCATCGACTCAAGCTCGAGGACATCCTCGAGAATCATCACGAACATCGCGGAGCACACGGCAATCACAACAAAACGCGCGTTGTCGCGGATAAGCGAGCAAAACTGACTCGCGATCGTCTTTGAATCCCTGCCCTTGCCAGAAGACATGTGCGTTCCCCCATAAATCGAACTTGCACACGGGAATGATACCCAAGCCTGCGCGCGCGAGCCCGCGCGGCCCGCGCGCATCACAGCCACGCCCGCCCGACACACGCGGCACCACGCCCGCCCGCGCCGCGTCCGCCCGCGCAGCGCCACGCCCATATGACACGCACAATTAATAACGGCCTCTCGCCGACAGGTCTATCATGCTTGTTACTCCGCAGCATTCAGTGGTTTAAGATGTAAACAACGCTTCCCCCAAAGAGAAGGATGACTATGTCCACTTCCAAGCACGTCACTTCCGCCGGCATCGACCGTCGCGGCTTCCTCAAGCTCATGGCCGCCGGCGCCGCGACCATGCCGCTCGCCCTTGCCGGCTGCGGCTCCAACCAGCAGGCCGCCACGACCTCCGCTGCCACCACCGCCGGCGCGGCCGACATCTCCGGTGCCAAGCTCACCTTCGTCGGCGACGACGCCTTCGCCCCCTATCGCTACCTCGAGGTTCAGGCCGATGGCACCCAGAAGGTCGTCGGCCTCGACATCGCCGTCGCAGACGAGATGGCGAACCGCCTCGGCTTCACCTATGACTTTGAGCCGCAGGAGTTCACCGCAACCCTCGCCTCCGTCCAGAGCAGCGACACCTCGTTCACCATGGCCATGTCCTCCAATCCCGAGCGCGAGGAGACCTTCGACTTCACGCGCGGCTATTACCAGCCGCTCGTTGGCGTTCTCACGATGAACGACGAGGTCAAGACCATCGACGACCTCAAGGGCAAGTCCATCGCCTGCACCACGGGCACCGTCCAGAACAAGTTCATCTCCGCCATCCTGCCCGATGGTGACATCCACACCTATGACGGTGGCGACCAGTGCCTGCAGGAGGTCCTCTCCGGCCGCATCGACGCCTACCTGTGCGACGGCGCGGAAGGCCAGTCCATGCGCGATGCCAACGAGGGCCTCGTCCTCGGCTTCCTCGATCGCTCCGAGACGAAGGACTACGTGGGCGTCTATCGCATCATGGCCGCCAAGGGCGCCTCGTTCGTCGCCGCCTTCGACGAGTGCATCGGCGAGATGCTTGCCGACGGCACGATCGACGAGTTCATCGGCCAGTACGTGGGCGATGACTTCAAGTGGGGCGACGACACCAGCGCCTCCGGCACCGCGACCACCGGCGTTGCCGCAAACTAGCACCTCATCCACCGGTCAGCATCCAGGCAGCTCAGCATGAAATTCTCGCTGATAGAACCCTATGCGCCGATGTTTGTGGGCGGTCTCGCCGTCACCTGCGAGGTGACGGCGGCCGCCCTCCTGCTCGCGTTTGTCGTGGGCTTCACCATTGCCGTGCTCAAGGTCATCCCCTGCAAGCCGCTGCGTCTGCTGCTCGACTTCTACACCTCGATCTTCCGAGGCGTACCTCTCATCGTGCTGCTCTTCATCGCCTACTTCGCGACGCCGCAGCTCACGGGCTATAAGATCACGATGTTCACCGCCAGCGTTCTCACGTTGGGCCTCAATGGCTCCGCAACCGTCTCGGAGACGGTGCGCGGCGGCATCGAAGGCGTCGACCGCGGCCAGTACGACGCGAGCCGCGCGCTCGGCCTCTCCTACATAACGATGATGAGTAAGGTCATCATCCCTCAGGCGCTTCGCAGCGTGGCCCCCGCCTTGGTAAACGAGGTCATCACCGTGCTCAAGAGCTCGTCGCTGGTAGCAACCATTGGCCTCATGGACATGATGCGCGCCGCTCAAAGCGTGCAGGCCATCACCTACCGCGCCTTCGAGCCGTTCATCGTGGTGGCCATCGTCTATTACGTAATTGTCATGGCACTCGTCGCCATCGCCAACCGCCTCGAACGCCGCATGCGCGCCTAGCGCCCTCGCGTCGCCCCCTAGAGCGACAGGCGCATGCGCACTCCCTCGTAACGCCATCATCGACCGCTTCTCAGAACGCCGCGCACGCAAAACATGGCGCGCATTGCAGTTGTCGGGGCTACCTTGCATTGAAAACGGTACCCTTGGTGCCATTTTCGCCGGCTTTCCACGGCTTTGAACGCGCTCCATGCGCTGCGCGCAAATAGTGGAGTCGAAATGACGTGGCAAAAACCGCAATCCACGAGTAGACGAAATACCTGCACGCCGTTTACCTGCGGTTTCGTAAATGCAAATGGCCGCTCTACTTTGTGTGGCCCATTTTTGCCACGTCATTTCGCATTTACTTCTCGAGGTCGCTCGTCTTGGCGGCTTTTGCGGGGCCGAGACGTTGCGCCCGGCAGCGGCCGCCTCGTTCGGTAAGATTGGGTGCGAAAAACAATCGCAGCTCAAAGGACGCATCGTGGCAGACGAGCAGACAGCCAACATAACGGACGCGCAGGCCACCGGATCCCCAGTTGCCAACGGGGACTTCCCGCATGCCGCCGAATCCCCCGCGCACGGCAGCGACACCCCGCAGAACACAGACCCGTTCGCCCCGGGCTCGCTCGGCGAGCTCGTCCCGGACATGTGGTTTGACCCCGAGAAATGGCCGGACTATGAGCCCGAGGCTCCCCTCACCGCGGACGAGGCCCTTGAGCGCTACCTCGACTGGTGCATGAGCCGCGGCCTCGAACTCTGGCCTCATCAGGAGGAGGCCCTGCTCGACCTCGCCGCTGGCGACCACGTCATCCTCGGCACTCCCACGGGTTCAGGCAAGTCGATGGTCGCACTCGGCCTGTGCTACCTCGCCATTTGCCAGCACAAGCGCGCCTACTACACGGCACCCATCAAAGCGCTCGTCTCGGAGAAGTTCTTCGACCTCGTCGACGCCTTCGGCAAGGACAGCGTCGGCATGATCACGGGCGACACGCAGATCAACACGGACGCCCCCGTTATCTGCTGCACCGAAGAGATCCTCGCGAACCAGGCCCTGCGCGAAGGCGCCTCAAGCGAGGTCGCCGCCGTCGCCATGGACGAGTTCCACTTCTTCGGCGAGGCGGACCGCGGCTGGGCCTGGCAGGTCCCACTGCTCACCCTCCCCAACACACAATTCCTTCTCATGAGCGCCACGCTTGGCGACGTCTCCGCCATCGCCGGAGCGCTCGAGCGCCAGACCGGCCGCACCGTCGACTCCGTGACAGACGCGGAGCGTCCGGTGCCGCTCACCTATGAGTACGTCAATACCCCGCTCGAGGCCACCGTCGAGCTCGCCCTGCGCGAGGGAGACGCCCCCATCTACATCGTCCATTTCGCCCAGGACGCCGCGCTCAACACCGCGCAGTCCCTCGCAAGTTACGGCGTCGCCACGAAAGAGCAGCGTGATGCCGTAAAGGAAGCCTGCAAGGGCACGCGCTTCACCACGGCTTTTGGCAAGACGCTCCAGCGCCTGCTCGCATGCGGTGTCGGCGTGCACCACGCCGGCATGCTCCCGCGCTACCGCCTCCTCGTGGAGAAGCTCGCCCAGCAGGGGCTCCTCCCCGTGATCTGCGGCACGGACACTCTGGGCGTCGGCATCAACGTGCCCATCCACACCGTCCTGCTCACGGCCCTCACCAAGTACGACGGCCACCGCATGCGCCGCCTGCGCGCCCGCGAGTTCCACCAGATTGCCGGCCGTGCCGGTCGCTCAGGCTTCGACACGGAGGGCCGCGTCATCGCCGAAGCGCCCGAACACGAGATCGAAAACGCAAAGCTCGAGCTCAAGGCCGCTGGCGACGCAAAGAAGCTCCGCAAGCTGAAGAAGAAGCGAGCGCCGGAGGGCTTCGTCAACTGGAACAAGGACACCTTCGAGCGCCTCGCCGAGGCCGCGCCGGAGACCCTCACGCCCCGCATGCGCGTAACGCACTCGATGGTTCTCTCCGAGACGAGCCAGGGTGGCGACTCGCACGCCCGCATCATGCGCCTCATCGCGGACTCCCTCCAAACTGATGCCGAGAAGGTCCAGCTCGTCGCTCGCGCGGATGAGATCTTCGCCACCCTCATGGACGCCGGCGTCATCGTTCGCGAGGAAGGCCTGCCCGCGGATGAGGACGCCACAGAGGCAGACCGCGCCGCCGCCGCGGAGGCTGCCGAAGCCGCAGCCGAGGAACTCGAACTGTTCCTGCCCGCCGCCGCGGCCTCTCCCCTCGCCGCGACTGCAAGCTACTCGCTCACGGTCGACCTGCCCGAGGACTTCGCCCTCGACCAGCCGCTTTCGCCGTTCCTCCTCGCCGCGCTCGAGCTCCTCGACCCGGAGAGCGAAACGTACGACATGGACCTCGTCTCGATGGTGGAGGCAACGCTCGAGGACCCCTGGCAGGTACTTCGCGCGCAGGAGCGCGAGGCCAAGGGACGCGCCATCGCCGAGATGAAGATGCAGGGCATCGAGTACGACGAGCGCATGGAGAAGCTCGAGGACGTCGCCTACCCCAAGCCCCTCGAGGAGGAGCTCGAGGCAGCCTTCGCCACCTACTGCGACGAGGTCCCCTGGGCGCGCGACTACTGCCTGCGTCCCAAGTCCGTCGTGCGCGACATGCTCGAGAGCATGTCGGACTTCAAGACCTACATCCAGCGCTACAAGCTCTCCCGCAGCGAGGGCACGCTCCTGCGCTACCTGTCTGACGCCTGGCGCGTCCTCGACCGCACGGTCCCGCCTGACAAGCGCACGCCCTACCTGGATGACGCCATCGCATGGCTTGGTTTCATCGTCCGCACCACGGACTCCAGCCTTATGGACGAGTGGGAGTCTGCCGGCCAGATGCCCGGCGAGCTGCCGCCCGGCGCCAAGGAGGCCGTCGTGCAGGACCGCCACGGCCTCACGATTCTCGTGCGCAACGCCCTCTGGCACCGCATCCGCCTCTTCGCCGCCGAGGAGATTCCCACGCTCGGCGAACTCGACCAGCCCTTTGGTATGGGCGAGCGCCGTTGGCGCGAAGTCCTGGAGGAGTTCCGCGACGCCCACGACGAGGTTCTGCTCGACGCGGACGCCCGCTCTGCCGCGTACTTCCTGATCGATACGGCAGACGAGCTCACGGACCACGTCTGGCACGTGACGCAGATCATCCATGATGTCGACGGCGACAACGACTTCCGCATCCTCGCCGATGTTGACCTCGACGTCACGCAGAACGAGGGCGAGGTCAGCTTCAAACGCTATCGCGCCGGCTCGGCCGAGGACCTCGCGGAGTAGCGCCCGCCGCGCCCGCCTTTCTGCGACGGAGCGTCCGTCGGCCACGCCTTTCCGCGACGGACACACCAACCACGCAATCGCAGCTGCGCCACGCAGCCCTTCCGCTACACCCAGAGAAGCCCCAGCGGCATCGCCGCTCAGAAACGGAGAAATGACATGAACTACAACCTCGTAAAGTTCACGATGAGCGCCGGCACCGCCCAGCAGCTCCCGAAGCCCGGACGCCCGGAGATCGCCTTCGTCGGCCGCTCGAACGTGGGCAAGTCCTCGCTCATGAACAAACTCTTCGGCCGCAAGGACCTCGTCAAGGTCTCCTCCAAGCCGGGCAAGACCACGACTATCAACTTCTTTGCCATCGGCAACGTGGACTTCGTCGACCTGCCCGGCTACGGCTTCGCGCGCGTCAACGCCACGGAGCAGGAGCGTTGGAACAATCTCATGGAGGGCTACTTCGAGGGCGAGCGCAACCTCAAGCTCGTGGTCGCCCTCGTGGACATCCGCCATGACGCGAGCCCGCTCGACCTCCAGATGATCGGCTACCTCGAGAGCCTCGGCCTTCCCTACTGCGTCGCCTTCACCAAGGCGGATAAGTTCAGCCGCTCGAAGGGTCTCACGCAGGCAGCAATGCTCCGCAAGCAGTTCGAGCTTGAGCCCGAGGTTCCCTGGGTCCTCGTCTCCTCGACCGCCGGCACCGGTATCGGCGACCTCAAGGACACCATCGAGCGCGCCCTGCGCAAGTAGGGCCGCGAGGTCTACTTGCGCAGGCCCGCAGGTGCGCCGCCAGCCTTCGGACGCTTGCGCACCTGGCTCACATCGATTGGGTCACAGTGCAGCGTGAGAGTGATGCCCGTCTCGAACGCGACACGACGCTCGATGCCATCGAGCGTCGTGTGCGCGGTAAGCAGGCTCGTGCGCGAATCCATCTCCGCGTGGGCGCTCGCGACCTTCCTTCCCGGACCGTAATCGTGAATCATGAGGTCATGCACGCCAAGGATGCCTGGAGTCGCCAGCACGAGGGCCACGACGCGGTCGACCATCTCTTGAGAAGGCGCCTCGCCCAGGAGCGGGTTCACCGTATCGCGGACAAGCGCGAGGCCGCTCACCAGCACGAATATGCCAACGGCAAGGCCCGCCCAACCGTCAAGCTCAAGACCCGTGAAACGCGAGACGAGCGCGCACACGAGAACCGCCGTCGTGGTGATGACATCGTTGCGAGAGTCGACCGCCGTGGCGGCCAAAGTCTCGCTCTCGATGCGGTCTCCCAGCTTCGTGTTGAAGCTCATCATCCACGCCTTCGCGGCGATGGAGAGCAGCATGACGATGAGCAGCGGAAGGCTCACCTCGACAGGCTCGGGATCGATGATGCGCGAGATGCCGCCGCGAATGATCTCAAAGCCAACCGCAGTCACAAGAACGGCCACAACCAGCCCAGCGAGGTATTCGAAGCGCCCGTGGCCGTACGGATGGCCGGAGTCGGCAGGTTTGCTTGCGAGCTTGAAACCCGTAAGCGTCACGATGTTGCTCGAAGCATCCGAGAGGTTGTTGACGGCGTCTGCAACAATCGAGACCGAACCAGCCGCCACGCCCACGGCCGCCTTCGCGGCGCAAAGGGCCACGTTCAGCACAATGCCGACAACGCCCGCCATGATGCCATAGGAGACGCGCACGCCCGGATCATTCACGCGACCATAATCACGCACGAACATGCGCGAAAGCCAATCGGTCATTGTCGCCCCTCCCTTCAATTCGTACCTCAACGCCGCAAATGCCGCTCAAGGACTAAAGATTGCAGCATATCACGACGTTATACCCACCAGCGCGGTAGAGTATCCGAATCGCCCACGCGGCGTGTGTAGCCGCTGCAACGGCACGCCGCCCGAATCGCCCGTGCGGTGCGCGTAGCCCGCCGCCACGGTGAGCCGCCCGAACCGCCCGCGCGACGTGCGTAACCCCACGCCCAACAACAAGAGGCGTCCGAAGCCATGCGGCCCCGGACGCCTTCAGTCACGAGCTATGGGAGCGGAGCGCTCTTAGTAGCGGTTGCCGCCACGGTAGCCGCCGCGGTCGCCACGGTCGTTGCCGCCGCGATAGCCACCACGGTCGCCGGGGCGGTCGTTGCCGCGGAAGCCGCCACGGTCGTTGCCGCGGAAGCCGCCGCGGTCATTACCGCCACGATAGCCGCCGCGGTCGCCACCGCGGGAGTCACGACCGCCGAAGCCACCGCGATCGCCGGGGCGATCGTTGCCGCGGAAGCCGCCACGGTCGTTGCCGCCGCGGAAGCCGCCGCGGTCGCCACGGTCGTTGCCACGGAAGCCACCACGGTCGCCGCCACGGCCACCGAAGCCGCCGCGGTTACCACCACGATCGCCGCCACGGAAGCCGCCGCGGTCGCCACCACGGTCGCCGCCACGGCCACCGAAGCCACCGCGCGGGCCGCGGTCATCGCGCTTGCCGTGGAAACCGCCGCGCTCCTCGCGGTCCTCGTCGAGGCCAAGGGCCACGAGCGGGTTAATGACCTTGTCGAGCAGGGCCACGAGCTGCTCGCGCTCCTCGTCGGAGAGGCCCGGGACGAGGTTCTCGCCCTTGCTCTCCTCGGCCTCGGCGCGCTCGACGGCGTCATCGTCGGCCATGACGACGATCTTGCGCATGTCGGGCTCAGACGGCTCGACGCGGGCAACGAGGTCCTTCTCCTCGGCCTCGGCCATCATGGCGTCGAGCTCGCGAAGGCGCATGCCGAGAAGCTCGGACATCTCCTTCTGCTCCATCTTGGGCTTGAGCTGCAGGAGCTTGAGTGCGCGGACCAGAGAGCTGGCCTGGTTGCCCTTCTCCTCCTGCTCGCGGCGCTGGACGGCGCGGCGGCAGCGAAGCAGGCGGGCGGCCTTGTTGGCCTTATCGAAGAGGGCGTCATCCGGATCCTGCGCGGGGGCGTCCTCGGTCTCGTCGGCAGCCTCGGCGGCGTCGACGTCATCGGTCTCGGTCTCGTCGAGAAGCTCGTCGTCGGCCTCGAGGGTCTCCTCGTCAGCGTCGGCCATGGTCTCGACCTCGTCGTTTAGCATCTCGTCATTCTCGAACTCAGACATGGTGTCTCCTTCTTGCGCCCCTCGGGCGAATGTGGCGCTCCCGCGCCGCGTGCCGGATTCCTCAACTCTGATCATCTGTGTCATTCGTCTTACCCCTCCCGGGGTGGCCAGCACGGCGAACTAGTATATGGCCTGTAAGCTGCGCCAACGCGTGCTGCGGCATTCCTCCACCGAAACGCCGCAGCAAGACGGCGAGCTACTCCTGACGATAGGTGGTCAGGAAGTCGGCGAGATCATCCATGCACTCAGCCAGAACCTCGATGCGCGGCAGATAGACGATGCGGAAGTGATCGGGCTCGTCCCAGTTGAAGCCACCGCCGCGCGTAATCAGAATCTTCTTGTCATGGAGAAGGTCGAGCGCGAACTGCTCGTCATCCGTGATATTGAACTTCTTCACGTCAATCTTTGGGAAGATGTAGAACGCCGCCTTGGGCTTCACAGCCGTGATGCCGTCGATCTCGTTGAGCGCGCGCCAAATGAAGTCACGCTGGTCGCAGACGCGGCCGCCCGGACGCACGTACGTCTCGACGCTCTGGTATCCGCCAAGCGCCGTCTGCACGATGGACTGCGCCGGCACGTTCGAGCAAAGGCGCATGTTAGAGAGCATGTTCACGCCCAGGATGAAGTCGCTCATGCAGCGGAGGTTGCCAGACAGAATCATCCAGCCGATGCGGTAGCCCGCGATCATGTGGCTCTTCGAAAGTCCGGAGAAGGTCACGCACGGCAGATCCGGGGCAAGCGACGCGATGGAGACGTGCTCGACGCCGTCCATGCACAGGCGGTCATAGATCTCATCCGAGAAGATCATAAGCTGGTGACGGCGGGCGACGTCGACGATCTCCTCGAGCACCTCGCGCGAATAGACAGCACCGGTGGGGTTGTTCGGGTTAATGATGACGATAGCCTTGGTGCGGCTCGTGACCTTGGACTCCATGTCGGCGATGTCCGGCATCCACTCGGCCTGCTCGTCACAGATGTAGTGAACGGGATTGCCACCGGCAAGCGTGGCGCAGGCGGTCCACAGCGGATAGTCGGGGCTGGGGATGAGGACCTCGTCGCCGTCATCAAGCAGGGCGTGCATGGACAGCTGAATGAGCTCGGAGACGCCATTGCCGGTGTAGATGTGCTCCATGTCCACGTTGGGCAGGTGCTTGAGCTGCGCATACTGCATGATCGCCTTGCGAGCGGAGAACAGGCCGCGCGAGTCAGAGTAGCCCTCGCACTCGGTGAGCTGCTGGCGCATGTCCTTCACGACCTCGTCGGGCGTGCGGAATCCGAACGGCGCCGGGTTGCCGATGTTGAGCTTGAGGATTCGCTCGCCCTCCGCCTCCATGCGCGCCGCCTCGTCAACGACCGGGCCGCGGACGTCATAGAGCACGTTGTCGAGCTTGTTGGACTTCTTGAACTGGCGCATGAGGATGCTCCCTTTATTTGAAATCTGCTGGTCAGATGTAGCGTTCGAGGTATAAGCGGCCGTATGCCGCGCGGTAGCTCGCGCAGCCGCCGCGTCAGGAGCGCCCGAGGGGCCACCAACGGCAGAAGTGCCGTCGAGCCAAGCCGGGCTCACGCCGAGAAGGTCAGCGACAAGGGTAAGGGTGGCGAGACGCGGAGTGACCTTACCGGAGACGTATTGGCTGACCTGGCTCTTTCCAAGCTTCGAGCCGCGCTCGTCAGCAAGGCGCACGAGGTCCGCCTGCTTGAGTCCGGCCACGTCCATCGCCTGCCTAAGGCGTTCCGAGAACTTCTCCTGATTCATGGCCCCTCCAGGTTTGCCTAGACCTCACGTCTCGCCTTGTCCACAGGCAAGCTTCTAGGCGCGTAAAGTTCAATTTTGCCTGCTCTTAGGTGCAGGAATTGAACTTCGCTATCAGTAGTTCAATTCCTGGGCAATACTAGCACAACAAATTGAACTTCCTTCCTCTTTTTTGCACGCGCGCATACTCGTTCGGTGGTCGCGGGCAGCGCCGCAAGCCGTACGCGCCCCAACCGCGCACCCTATGGAGCCTTCGCAAATTTTGTTGACTGCTTAACATCTCGGCCATACAATCCCCGCTAGGCTTTTCCGCCCACCCCAACGGGTTACGTTAGGAGAACCATGAACCCACTGCGTAAGGCCTGGTGCCGCACCTTCCAGACGGCATTTCGCATTGCTCTGCCCGTCTTGCCGTATCGCGAGCCGCAAATCCTCAATTCCGTCGAGGCAATTCCCGCCGCTCTGGCCGAGAAGGACATCGATTCCGTCTTGCTCGTGACCGATCCGGGCATTGCCCGCGTCGGCCTCACGCACGGCCTCGAAGACGCGCTCGAGCGTGCGGGCATTTCGTGCGCCATCTTCTCCAATACCGTGGCCAATCCCACCGTCGAGAACGTCGAGCACGCGCTCTCGCTCTACCGCGACAACAGCTGCCAGGCCATCATCGGGTTTGGCGGCGGCTCCTCGATGGACTGCGCCAAGGCGGTGGGCGCGCGCGTCGCCAGGCCCGGCAAGACCGTAGGCGACATGCGCGGCCTTCTCCGAGTCCACCACCGTCTACCCCTACTCATTGCCGTCCCAACCACGGCCGGTACCGGTAGCGAAGTCACGCTCGCCGCCGTCATCACGGACGAGAAGACGCACTACAAGTACCCCATCAACGACTTCTTCCTCATCCCAAGCATCGCCGTCCACGACTGGCGCCTCACGGCCGGGCTCCCCGCCTCCCTCACGGGCCAGACGGGTATGGACGCGCTCACGCACGCGGTTGAGGCCTTCATCGGGCGCAGCACCACGGCTCACACGCGCGAGATGGTCCTCGACGCCGTACGCCTCATTCACGACAACCTCCTCGAGGCCTTCGAAGACGGCAACGGCGAGGCCGCCCGTCGCAACATGCTCACGGCATCCTACGAGGCGGGCATCGCGTTCACGCAGTCCTACGTGGGCTATGTTCACGCCATCGCGCACAGCCTCGGCGGCATGTACGGCATTCCCCACGGCCTCGCAAACGCCATCATCCTGCCGCATGTCCTGCGCGCCTACGGGGATGCGGCGGCACCCAAGCTCGCCATCCTCGCGCGCCACGCTGGCATCGCATCGACGAGCACGTCGGACCACGACGCCTCCTGCGCTTTCATCCGCTGGATTGAGGACATGAATGGCAAGCTCGGCATTCCCAAGCATCTCGATGGCATTCGCGCCGAAGACCTTGAGGCCATGGCAGCCCATGCGGACGCGGAGGCAAATCCGCTCTACCCCGTTCCCGTCCTATGGGATCGCACGGACCTCGAGCACATGTATCGTATTGTTGCCGGCGGCCGCTTCGCCGATGAACCCGCGGTTGCGCCGACGAACGTTCCGGAGACCGTCAACGCCCCCGAAACCGTTCGCGTCCCGATCGCGGCGGCAGTCCAGGCGCCTATTGAATCGCCCGGCAAGCGCGCCAGCAACTCCGGCGCCAATGCAAGCAGCATGCCCCAGACGAGAGAGGCGTTTGCGTGAAAGAACCGCAGATCAAGGAGCTTGTCGAGCGTCAACGCTCCTTCTTCATGAGCCATGCCACGATGGATGTCTCCTCAAGGCGAGCTTACCTTGCTCGCCTGCGCGAGGCGGTCCAGGCACACGAGGACGACATCGCGCACGCCCTCTATGAGGACCTCGGCAAGTCTCACGATGAAAGCTACATGTGCGAGATTGGCCTCGCCCTCTCTGAGATTCGCTATCAGGAGCGCCACGTCGCACGCTGGGCACGTCCGCGGCGCCGTTCAACCGACCTCGCGAACGCCATCGCAACAAGCCGCGTCGAGCGCGTGCCCTACGGTGTCACGCTCGTCATGGCCCCATGGAACTACCCCTTCCTGCTCACGCTCGAGCCGCTTGCCGGCGCCATCGCCGCAGGCAACACCGTCGTCGTCAAGCCAAGCGCTTACGCACCGGCATCATCCGCCATGCTGCGCCAGATATGCGAGGAGGCTTTCCCGCCCGAGCTTGTTAGCGTCGTCGAAGGTGGTCGCTCTGAGAACGAGGCCCTGCTCGACCAGCGCTGGGACAACATCTTCTTCACCGGCAGCGTCAGCGTCGGAAAGCTCGTCATGAGCCGCGCCGCAGAGAACCTCACGCCCGTAACGCTCGAACTGGGCGGCAAGAGCCCGTGCATCGTCGAGAAGACCGCCAACCTGCGCGTCGCCGCACGCCGAATCGCCTTCGGCAAGTGGCTCAACGTGGGGCAAACATGCGTGGCTCCAGACTATCTGTTGGTCGATCAGGCCGTGAAGGACGAGCTCATCGGCCTTATCCGCGAGGAAGTCATCTCCATGTACGGCGCCGACACCCTCGCCAACCCCACATACGGCAAGATCATCAATCGCAAGCACTTCGACCGCGTCACAGGTCTCATCGATCCCGCCAAGGTCATCATGGGCGGCCGCGCAGACGAGACAACGCTGCGCATCGAGCCCACGGTCATGGACAACGTGACCCCCGCCGACGCCGTCATGGGAGAAGAGATTTTCGGTCCCGTTCTTCCCGTCATAGCCTATGAGGACCTCGGACAGGCGTTGCGCTTCGTTGAGGAGCGCCCCACCCCGCTTGCCCTCTATCTTTTCACCGAAGACCGCGCACTCGCACGCCGCGTCATGCGCGAAGTCCCGTTTGGCGGAGGCTGCGTCAACGACTGCATCATGCACCTCGCCACAAGCCGCATGGGCTTCGGCGGAATGGGAGCTTCCGGCATGGGCAGCTACCATGGTCGCAAGAGCTTCGAGGCCTTTACGCACGAGAAGAGCATCGTGGACAAGGCAACGTTCTTCGACGCTCCCTTCCGTTATCAGCCCTACGCGAGCTGGAAGCGCTTCTTCGTGCGCAAGTTCGTGCACTAGCTGCGTCAATCGCGCCAACAGCAGGCGCGCCGCGGCGCATCGGGCGCCTCGCACCCCGTCGGGCCCCACACTCCATCGGGCGCCCCGCACCCCATCAGATGTCCCAATGAACAGAAAGAGGGGCGGCTCCATAAGGAACCGCCCCTCGTCATCATCTACGCGATCAGACGCACCAGTCGCTAGACCAGCTGCCGGCTTGGCTAGCTTGCCCAGTTAGACCAGCTTGCCAGTTAGACCAGCTTGCCAGCACAGTGGTCAACGCCATGCTGGACAACCTCGGCAACCCAGCCGCTGAGCTTGCGCGTGCGGGACTCGAACTTGCCATTGACCAGGGCGTCAAACTGGACGCGAATCAGCTGGAAACGCTGAACCACGGTCTCGCGATCGAGCGAAAGACAGCCCTCGCTGACCTTGTACGGCACCATCGTGGCAACAATCTTGGGGTTATACATAACCTGCGGACCATGGGCACCGAGGAAGGCGATGATGGCCTTGGTTGAGCCAATCTGGTTGGCGGCAAGGCCGGCGCAATCCTCATTGGCAGCCATGGTATCGAGCAGGTCCTGGGCAACATCCGCGTCCTCGGGAGTGGCGGGCTCCGCCGGCTTGGAGAGGAACTCCTCGTCCTTCACGATGTCCTTAATCATGTGGTTCCCTTTCATCGAAGCGCGCGGCCCGTCCCCGCGGGCACGCGCGGCCTTTTCATCCTCACGATGATACGGGATTACCCGCCCGTGCGGCAGCGGCAGCATCTCCCTTCATCCCACGCGCACTAGGTGCGATCGTTTCAGCGCCCTTGAACGCACCGGAGCAGGCGAGCCGCCTCAGGCGCGGCTCCGTGGGAGGCTCAATTCCTCGCGAGCAGCACGTCTATCCCAGGCGCACCAGGTTCAAGCTGTCGAAATACGCCCCGTCAATTCCGATGGTCTCTCGCAGAAGATCGAGGTAAAAGCTACCCGTGACACAGTCGATGTCCGTCGGCCTATCCCTGAGGCTCGGGTCCGCATCCGGCGCACGGTCATAGAACTTCACGCCCCCAACGCAGACCCACGAGCCGTTCACCAGCGCAATCCGAGTCCCCAGAAGCCCCCTCTTCCATCTGTGGCGCGTTGCCGCATCGGGGCAGCACAGTTCGAGCTCATCTCCCGTATTCACATCTCGCACGCGAACCGTTCCCTCCCTCGGGTTCTTCTCCCCCAGAGCAAACTGGGAGAAGCGCTGCGTTCGCGCCACTTGCTCGATGCGCCCCGCTCGGCTTTCCGACACCATGCCTGGCGGCATCATCGCGTAGAGCTCAATGGGCGTATGTAGGCCGTCAATGGGATACTCGAACAGCAGCCACTCCGTATAGGCAAGACTCGTCTGCTCGAGAAGCGACTCCGGCGGGCTCTCCAGATACTCCGCCGCGGGCATCACGAGGTACTCGAACAAGAGTCGTGAGGTCTCGAAATACGGGGCGTCCCTATCCGCCCAGCGCTCGAACACATCCGCGACGTCCTCCTGGACCAGATCATACGTGCTCATATTCCTCCCTTCGAATGAAGGGAGGGCGTGCGCGCCACCATGAACACACGCCCTCCGCTCATCCCGAGAGTACGGGGAAGAGGAGATCTCGAAGGCCTCCGCGCCAAGAAAGTCCCATGCGCTCAAACCCGCATCAGACACGTTCCAAACCGGAAAACGCAAAAACATGCCAAGACGCGTCAAACAAACGCCGACACCGCAGGTACAAGCCTCGCGTCTCGTGTTGAAAGCTCCCGAGCACTCGCGGAAAAGTTGATCGCGCAGAGCAAAATGAGCTGCGGAACGCCATCCAAAGAGCCGCACGCGCGGCATAAGACGGGGCTCGCGCACGAAACAAGCAGCCCCGCCCGCGGCGCAAATAGTCGCACGCTCGCGGATAGCTCGCTCGCGATGCAAGACGGGGCCCGCCCGCGTCGCAAGCAACCGCCCGCGGCACAAGCAACCACCCGCTCGCGACGCAAGGTGGAAGCTCGCATCCGATACAAAAAAGCGGCCCGCGTTCGACGGGCCGCCCTATCAACCCGCGGCTACGCTACGGGTGATCGATGAGAATCTAGCGCTCAACAGGCTGGTCGAGGATCCAGTCAAGCTCCCGATCGAGCTCGCCAATGTGCTTGACCTTGAGCTTATCCGCAAGCTTGCCGCGAGCCATCACGTGCAGCGGGGCACGCAGAGCCGAAAGGTCGACGAGCGGATCACCTGCGACGGCGAGGAGGTCGGCGTCCTTGCCCACCTCGACGGTGCCCGTCACGTCACCAAGACCCAAAAGTCCGGCATTGACCTGCGTTGCCGTGTGAAGCGCGAAGGCATTGGAGACGCCAGCATACTTGGCGAAGTAGGCAACCTCGCGCCACATGTCATACTGCGTGACGTATGGACAGCTCGAATCCGTACCAAGGCCAACGGGAATGCCGGCCTCCAGCGCCTCGCGAGCGCTGTTGATGATGCCGTTGCAGACGATGTCGCCGTTGACCTTCTGCACTTCCGTCGAGTGCGTCTTCTCAGGCGCAAGCAGAACAAAGGGCAGTGCCGGCGAGATCGTGCAAGTGACAGACGCCGGACGACCCGCCAGCTGCGTCCCGGCAGCCCCCTTATAGAGCTCGCGGATTTCATCATCCATCTCGGCGCCATGCTCGATGGTGTCAACGCCGGCGGCAAGAGCCACACGTACGCCCTCGCTGCTCTCGACGTGTGCCATGACGGGAAGGCCCAGCTCGTGAGCCGCCTTGCAACTCGCCGCCGCGATCTCGGGAGACATGCGCAGCACGCCGGGCTCACCCGGCTCGGTGGCGTCAAACACACCGCCCGTCACGAAGAGCTTGATTACGTCAGCACCATGCGCGGCGATGTCATGCACCTGCTGGGCAGCTTGCTCGGGAGTATCCGCCACCATGGCGAAGAGGCCGGCGCCGTGGCCGCCCGGAACGGTAACGCCCGTACCGGGAGCGACGATGCGAGGGCCAACGTAGCGACCAGACTCGATAGCGTCGCGAACGGCGATGTCTGCAAAGAGCGGGTCTCCGGCGCCGCGCACCGTGGTGACGCCGCTGGCAAGCTGCTGCTGCGCAGAACCCTTGATGATGCGTCGCAAAATCGCGCGCCCCACCGGATTGTCCAGCTTCGACATCAGACTGCCGGCATCTCCCGAGCTCACGGGCTTACCAGAGCCGCAAAAATGCACATGCATGTTGATGAGGCCGGGCAACAAAAACGCGCCATCGAGATCGATCGTTTTCGCACCCTCGGCAACGCGAGCCACGGCGGACGGCTCGATGCGGGCGATTTTGCCACCCTCGACAGTTACCGCCATACCACGCTGCGGCTCCATATGCTCGGTGCCATCGAGGACCGTCGCATTCAGGAATACCGTTACGTCGGATTTAGCCATTAGCTCCCCTTCTCCCGCTTCCGTGAAGACAAGCCTACATGTTATGTAAAGGGCGCGCGCCACCCGCTCGACAGGAGGCCACGCACCCTACGCGAACGGAAAGCCAGCAAACCAGAAAAAGGGACTGTCCCTTTTTCTGGTTTTCGCGCTATGCCGGCACGATGACGTCATACCTAACCGCCTTGCCGGAGATGCTGTGGCTCGGGCGAACCCCGGCCAGCGCCGGCGCCTTAATCGGCCGCTTGACGACGATCTTTCGCGGACGCGCGGCCAACGCCGCGTCCATGAGGGAAGCCTCGTCCGCACAGGGAGACTCAAGCCGATGCAAGAGCTGGAACTTCTTCTTCACCGCGGCGCTCTTCGTGCGCGCCGGGAACATCGGATCGAGATAGACCACGTCGGGCGCCTCCGTAAGCGAGGGGAGAATCTCGATGGAATCGCCCTCAACGAGGCTCATGCGCCCCACGGTGCCCGACAACTCGGGATCATCCACCGCGCGTCTAAGCCCGTCGCCAAGGAGCGCGGCGATAACGGGGTCACCCTCGCACATCGTCACGGAAAAGCCGGCAGCGGCGAGCAGCATCGAATCCTCGCCCAGGCCCGCCGTCGCATCAAAGACGCGAATCCCCTCAACGCCGCGCACACGCACAGCCTTTACGAGAAGCTCGCGACCAAGGCGGTCGGGGCGCAGGCGCGGAAGCATCTCGCGAAAGTCCTCCGCGAGCTCCATCCCGTCCGCCATAAGCGTGAGCCGCCCGTCGACGCGGCGAAGCTCAACCCCCTCGGGAAGCGTCAAGCCCATCTCACCCGGCGCCACGGTGCCCGCCATCTCATCCATCACGGTGTCCACGCTCACTGTCGTCCAAAATAGTCGAGGTTAGAAATGAAGTAGGTGCGAATATACCCCTTCGTCGAAACGACGACGAGCTCACCCGTCTCCTCAAGATAGTAGATATCGTCACCGTCCGCCTCCTCCTTATGGAGGGCGGCATCATTCGCCACCACGGCATTGGCTGCGGCGACATATTCCGGCTCCGTAGAACACCCGACCTCCGCCCCGTGCTTCCCGAAGTGCGAGGAGAGTCGATCCGCCCCGCGGAAACGCAACTCGCCGGCCCGTGCGGCCTGGACCTGGCTCGCAGGGGCATCCGTCAGTTGGTCCGCAACGGACGAGGGCAACGCGGTGGACGCGATTTCCGTCCTCGCGACCGCGTTGGGCCGTATGCCCGAGCCGCCAAGCCCCGAGCCTCCGCCAACGCCCGCGATGGAAAGCAGCGCGGCAACCGCAAGGGCGAGCAGGCTCGCGAGAACCTTCATGCGAGGCGACGTCCGCCCGCCTTCCCCATTCGATCCGTCCACGCCCCGAAAGGTGCCCGGCCCAGCGCCGCGCTTAGCCATCAATCCTGACAGGATCTGGACAGACGAGCTTATCCACGGGCGCTCCCTCGGCATCCGCAAGGCTCACGCAACGAATCGCAAGGTCCTCGTACGTGTTGTAGTAATAGCAGCCCGTCTCGGCAGAAAAGCAGCTGGTATAGAGGGTCTTCTCCAGGTCACCGTTCGTCATGCGCGCCGAACCCTCGACCATGGCCACACCCTCGAGCGTACGAAACATGCGGATGACGTTATCGTGTTCGCTCTCTTTATCGGGATAGTTGGCATTGAGGAAAGCGGCCTTCACGAAGCGCGAGGGAGAATACGAGTCGCCAGGGATTCCACGCATGCCGGCACCGGCACCATAGGGGGCAAGCTCGGCACGACGCCACTTCGCGGGAGCGGGAGCATCGCTCGTCGCGGTGATATAGCTGCGGAGGTTCTCGAGGTGCCACTCAAGCGAGGGCTGATTCGCAAGAACGTCAACGGGATCGTCAAGCACGTGCATGCCATCCGCACGGCATTCGATGACGATACTGCGAGTCGCGTCTCCCACGATCCAGTGCAGGTAAGAGACGCCGAGCCCCTCGCCCGCAGGCACGCCGACGACCGTGGTGCCCTCAAGCGCGGCAACGACCTCATCCACGCTCGAGAAGCTCGCGGCAATCCACATCGGGAGCTCGTAGGCGCAGACGTTTCTCCCCGTCTCCGCGGGGCCCTCGGCGTATTCCGCAAAGCCGGGGAAGTTAAGACCGGCAACAGCAAGGCCGGCATCGTTGCCGCAATCAAAGAACATCGGCAGGTTCTGGAAGTCAACGCACATACCAATTACCGCGTGCGCAGAAGGCGCATCGTCAAGGAAGCGATAACGCACGAGAAACCCCTTGGGCATCACGCGCACGCGCTCGCCATAGCCGCAGCCCCAATCGAGATTGCGGCCGAGGTACATGGAACCATTCTTGCTGGTAAACCTAACGCTCGTGCACATAAAAGCTCCCTTCGACGCATATACGTGGAGTTCTACCCGAACACGCCGTCACCCAAGCGCACCACCTCGTTATAGAGCACAGTATGCGCATCGTCCAAGTCGCGATCTCGATGGAAGTGGCCAAAATACCAACGCCTAAACGACAGCCGGTCTTCAAGGGTGTCGAGATACCCCGTGAAGCGATCGCGCTCCGGAGTCTGCCAGGTCTTATCCGGGTAGAGCGCATGTGACAGCATCCGATTCGAACATGTATGCGTGATTACGTAGTCAACTTTCCAGCCACAACCCGCAAGCACCTCATCCGCATGCGCTAGCTCCTCCTCAGAGGGAAGCTCCTGAGGCCACCAATCAATACCAGGCGTGCGCCAGTCCATATCCGTACTTGCGGCCCCGCCCAACACGAAGACACGCGAGCCGCCGAGTTCAAACAGTTCACCACGACAAAGCCTGCGAATCGGCGAGTCCTCCGAGAGACGCTGCGTAAGGCCGCCGCGCCACATCTCAAGCGGACGCGTCTCCCAATGGGCGAACTGCTCGTGGTTGCCGTCAACAAACAGCACGTTGTAGGGGCGCGCCTCGAGCCAGGCGATTTCATCGCACTCGCCACGAGAGTAATCCCACGGATATCCGAAGTCCCCGGCAACAATGAGGTAATCATCCGCATCGAGGGACTCGCCCACCGTCGAATCCCAGTCATAGAGCTTCTGCATGTCGCATCCACCGTGGATATCTCCCGTTACAAAGACGGCCATGCCGCTCCTTTCCCGTTCGCCGAATGCCTGTCCGGCTCCCTCTCCAGCTCATCGGCGAGCAGAGACCGCGCGATGTCTCGCGCAGGCCCCGGATTGGGCGCAACCCAACTTTGCCAACGAGCTATGCCCGCGTTCTCGACACCGGCAAACCATGCGTCGACCTCCTCAATCGAAACCGGTCTAAGCCCGTTCGCGTCCACGCCCACGTCATAGCGATAGATACCCTGCATACGATTCAGCTCGTTGTAGTCTGAGCCCCGGCTGTGAATGTGTCCGTGCAACATCATCGAGCCGCGCTCCATAGCCTCCCAATCCACCAACGGATAGTGCGAAAGGATGTATTTATGGCCATTCACCTTGAGGCGCGAAACTGGCGGCATCACGTCAAACGTGCCCGCCAGCCCCTTTGAGCCCCAATCCTTGTCATGATTGCCCGGGATAAGATGGACGCGCTCGCACCTGATCTGCTCGCGAATTGCCTTGGCGTCCTCGGCCGTGATCCGAAACGAAAAATCCCCCAGGATATACAACTCATCCCTAGGTTGAACTCGTGCGTTAATGTTTGCCACGAGCGCATGGTTCATCTGCGCGACCGTCCCATAGGGACGGCCGGTGAATCTAATAACGTTCTCATGGCCGAAGTGCGTATCCGAGGTGAAGTAGATCATGTGGCCTCCTTTTGGCCATTATCCTCTCCCGTGCGGACACTTAACCACGCCACGGCCCCGTGGCGAGACAGGCAACTGGAATCCCATATCGCCGTAGACCCACTTGCTCGCCCGCCCCAGACGGCAAAACGAATGCGGCCCGACGCTAGCACGATAGCCGACGTCGGGCCGCTTATCTATTCCGAGGAGATCATGCGCAGAAGCGAAGAGACTCCGGCTCATCCGGACCGTCGAGGTCAATGCCCGTCTCTGCCTTGAACGCCAACTTGTACTTCTCAATAGCAAGCGGAAGGCTCGGGTCAAGCGAGAACAGGCCCGAGTTGCCCACGATGAGGATGTCGGCGCCGGCCTGCTGGAACGTCTTGAAAGTGGCCTGCTTAACTCCGCCGTCAACCTGAATCTTAAAGTGGCAGCCTCGATTCTCGCGAAGCTTGCGGGCCGCCTCGATCTTGGCGAGCGTCTCCGGAATGACCTTCTGCCCCGCAAAGCCCGTGTCGATGGTCATGATCGTAAGGATATCGATGCGTTCGCAAATCGTCTCGATCGCAGAAAGCGGAGTCATCGGGCTGAGCACGATTCCAAACTTCACGCCAAGCTGACGCGTGCGTTCATAGAGGCGAAAGGCATTGCGCTCGACGGTCTCTGCCTGGTATGACAGGCAATCATCGGGGCCGAGCTCAAACATCTCCGTGAACATCACCGGGTCCTCGACCATGAGGTGGACATCCATGGGAAGCGAGCTGTGTTTGTGCAGCGTATTGGCAAACTGCGGCGTCAAAGCCATGTTGGGACAGAAGCGAGAGTCCATGACGTCGACATGATAGAGGTCAAAATGCTCGTCCATGATGCTGATATCACGAGCGACGTTCATCGGGTCCATGCACATAAGGGACGGAGCCATAAGGGGCTTGTTCATTCTTCTCTCCTTCTCACGCACATTCCGTCGAAGGCTTGTCGGCATCACTTCGTTCGTTTACTGCAGATAATTAAGTAAACGTTTACTCTGACAGCCAAGCTCGAGGACTTTCTGACTGCTTATAGCGTAATCGTTTACTCAATTCAGGCCAGCACGCCTGTACCCACCGCCGCGATCGCTCGGCTAGCGGTTCATTATTTGTGGGTAACCGTTTGGGTAAACGTTTGCGCTCATAAGGTTTCACTCATGCCTTCGCCACACTTATGAGCACCCGGCGCCACAATCCAACCCACTCATGCTCATGCGCGCTCGGCGCCAAGGCCGCGCCAGCCCGCACCTATGCCCGCTGAGTCGATTCCCTCCGAACGATCTCGACCGGAACATACGTAACCAACTGGTCCGGCGTCTCGTCATTCATCATCCCGAGAAGAGCAGCCGCCGCCTTCTCCCCGAGAACACGCGGCTCCTGGCGAATCGTCGTCAGAGGAGGCCGTCCAAAGCGAGCGATCGAGATATCGTCATGTCCAACGACACAAACATCAGCGGGGACGCTCATGCCCCGTCCACGCAACGCCTCAAGGGCACCCATCGCCAGCCAGTCCGCCTGACAGAACACGCCATCGAATTTGTGCCCGGAGTCAATGAGGTCGCACATAAGCTCATAGCCTCGGTCGAACGAAGTCACGGCAGAGGAACGCACTAGCTCGGGCCTCAGCTCTACGCCAACCACTCGCAGCCCGTCAACAAAGCCCTGCGTACGAATCTTGGTGATGGGAGAGTCCTCGCGCGCCTGAATCAACGCCGGACTGACGCATCCGCCACTCAGTAGCTCGCGCGCCGCGAGTCGTCCGCTTCGCTCGTTGTCAGACGAAATGCAGGCGACCTTGCCGGCGTTCGCCTCCTCGTTCACGAAGCGATCTACGTAAACCGTAGGCACGGACCTCTTGAGAGCCGAGCGCACATCATCAAGGCTGTTTACGGCGATAACACCTGAGACGCTTTGAGCCGCGAGCAGCGCCTGGCACTGCCTCTCGAGATCAAGGGAAGCATTCGTATTGTAAATCATGGTGGCGTAGCCACACTCGAACAGCTTCGTTTGCATCGCAAGAATCATTGACGAGAAGAATTCGTTGGCGATATTGGGGACGATGATGCCAACCGCGGAGTTATGCCTCTGGCGCAGACCCTTGGCCAGCTGATTAGGCTGGTAGTCATACTCTTCGATGATCTTGCGTACGCGGCGCTCGGTCTCAGCAGAAAACCTTCCATTTTGGTTGATTACACGAGACACCGTCGCAACCGAAACGCCGGCCATTTGCGCGATGTCCTTTACGGTGATCCTCGTGCCTGCCATGCGTCCTCCAAACCCGCGCGCACGCGCCGCGACGCACGGCCTCTGCCGTCGCGAACCCCAAGAGCGTTCGAACCCAAGCCAGCAGAATCAGTATCAAATCATTGTGAAGCTTAGCGACCAACAATTCGTTAGCTGTTCATTAATTTCGGCATCCGGAGCCTCCACACATGCCGATGGTGCGTTTAAAGTCCTTCAAAGCGTTCGATCTCGAGGTATCCCGCCAAAGACGCAGGCGCACATCCAAAACCGAAAGAACAGCATGAGAGACAAAGGCACGGTCACAACCGCATTTGAAGCCGCATGGCCACTCATGCTCTCCTATGTCACCGTTGGTTTGGCCTGCGGCGTATTAGCCGCCAAGGCGGGAATGACCCCATGGATGAGCACCCTGCTGGGTTTTACCTACCTCTCGGGCGGCGGTCAATTCATGATCAGCAATCTTTGGATCGCAGGCACGCCCATGCTATCCATCCTCGCATCCACTGCGGCCATCACCTCACGCTTCGCCCTCTATTCGGCATCTCTCGCGCCCTTCCTTAAAAACAAGCCGAAAAGGGAGACGATCCTCGCAACCTACAATTTCACCGAAGAGTCCTATGGCATCACGCTCTCCAAGTTCGCCGCCGATCCAACATGGACAGCACGGCACTCATTTGCCCTATCGACGATGCTTCAAATCACGTGGGCATTGAGTTGTGGAGCAGGAACATTGCTGGGAAATGCATTGAACGTACCGACGTCAATAGCCAGCTTTGCAATGACTTCTATGTTCATATACCTGCTATACGTGCAGAATCACACCAAGGGAAACCTTGTAGCAATTGCTGCGGCCGCAGCAACCGTGATTATCTGCAAGAACATAGGTGCCTCGGGTGTGGCCGTTCCCCTTGCAGCAATTTGCGGAGTCGTATCAGCATTGATACTTGATCAGCCACTAGGAATGAATCGGACGCATCACGCCGATGAAAACGCCGAAAGATGACGAAGATGACCATCAGCGAGTTTCTGCTTATATGGGTCGTGATCAGCGCCGAAATAGCAACTTGCAGGGTTCTCCCCGCCCTCATTCTTAGGGGCCGCCCACTTAGCTATCGAATTACGGAGGCTCTTGGCTATATACCGCCAGCAGCTTTTGCCGCCTTAATCGCAAACGACCTGTACTCAACGCAAGCATCGGCAATGGGGCTCTGGGCAAACGTTATGCCGCTGATCGCATCGATGGCGGTTCTTCTTGTAGCCAAGAAGACACGCTCGATGATTTGGTGCTGCATCGCCGGAGTAGCTTCCTATATCGTTCTGGGCCTGATCTAGAAAGCACGGAGGTCAATGGCCAGCAGCCAACGGAAGACAGCAGAATTTCACACGAGAAAGCACAAAGCAATTCAAATAGACCGCTCAAAAAATGTGATAGCGATTCGCCTTGGACAGATGCCATAAATTTGGCCCTTTTACGACGGTAAAAGAGGTGGCCTGAGGGCTTTCAAATAACAACCAACGCGCTCATAAACGAGGAAGGGCCCGCCGACACCCGCGAACAATCAAAGAGCCCCGCCATACGCAAGAGGGCCCCGCCACCACGCGGGTGACGGGGCCCTCCCGGCACGCAAATGCC
>NZ_CAKUIH010000007.1 GCF_934660935.1 uncultured Parolsenella sp. | reverse complement strand
TGCACCAAAACTGGGTCATGTAGTAGGCGTGCTTGGTCATCGTTTGATTACCAGTCAGATCGACACTGCACCAAAACTGGGTCATGTAGTAGGCGTGCTTGGTCATCGTTTGATTACCAGTCAGATCGACACTGCACCAAAACAAGCGTGGATGCGAGGCCGTCGCGCTGCTAGTTTGATTACCAGTCAGATCGACACTGCACCAAAACGGGTGGTGCGCACGCTGGGCCGCGCGGAGGTTTGATTACCAGTCAGATCGACACTGCACCAAAACTTGAAAGCTCGTTGGTACCGTATAGTTCCTGTTTGATTACCAGTCAGATCGACACTGCACCAAAACTGAGAGCGCCGTCGGATGGGAGCGTATCCGGTTTGATTACCAGTCAGATCGACACTGCACCAAAACTAACGATGTCGCTGGATTCGTCCAGCTGCTGTTTGATTACCAGTCAGATCGACACTGCACCAAAACTCTCTCCCCGTCATCGTTCTCGAAGTAGCCGTTTGATTACCAGTCAGATCGACACTGCACCAAAACTCGATGGTCGGGTACTTGGTCGAGATGATGGTTTGATTACCAGTCAGATCGACACTGCACCAAAACTGTCCGTAGCCCGATAGTGCAGTCAAGCAAGTTTGATTACCAGTCAGATCGACACTGCACCAAAACGCGCCCGTCGTTATCCATGGCACCATCAGTGTTTGATTACCAGTCAGATCGACACTGCACCAAAACCTTTTCTTATGGGAGCATCGAAATCACGAGGTTTGATTACCAGTCAGATCGACACTGCACCAAAACCAGAGTACGCTTGGATTCCCCAGCGCGGGTGTTTGATTACCAGTCAGATCGACACTGCACCAAAACCATTGGCGCAAATTCCCCACTGCAAAGGACGTTCGAATCTGACTGGAACGGTTCTCTAGCTCTCGATAAAATCCAGGTCAATCGCTCTTTTTTGTTCGTACTCATACTGATTCGCGTCTTGCTTGTTCTCAAGAAGCAAAACCCTTGTTTCTAAAAACGATACCTGCTCCAGGAAGGTTTCGAAATCGTTTTTTGATAAAAACGTCTTTAGATTCACGAACGCGATAACCCTCTTGTCCCCTGAGTCAAGAGCCAGAGAGAGAAAATTCAATAGGTTATCAAGGAACGACTTACTCCCCTGATAGCTTACTCCGAACCCCATGAATTTGAGATATCTCTTAAAGTCCCACTCTAGGCTAAATCCTAAATCGGTATTCATGCCCAGCCCAAGTGACATAAGCCTTGTAGCGAGGGACCCCTGAAGCTCCTCCACGGTTCGTCGAAGGTCCTCGTCTTCGAGATATTCGCGCTCAATTCGCTTAACTATCGAACCCATATAGGCACGATCATCCCAAGGCAAACTAAGCGGATTGTCCACCATTAGCAGAGTGTCCTTCGGCCTTAGCTCGTCTTCTCCATCCCAGATGGAATAGGGTTCGGTCGCATAGCGCCCCTCTCCAGACAGCATCGATTGCGCAATCCTGGTAAAGAGGGTTTGATTTTCCACCTCGACCGTCGAGCATCTGCCAGGCATAAGCTCAATGGGATTCTCGAGACCGGAGAAGACAAGCCTCATAGGACCAGCAACTCTTCCATCGTGTCTACCTCGTCATAAGCTTCACGCTTTCCCGTTATGTCTTCCATCGTCGAGAACTGCGCCTCCGTAACCTTCAGCACCTGAACAAGACCCGCCGGCGGTCTATTCTTGCGAAGGCGGACAAGAGCATGCCCCGCCGCCCCGTCGTTGACCACGAGCTTCGCGTAGACGGACTCCTGAAGGGGCAGATAGCCATCCTTGAGCAAGAACTTCCTAAATAGGCGATAGTCTTTGCGCTGCCTTGCCGTCTCGACAGGCAGGTCAAAGAAGCAGATGAGTCTCATGAAACGCAACCTCCCGAGCTCACTCATACGACATCGAAAGGTTCAATGGCATCGACCGACAGCCGCTTCGAAAGCGCATCGAGGCAGTCTTTGACGTACAGAGAGATCACCGAAGCAACTCGATATGAACCACCCCTGTATGGAATCGCCTGGTTGAGCATGTCAACAAGCAGCAACTTGTCGTCCTTCGTAAACTCACCTTCTATGTTGTCAAACACGATTCGGTCGACAATCGGTCTGAACGGCTCCATAAAATCGCAACTCAGATTGAACTGGTTGAAGTCGTTATGGTGGCAAATCCCCTCCTGGGTGAGATACCCCCTCGAGACAATCTCTCTATTCACAGAAGACAACAGCAGCGCATACCCGTAGTTCAAGGCAGCATTAATGGGGCCATCGTCGTCACGAGAGAAATCAGGACCAAAAAGGGAGCGGAAATACACATGCGCGGCATGCGCCTCACGATGCGTACTGTCCCCCGAGCGAACCTCGGCCGCAACCTTTTCAAGCAGCACAGCATCTTCTTCGCGAGCCCTCACGCCGAGCACGCGAGATTGATGCAGAATCTTGTCCCTTACGATTCGCTGCCAGACCTGCTTCTTTGCAACGGGACCCCATTCGAGCTGTTCGTCAATTCTGCCACTCGTATTATGGGCACCATACAGAGGGAGATACTGTCCCACGGGGTCATGACGCTCGTCGGACACGACAAGCGAAATCTTCGACTTGGCAAGCTCAGACATCAGATAAGCACTGATATACGCCTGGTTAGTATGCAGCACCAAGGTATGAAATTCCGATAGGTGGACCTTGGCCGTATCGTCCTCCTTGCGAACGACCATATAGCCACCCTTATATGACAGTTTGCAGGGGCTTTCGATGACAACGCTCCTAAAGCCCGACACGAGTCTTCCTCTCAAACATGCCGGTTACGGACTGGTCGATGATGACAAAGTCGTCAGGTACGCTGCTCCTCGCCGGCCTCAACCTTCCGGCTGTCTTCGCTCCTCCAATCGAGCTCAGGTTGATAGGCAATGATTTCTTATTACCGCGACACAGTAGCAGCAACTTTTCAATGAGGTCACACTGATCATTGAATGGAAGCTCAGCAAAAGAACTCTCGCGATCATCAAGGGAGAGGTTATCCTTCAACATCCCGCAATCAGAAGCAGCAAGCCTGGCTGCTATTAATTTGTAAACGATCTCGGTAAGCTCCGACTCCTGGCTTGACCGCCCCAAAACAGCGCAAATCAATTCCATTTCATCCAGCGAAAAAGCCAGCTGCGATGCGCACTTCATTTCTTCCTCACCTGTCACCCAAAGACGGCTACCGCCAATTTCAACCATTTGGTTCTTTAACAGGCGAGATTTCTTTATCTCGACGAGCGACAATCCCCTCCCCTCGGCGTCTTTGCGGGCATATTCTTCCAACGTTATGTTTCCCTTTGCCATCGCCGCTTCAATATAAACCGGCAACTGGACGAGCTTTAAGACACTCTTTTCACGCTTATCTTTTGCTTTATAAATAAAGAAATACGCTGCCGTCTTGCTGTCGTAACCACCATAGCTCAGAGGATCAAGACCCCGCTTCAGCTCTAGCTTCGGGTTTTTACGCTTCGCGATTGGATTGGCATTCCAAAACGCACCAGAATCTGCGTAAGGCATACGCGAGATGTAGCATTGACGGTAGTTGAGAACACGACGAATGCCTTCGACTTCGGCATTGGCATCCCACGTATCCTTGAAGACCTCTCCCGTTTCCCTATCGAACCCCGAGGTCAAGAAGCTGTTGATGACAAAGCCGGCCGAACCTGGCATCTGGTGGGTGCGATTGAAGATCTTTGCCTGAGAGCTCACGTAGTTCTTGACCACGCGCGCGTAGCCAATGGGATTGTCGTAAATGCCGGGGTGCCTCATCTGGATGAAGAGGCCAATGCGGCAGGCCAGGTATGCGTCATGGGCGTGGTGATAATCGTTCGCCTCGCGGCACTTCACAAACCCAACGGCTTCCCGGAGATCGTGAGACATGCTCGCCTTCACGGGAACAATCTTTGTCCCCTCGTCGGCATAGCGCGCCTCAAGGAGCGACTGGACAAGCTTGACCATCTGCGAGGTCTCGACCAGCTGACGCGCGATGAAGCTCTTCATCAGGCTGCTGTCTTCCTTAATTTCAGAGCGCTTCAGGTTGCTGAACTTCTTACGCCCAATTAGCCGCGCATCGTATAGGCTTTGCCAGTACGAGCCCCTTTTGCGTCTAATGCCCTCGTCAAGCAGCAGCTCGTCCGTCTTCCTCTGGTTCTCCTCGCGATACACGAGCGCCTTATTCTCAAGGCTATCATCCTTGATATAGGCACGAGGAATGATGTGATCCACCTCATAAAGACCAGCGTTCGAAAGCTGCTCGATTTTGATGCGGTGACCAGAGTACAGACACCTGCCGCGCTGCATGAAGTAAAGCGTGAGGCGCTCGTCAAGATCGGCGGGAGAGATCCCCTTGAACTCCTCCCAGACCTGCGGATCATCCTTCTTAATGGCGTCCAGAGCCGCCTTTAGCTGCTCATAGCGACGCCTCGTCCTCTTGCCCTTGTTCCTCTCGTCCTCATCACGCGTTACCTCGATGAAGATGTTCGCGGGAGCGTGGCCGGCAATGTCTACGATCTCGTCCACGATACGAATCGCCTGGTACAGGCTCCTACGAATCGCAGGAGACCCCGGTAGGTCATTGACGCCGAGACTGCTCCCCTCCTCGGCATAGTAGGCCCTGTTCGCGGCGTCGACCGCCTTTTGGAACCCAAGGTCCTCGTCACGAAGGGCCTCCATCATCACCATCGTCTCACCGTTGCGACGAGTCGAGTTGGGATTGCCCTCACGAAGGACGTCCATGATGGAAACCTTGCGCCCGTTCTGCGCGTCAACCTTAAGGCCACAGAGGAACTTCTTCGAGAGTCTTCCCCATCCCATGAAGCGCTTCTTGCTGCAGATTGCCTTGATCTGGGCGGTATCAAGAAGGCCACTCCCAGCGGCACCAAACTCGGCCTCCAGCTTCTCCTTGAGAATCCCACGGTCCTCAAAGAGCGTGCCCCACAGGATGATGGTCTCAACGTCCTCGAAGAGCTTGGTGCCGGGCACGATATCGTCAACGTGCAGAATATCCTTCGTGAAGAAGAACCACGAACTAAGCTTGGATTCCAGGGCCGAGGCACCTTGTCCGCCCTTAACATGCGCGTTGGGGGCATACCCATTCCGAACAAGCCAATCGGCAATCGCATCGTACTTGACCGTCTTATGTTTGTGGAAGAGGTCACGCACGATACCTTCGCGCTGTTCCCTGGTGAGCCTGGGCCAATTGTCGCCGTCATCGCTCCAGCGCACACCGTTAAGCTCATTGAGAACGCAGAACTCCTCGTAAAGCAGCGAGCACTTGGGCAGGGTTTTCTCACCCGCAAGATAGGTACAATCACCCGTCATACGGAGAATGAAGTTCTCGGCGCTCTTGTTTTTATCGATGACCTGGTCCCAGTTCCACGGAGTAATGACCGCATCCTCCATGCCGGGCTTACGCTCGGACCACTGGAAGCGATTCTTGCCATGAGCGTCCTGACGAGCGTTCTTGCCCGTCAGAGGTCCAACGTAATACGGAATGCGGAAGGAGACCAGGCTCTCGATCTTCGCGGCATCACGCCTGAGGAACGGATAGAAACGTCCCTGATTCTCGATGATTGCCTTGAGCTCCTCGAGGTGAAGCTGGTAGTAGATTGAGCCGTTGTCGCTCGTCTTGAGCCTGCGAAGGAATTGCTGCCTCTCGAAGCGAGCAATCATGTCCGCATAGTGCTCGTCTGAAGTCGCGCTCGTCCCCTTGAATAGCTTTTCGACTTCCTTTTTGAAATCGTCATAGCCAAGCTTGTGCAGGTTGTAGGCGGTGTATCCCTGGGCCTTGTCATAGCTGTAGTCCTCAGAGGGGTCCTCAGCGTCAAGCTCGTGGTAGGTGGGGCCACGGAAAAACGCCCTGTACGCCTCCTTGGAGCAGTATTCGCGCACAAGACCCTTGAGGATCTCCAGATCAGCGTCATACTGCTCGTACTTCTTGATCATGTTGGCAGAGATGCTCTCGCCGGGAGCATAGGAGAGCAGCCCCTGGAGCACAAAGGCAGAATAGACGCCACAAAGCGCGTCAAGCAGCTCGACGCTATCGTCCGGGCATGCTTCCTTAAGAGCGTCGAGGTCCTCCTCGGCACCAAGAGAGACCTTCGTCTTCTCGCAGGCGAAGTCTCCAAAGATGTCTTTGAACTCGGCGGCAAGGCCAAGCATCGCGTTGGCGAAAGCCTTGGAAGCCCTCTTAGGGTCAAGGTTCTCTGCTCCGGAGACGACAATGAGAGGCGCGATCTCCTGGGCAAGAGAGGAGCGGTTCAGCTTCTCCTCGTTACGCAGGATGTTGTCAAGCTGCTCACTCTTATCCGTAGGCTTGTCATAGTCATGAGACAGACACCACTCCGAAAAAGCAGCGAAGAACGCCTTGGATGCCTTTTTGGGGTTTGCATCCTCTGACCTCAGGTTCTTCTCGTCTTCGCGAAGGAAGTTGCCGCGATGCTTGACGATGTTGTGCATAGCAAGGTAGACGAGGCGGAGGTCAGCCTTCTCGTCCGTCTCCATTAGCCATTTGCGAAGGTGGTAGATAGTGGGAAAACGCCTGTAGTAGTCATCGATCGTAAAGTCATCGCCATTGAAGATCGGGTCGCCCTCGACGAGGCGGGACATGTTCAGGCGCGTAAAGAACTCGGGGTCAACCCGACTCATTTCTTCACTGAAAAGATCCTGGAGGAGGTTGAGGCGCCACCGACGGCGAACGTAACGACGACGCTGTCCACGATGGGCTCGCGCCTCGGACGCAGGCTGCGCGCTGTCGAAGAGTCTGCTACCCCATGTGGGTTGCTTCTTGAAATGAAGCAACTTGCCGTTCTCATCGACCACGGACCAGCCAACGGAGCCGGTGCCCATATCAAGGCCGATGCTGTAGCTCCCGCGATAGTTTCTGAGATTCATGGCAACTCGTCCCCTCGGTCGTGATACAGTCTGGGTGTCCTCCGATTACCAGTCGGATCGACACTGCGAGTCAAAATACGGCTTTGCCAAAAATGTCCTCCTTACGAGGACGCCCCGTAGGGGGCAATTTGACTTCGCCTGGAGCCTCCCATGGGAGGCTCCTTTGTTTTTCAGGATAACCCCTTTGCCCTCCCCCTCCATTCTGGCTGCTCGTTCTTCCCGTGAGCGGTTGCTCGAATCGTTGAATACGCGCTCTGTGCGTGAAAAGCGGCTCAGCTCTCGTATATAGATTCAATACTAGCGGCGCTTTCGGACATTAAGTTACTGCACAACGCCCCACGATACTTCTTAAACATAGAAGCAGGCGAGCGCACATGCGCCTACGCAAGAGCAGCAAGTACAAGCCGTCGGAGAAGGAGCATCGACTTCCCCCTCCTCAAGAGAGGTTTTTCAAATTGCAGCCATCTCAGGCGTAGCCCATCCCGCAATGACATCGCTCACGATTCCCCCGCAGCCCGCGAGCCCACCCCGTCGCGCAGCTTCGCTAGTCCACCTGCCACGAGCAGCGCAATGCACGCACAACCAACGGCGGCCTGCTCGGGGTAGAAGTCGGCGAAGTCACGCAGGCGCATGCCGGTCGTCGTGGGCAGCCGCGCGATAAGGGCGGGCACACCCACGTGAAGCGCCAGGGCCCAGGCGACGCGCACGGCACGCTCTAAGCCGCGCGGTCGAGCCATCTTTCGTCGCCAGCAGCCGCCAAGCTCGAGCTCGGCAGACTGAGCACGTCGACGGTATCGAGGATGACAAGCGCAGCCTGACACCAACATTCGGCACGCAATCCTCATCGGTCGCGTACGAACCCCCCATCGTTGACCGCCACGGCATCTTCGTATGCCTGTCGGTCAGCTGCCGTCTCAATCACACACGCAACTCAGCGTATAAATCCCCAAGGGTCACAAGCCGCAAGCCGCTGCCCTCGCTCGCCCGCTTCCTCATCCCGTCACTGAACTCTCTCTTTGAGAAGAGCACGTAGTGCTTTCGGTCGTAGCCACGAAGAAGCTCGGCACGACTCATGAGCGTTCGAAGCGCCCCGGACTCGTCGAACGAGTTCCGCCACTTGCACTCCCCAACGAGCAGCTCGCGCTCGATCGAATTGACCGCGACCACGTCAATGTCAGCCTCCTCGCGCGCATGAGGATCGGTCCCCCACCAGCGACCAAACTCCAGTGCGGCAAAGGGAAGCCGCCCAGCGATGCTCTCACGGCGCACCCACTGCAGGCATACGTTCTCGAACTGCTTGCCAACATACGTGAGAAACGCCTCGCCAGACGTACCGTAGCTCGCCACAGCGCGGCCCGCGCCTTCCTCGATCGAGCCAACGTACCTGCTCACGAAGCGATACCAGTAGGAGAAGAACGGGTCCCCGAACGTCCAGACCGCCCGCTTGGCCGCGGCTCCGCCTCCCAGCGGTTCGAGCTTCTCGATGATGCCGAGGCTCGCCAGCGACCTGAGATACTTCCCCACGGAGTTGGGGTTCATCCCCACCTTGTCGGCAATGCGCGAGGGCGACGTTGCCCCGGAGCCAATCGCATCCAGCACGGAATTGTAGCCCGCCGGCTCATGGAGCTCCTGCCGTAGCAGCATGAGGGGCTCCTCGTAGAGCAGGCCGGCCCGATCAAAGAATAGTTCGGAGACGTTCTCGGCGTATGTCTGCCCCGTATCTATCTGTGACAGATAATACGGCGTCCCGCCGAACGTCGCATAGTAGGCGACGAGCTCCTCGTCAGAGACCCCAGGGAGCATTCGGGCCGCATCGAGATAGTCAAAGGGAAGAAGCCTCAGCTGCATGGTCCTGCGGCCATAGAGTGGGCTCTTGCTCCCAAGGACCTCGCCCTCCATGAACCCCTCGTTGCTCCCGCACAGGATGAGCATGGCATTCGCCTGCGCAAAGCCATGGTCAATCGCGGACTGGAGGACGGAGGGCAGCGACGGGTCAGACTCCGCGGCATAGGGGAACTCGTCGAACACGAACACGAGAGGCCGCGGGCCTTCCCAAGAGCGCACTTTCTCAACGATGAAGGACAGGGCATCGTTCCATGTGGCGAAGGCAGGCAGTGATGCGGGCAACGAGAACGCCTCATAGGCGGCCGCGCTGAACAGCTCAAGGTTCTGCCTTGTAGTCTTTTGCTGTGCAGTGAAGTAGAGCGTCGGCTTGTCTCTGACGAACTCGTCGATGAGGGTTGTCTTGCCCACTCGACGCCGGCCGTAGATAACCGCCATCTGGAATCCGCCCTTGGCGTACGCACGCTCAAGCGAGTGGAGCTCGCTCTCTCTTCCGACGAACATAAGTGACACCGTCCATTCAAACACGTACTCTAGAGTACCGTACTCAACAGTACCGTACTCTAGAGTACGTGTAAAGAAAGCGCTTGAACGTGATGCCAGCCAAGAATCGCCGCCTGGTTTCTGCGCATTCTCGCGCCCCTGGGGCCGAGAACTGCGTCAGGACCAGACGGCGATTGTATGCGGGACGCCCCTACCCCTGGTTCTTGAACAGGTTGCGGTTCAGATTCCCGACGGCAAACATCACCGCATAATAGACGTCCAAGCCAAACTGAGTCATCGCACCAGAAATCCTCGCACAGGAGCAGCGAGCGAGAGCCTCCCTCGCGACGAATTGCAGCGTCATTCCCACGGTCCTTAACGGAAGCCTATGGAATTAGGTTAATGCCGGATGTACCCTATTTTAATGCGCAACAAAATAGTGGTGTTACGCTCGGATTTCTTGGGCATTAGGTATTTGAAGTCGGGTTTTCAGATGTCGACGCCGTCGAGCGGGCTCGCGAATGGTCTCCCAAAACCGCGAGGCCCAACAGACGCGGTCGCCTGCCGGGCCTCGATATTGTCGGCGCGCTGCCAACAGCAGCTATCCGATGGCCGCGCTTTGTTTGAGCTCCTCGGAGAGTGCCTCGCTCGAGCGCGCGCCGGAGACGATGTCCTGGATCCAGGCGTAGTAGCGGTTCGTCGCGGGGTCGTCCGTATCGTCGAACGCCACGCAGGCGCCGGCGCTTCGCAGGATGGCGAGCGCGGCAGTCAGGGCCGTCCTCTTGTTGCCGTCCTGGAACAGGTGGTCTTTGGCCAAGTGCTGCGCGAGGTAGGTCGCCTGGTCGAAGAGGTCTGCGAACCTCCCCGCCGGAGACTGGCCAAAATACGTGCAGAACGTCGCCGCGAGCACAGATTGCAGCTTCTCGCGCGCCGCCGGCACACCCCCGTCTGTCGGGCTTGGCGAATAGAGCGCGAACTCCTCCCCCAGCCCCTGCTGAAAGGCGCAGATCGTCGCGGACAGATCCTCGATGGCCTCCTCCTCGTCAAGCACGAGGGCAGGCACAGCCGGGTACATCTCGTCCATGGTCTTCATCAGGAGGTCTCCAGCATCTTGAGGGCACGGGGCATGTTCCGGGCAACGGCATCGAGCGTCGCGGAGAAGGGCTCGGGCCTGCTCGCATCCGCGCTCGCGTCCGCCGAGGCCTCGATCGCGTCAGATGCGATCTCGGCTTCACGGCCTGGCGCATAGACCCTGGCCCACGCGCCACCCGGGCGGCGCACGAGGCTGACGAGATCGAACGCGGACAGCGGGCCATACTTCTCCGCGACGGAGTCAATCAGGCGGGCAGCGTCCGACTTGACCTCCACATGCTTGATCGGCTCGGTAATCGCCGCGTTGCCCCACTCGCCAAACGCATGGATGACGGCGGGCACCACCGGGCCGCACTGCCAGGCCTCGATGCGGTCCTCGAAAAGTGGCTCACCCGTCATGGCGACGGCCTCGGCTTGCACGAGGTAGACCAGCCTGTTGAGCTTGTGGATGGTGGCGGGATAGCACCTCCCCCATCTCTCGATCAGGTAGTTCGCGACTTCGACGCCCCTCATCCTGCCTCCTCGCTCTCAATCGAAACGTGCCGGCTTACGTGTTTGCATCATTCTAGGGTGGCCAAGGCGAACAAGAGCCCAGCTTGTCAGCTGAAATGGGCAGCGCGACCGGCCGGCATTCACCACCTCTTGCCAAACGAGGCCCGGCAAGCGCGTCGCCTGCCGGGCCTCGATCTCGCTGGTTATCACGCAACTCGCGTGAGCCACGGGCCAGACTCGCTCGCCCGCTCACCTCACGCTCGCCGTTCCCCCGCCGCTACTTCAGCGTGGCGTACATCACGGCCTTGATGGAGTGCATGCGGTTCTCGGCCTCGTCGAAGACCACGGACTTCTCGGACTCGAAGACCTCGTCCGTGACCTCCATCTCGGCGATGCCAAACTGCTCGTTGACCTCGACGGCCGTGGTGGTGTTGAGGTCGTGAAAGCTGGGCAGGCAGTGCATGAAGATGGCGTTCGGCGCGGCCTTGGCCATGGCCTCGGCGTTGACCTGGTAGGGCGAGAGAAGCTTGATGCGCTCGCCCCAGATGTCCGCCGGCTCGCCCATGGAAACCCAGATGTCCGTGTAGACGACGGTGGCGCCGGCGAGGCCCTCGTCGAGGTCCTCGGTCAGGGTGATGGTGCAGCCGTTCTCCGCAGCGATCTTGCGACACTCCTCCACGAGCTCCGCGTCCGGCATCTGGGCGGTGGGGCCGCAGGCGCAGAAGTCGAGGCCGAGCTTGGCGCAGACGACCATCAGAGAGTTGCCCACGTTGTTGCCAGCGTCGCCCATGAAGGTGAGCTTGTTGCCGGCGAGCTTGCCGGTGTGCTCGCGGACGGTGAGCATGTCGGCAATCATCTGCGTGGGGTGGAACTCCGTGGTGAGGCCGTTCCAGACGGGGACACCGGCGTTGTTGGCGAGGTCCTCGACGATGCTCTGGGCGAAGCCGCGGTACTCGATGCCGTCATACATGCGGCCGAGCACGCGGGCGGTGTCCTCGATGGACTCCTTCTTGCCCATCTGCGAACTCTTGGGATCGAGGTAGGTGACGCCCATGCCGAGGTCCATCGCGCCGACCTCGAAGCTGCAGCGCGTGCGCGTGGAGGTCTTCTCGAACAGCAGCACGACGTTCTTGCCGTGGAGCCAGTCATGGGCCTCGCCGGCCTTCTTCATGGCCTTGAGCTCGGCCGCGAGGTCGATGAGGTAGAGGATCTCGTCCGGGGTGTAGTCGAGGAGCTTGAGGAAATTGCGACCAGAAAGGTCGACGCCCTTCGCCGCGTAGGTCTCGTCCGCCTTGGTGTGGTTCATGATGATCCTCTCGTCTGGCCGCGGTATGTTATGCGTAAATGCGGCTGTTATATTCATTATCTTGCATAAATAGTGCCATTTAGAACATTTCGTGATTATAACGAGCTAGTCAGGTGCCTTCAAGCGTCGTCCTGGCCACGATACCGAAAGTTGACAAAGCAACCCGTGCAAGCGCGCTGGTTGACAAAGGGACAGTCCCCTTGTCAACCCCGCGAAAACCTGAAAAAGGGACTGTCCCTTTTTCAGGTTTAGAGGGCGTCGCGGACGAAGGGCATGCTCATGCAGCGGGGGCCGCCGCGGCCGCGGGAGAGCTCGCTCGACGGCAGGACCACGAGCTCCAGACCCGCCTTGGCGAGCGCCTCGTTCGTGGCGGTGTTGCGCTGGTAGACGCAGACGCGGCCCGGCGCGATGGCGAGGGTATTCGACCCGTCGTTCCACTGCTCGCGCGCGGCAGCGACAGAGTCTCCCCCACCACAGCGGATGAGCTGGACGGCGGGCACGTGCAGGATGCGCGCGAGCACGCGATCGAGCGAGTCCGAGACCTCCTCGACGGCAAGCTCCCCCTCGTGGGCGCCGCGCGTGATGCGGAAGACCTGCATCGTGCCGAGGATGCCGGGATAGACCGTAAAGCGGTCATAGTCCACCTGCGTGAGAACCGTGTCGAGGTGCATGAACGCGCGGTTCTCCGGGATGCGCAGGGCGTAGACCTCCTCGACGGGGCAGGCCTCGTCCCAGATCATGCGGCATGCGAGCGTATCGATCGCCGCCGCCTCCGTGCGCTGGGAGATACCCACGCAGACCGTGTGCTCGCCCAGGACGAGGATGTCGCCGCCCTCGACGTGGTAGGCGAGGTCGCGGTCATACCACAGTGGCACGTCGCGGTACGCGGGGTGACAGGCGAACAGGAAGCGCCCGTAGATGGTCTCGCGACGACGCGTCACCTTGTACATGCGATTGAGGCACACACCGGGGCCCACCACGCTGAACGGGTCCCTCGTGAAGTAGAGGTTGGGCATCGGGTCGACGATGAGCTCCGTCTCCGCCTCCGCCGCGTCGCCGAGGATGCCTGCGAGCGTGGAGCCGGTGCCGCCACGCGAGGAGGAGCCGGGAACGAGGCCCGTACCCGGGACATAGCGGACGTCGAGCGGAAGGCAGAGCTCGCGCTTCGTAATGCCCGCCATCGTCTTGAGGACGAGCTCGTACGGATCCGCGATCGAGTCGAGCAGGCCACGGATGGCGGCGAGGGCGACGTTGTCATGCACGCCGCACTCCGCCAGGAACTGGTTGGTGAACTCCTGACGCGCCCCCGGCACGGCGGCGATGGCCTCCGCGACGAGGCGCTCGAGGTAGACGACCTCGACGCCCTCGTTACGGAGGAGGTTGGCGAAGTTGTCGTGTTCCTCCTGGGCGAGCTCGAGGAACGGCGTGTCGTCGAAGAGCAGCCTGTCGAGGTCGACCGGGATGAGGTTCAGGAGCTCGTCGCCAGGGCGGTGGAGGCACACGCGACGGAGCTGGCCGATCTCGCTCAGGACGGAAAGCGGCGAGGTGGACGCGCTGACGTTAGGGCTCGTAACGGCAGCCGTGCTCGCTAGCGTGACGGCCGCGCCCGCCACAGCGCTCGCCGCCGTGGGAGTGCCCGCCGCCGCGGCACCCGCACCCGTCATGACAGCGTTGTCCGCGGCCATGCTAGACCCTCTCCTTCTCAGCGGCAATCTCGGCGTCTAGCTCGCGATACTCCTCGGGAACATGGCCGTACTTGACCATAAAGGACTTGCAGATGGCCTCCGCCTGCTGGCGACGGGCAATCACGATGCCCATGCTGCCGCGGGCCTCGTAGGCATCCGCAATGCGCAGGAGCGCGTAGGTGACGTACTCCGCCAGGGAATCCGCGATACCGGAGAGTTCCATCATCGTAACGAGGGAGTCCGGGTCGAGCGAGAGCGCCGTCGCGCCATCGAGGTCGAGCAGGTTGCCCACGGCGTCTTCGAGATCGTGGATGGCATCAGGGTCCGCATCGAGCATGGCGGCACGCAGGCGCTTCGAGAGCACCTCTCCAAAACGCCTGGTCAACTCAACAATGTAGTCGCGCTGCAGCATACGAGCTTCCTCCTCTGAACAGTCATTCTTCAGATTCTATTCGTTTGGGCGGCAAAAATATGCGCGGATGGGCAACTACCACCTAGGCAACGCAAGCGCAGGACGCGAGGCGCCCGGCGGTCGAACGGGGGTGTCCGGCGGTCGAACGAGAACGCCCGGCAGACGCACGAGGGCGCCCAAGGGCACCAATGCGGGAGCGAGCGATGAGGGCACACCGCCGCGAGCGCGGGGCCGACCGATGCGGCGCCACTGCCGCGAGCGCCCGCGCCGCAAATAAACGGCCGCGCGCCGGCCCGAAGGCAAGCGCGCGGCAGAGAGCGGTTCTATGGCATGGCCCGCACGAAGCGCCTACACCCCGGGAGGCGGGGTGAGGCCAAGATGCTCGAACGCGGCGAGCGTGGCCTGGCGGCCCTGCGGGGTACGCACGATGAGACCACGTTGGAGCAGGTAGGGCTCGTAGACGTCCTCGATCGTCGAGGGGTCCTCGCCCACGGAACTCGCGATGGTGGAAAGGCCCACCGGCCTGCCGCGGAAGGTGCCCGCGAGCGCCTGGAGGATCTTCGTGTCCATCCAGTCGAGGCCAAGCTCGTCAATCTCGAAGAAGCTCATGGCCTCCGCCGCGACCTCTGCCGTAATGGCACCGGCGGCACGCACCTGGGCGTAATCCCTCACGCGCTTGAGCAGGCGGTTCGCCAGGCGCGGCGTGCCACGACTGCGGCTCGCGACCTCGAGCGCGGAGTCGTGGTCGATACTGACGCCGAGGATGCCGGCAGAGCGCTCCACGATCTGGGCGAGCTCCTCCACCGAGTAGTAGTCGAGCCTGAAGGAGATGCCGAAGCGGTCGCGCAGAGGACCCGTGAGCAGCCCTGTGCGCGTAGTGGCACCCACGAGGGTGAAACGCGGCACGTCGAGCCTGATCGACCGCGCGGCCGGGCCCTTGCCGATCACGATGTCAAGGAAGAAGTCCTCCATCGCGGGATACAGGACCTCCTCCACGTTGTGGTTGAGGCGGTGAATCTCGTCGATGAACAGGACGTCGCCCGCCTCGAGGTTGGTGAGGATGGCCGCGAGGTCACCCGTGCGCTCGATGGCAGGGCCGCTCGTGGTGTGGATCTTAGAGCCCATCTCGTTGGCGACGACCGAGGCGAGCGTCGTCTTGCCGAGACCCGGAGGGCCGGAGAAGATCACGTGGTCGAGCGGCTCATGACGGCTCTTCGCCGCCTCGATGAGGACGCGGAGATTCTGGCGCACGCGCTGCTGGCCGCAGTACTCGTCGAGCGTCTGCGGACGGAGCGTGCGATCAATCTCTAGGTCATCCGCCGTGAGGGATGACGTGACGGGCCTGGGGGCACCAGGCGCGGGCATGGACTCCGCGAACAGGTCACGCGAGGTATCCGCCTCCCACATTAGGCCCTCCTCCCCAGACGCTTGAGCGCGTACTGAATCGCGGCCTTGGTGGACGTGGCGCCGGCCTCCTCATGACCCTCGAGGGCAAGCGTCGCCTCCTCGCCAGTGAAGCCCATGGCGAGCAGCGCCGCCGTGACGTCCGCGTCAACGCCGGAGCCCGCGGCAGGAGCCGCCGCGACGACGCCACCACGAGCAGGGAGCGATGCCGCACTCGCCAGCGAGACGAGCGTGGGATCCTTGGAGAAGACGCTCTCGAGCTCGAGCAGAAGACGGCTCGCGAGTTTCTTGCCCACGCCCGGGACCGTCGCCATCATGCCCGCGTCCTCCGCCACGACGACGCCCGCGAGCTGCGAGGGCGTGAACGTGGAGAGGACCGAGAGCGCAAGCTTGGGACCCACGCCGGAGATGGCGCAGAGGCGATCGAACAGCGAGCGCTCCTCGCGGGAGGAGAAGCCGAAGAGCGTCATCGAATCCTCGCGCACGAGCATACGCGTGAGCAAGGTCACGCCGGGCGTGCCGGTCTCGGGCAGGCTCGACGCGGTGACGGCCGAGACGCCGAGCTCATAGCCCACGCCGTGGACATCGAGCACGACGGAGCTCGCCGTAAACTCAACCAAGGTACCGGTTAGCTGGACGATCATGCGCCCACCCTTCTATCGTGTTCCGAAGACGCCGTGAGGCCGGCGCGCGTGGCGGCGAGCCTGCGCGCGGCCTCCCCGCCCTGCGCGGCAGATGCCGCGAACGTGCGGGAGAGGTTGGCGTGGCACACCGCGGCGGCCAGGGCGTCCGCGCAATGGTCTGGCTTTGGATCATGGTCGAGCGCGAGGACGTTGCGCACCATGTACGTGACCTGGCGCTTATCCGCGGCACCCGTACCCACGACGGACTGCTTGATCTGCATGGGCGTGTACGACGCGACCTCGACGCCAGCCTGCGAGCACGCCACGAGGGCCGCGCCGCGTGCGTGAGCCGTGAGGATGGCGGAGCGCGTGTTCTGCCCGAAAAAGATGTCCTCGATGGCGACGGACGAGGGCTGGTAGCGCTCGATGACTGCCGCCAGCTGCGAGCATATTGCGCCAAGGCGCTCATGTAGCGGCTCCGACGCCTCCGAGTGGATGCAGCCGTAGGCGCGGGCACGCGCGACGGAACCGCGTGTCTCGATGACGCCCCAGCCGGTGTTTGCCAGGCCCGGGTCAATGCCGAGTACGATCATGCGCGCCTCCCCTCGCCGCTATTAGCGTCTCCCGATATCGAACATGGGTTCTATAGTAGCACGACGGAGCCGCGGCGCGAGGGGCGTGAACAAGAAGCCTCCGCGGCCATCTCGTGACGCGGAGGCTTCGGCAAAGACGCGCTGCCAGGAAGACGCGCTGCCAGGGCGATAGGCGCGCGCCACACAGATTAAAGCGCGCGGCCAAGCACACGAAAGTGCGCGAACCCCTAGTTGTCAGAGAAGAAGCCGTCGGGCCAGATGCCGCCACCCTGGCCGCCTTTGTCGCCGCCCAGCCCCTCGCGCATGCGCTTGCCGTCAGAAAGCTCCTGCAGGTAGCCCAGCGCCTCGTTCACGCGCGAGCGCATGGACGCCTTGGGTACCTCCGGGTCGTCGGCCATGAAAGCGATCGCAGACGCCGAGGCCGGGGTGTTCGGAGTCGCAAGCGAAGGTGAGGCTGCGGGCGCGAGCGGAGTTGTGGGCGCGTCCATCTTGGCTGCGGCATCGTAGACGCCCAGGTCATGCGCCACCCCAACAACCGCCCGGGTGAGCTCCCCCTCGTCGGGCATGTGGAGCGGCTCGGGACGCATGTGGTCACGCCAGACGTCCATCAGCGGCACCTGAGCCTCGGATAACGAGCGAGAGGAGAGCAACGGATACAGCGGCCCGTGACGACGCGCGAGCTCGCAGGCGCGCACGCGCTCGAGCAGACGTGCCGCGCCCTCCTCGCCCAGGCGGCCCTGGGCAAGCTCGGTAAGGCCGTAGCTGTGCTCGAAGTGCGCGAGCAGGCTGGCGTCAAGCTCGGACAGGCACTGCTCGTCAGTCTCCGCGATACCCTCGAGCCCCAGGTCGGCGGGGACGCAGAGGCGCTGTGCCGCGCGGGGGCAGATCACGGGAGAGACCGTGTTGCGGTAGCGCGCGAGACGCATGACGTCAGAACGGTAGATGTCTCCCAACGGCGCGAAGGCGGCCGCGCGGGCGGCAGGGGCGGGGTCATACGAGGAGGAGCCCACGGCAAGCTCGGTCTTATCGGCGCTTGAGAGCGTGAGGAGCTCGCCCGCACGGGCCCAGGCCCCCAGGCGCGCCTCGACGAGGCCACGCGCGAGGTCCTCGGTCTCGTTGCCGCCAAGGGCCACCGCGGCGCGCTCGACGTCGCGCGCCGCGAGCTCGTCCACATCGCGAATCTTGAGCGCGCGCACGACGCCGCGCGCGTCCTCGAGCTCCTCGCCCGCGCCGCACACGAGCGCGTGGACACGCATCGGGCCCACGGCGTCGACTGCGATGGCACACGTCACGCTCGAGGAGATGCTGCCGTCGCACACAACGGCGACACCAGAAAGGCCCTGCTTGTCACAGCGGTCGCGCGTCGCGAGCACACAGGCGTCCCACAGGATCCGCTCGCGGTCGAACGCGGGCGGCGCCACCGGATTCGCCAGCGGGCCCTCGCCCTTGACGTCGATGTCACATACGAAGACGTCCTCGGCAAAGCAGCGAGAGGCGGCCGCGAGCTCGCCCCACGGCGCCATGACGAAGGAGCCTCCCACGAAGGCCAGGTCGCCAAAGGCGCCGACGGCATTCGCGGCGACAATCCAGGCATCCGCGCCCTTGGCCTCCTCGACAAAACAGCCGTCCGAGACGGACGGGGCAAAGCAGGTCGCCTGCTCGTCAACGTCGTACCCCTCGAACGGCACGAAGCAGATGACGTCCGCGGAGAGACCTCCCGAGGCGAAGAGCTCGAGCTCGTCAAAGGTATAGGCCACGCCCACGTTGACGCCCGCGATCGAGACAACTGCCGGAGAGCCCGCGAGCGTGGATGCGGCCATACCGAGCTTTGGCTGGCCCGCGTTCGAGACGGCGCCCGCGATGGAGAGGGGAAGCACCGCGCCGTTGCGGATAAGCGCGGCCTCCGGCATGGACTCGCCAAGGCCACCCGCCACGAAGGGCACGATGGCGGGCGTCCTCAGGCGTTCCGAGAGAGCGCCCATGGCGGAGGAGAAATCGAGGATATAGCCAGGGCACTGCGCCAGCGACAGCGGGTCACAACCCATCATGACGGTCGAGGGGAAGACGATGAGATCCGCCCCATAGGCGTGGGCGACCGTGTCATAGGAGCACATCTTGTCCACGATGGCGTCGAAATCGCCGGGGGTGGTGTTCATCTGGGCAATGGCGACCTTCATTTGCATTCCTTCTCTCTGGGCGAGGCGTGCCACTTATCCTACCCGCTCGCAGAGCAACTCGATGCCCCGTTCCGTATCTCGGCAATGCGTGCAGGCGCGCTCGCGCAAGATCGCGCCCGCGGCGAGGATGTCTCCGGAGCAGCCAGACAGGTGCAGAACCGCAGCCCAGAGGGTCATGAAGGGATATCCGAGCACAAGCCCCAGCCCCAAGAGGGCGGCCGTGACCAAAACCGTAGGTGCGAGGAGGACCACGACGAAACGGGGCTTGGAGAGCACGAGGCCAGGGCATCCCGCATAGAGCATGCCCGCCTGATAGCCAAAGCTCACCCGCGTGCCGGGGCCGCCGAGGACGCGCATGAACAGCGCGTGCACAAGCTCGTGCACGGGGAGCGCCACGGCGGAGAGGGCAGCCATGGCAAGAGGCCACATCGCCGCGCCCCAATCGCCCGGGAGTGCCCGCATCTCCTCGATGACGCCGGTACCCGCCACGACGGAGAGCGCCACGGCGAGCGCAGCCCCGCCGATGAGGAGCCACGCGCTTGCGCGCACGAGGCGTTGGCACAGGGCGTCGTCGCCAAAGAAGTCGATATCGCCGAGGGTACGTGTGGGTGACCCCTCGGCGGCCGCGGCGGATTCGCGGGCCGCGGCGAGTTCGCAGGTCGCGGCGGGCTCGTCAAACACACCAGACCCACAGGACGCGACGGGCTCGTCAGCCGCGACAGGCATGCCGGGCGCAGCAGGCTTGCTTCCCTCCGCGGGACCGTCAAGGCGCAGCTCATAGACGTTCGTCCAGCCGGTGATGGGAAGGCCCTCGTAGGGGAACCACTGAGGCGCATGGAGCGTGAAGCCAAGCTCGCGGTAGAGGCGGTTCGAGAGGCTCTCCGGGCTGGTGTTGATGCGCAGGGCCTTGCAGCCTCGCGCGATGGCCTCGCGCGCGTACTCCGCGAGAAGCGCCGTCGCGACACCGCGGCCGCGAACGGCGGGGTCGGTCGCCAGCAGGTGGCAGGTCAAGAACTCACCCGAACCGAGCGGCTCCCAGTCAGGCTCGGCCCCTGGAAGGCCAAAGTCCCCATCGAGCGACATGGCGCCGAGGACCGCGGGGGCAGCGCCCGAGACATCGCCCTCCCCATGAGCGCCTGCTTCGCCCTCCCCCGCGTCGATGGCCACCCACGTAACCCCCTCGTGCAGACGGCGGCTCACGTCATCCGGGAGCGGCCAGAAGCCGCGCAGCCAGCCGCAGGTCTCCTGGCCAGGGACGTCGCAGGAATCGAGGAGATGGTCATACATGGCGAGGATCGCCGGCTCATCGACGAGCGTCGCTGGCCTCACGAGAACGTCCTCAACCCGAGAGGTGACGTGCGCCACGCCATCCTCGAACACCACCAGCGGCCGATGCCTGCGCACGGGCTCCGCCTCGTCCATGGCATGAGCGACGCGGCGCACGAAGGCGGAGGCGTCCTCCCCCTCCTCGCGGCACGCAACGGAGAGCACGCGATGCGGGCTCTTCTCGGTAAGGGAACGCGCGGCACGGGCGCCGGCATCCCCCGCCAGCAGATGCGCCTGGGTCACGCCGAGTGCGCTCATGGCCTCGGCGACATCCGGCCCCTCCAGCTCGCGCGCCTCGCAGGACACGGTCGCGACGCTTCTTCCAAGAGAGGCGAGGTCGCGAGCGGCATCCTCGGCAAACCCGTCATCGGCCAGCGCGACCACGGGCGCGGGCTCGTACGTCACGCCAAAGGGCGTCCCGGGAGCGTCCGCCACGCCCTCCGGGGCCTCGACGCGCACGCGCGCCGCCGCTCCGTCCGCAAGCGTCACCTTGATGTCTGCCGTCCTCGCCATGCCCATCCCCTCGGTAGTCGTCGCCTAGAAGGATACCCGCTCGCGCGCGGCAGCGCGAAAGGCCGTGCCAGCCGTAACGGAGCGGTTGCGAACGACGCGGCGCGACGGGCAAGGCAGGCAAACGCCCCCAAACGAAAGAGGCGGCCCCGAAGGACCGCCCCAGACGTCACGCTATGTCGCGAGCAAGTATTCGCGCAGGCGAGCCAGCGCATTCCGCGAGCCTCGCCCCGGCGGGCGCCCCACCCCCGCGGGGCACCCGCGTCCGCGCGCCCCTACTTCTCCAGACCGGACTCGCTGGCGTCCAGCGGCTTCTTCCAGAGGGAGAGGATGAGGCAGCCCACCACGGAGCCCACGAGGCAGGCGACGAGCCACATCGCGGGGTTGCCGATGACGGCGGCGACCCAGGCGCCACCGTGCGGGGCGGGGCTGGTGCAGCCAAAGGCCGCGGAGAGGCCGCCAGCGATGGCGGAGCCGATGATGCAGCTGGGCAGGACGTGGCCAGGGTCGGCGGCGGCGAACGGAATGGCGCCCTCGGAGATGAAGGAGAGGCCCATGATGTAGTTCACGAGGCCGGCGTTGCGGTCCTGCTTGGTCCAGCGGTTCTTGAAGAACGTGGTGGAGAGGGCGATGGCCAGCGGCGGAACCATGCCGCCCACCATGACGGAAGCCATGATGACCTGGCCGGTGGTGCCAAGGCCGGAGCTGGGATCAAGGGCGGCGGTGCCAAACACGTAGGCGGCCTTGTTGAAGGGGCCGCCCATGTCGACGGACATCATGCCGCCGAGGACGAGGCCGAGGACCACGATGTTGCTCGTGCCGAGGCCCGCAAGGAAGCCGTTGAGCGCGGTGTTGATCGCGGCGAAGACCGGGTTGAGCGCAAGCATCACGACGCCAATGGCGAGCGTGCCAAGGACGGGGTAGATCAGCATCGGCTTGATACCCTCAAGCGAGCTCGGGAGCTTGTCGCAGGCGCGCTCGATGCCCAGGGTGAGGTAACCGGCAGCGAAGCCCGCGAAGAGCGCCGCAATGAAGCCGCCGGAGACGAGTGTGGTCGCGTCGAGCGTTCCCAGGTAGGCGAAGTCATAGCCGGCCTTGGCGAAGAGGCCGCCGACGAAGCCGGGAGCAAGGCCCGGGCGATCCGCGATGGAGCTCGCGATGTAGCCCGCAAGGATCGGGAGCATGAGGCCGAACGCCTCGCCGCCGATGGTCTTGAACAGGGCCGCGGCCGGGATCGAGGAGCCGTAGGCCGAGGTGCCGAGGCCAGGCTGGTCAACGAGGAACGCGATAGCGGTGAGGATGCCGCCGCCGATCACAAACGGCAGCATGTGGGAGACGCCGTTCATGAGGTGCTTGTAGATCTTGTGCCAGGTCGACTCGCCGTCAGAGGTCGCGGCGGGAGCGGAGGCGCCACCGGCGTTGTGGTGGATGGGCGCGCGGCCCTCCATGACCTCGTTGATGAGAGCCTCGGGCTCGTTGATGCCACGGGAGACCGGACAGCTGAAGAGCGGCTTGCCGTCGAAGCGGGAGAGCTCGATGTTCTTGTCGGCGGCGATGATGACACCCTTGGCACCGGCGATGTCCTCGGCAGTGAGGACGTTCTTGGCGCCCGCGGAGCCCTGGGTCTCGACCTTGATGCGCAGGCCCATCTCCTTGGCCTTGTTCTCGAGGGCCTCGGCAGCCATGTAGGTGTGAGCGATGCCGGTCGGGCAGGCGGTGATGGCGACGAGGTCATAGCCTGCGGCGTCAGCGGTGGCGGTCTCGGCGGCCTTCGCGTTCTCGGCGGCAAGCTTGGCGTCCTCGGCGGCGTCGATGACGGCGAGGAGCTCCTCCGAGGTCTTGGCGGCGCGGAGGCTGTCGCAGAACTCCGGGTCCATCAGGAGCATCGAGAGGCGCGAGAGGACCTCGAGGTGGACGTCGGCCTTCGTGTCGGGCGCGGCGATGAGGAACATGAGCGTGGTGGGCAGGCCGTCCGGCGCGTCGTAGTCGACGCCCTCGGGCAGCGTCATCGCGGCGAGCCCCGGCGCGGAGACGGCAGCCGTCTTGGCGTGAGGAATCGCAATACCCTCGCCAAGCGCCGTGGAACCGAACGACTCGCGTGCATGAACGGCCTCGGTGTAGGCGTCGACGTCGACGACGTTGCCCTGGGTCTCCATCAGCTTGACGAGCTTGGCGATGGCGTCGGCCTTGTCAGACGCGACACCCCCGATCTTGACAGCCTCAGGCTTGAGCAGACTGGTGATTCTCATTACTCAACCTTTCTCTCCCGGGCGCATGCCCGGACGATATTCGCAACACCAACTCGCAGGAACGGTGCGGCATGACAGAAGGGCCGGAGCGCCGCGCGCGAGCGCGAGGGAGAGGGGCGCTCCGGCAAGGAGGAGGATTGACGGAAGGAGACTAGCGAGAGCCGGCCATGAGCGCCTCGACCTCGGGACGCGTGGCGAGGTGGTCGGAGAAGGCACTGGCGGAGCCGCTGGCGAGAGCCATGCGGAAGGCCGTCTCATAGGAGCCGGTCTCGATGAGACCGGCGAGGAAGCCGGCGACGCTCGAGTCACCCGCACCCACGGAATTCACGACGGTGCCCTTGGCGGCGGGGCTCTGGAAGACCTGGCCGTCGGCCGCGACGAGTACGCCACCCTCGCCCGCCATGGAGACGAGCACGTTCTGCGCGCCAGCCTCCTGCATGCGCTTGGCATACGGGACGACCTCGTCGCGGGTCTTGAGGGTCACGCCGTAGATGTCGCCCAGCTCGATGTTGTTGGGCTTCACGAGGAAGGGCTTATAGGGAAGGACGCGCGTGAGCAGGTCGCGTTCGGCGTCGACCACGATACGGACGCCGCGGCCGTCGAGGCGCGCCATGATGCGCTCGTACATGTCGCCGGGAAGCGCGTTGGGCACGGAACCCGAGATGACGAGGGTGTCGCCCTCGCCAAGAACGTCGAGCTTGGCGTAGAGCTCCTCGATGTTCTCCTCGGTGATGAGCGGGCCCTGGCCGTTGAGCTCGGTCTCCTCGTTGCTCTTGATCTTGGCGTTGATGCGGCTCATGCCCTCGGCGACCTCGATGAAGTCAGCCGAGACGCCAGCCTCGCTCACGCGACGGGCGATCTCGGCGCCGGTGAAGCCGGCGAGAAAGCCAAGGGCACGGGAGGCGTGGCCGAGGTTGCCCAGGACGATGGAGACGTTGATGCCCTTGCCACCGGGGAGAACCTGCTCGTAGGTGGTGCGGTTGATCACACCGAGGCGCATGTCGTCCACGCGGACGATGTAGTCGAGCGAGGGGTTGAACGTTACGGTGCAGATCATGCGGATACCTCCACGACGTTGGAGAGGGCAGAAATGGCGGGGTCAACGGCGCCGCAGGTGACGAGCGTCGCATCCTCGAAGCGGGAGAAGGTGACCGGCGTCACGACGCCGATCTTGCTGGCGTCTGCCAGGACGAAGCGCTCGCAGGTGTGCCTCATCGACTCGAGCTTGACCATGGCCTCGCTCGCGTCCGGAGTGGTGAAGCCCTGCTCAACCGTGGCGCCGTTTGCACCCCAGAAGCCCTTGGAGAAGTTGTAGCGAGAGAGCGCGTCGAGCGCGCCGGGGCCCACGATGGCCTCCGTGCCAGCCTTGACGTCGCCGCCGATGACGATCGTGCGGGCGCCGCGGTTGGCGAGCGCGAGCGCCAGGGAGACGGAGTTGGTGACGAAGGTCGCGAGGCAGGCACTCTCGGAGAGGTGCTCAACGATGGCCTGCGTGGTGGAGCCGGAGTCAAGGTAGACGAAGTCGTCCGGCTGGATCTGAGCTGCTGCCCAGGCGGCCAGCACGTGCTTCTCGGACGTGTGGAGGTCGCGCTTCTCGGCCATGGTGGGCTCGACGGCGACGAAGGGCGCGGGTGTGAGCGCGGTCTCGACGCTGGCGGCGCCGCCGTGCACCTTCACGAGAAGACCGGCGCCTTCGAGTCGATCGAGGTCGCGGCGAATCGTGGACTCTGACGTGTCGAACAGGTTGGCGAACTCCGCGACGGAAACGGTGGCGTTCTCCGCGACCATTTCGACCATGCGCTGGCGACGTTCCTCGGCGAGCATGACGCTCCTTCAGCCGGCTCTAGCCGTGGGGCCTGAGTGCCCGCGGGCCTGAGCTTTCGCATCTTACAATGCGTACTATTGCACACTTCTGCGCAGATTTGAGCAATAGTGTGCAAACTCACGCAAAAGCGAGCGTGAGTGGTCGATTTTAAGCGGCGAACGGTTGGTTGAGGCGGCACGGCGCGCTCGATTGCAACGCTTTTGACTCAAAATGAAGCCACGCGCGAACGCAGCAAAACCGCCGCCCAAAGGAAAAGTCGTCAAGTAGGGGCCTGATTGGCGACTCGCAAAGTAGACCACCAACGTGCAAACTATTCACCTGCATGTTTTAAATCTAAACTTGGAGCCCTACTTCAGGTGACTCGTTTCAGGCCCCTACTTCGCGGGTAATTTGGAAATTGGGTCCTCTGCGGACTTGGAAATTGGGTCCTCTGCGGACTTGGAAATTGGGTCCCCTGCGGACACTTGCCTACTTCATGCGCGCGTTGAGCTCCCCCGCGAGCTCGTCGAGGGTCACGCCGTAGCGCTCGAGGGTCACGAGCAGGTGATAGACGAGGTCGCCCGCCTCATAGCGGATATGGTCGTGGTCATCGTCCTTGCATGCCATGATGACCTCGCTCGCCTCCTCCGCGATCTTCTTGAGCAGCTCGTCCTCGACGTCCGTGAGCAGACGGGCCGTGTAGCTCGTCTCGGGCGAGGCGTCTCGGCGGGCATGAATGGTCGCGGCAAGGCCCTCGAGGGTCTCGCCGATGTTGCCGGGTTGGACGTTCGCGGTGCGCACTCCCATGGTTAGTCCTCCTTGGAGACGGTCTTGAAGAAGCAGCTGCGGTTGCCGGTGTGGCACGCCGGGCCCGGCGAGTCCACCTTCGCGAGCAGTGTGTCGTTGTCGCAGTCAGCCCAGAGCTCGCGAAGCTGCTGCATGTTGCCACTCGTGACGCCCTTGTTCCAGAGCTTCTGCCTGCTGCGGCTCCAGAACCACGTGGTGCCGCGCTCGAGCGTGAGACGCACGGACTCCTCGTTCATCCATGCCACCATGAGGACCTCGCCGGTATCCCACTGCTGCACCACGCAGGGGATGAGCCCCTGGGAGTCGTACTTGAGGCTTGCCGGATCCACGACTTCGACCATGCTAGAAATCCAATCTCACGGGGATGCCCTGGCTCGCCATGTACTCCTTGACCTGACGGATGGAGAACGTCCCGAAGTGGAACACACTCGCGGCGAGCACCGCGTCAGCCTCGCCCTCGATAATGCCCTCGGCGAAGTGCTCGAGCGTGCCCACGCCGCCGCTCGCGATGACGGGGATGGGCACGGCACGCGCCACGGCGCGCGTGAGCGCGAGGTCGAAGCCCTCCTTGGTGCCGTCACGATCCATGCTCGTGAGCAGGATCTCTCCGGCGCCGCGTCGGGCGGCCTCCTCGGCCCACTCGACGGCGTCGATACCGGTCGCCTTGCGGCCACCCGCGACGTAGACCTCCCACTTGTCGGCTCCGGGAGCACCCGGGGTACCCACACGCTTCGCGTCAATAGCGCAAATCACGGCCTGGCTGCCAAAGGCGCGCGCCGCGGCGGTGATGAGCTCGGGGTTCTTGATGGCGGCGGAGTTGAGCGAGACCTTGTCCGCACCGGCCGCGACCATGCGGCGCATGCCGTCGAGGTCTCTAAAGCCTCCACCCACGGTGTAGGGAATGGACAGCTCGCCGGCCGCGCGGGAGGCCATGTCGATCGTGGTGGCGCGGTTGTCGCTCGTCGCCGTGATGTCGAGGAAGACCACCTCGTCCGCGCCCTCGCGGTCATAGGCAGCAGCGAGCTCGACCGGGTCTCCGGCATCGCGCAGGTCGACGAAGTTGACGCCCTTGACCACGCGGCCGTCCTTGACGTCGAGGCAGGGGATGACGCGCTTGGTGAGCATTAGGCATCGCTCCTCTCGGGACGGGCGGATGCGGGGGCGTCGCCGGTAGCGCCCTCGGCGGGCACGACGGCGTTGCTCTCCCCCGTCTCCCCGTGAGCGGCGGCAAGCGCGTCTGCCAGGGAGAAGTTGCCCTCGTAGAGGGCACGGCCCACGATAGCGCCTTCAATCACGTCATCACCCGCGGCAGCGAGGGCGCGGATGTCGTCCAGGCTCGTGATGCCTCCGCTCGCCACCACCGGGAACCCCGCGAGGCCGGCGACGCGGCGATAGGCGTCCACGTCGATGCCCGTCTGCATGCCGTCGCGGGCGATGTCGGTGAAGACGAGGTGGCGGAACCCCTGGCCGCGCAGCTCCCCCACGACCTCGTCGAGGCTGCGGGAGATGCCGTCGCGCCAGCCGTTGACCTTGACCTCGCCGTCCCTGGCGGCGACGTCCGCCACGATCAGGCCGCCAAAGCCCCTGGCCACGACCTCGGCAAACGCCGGCTCGCGAACGAGCGCCGTGCCGAGGGCGATGCGCTTGGCGCCCATGTCGCGGAGCTCGTCGATGCGCGCGAGGGAGCGCACGCCACCGCCCACGTCGACGGACAGACCCTCGACGGCGCAGATGGCGCGGATGGCCTCGTCGTTGGCGGCGCAGGCCTGATCGTCCTCCTCGAAGGCGCTCGAGAGATCGACGACGTGGACCCACTCGGCGCCCTGCTCGAGGAAGTGACGAGCGACGGCGGCCGGGTTGTCTGAGTAGACCTTGCAGCGAGCGCGGTCGCCGCGCTCGAGGCGGACGACCTTGCCGCCTATGAGGTCGATTGCTGGGAACAGGATCATGCGGCAGGCTCCTTTGCGACGCGAACGGGCGCTGTGCTCGCGCCCTTCACGATGGAGACGAAGTTGCGGAGAATCATAAGGCCGGTGGCAGAGCTCTTCTCCGGATGGAACTGGCAGCCAAAGACGTTGTCGCGCCAGGCCACGCACGGGAAGCTCCGGACGTAGTGGGTGCGGGCCGCCACCTGGGACGCGTCCGCGTCGTCCGCCACGGCGTAGGAGTGCGTGAAGTAGACGTTCGCGCCCTCGGGCACGCCGGCAAGCAGGGGACAGTCCCTCCCCTCCTCCGTCACGTGGAGCTGGTCCCAGCCCACGTGCGGAACCTTGAGGCGCGCGGACTCGAGCCTGGCAACGGAGCCGGCGAGCACACCGAGGCCCGGCGTCCAGGGGCCGCCCGCCGCGTCAGCGGTTTCCACGGACGCGTCAGCCTCGGCCGGCACACCCTCGTCACCACGCGCGCACAGGAGCTGCAGGCCCAGGCAAATTCCGAGGAACGGCACCCCGTGGCCGATGGCCTCGAGCATCGCCTCGTCCTGACCACTCTCGCGCATGAACTCGATCGCGTCATAGAACGAGCCGACGCCGGGAAGCACGAGACCGGCGGCGGCGCGGATGGCCGCCGGGTCGTCGCTGATCACGACATCGTCCCAGCCCGCGCGCATGAGGCCGCGCCGAACGCTCGAGAGGTTGCCCTTGTGGTAGTCGATGACGACGATCGCGCTCATCAGAGGCTTCCCTTCGTGGACGGCACGCCGACGACGCGCGGGTCGAGCTCGCACGCGAAGCGAAGCGCGCGACCGAAGGCCTTGAACGCCGCCTCGATGATGTGATGCGAGTTGGAGCCCGCAAGCTCGCGAACGTGCAGCGTCAGGGCCGCGTCGCGTGCGAAGGCGATGAAGAACTCCTCGGCGAGCTCGGTGTCGAACGTACCCACCTTCTGCGTGGGCACGGGAAGATCGACGTAGGCCTGCCCGCGTCCGGAGACGTCGATCGCCGCCTGGACGAGGGACTCGTCCATCGCGATCGCGACGTCCGCGAAGCGCGTGATACCCGCCTTGTCGCCAAGGGCCTCGCACACGGCCTGGCCCAGGACGATGCCCACGTCCTCGACCGTGTGGTGGTCGTCGACTTGGGTGTCGCCGGCAGCACGGACCGTAAGGTCGAACAGGCCGTGGCGACCGAAGGCGCAGAGCATGTGGTTGAAGAAGCCCACGCCGGTCTCGACGTCGACCTTGCCGGAGCCGTCAAGGTCGATCGTGATCGTGATATCGGTCTCGCCAGTCTTGCGCGAGACGGTCGCAGACCTAGTCATCCTGGTCCTCCTTATTGGTTGCGCAAGCGGGCTCGTTGCCTGTGGCGACCGCGCGGGCGGCCTCCTCGGGCACGATTTCAGAGAGCGCTTCGATAACGGCGTCGTTCTCCTCCGGCGTGCCCACCGTGATGCGGAGGCAATCGGCGAGGCCCGGCGCATAGCTGAAGTCCCTCACGAGAATCGAGCGCTCGTCGCGCAGGCGCTCGCGGACGCGGCTCGCGCCAGCCATGCGCGCGAGAACGAAGTTGCCCTCGCTCGGCCAGACGCGCACGCCCTCGACGCGCGCAAGCGACTCGTACACGTGTGAGCGCTCCGAGACGATCTTCTCGACCGTGGCGTCGAACTCGGCGCGGGCGCGCACGGCGGCGAGCGCCGCGGCCTGCGTGAGCACGTTGACGGAGTAGATCTGGCGCACCGCGGCGAGCGCGTCGATGACGTCAGGCGCGGCGATGACGTAGCCGCAGCGCGCGCCCGCAAGCGCGAAGGCCTTCGACAGCGTGTGGAGCACGAGCAGGTTGTCATGCTCGGCGAGCAGCGCCTCGGCGGAGGTGCCAGCGGCGGCGAACTCGCCATACGCCTCGTCGACCATCACGAGGCCCGGGCATGCGTCGCATACGCGCGCAACGAGCTCGAGCGGAGCGACGTCGCCCGTGGGGTTGTTCGGGCTCGTGAGAATGACGAGGCTTGCCTCCCCCGCGGCCGCCACGAGCTCGTCCGCCTGCGGAAGGAACGTCTCGGGGTCACGCCAGACGTCGTGCACGCCGGTCTGAGTGAGCGAGGCGAAGAACGCGTACTCCGAGAAGGTCGGGGGAACGTTCACGAGCGTGCGACCCGGCCCGCCAAAGGCCAGCAGGAAGTTGTAGAGGAGCTCGTCTCCGCCGTTGCCCGCGATGACGTTCTCGCGCGCGACGCCGTGCCACGCGGCGAGCTCGTCGCGCAGGTCGTTGCTCATCGGGTCCGGATAGCGGTTCGTGGGCGTGGCGGCGAGCGCCGCGTCGATGAGCGCGCGGGCGGGCGCCGGCACGTCATAGGTGTTCTCGTTGGCGGAGAGGTTCACGTGCGTGGGCGTGAAGTTGGGATCATAGGGCTCGAGCGTGCGGAGGTGAGGCTGGACGAGCGCCTTGACGCGCTCTGAGAGCTGGGCCATGGTCACTCCTCCCCATCGTAGCCGGGCAGATACGGAACGCCGGGAGCGTCGAGGTCACGAGGCCACGCGCAGCGCATGGCACCTTCGCAGGCAGCGGCGGGATCGGCGAACTTCTCGGCACCCTCCGCCAGGAGCTTCCTGCGCATGCCCACCGAGAGGGCGTGCGCCCAGAGGCCCTCGGACTGGGCGATCGCCTGGACGGCGGGGCCGTCGGCCGCGAGGCCCGCGGGGGTGTAGGAGATGACGCTGGAGCGCTTTACGAAGTCATAGACGCCAAGCGGGTTCGAGAACTTCGCGGTGCCGCCCGTGGGCAGCGTGTGGTTGGGGCCGGCGACGTAGTCGCCCAGCGGCTCCGAGCTCCACGGGCCCACGAAGATGGCACCCGCGTTCTCGATCGAGCCCAGAAGGCCCATGGCGTCCGCGCAGTGAAGCTCGAGGTGCTCGGGCGCGACGACGTTCACCGCGGCGACCGCGTCAGCGAGCGTGTCGCAGGACACGATGACGCCGTGGTCCAGGCTCGCGCGCGTGATCTTTTCGCGCGGGCTCTGGGAGACGAGGCGCTCGATGGCGCCCTCTACGGCGGAGGGAAGCTCCGGCGCGTCCGTCACGAGGTAGCAGGTGGCCATGGGGTCGTGCTCGGCTTGGGCCATGAGGTCGGCCGCGACGACGACGGGGTCCGCCGTGGCGTCGGCCAGGACACAGACCTCGCTGGGGCCGGCGACCATGTCGATGCCCACGTCGCCCATGACGTAGCGCTTGGCGGCGGCAACGTAGGCGTTGCCCGGGCCCGTGATCTTGGCGACGCGCGGAATGGTCTCCGTGCCATAGGCGAGCGCGGCCACGGCCTGGGCGCCGCCGACGGCATAGACCTCGTCGACTCCGGCGATCTTGGCCGCGGCGAGGGTGTAGGCGGAAAGCGAGCCGTCGCGCTGGGGCGGGGTCACCATGACGATGCGGCGCACGCCGGCGACCTTGGCCGGGACGGCGTTCATGAGGACGGTCGAGGGGTACTGCGCGCGGCCGCCCGGGACATAGATGCCCACGCTCGGCAGCGGTGTCACCTTCACGCCAAGGATCGTGCCATCAGCGCGGGTCGTGAACATCGACTGGGATACCTCGCGCTCGTGGAAGTCACGGATCTGCGCGTGCGCACGCTCGAGCGAGGCGAGAAACTCCGCGTCAACCATCGAGGGGGCGGCGTCGAGGAGCTCGTCCGGCACGCGGAAGGTCGCCGGGCAGCTGCCGTCGAACCTCTCGCAATAGGCGCACACCGCGGCGTCGCCGTTCGCGCGGACGTCGTCAACGATCGCCTCCGCGGCGTCCATCACCTCGCGAGGAAGCGCGCCAGAGCGCTTGATGTCCTTCTCGGTGAGCTCTCGCCCACCGGTGAGGTCGACTCGAATCATGGGCTAGTCCTCCTTAGTTGCCGTGACCGCGGCGAGGCGGTCGGCGAGGTCGCGGATGCGGGCGTCGCAGCGATAGGCGGCGGGTCCGGCGAAGAAGCGCGCGGTGCACTCCATCACGTCATCGACGATGACGAGGTCGTTCTCGCGCAGCGTGGTGCCGGTGGCGGTGATGTCGACGATGCGGTCCGTCATGCCAACGATCGGGCCGAGCTCGATGTTTCCGTGCAGCGCGAGGATGTCGACCTGCTGGCCGATGCGGTCGTAGTAGGCCTGCGTGATGCGCGGGTACTTCGTCGCGACGCGCATCGTGCCGCGCCAGGCGTAGGCGCGCTCGGCCATACCCGCGTTGGCACGGGGCTCGGCGACGATGAAGCGGCACGCCCCGTAGCCGAGGTCGACGACCTGGAGAAGGTCGAGGTCCGCCTCGAAGAGGGAGTCTGACCCGCAGATGCCGCAGTCGGCACCGCCATGGGCGACGAAGGCCGGGGCGTCCGTCGCGCGCACGATCACGTACTCGACGTCACCAGCGGGAATGATGAGCTTGCGGCCATAGTCACGCAGATCGTCGACGGGCAGGCCCGCGCGCTCGAGCGTGGCGAGGGTGTCCGGGAAGAGCGACCCCTTGGGAACCGCAATGCGCAGCGGGCGCGACCCAACGTGGACGCCCGGCGTCGCGATGCCGGAGGCACCCGCGCGGCCGAGGACCTCTTGCAGGCGCTCGAGCGAAAGGGCGAAACCGCAGGCGGCGACGCCCGGCATGCCGAGGTTCGCGAGCACCGCGTCATAGCGGCCACCCGAGGCGAGGCTCGCGGCGACGCCGTCGACGTATGCCTTGAAGATGATGCCGGTGTAATAGTCGAAGCTGTTGATGATGCTGAAGTCGAAGGAGAGTTCGGCTGCTGCCTCGGTCTTCGCGAGGCCCGCGACGAGCCCGCGGAGCTCGCTTGTTCCGCGCTTGGCCTCCGGCACGCACGCCGCCTCGAGAAGCTCGTCGACCTTGTCGATCACGGATTCGTCGCCGTGGAGGCGCGGCAGTTCGTGGAGGGCGCGCGTGATGGGGCGCGGCAGGCCGGCGGCCTCGACGCACTCGTCAAGCGCGACGAGGTTGCTCTCGTGCACGTAGGAGAGCACCTGCTCGCGAAGGGTCTCATCCGCGACATCCGCCTCGAGGAGCGCCAGCAGCGGGCGGACGGAGCCGGCGACGATACGCACGTTCGTGACCTTGAGGGCGGCGAGCGTGTCCGCCATGAGCGAAACGACCTCGACCTCGCCCGCGACGTCCTCCCCGCCGATGAGCTCGACGCCGAGCTGCGTGAACTGGCGCGGCTGGCCGCGGAGGGCGCCCTGCTCTCGAACGACCGGCGCCTCGTAGCGCAGGCGCGCCGGAAGGCTCTCTCGCGTCAGGCGCTGGGCGGTGAGGCGCGCGATGGGAAGCGTGAGGTCCGGGCGCAGCATGAGGAGGCGATTGTCCGAGTCGAAGAGCTGGAACGGCGACCCCTTGATGCGGCCGGCAGTCTCGAGCATGGAGCGGTCCTCAAGCAGCGGGGTCTCCACGGGCACATATCCCTTGGCATCAAAGCAGGAACGCACCGTGTCACGAATGGACTCACGGGCGCGTGCCTCCTCAGGCAGAATGTCCCTAAATCCTCTGGGCGTTCCTATGACCACGTTCTACTCCCTCTCGCGTCCCGGACGAACGAGCACGTTATAGGCGGCAGACGCCACCCGCTCAGAAAACAGATCCGAATCTCGTGGCGACGAGTCTATCGCTCGCCCATTTCGCCAACGTTTCGGGCACTCACTTTAGCATAGTAAAGCGTCGATCAACGCATGACTTTAGTAAGCTAAAGTTTAACTTTGTGTTTCCTAGGCACTGGATCATCGGGGTTCTATAGCCAGATCGGCCCCGTCCATGCCGTCGCTTCAGCCAAATAGCTCGAGACCCCAAAGCGAAAAAAGTCGCTAAGTAGGGGGCTAATTCGACTTGGGCGAAGTAGCCAGCGGAATCTCGCAGCAAAACCCCAGTTGGCAAAAGCCCGAAAGAGGCCTCTACTCGGCAGGACCGATAATAGCCCCCCTACTTAACGCTAGATTTGAATTCGCACGGCCATAAAGGTCGGATTGGTGGCATTCAAACACGCACGGATTACCCGCCAAAAACAACTCACCCGAGAAGTATGGACCTAAAGTCTTTTCCCTGAGTAGACCCCGTTGTTTAGAGACGGAACGTCCAGGTAGTACGCCTGCCTATTAGGGGACTACTTGGTGATTCCCCAATCAGGTCCATACTTCTCGGGTGAGTTGACATACAGGTCCAAGGCGCCGGTGTTTTCGCCATCGATCGGACGAAATACAAGGGGCCGACTCCCGTAGGGAGCCGGCCCCTTGCTCGTAGCTCACATTTGCCGCAATGGCGACAGCGGCGCATCAGCCGCCGAGATAGGCCTGCTTCACGCGATCGTCGTTCGCGAGATCGGCTGCGTCGCCGCTCATCGACACGCGACCGGTCTCGAGCACGTACGCGCGATCCGCGACGGAAAGCGCCATACGCGCGTTCTGCTCGACCAGCAGAACCGTAGTGCCCGTATCATGCAGGCTCTTGATGATGTTGAAGATCTCCTGCACGAGAATGGGAGCGAGGCCCATCGAGGGCTCATCGAGCATGAGAAGGCGTGGCTTGCTCATGAGCGCGCGACCCATGGCGAGCATCTGCTGCTCGCCGCCGGAAAGCGTACCGGCGCTCTGGCCCTCGCGTTCCTTCAAACGAGGGAAACGGTCGAAAACCATCTCGAGCGAATCGGCAATCTCCGCCGAGTCGCGGCGCGTGAAGGCACCCATCTCGAGGTTCTCGCGAACGCTCATCTGCAGGAACACACGCCTACCCTCGGGACAGAGGGCCATGCCCTTACCCACGATGGTGTGAGGCGGCACACCCAGAAGGCTCTCGCCCTCGAACTCAACCTTGCCCTCGCGCGGCTTCAGGAGACCTGCGACGGTGTTGAGCGTCGTGGACTTTCCGGCGCCGTTCGCACCGATCAGGGTTACGATCTCGCCCTCCTCCACGTCGAAGGAGATACCCTTCACCGCGTGGATGGAGCCGTAGTAGACGTTAAGGTCCTCAACGTGAAGAATGCTCATGCCTTAGGCCTCCTCGTCAGTCGTGGTCGCGGGCGCGGTAGCAGAGGCGTCATCCTGCTTGCCGAGATATGCCTCGATGACCAGCGGATTGCTCTGGATCTCCTCGGGCGTACCCTTTGCAATGATCTTGCCGAAGTTCAGGACGGCGATGCCCTCGCAAATGCCCATGACAAGGTCCATGTCGTGTTCGATGAGCATGATGGCAATCTGGAACTCGTCGCGAATCTTGCGGATGTTATCCATAAGCTCGGCCGTCTCGGACGGGTTCATGCCAGCGGCAGGCTCGTCGAGCAGCAAGAGCTTCGGGTTGGTGGCCAGCGCTCGGACGATCTCGAGCCTGCGCTGGGCGCCATAGGGCAGCGAGCCCGCGATGTGGTTCGCATAGACGCCCATGTCGAAGAAGTCGAGCAGCTCGAGGGCACGCTCATGCATCTTCTTCTCCGCGGACCAATACGAGGGGAGGCGCAGCACGGCGCTCACGGCGCTCTCCTTGATCTGGTTGTGCAGGCCAATCTTGACGTTGTCCTCGACGGTCAGCGACGAGAAGAGACGGATGTTCTGGAACGTACGCGCGACGCCAAGGCGGCTCGCAGCGGCGGCATCCATACCGGCGGTATCGGTACCGTCAAGCATAACCATGCCACGCGTGGGGTTATAGACCTTGGTCAGCAGGTTGAAGACCGTGGTCTTGCCGGCACCGTTCGGGCCGATGAGGCCGGCGATCTCGGTCTTGCCAACGGTGAAATTGAAGTCATCGACCGCACGGAGACCGCCGAAATCAATGCCAAGGTGACGGCACTCGAGGACGGGACGATCGTAGAGATCGCGCTCGGGGATGATCGCGTCGCTCGGCAGCGGCACCATCTTGGTGCGTTCGCGGCGCTCCGCGGCATGGCGCGAGGATGCGTTGCTAGGCATCGGCCTCGCCTCCCTTCTCGGTCGCGTCGTCCTGCGACTTCACGGGCCTCTTGAACTTGGACTTCAGACCACCTGCAAGCTGACGCAGCGTCGGGTTGTTGGAAATAATCATCACGAGGATGAGCACGACAGCGTAGATGAGCATGCGCCAGTCGGAGATGGCGCGCAGCATCTCAGGCAGAACGGTAAGGAGTGCGGCGGAGATGATCGAACCGCGGACGTTGCCCATGCCGCCGAGAACCACGAACACCAGCACCAGGATCGAGGTGTTGAAATCGAACTTCTTCGGCACGATGGAGCTGTAGCCCATCGCATAGAAGCAACCAGCGGCACCTGCGAGCGCGGCGGCGACCACGAAGGCGATCATGCGGTACTTGGTAACGTTGATGCCCACGGACTCGGCGGCGATGCGGTTGTCGCGCACGCTCATGATGGCGCGACCAGTACGGCTGTTCACGAGGTTGAGCACGACGGTCACGGTAATGAGCACGAGCACGATGCCGATGGCGAACGTCGACATCTTGGTGATACCCGTAGCGCCCTGCGGGCCGTTGATGAGCAGCGTGCCGCCCTGCATGCCAAGGGCCTTGGCGTCGGCGAGCGAGAAGTGCAGGCCTCTGCCATCGAGACCAACATAGAGGTTGTTCAGGATGTTCTTGATGATCTCGCCAAACGCAAGGGTCACGATGGCGAGGTAGTCACCACGCAGGCGCATGACCGGAATGCCGATGACAAAGCCGGCCACGCCCGCGATGACAGCGGCGATGACGAGCGCGATAACGTAAGCCAGAAGGGCGTTGTTGACGATACCGTTCACGAGGCTGAACGCGACGAAACCCGAGAACGCACCCACGCTCATAAAGCCCGCATGACCGAGCGACAGCTCGCCCGAAATGCCAACGACGAGGTTGAGCGACACGGCCATGCACACATAGGCGCAGATGGGAACCAGCTGGCCCGCGAGCGAGTTGGTCAGAATGCCCGTGGCCTCGAGCGCCGTCATGAGGACAAAAAAGCCGATAACGATAGCGTACGTGATGAGGTTAGACTGCAGGCGCTTGCTCATGCGGCGGGGAGCGGCTGCGGCGGCGGTGTTCTTATCTGCCATGGCGCTACACCTTCTCCCTGACGGTCTTGCCGAGAAGGCCGGACGGCTTCACGAGCAGAACGACGATAAGCACTCCGAAGACGATTGCGTCAGCGAGCTGCGTGCCGACGTATGCCTTCGCGAAAATCTCGATGACACCGAGGACGAGTCCGCCCACGAAGGCGCCCGGGATCGAGCCGATGCCACCGATGACCGCGGCAGTGAAGGCCTTGATTCCCGGAAGCGAGCCGGTGGTGGGGATCAGCGTCGGGTAAGCGGAGCACATGAGCACGCCGGCGACGGCAGCCAGGCCAGAACCGATGGCGAACGTGAGCGAAATGGTCGAGTTCACGTTGATGCCCATGAGCGTGGCGGCGCCACGGTCCTCGGAGCAGGCGCGCATGGCCTTGCCCATACGGGTCTTGCCGGTGAACATCGTCAGGCCGATCATGACGATGATGCCGGTGACGACCGTGACGATGGTGATGGCGCTCACCACGAGCTGCCCGTCGAACAGGGAAACGGACGGCAGGTTCACGACGGACGGGAACGACTTGGTGTCGGAACCCCAGATAAGCAGCGCAGAGTTCTGCAGGAAGTAGCTCACGCCAATGGCGGTGATGAGAACGTCGAGGGACGGCGCGTTGCGAAGGGGCTTGTAGGCAAGGCGCTCGATCACGATACCCAGGACGGTGCAGCCGACAATGGAGAGCAGGACACCCACTCCGGTGGGAAGGCCCAGGTAGTTCACGGCACAGAAGCAGATGTAGCCACCGACCATAATGATGTCGCCGTGAGCGAAGTTCAGCATCTTGGCGATGCCGTACACCATGGTGTAGCCCAGGGCGATGATCGCGTAGACGCTGCCGAGCGACAGGCCGTTGATGAGGTTCGTCAGAAAGCCCATGTCATGCCGCCTCCTTTCAAATCATGTCACCGAAACCGGTTCGCAACTGGCGCGGAACCTCCCGGCAACCCTTGTCTCCTACCGACGAGCGGGGACCATCAAGCCGATGGCCCCCGCTCGCTATTCACGCTATTACGGACGACGCGTCTTAGGCGGAGCGCGCGAGACGCCCGCCCGATCGCTGCAGGACTAGTCCAGCGGCTGGTACACGCCGTCCTTGATGACCATGCCCTTGGGCTCCTTGGAGACCTCGCCGGTCTCCTTCCAAGTCATGTTCTCGCCGGTCAGGCCAGAGTAGGTGTAACCATCGACGATGGCGGCCTTGAGCTTGTCGCAGATGTCGGAGGCGCTCATGTCAGGCGTGCACTCGGTCTTCTCGAGGAGGTCCTTGATGACGTAGACGCAGTCATAGGCGTCAGCGGCGAACTGAATCGGCTCGTCACCATAGGCGTCCTTGTAAGCCTTGGTGAAAGCCTGGGTCTTCTCGTCGGTCGCGGTGGCGACGAACGGGGTCAGGAGCATGAGGCCCTCGGCGAGGGAGGTGTCGAAGCCCTCCACAGTGAGGATGCCGTCCATGCCGTCGCAGCCGAAGAACTTCGGGGCGTAGCCCATGTTGGCAGCCTGGGTGAGGATAAGCGCCGCCGGGGTGTAGTAGATCGGGAGGAAGACGAGGTCAGCGCCGGCGTTCTTGGCGTCGTTCAGCTGGACGGAGAAGTCCGTGGCGTTGTCGGCCGTGAACGTGGTGGTCGAGACGATGGTGAGGTTCTGCTCGGCAGCCTCGGCCTCGAACTTCTTGAAGATGCCAGTGGAGTAGGCATCGGAGTTGTCGTAGATGACGGCGATCTTGGTGCCGAGCTGCTTCTGGGCAAGGTACTGAGCGGACGCGGTGCCCTGGTTGGGGTCCGTGAAGCACATCTGGTAGACGTTGTCCTTGCGCGGGGTGGTCACGTTGCCGTCGGCGTCAGCCTGGCCGCCGATGACATCGTTGGACGAGGCGGACGGCGTGAGCTCGAAGATGTTGTCGGCGTTGGTCTCTGCGGAGACGGCCACGCACGGAGCGGTGGTGGTGGTGCCGACGAGAACCTGCAGGCCCCAGTCCTTGAGGTTGTTGTAAGCGTTGACGGACTTCTCCGGATCGTGCTCGTCATCCTGGCAGTTGTGCGCGAGCTGGATGCCGCCAGCGGCGTTGATCTCGTCGACGGCGAGCTGGGCGCCGTTCTTGGTGGCGGTGCCGTAGATGGCGGCGGCGCCCGTCAGCGGGCCGATGTTACCGATCTTGAACGCGTCAGCGGAATCGGAACCAGAGGCCGTGCTCGCGGAAGAGCCGGAGTTGCCGCAACCGGCAAGAGCGGTCGCGCTTAGAATGCTCGCGGCACCAGACAGCTTAACGAAGTTCCTACGAGTCATGTCAAAACGCTTGGACTCCATCTTTCATCCTCCTCGATACGGCCCGATGAGATGTTTTGGCGCACCCGGTCAGGCCTCCCCCGAGCGCGTTGGTTAGCTATCCTAGCGTGCATAAAACGGATAGCAAGATGGAAATCCATAAGGTGAAAACGTTTTAACATCGCCGAAATATAAGCCCGGTCATGCAAGTGAATTCAATATAGGAAGTGACGCCGGCAGGGACGCCGACGCCACTTGGTCGCGCCCATATAGGAGGCGCGTTTATGCGGTTGGTGAAGCGGGACGCGCGGGGGCTGGCGGCGGGCCAGCGACGGGGCGCGGAGCCTGCGGAGCTAGCGGGCGACCTCGATGACGAGGCGGGCGACCTCGCGGGCTCGTTCGGGCGCGACATCCGTCGGAAGCGACACGGCGCCCTCGCAGGCGCGCGCGGTCTCAGGCCAAGCGCCGAGCGTGCCGTCCCAGCCGTAGGCCTCGGGCTTCGTGACGCCCGGGAAGAGCGGCTCGCGATACCACGCGACTGCATAGAGTCCCGCGGCGCGCACGGACTTGATGGCGGCGTCGGCGCGCTCGGCGCCCTCGAGGAAGACCGGGAAGCGCAGGAGTGGCTGGGCATCCCCCGCGAAGGCCGCGGCGGGAACGCGCACGCCGGCGACGTCCGCGAACTCCTCGCGATAGGCAGCGACGGCCTCGCGGCGCAGGGCCTCGTTGGCGTCAAGGTCGGCAAGCGCGGCGCGCGCAGTGACGCACACCCAGTCGTCCGGACGCTCGGGCGCGCTCGCGAGCCCGCCCGCAAGCTCGGCCTCGCTAATCGCGGGCTCGAAGGCCCCGCTGGCCGTCAGGCGGCGGCGCAGCGCGTGGCTGATGCCGGCCGGCAGGTGATTGAGGACGCGAATCTGGTTGAGGTAGTGGCGCGCGGCCTTGGCACGACGAGCGCCGAGGGCAGGCAACGCCTCCAGGCGAGCGATGACGTCCGCGCCGAGGGGCGTGGCACCGAACTCCGGGTTCACCCAGACGGCGCCGCCGAAGTGCGTCGGCAGCATCTTCTCGACGCCGAAGGAGTGGAAGGACAGGTCCGCAAGCGGCTTGTCCTCGGCGTCGGTGGCGAGACGACCCACGCAGTGCGCGCAGTCCTCGAGCACGACCGCTCCGCGGGCATGAGCGGCAGAGGCGAGCGCGGCGTCTGCCGCAGGCGCCATAAGGCCGCAGGTGTGCTGCAACATGACGGCGGAGGGCTCGCCGGCGAGCGCGGCGGAAATGGCCAGCGTGCCGGGGTCGATGTCGCAGAAGACGGGAGAAAGGCCCGCAGAGGTGATCGGGTCGACGGCGGTGCAGCAGGTGAAGAGCTGCGTAGCGACCTCGCGGCCGCCCGCCGCCGCGATGGCGTCGCAGGCGACACGCATCGCCTGGCGTGCCTTGAACGTGAGGTGCCAGTCCTCGGGCCTCGTACCGGAGCGCGCTGCCAGCATCTGGCGGACGGCGAGATCGGAGGGGATGTCCGCGGCAGGTGCCTCGGCGGCGCCCGCGCCCGTGGCTCCCACTGGCTGCTCGGCGCACTTCTCGGCGGCGCCCGCGCACTTCTCGGCTGCCATTAGGACAGGTCCCTCTTGCCGAAGTACTTGCGGAAGTCCACCACGTAGTGGACCCAGAGCTTGGCCATGTTCCACAGGCGCTTCGGGCTGTTGTCCTTCGCGCCGAAGATGGTCGTGCCGCACTTGCCCTGGCTCATGAGCTCGAGCGCGCGGCGCTTCTCCGGGCCCTCCTCCACGTACTTGCGCACGACGCACTTGGGCACGCCGTACCAGAGGACCTCGTTGGTCGCGCGAACGGGCTCAAGCACGCCGCCGTCAAGGAGATCGTCGACGGCGTAGCGGGCGAGGTTGTAGCCGGAGAGCGTCGTGAAGAAGCTGCTGCGGCCGGCACGCGGGTTCACCTCGAACAGTCGGAAGGAGCCGTCGCGCGGGTCGTACTTCATGTCGATGTTGAAGAAGCCACGGTAGCCGCTGTGGCCAAGCAGGCTCTCCACCGTGTCGTAGATGGCGTCGTCCGCGTACGACAGGATTGCGGCGTAGTTGCCGATCGCCATGGGCGAGTAATCCTCGAGCAGAGGGTGGCCGAGGCTCATGAGGGTCACGGTGCCGTCGCCGCGCACGTAGCCGTTGACCACGCGCATGTTGCGGTCGTCGCCGGGGATGAAGTCCTGGATGATGAGACGGCCCGGGTAGCCGGCCTCGTAGATGCGGCGGACGGTCTCCTCGAGCTCCTCAGGCGTGCCGAGGACGAAGGCCTTCTTCTGGCCCTTGAACGGGTGGGCGCGGTATGCCGGGGCGTCGGAGGGCTTGAGGGCCACGGGGAAGCCGAAGGGCAGCTCGGGGACGGTCGGTCCGTCGGTTACGGCCGTCTTGGGATACGGGACGTGGCGCTCCTCACAGAGCTGGTAGAAGCTCTCCTTGTCGTTCATGCGGTCGACGATGTCGCCGGAGGCGCACACGACGGCGTAACGCGCGTCGAGGTCATCCATCTGGTGCGAGAGCGCGACGGAGTAGTCATCCCCGCAGGGAACGAGCAGCGGGACCACATCGCCGAAGCCGTCGGCCGCTGCGTTCAGGACCTCAGTGAGGCGCGTGCCCTCGAGCAGGTCCGGCACGACGCGGACCTCGATGAACTTCGAGTTGGCCGTCGGCGTGAGGCCAAAGGTGCCGTACACCACGCACGTCGAGCCGAACTCCTCATAGAACGCGCGGGCCATGCCATAGCCCGCGATCTCGGTCCCGAGAAGAACCGGGACAAACGGACGCCTATCCGTGCTGCTCATGTGCACTCCCTCCCGCGCCGGCACCGCCGGCATCGGATGTCTGAACGCGCGCCGGGTCGATCTCGGCGCGCGGATCGGTCTTGCTTGCAGCCGCCGCGCGCGACGTAGCCGGCGCGGTGGCCCCACTTGCATCCGCCGCGCGCCAGCGGCGCGACGGGGTCTCACACTCACACAAAGGCGGGGCGCCCCGGAAGGCACCCCGCCAAAGTCTAGCTTTCTTTCGCCCCATTAGACGATGGGGCCGCCGCCAACGAAGCTGCCCGACGAATAGTACACGCTGGCGATTTCGACGCCACCCCAGTTGGAGTGGATCATGAGGCCGCCGCCGATGCACATGCCCACGTGGGTGGTGCTGTTGACACCGCCGCCCCAGAACATGAGGTCACCCGCCTGGAGCTGGCTCTGGTCCGTCGTCCAGCCGCCACCATCGAGGCACCAGCCGATCATCGAGTTGCCGCGACCGTTGCTCATGCGCTGACCGCGCGGGATGGAGATGCCGGCCTTCTTGTAGGCCCACCACACGAGGCCGGAGCAGTCGAACTCCTGGCCGGGGATGGCGTTGCCGGCCCACGAGTAGCTGACGCCGAGCTGGGACTTGGCGGCGGCGATGGCGCCGGAGACGCCGGAGCCAAAGTTCTGGTTACCGCTGGAGTGGGAGCCGGAGTTGCTGTTCGAGCCGGAGCTCGAGTTGCCGTTTGAGCCGGAGTTACCGCCCGAGTTATTGCTCGAGCCGGAGTTACCGGAGGTGGCGCCGCTCGAGCCGGAGTTGTTCGAGCCAGCGTTGCCGCCGGCGTTCGCGGCGGCCTCCGCCTCGGCCCTACGCTGGGCCTCCTCGGCGGCGAGCGCCTCCTGGACCTCGCTCGACAGCGAGCTCACATAGGACTGCTGCTGCTCGAGCGCGCTCTGGATCTCGCCGGCCTTGGCTTGCGCGTCGTCAACGAGCCTCTGCTGCTCCTCCTGCTGGGACTCGAGCTCGTTCTGCTTGGCGGCGAGTTCAGCCTGAACGCCCTGGACTTGGCTGATGACCTCGGCGTCAGACTCCGCCACGCGGTTCGCGTAGTAGACGCGGCTGACGAGGTCCTCGAAGCTCGAGGAGTCGAAGATGATCGAGACGAGTGAGACACCGCCGGTCTTGTAGTTGGAGGAGACGCGGCCGGCGAGGGTTTCTTGCGCGGCGTCGAGTTCGGTCTGCTTCTGCGAGACCTCCTCCTGCGTGGAGGCGATCTGAGCTCGGGTGTCCTCGAGCTGGGCCTGGAGCTGTTCGAGCTCGGCGAAGGCGTTGTTAGCCTGCTCCTGGTACTTGGCGGTCTGGGCCTCGGCCTGTTGGAGCTGGGCCTGGAGGTCCGACGAAGACGCCGCGAGGGCGGCAGTGGGCGACGTGGCAAACAGAAGCCCCGCGGTAACAACGGTGACGACGAGGCGCTTGCCGACGGTGGGGGCTGTGCGTTTAAGGTTCATTGTCCCTCTCCTTTCGGGTGGTATCAGTATAGGCGAGGATTCCGCCGCGCCCAACCCCCGGCAACAGATGGCGTCACTGTATGCTCACACAACCTGGTCAGGCGGCAATTTGGCCGTTGACGCCGGTGTCCCAGCGGCAGGCAACGTGTCGAGGCCCTGAGCAATCGCAACATGTCAGCGGCGGCGGCCCGGAACTGCAGACGGCGCGCCGACGGTCCAGAGCAATCGCAACATGTCAGCGGCACCGGCGTCCCGAAGCGGCAGGCGGCACGCCGGAGGCCCGAAGCGGCCGCGGCGTGTCAGCGGCATAGGACGGTCGCAGCATCTTGTCAACTTGGCCCGCCACCTTCGTCTTTGCGGAAATGGGCGGTCGTTTTTGGCTTTCCCCGAAGAGAATGACGAAATGACGTGGCATTTTTCGCTCGCGCCGAGTAGAGGCCCAATCCTCATTTGGGAAACCGCAGGTAGACTAATTGCTTTAAAAAGGTCTACTTTACGTTCGTCGTTTTTGCCACGTCATTTCGGCTCCGCTAATTGAAAGGGCCCGCGTCAGGCGTTCAGCTGAGCGCCTGACGCGGGCCCGAGCGCGGGAAAACCCGCGCACTCTCACGTGCGTCGTTCACGAGCGCGCCCGGGGAGCGCGCAGACACCGCAGCTTGGGCGACCCCTATCGGCGGAACTTGCGCAGGATACTGCTCACGAAGCTGGCCTCGGGGAGTTTGAGCGCGACGGCGATGCCGTAGGTCACGAGCACGGACGGGATGCCGCCCGCAACGATGATGATGATCGCGCGGGTGATCGTCAGCGAGCCAAGGCCACCCATCAGCCATACGATGAGCGCGCCCACGGCGCCGCCCGCAAGCCCCAGCACCAACGCGCGAATGCTACTAACCACAAGGCCGCGGATGCCAATCCGACCCATGGCGTGGTGCAGGAACGCAAGCGACACCACACACAGCATAAGCATGAAAATAGCGCTGCCGAGGGAAACCGCGTGGATGCCAAGGACGCCCACCATCCCGACGGTGAACGCGACCTGCACGACGGAGGCCGCGACATTGGCGAGTGCGAACAGCGTCATGCGCCTCATCGCGGAGAACACCTTCTGGAAGAAGGTCTGGAGTCCGTACCACGGGAGCGCGAGCGCAAGCGTCGCGAGGTAGGCGGCGGTGAGGTTGGCACTCTCGGCGTCGAACTGGCCCACGCGCAGCAACGACATGAGCGGCTTCGAGAACACCATCAGATAGACCATAAACGGGATGAGGGCGAACATCACGTGCCCCATGCCCGTCGAGACCTGGCGCCTGAATGCATGCTCGTCACCCTTGGCGAAGCTCTCGCTCATCTCGGTGAACATCGCCACGGTGATGGGCACGGCGAGCACGGCGTAGGGCAGGGTGTACCACAGGCGCGCGTAGTACTGGATGGAGCCACCCTGCTCGGGCACGGCGGCGAGTGCCATCGACGTCATGACCGAAGTCGTCACGAAGGAGCACGCGGTGACGATGAGGGTAGGGGCGCCGATGCCCACGGTCTCGCGCAGGGCCGGATCATGCAGGTCAATGCGGAAGGTGAGCTTGATGCCATGGCGGCGCAGGCTCGGGAGCTGCATGAGGACCTGAACGGCGACGCCGAGAGGGTTACCCAGCGCAAGGATGAGGAAGGCCACCGAGTAGTTCACGTTGACGAGCGCCGCGAAGCCGATGAACGACGCGATGGTGATGAGGTTATTGAAGATGGGAGCGGCGTTGCTCCAGAAGTAGTCGCGCTCGGCGTTGAGGATGCCCGACGCCAGGCTCGAGAGGCAGTAGAGGACGATCTCGATCGCGAAGAAGCGGAAGAGCGTGATGCCATCGGCCATCTGCGCCTGGTCGGTCTTGGCGGACTGCACCCAGATCAGGGGCGCGGCAAAGACGAGACACAGGACGAAGCATACGCCGAGCAGGACGAGCAGGATCGAGAGCAGGTTGGAGATGTAGGCGTTGGCGCCATCCTTACCCTTGTGCTCGCGAACATCGAGGTAGACAGGGAGGAACGCCGTGATGAGCATGCCGCCGATAACGAGCTCGTAGAGCTGGTTGGGCAGGTTATTGGCCACGGTGTAGCAGCTCGAGAGCAGCGTGGTGCCAAGCGCGAAGGCCTGGCCCCATGTGCGGAAGAAGCCGGTGAGGCGGCTCACGATGACGAGGGCACTCATCATCGCGGCGCTGCGGCCGACGTTGGCGTCGGTTGCCGCATCGGTGGCCTCGGCGGCCTCGGCCGCGGAGACCTCGGCGGCCTCGGCCGCGGAGACCTCGGTGGCCTCGGCGGTGGCGGCATCGCCGGGCACGGTGGCCTCGCCGGGCACGTCGGCCTCGGCACGTACGGCGGTGACACCGGCGACGGTTTCGACCTCCCCGCGCTTCTCGGCCAGGGCTTCGCCCTGCTCGGACGCCTTAATTTCGTCGGTCATTTGAGGTCCTCTCGGCAGATGTCGGCGAGGGTGGCGCCCAGGAAGGAGACGAGCTCCTCCGGGTTCAGCTTGAGGGTGAGGCCCAGACGTCCGCCGGAGATGTAGATGTCATCGAAGAGCTGTGCGGTCTCGTCGATAAGGGTAGGGAACTGCTTCTTCATGCCCACGGGCGAGCAGCCGCCGCGCACGTAGCCCGTCGTGGGTTCGAGGTCGCGGACGTGCATGAGCGACAGGGACTTCTCCCCCGCCGCGGCCGCGGCCTTCTTGAGGTCGAGCTCGTCGCCGGAGGGGACGCAGCAGACGACGTGGCCGCCGGCGGGAGTCACGCACACGAGGGTCTTGAATCCCTGCTCGGGGGCATAGCCGAGCATGTTCGCGATGCGCACGCCGAGATCGCTCACGCCGGTCGGGTCGGGCTCCTCGAAAGTGATGGCCTCGTACGCCACGCCGCCACGCTCGAGCTCGCGCATGGCGTTCGTCTTCTGGACCCTCTCCTTGCGTGCCATTCGGCTCCTCCCGACGGGCGCCGCGCGAGCAACCCCGTTGCTTTCCGTGCGAGACGCGGGACAAAGCCGCGCCCTCCGCGGCGACCCGCACACGGGCCACCATAAAACTGCTCGTAGACGGGCCTTCGCAGGACCGTCACAACGTATCCGTTACGAAGGGTATAGTTAACCACTACGGAAGACCGAATATGCGCAGGTCGCATGGAGAAGACGGGCTGGTGTTCATCATGGAGAAGCTAGGCGTCATCGGCGGCATGGGTCCCGAGGCATCGTCGTACTTCTACAGCGAGATCATTCGCCATACCAAGGCGGAGCGCGACCAGGACCACCTCGACCTCGTCCTCATCAGCCAGGCCTCGATGCCCGACCGCACGGAGGCCATCGAGACCGGTGACGACGCCAAACTGCTCGAGAGCATGCGCGTCGACCTCCAGGCGCTCGAGGCGTTCGGGTGCGCGCACGTCGCCATCACGTGCAACACCTCGCACTACTTCTACGACAAGATCCAGGCGTTCACGAAGGTGCCCATCATCCACATGCCACGCGAGGCCGTACGCGAGGCAATCGAGGGCCGGGGCGCCAAGCGCGTCGGCATCATGGGCACGGACGGCACCGTCCGAACGGGCATCTACTCGCACGAGTGCGAGGCAGCCGGCGTCGAGTGGGTCGTGCCCTCCCCCGAACGCCAGGCCGACGTCATGTCGATCATCTATGACGACGTGAAGGCAGGCAGACCTGCGGACATGCACAAGTTCGACCGCGTGATGCGCGAGTTCATCCGTCTCGACTGCGACGCCGTGATCCTCGCCTGCACCGAGCTCTCCGTCGTCAAGCGCGACCACGAGGTGCCCGACCTCTGCATCGACGCGATGGACACCCTGATCCGCGAGTCGATCGTCCGCAGCGGCGCCACCTACGTGTAGGGTCCGCGCGACGCCCGACGCACGACATCCCCGCAAACGACAGGCGGTACGGCACCATTCGTGATGCCGCACCGCCTTTGCGTACGCATGCGCGCCCACGCGCCGGGTGCGTTGGCCTTCGCGGGCCGGGCGCGTGCCGCCAGTCGCATGGCAACCGGCAGCACCCGCGCGCCGGGCGCGCTGACCTTCGCGGGCCGGGTGCCGCCGCCAGTCGCGTGCCAGCCGGCAGCACCCGCGGGCCTACTCCTCCGCCGGGGCGGCGCCGAACGCGCTCACGCGCGGAACCCACTCGCTCTCTCCCGAGGCGTCGAGGGCATCCTGCAGCTCGCGCGTGCGCTCGAGCACCGGCGCGAGGAACTTGCCGGTATAGCTCTCCGGACAGGCCGCGACCTCCTCGGGCGTGCCGGTGCACACCACGGTGCCGCCGCCGTCACCGCCCTCGGGGCCCATGTCGATGAGACGGTCAGCCACCTTGATGACGTCGAGGTTGTGCTCGATGACCAGCACCGTGTTGCCCGCGTCGACCAGACGCTGGAGGACGTCAAGCAGCTGGCGCACGTCCTCGAAGTGCAGGCCCGTCGTGGGCTCGTCGAGGATGTAGAAGGTCTTGCCCGTCTGCTGGCGGTGGAGCTCCTTGGCGAGCTTCACGCGCTGCGCCTCGCCGCCGGAGAGCGTCGTTGCCGGCTGGCCCAGGCGGATGTAGCCCAGACCCACGTCATAGAGCGTCTGGAGCTTCTTCTTGATGCGCGGGATGTTCCCAAAGAACGCAAGGGCCTCGGTCACGCTCATGTCGAGCACGTCCGAGATGCTCTTGCCGTGGTACTTCACCTCGAGCGTCTCGCGGTTGTAGCGAGCGCCATGGCAGACCTCACACGGAACGTAGACGTCTGGCAGGAAGTTCATCTCGATTTTGATCTGGCCATCGCCCTTGCAGGCCTCGCAACGACCGCCCGGCACGTTGAACGAAAAACGACCGGGGCTATAGCCGCGGGCGCGGCTCTCCGGCGTGGACGAGAAGAGCGCGCGGAGGTCATCCCACAAGCCGATGTACGTGGCCGGGTTGGAGCGCGGAGTGCGGCCGATCGGGCTCTGGTCCACGTCGATGACCTTGTCGATCTGGTCGACGCCCGTGAGCTTCTTGTACTCGCCCACCGGACGCAGCGAGTTCTGGATGGCGTTGGTGAGCGCGGGGGCGAGGGTGTCCGTCACGAGCGAGCTCTTGCCCGAACCTGAGACTCCCGTGACCACCGTGAGCGTTCCAAACTCAATGCTCACGGTCACGTTCTTGAGGTTGTTGTGGCTCGCACCGACGATCTTGAGCTCGCCGCGGCCGGGACGGCGGCGCTCCTCCGGCAAGCGAATGAGTCTCCTACCCGTGAGGTAGGCCCCCGTGATCGAGTCACTGCACTCGCAGATCTCCCTGGGAGAACCCGCGGCGACGACCTCGCCGCCCAGCTCGCCCGCGCCGGGACCCATGTCGATCACGTAGTCCGCCGCGCGGATCGTGTCCTCGTCATGCTCGACCACGATCACGGTGTTGCCCTGGTCGCGGAGGCGCTCGAGCGTCTTGATCAGGCGGTCGTTATCGCGCTGGTGCAGCCCAATGGAGGGCTCGTCGAGGATATAGAGCACACCCATGAGACCCGCGCCGATCTGCGTGGCCAAGCGGATGCGCTGCGCCTCACCGCCGGAGAGCGTCGCCGAGGCGCGGGAGAGGGTGAGGTAATCCAGGCCCACGTCCACCAGGAAGCGCAGGCGCTCGACGATCTCCTTCACGATGCGCCCGCCGATGAACTCCTGGCGCTCCGTGAGCTTGAGGTCACGGAAGAACTCGAGCGACTCGCGGCAGCTCATGCAGCAGACGTCGTAGATTGACTTGTCACCAACCGTGACAGCGAGAATCTCCGGCTTGAGGCGCGCGCCGTGGCACGTCGGGCAGGGTACCTCATGGATGTACTTCTCCAGGCGGGCGCGCATCTTCTCGTTGGTCGTCTCCGTGTACTTCTCGAACAGGACGGAGCGCACGCCCGAGAAGGTGGTCGACCAGTTGGTATCTCGACCGTCAAGCGTGTGGTAGTCGACGCGGACCTTCGTGGAGCCGAGGCCGTCGAGAAGGGCATCGCGCACCTTCTTGGGAAGCTTGTTGAACGGGGTGTCAGGACTCGCCTTGAAGTGGCGGCACACCGCGGCGAGCACCTGCGGGTAGTAGTTCGACCTGCCGAAGAAGCTGCCGAACACTCCCTCGGAAACGGAGAGGTTGGGGTCCTCGATGAGCGACTCCGCGTCCACCACGCGCCTGAAGCCGAGGCCGTCGCAGTCCGGGCAGGCACCGTAGGGGGCGTTGAAGGAAAAGTCGCGAGGCTGCGGGTCATCCATAGAGTGACCGTGGATGGGGCACGCGAGCGCGAGCGAGTACTGGAGGAGCTCGCCGGGAATGCCCTCGGGGTCATCGCGGTCGGGCAGCATGTAGACGCCCACCTTGCCAGCGGCGAGGCGCGTCGCCGTCTCCACTGCCTCCGCGATGCGGCCGAGGCTCGTCTCGCGAATGACGATGCGGTCCACCACGACCTCGATGTCGTGCTTGAGCTTCTTGTCGAGCTTGATCTCCTCGTCAAGCTCGCGGACCTCGCCATCGATGCGAACGCGCGAGAAGCCCTCCGCGCGCAAGTCATCGAGAAGCTTCGTGTACTCGCCCTTACGGCCAAGAACCACGGGGGCAAGCACCAGCGCGCGACGGCCCTGACCCGCGGCAAGGATCTTATCCGCCACCTGGTCCGTCGTCTGACGCTCGATGACGCGGCCGCACTCCGGGCAGTGGGGCGTGCCCACGCGCGCGAAGAGCAGGCGAAGGTAGTCATAGATCTCCGTCACGGTGCCCACGGTCGAGCGCGGGTTCTTCGACGTGGTCTTCTGGTCGATGGAGACGGCCGGGGAGAGGCCGTCGATCGAGTCGAGGTCCGGCTTGTCCATCTGGCCGAGGAACTGACGCGCATAGCTGGAGAGGCTCTCGACATAGCGACGCTGGCCCTCGGCATAGATGGTGTCGAAGGCGAGGCTCGACTTGCCGGAGCCCGAGAGACCCGTGATGACGACGAGCTTGTCTCGCGGGATCGATACGTTGATATCGCGCAGGTTATGCTCGCGCGCGCCCCTGATAACGATGGAATCGGAAGCCATGGACCACTCCCCCGTTGTGCCGCTTCTCATAGCTCTTCAGTGTAACGAGACGAGCCGCGAGGCGCCAAACGCCATCGCGGCTCCATAGAACATCCGTTCGTTGTTCGCTTCGGAGTAGTAACCTGCGGCTACTAGCGAAGCCCACCCCGCGCCCACCGGCGCAGCCCGGGACAGCGCCCCGCGCCCGTGCTCATCAGTGCAAGCCGGGCCGGCGCCCCGCGTCCATTAGTGCAACTAGGGCCGGCACCCCGCGTCCATCAGTGCAACAACGGGTTATCGAGGTGAAGCTCCGGTCTCGGGGCACGCGAAGGCACACGCGCAGCAGGCGCCGAGACCACGGGCGCCTGCTCAACGACGCGGAGCTCCCACGCACTCGCCACCTCGGCGGAAGGCGAGCCCTCGCGCACGCGGGCGAGCGCGGCGGAGAAGACCGGGCCCACGACGTCACAGCGCCAGACGCGAGCTCGCACATGGCGCCAGGCAATGCCTTCGCGAAGCCACAGCTCGACCGGCTCGTCGAACCAAAGCGCGTGGGCAAGCCCCGCGCCCAAATCGCTGCGGTCCTCGCGAAGCGCCACGACAACGCCGCGTTCGCCCGCAAGCTTGGCAACGCCCAGTTCAGAGGCGGAGAACGCCTCGCAGAACAGAGCCCCCTCCTCGCTGGGGACGCTCACGCGTGGCGCGCCCTCACCCGAGGGCGTCTCGCCCGCGGCGGCAATCTCGAGAGAAGCCTCCTCACGGCCCACGCCCCTCCAAACGGAGACGTCGGTCCGCTCGAGGTCCGCATCGGGGTGGTTGCCGCACATCTTGTAGTCGTCCTCAAACGCAATCAGGCCATGGCTCGCGCGCACGCCATGGAAGCCCTTCGCAAGCTCCACGTAATACTCGATGGGAGGCATCGGGCGCCAGCCCAGCACGCTGCGGCGATGCGGACGCCAGATGACGGACAGGCAGGTCACGCCACGCTCGGCGAACCACTCGCACGCCTCGAGGTTGCGCTCGATCGCCTCCTCGGGCGTGGCCACGGCACCGTCACCGGCAAGCTCGGCCCCGCCAACCACCTGAGTGTAAACGTTGCCCGCGCCGAAGACCTCAACCGCGTCGACCGTGCGACGAAGCCACTCGTCATACCCTACGTGAGCGTTTTTGCCAGGGCACAGGCGCGCGAACTGGTCCGCACCCCAGACCTCGAGGTTTGGGCTATACGAGGTGACACCCGACTCGTTATGCAGGCGCTTGACGAGCTCGCGAGGCCAGGCGGGAGCCATGACCTGGCACGAGAAGCGCCCGGAGAACGCTTCCCCCATAGCACGAACGCAGCGCAGGTAGCGCTCGAGCTCACGCCCGAACGGCGGCTCACCCGCATAGTCCGTACCTCCGGAGATGTAGAGCTCGGAGTAGCGGCCAGGCTCGCTGAGAGCCGAGCGCACGGTCTCGCCAAGCTGGGCGCAAGGGACCTCGGGGTCGATGCCGTGGCGCGTGAACAGCGCGCAGAAGCGGCATTGCTCGCCACGACCCCAAAACTCGCAGTGACGATAGGACGTGAGGATCAGCTTCTGAGCGCGAACGTCAGCGAGCTCGTCCATGGGAACGCCGCCCGCCGCCTCGTGGTCGAAGAGCTCGGGGCGCGGCACGAAATCCACGACGTCCAGGATGCCCTCGCGTGCGTCTCCCGCAGGGTCGCCGTCCGCCGCGATCGGGCCAGTGGCCGGCTCGCGAAGCACGAACTCGCCCGCACGCTCGTCAAAGTCGATGACGTAGGGGTCATCGTACGTCTCGCCCCAGTTTATGTAGACGTAGGTGGCGTCGCGGAGAAGCACGCCGCCGGGCATGACGAGGCGCGCGGGCCTCCCGCCGAACGCGATGTCAAAGGGCTCGGCGGAGGCAAAGCGATAGTCATCCTCCTGCAGGCAAGCGAGCGCCGCCGCGGAAAGACGGGCACCATGCCAAACCATCGAGATCTTGAGCAGCACAAACGGGCTCATGCCCGGGTTCTCCGAGCAGAGCCTGCGCCACTGCTCGGTCTTGGTCTCTCGCATGGGAAGCTCCCTTCGAATCGAAAAGCTGACAAAGGGACAGTCCCTTTGTCAGCTCTTGCAGACGCGCGTAGCGCGGACGGGCGTGGGGAGCTCGCGCGACCCAGACGCCCACCCCACCTACGGCACCAGAACGAGCGCGGCGACGATTGCCGCGTTCAGCCCCACGGCGAAGGCGACGTCACGAGCGCGAAGCGGCACCTCACACGCACAGCGACGTTCGCCAGAGTCCTCGAACCCGCGAGACTCCATTGCCATAGCGAGGCTCTCCGAGCGCTCGAGGGCGTGCGCCAGCATCGGCACGACACGCCTGGGAGACAGCGGGTTCACGTGAACGCCGCGGGCCTTAAGCGCAAGGCCGACTTCGGCGTACTCGTCCTTGACCACGGGAAAGAAGTGGTAGGCGGCCAGTACGCCGTAGGCGAACTTCGGCGGCAGGCGGAACTGCTGCATGAGGCTCATAACTAGCTCGAAAGCATCGCTCGTAAAAGCGAACGACAGGCCCAGGCCGCCGTATGCCATGACGCGGCTCGCGAGCTGGGCGGCGGTGGTCCAGTCGCTTGCGAACAGCGTTCGCTGGCCAAACACATCCGCCTCGATGGCCGCGGAGGCGTTTCCGCCCGAGCCATACATGAGGCCGGTCACGAAGAGCGCCGTCGAGGTCAGGGCAAAGGGCACGAGCGCCGCCGCGACGCCGCGGCGGTTCGTGCCAGGGCTCGCGAGCGTCGCCACAAGGGCGATGACACAAACCGCGAGGTTGACACGCGTGTTGAACGTGACGGAGAGGATGAGCGACGCCACGGTGAGCGCGGCAAGCTTGACTCCGGGGTTCAGGCTCCTCATGAGGCGCTCCCCTCTCGAGTGGCGGACGCGATAGCATCGGCGGGCGCGGCGGTCGTCGCGGGCGCGGCGGTCGCGGCGGCATCGGCGGGCGCGGCGGTCGTCGCGGGCTCACGACGAGCCTCGACGTAGGCGTCAAGCTCCTCGCCCTCGAGCGGACGCACACGCCCGTCAGCCACGAGCAGCACCTGGTTGGCGATGGCGCGGGCGAGCACGAGGTCGTGCGTCGCCACGACGACGGTGAGGCCAGCGGCAACGCGTCGCTCGAGCACGTCGAGCATCTTTCGCGTCGAACGCTCGTCCTGCGCATACGTGGGCTCATCGAGCAGAAGGACGTCGGCGCGCCCCGCTAGCATCGCGAGCATGGCGAGACGGCGCTGCTGCCCCTGGCTAATCTCATACGGCGAGCGCTCCCCCAGGCCCTTCAGGCCAAACTCGGCGAGAAGGTCGGGTACGCGTGCCGCAAGCTCCTCCTCCGCCACATCTGGATTGGCGGCACGCAGCGTCACCATGACTTCCTCGGCGACAGTGAGTGCGAGGAACTGCAGACGCGGGTTCTGGAAGACCAGGCCAACGGAACCCTCGACCGCAAGCTCGCCGGACGTGCGGCACGCGCCCGCGATGGCATGGAGCAGCGTGGACTTGCCACTTCCGCACTCGCCCACGAGAGCAACCACGCCACCACGAGCTACCTCGAACGAAACACCCGAGAGCACGGTGAACGCCGCGCGGCCTCGCCCGTACCCAACGGACAGATCACGAACGCGGACGACCTTCTCGGCATCCTCGGAAACGAGCGCGGGGCGCAGGTCCCTCGCCCATTCGTCATTCACGAACAGGCCGTCGGCACGCATCTCCGCCTCGTGCGCGGCAAACTCCGCAACCGGGAAGCTCGCCTCGTCAAGGCTGCCGTGTTCGCGCATGAGCACGACGCGATCCGCGAAGGACAGCCACCAGCCGGCGCGATGGTCGACCACCACGAGCGTCACGCCCTCCCGCTCGTTGAGACGACGGAGCTCGGCGGCGACCGAGGCGCACGACGCCGGGTCGAGGTTGGCAAACGGCTCGTCGAGCACGAGTGTACGGGCGCCGCACGCGAGCGCGGTGCATAGCGCGAGCTTCTGCTTGGTACCGCCGGAAAGCTGGCCGATGCGGTCCTTCTCGCGTCCCTCGAGGCCAACGAGCGCGAGGAGTTCGCGACAGCGCTCGCGCATGTCGCCGGGCCAGGCGACGTTCTCGAGCGCGAAGAGCACCTCGCGCTCAACCGTATCCATGCAGAACTGGTTGTCAGGATTCTGGAACAGTATCGAGACTTCGCGGCTTCGCTCGCGCGGGCCCATCTCCCCCACCGGACGACCAGCCGCGAGGACCTCGCCCTCGAGCTCGCCCGCGTATGCCGGGTAAAGCCCAGCGAGGCAGAAGGCGAGCGTCGACTTGCCCGACCCGGAGGCCCCCATCACGAGGACGACCTCCCCCCGACGCACGGTCAGGGAGAGGTCGGAGAAGACCGGGCCCGAGCCCTCGCCGTAGCGAAAGCCCAGGCCACGAGCCTCGAGCGCGATGTCCGTCTCGGCGCTAGGCACGCGAGCGACCCAGGGCGTAGCCCTTAAGCAGGCCGGTCTTGGCGAGGCCGTCACCGATGGCCTTGGAGAGCAGGCCGGCGAAGAGCATGGAGCTCACGAGCCTCACGACGAAGAAGAGCACGAGCACCGGCACGGCGATGAGGCCATAGCCGGAGCGGATGAAGCTCCAGACGAAGCTGATGACGGTGCAGAAGGCGCTCGCGAGCAGCATGTCCTTGGTCTCGAAGCTCTTGTAGTGGCCGAGGGCGAAGGCGAGCTCGGCGCCGGCACCCTGGACGAGGCCGGTCACGATGACCATCGGGCCATACATGTTGCCGAGAAGGACCTCGATGAGGGCCGCGACAACCTCAGAGACGAGGGCGACGCCCGGACGCTGGATGATGTAGGCCGCGAGCGTGGACACCATGAACCAGATGCCAAACACGATCTCGTTGCCCATGGGGCCGATGCCCATCGGGGTGAAAGCGGCGACCATTGCCGCGGCGGCGTAGACCGCCACGAGGTAGACGACGCCGAAGACGACGCAAAGCATCGCCACGAAGATGATCTCCTGGAGCTTCCAGCCGCCCTTTGCGGCACCGTTCTCGTTAGCCATTCCTTGTTTCTCCTCTCGTCACCTGAAAAAGGGACAGTCCCTTTTTCTGGTTCTTGCGGTTTGTGGACGGACGTGGGTCGCCCGTCGCGTCGTTCAGCGCGACAGCTAGCGCGCTGGCCAAGCCCGCGTGGTCCTACTCGACCGTGGGACTGTTGACGTTAATCGTGAAGTGCAGCACGTAATGGTGGACGTTCTCGCTCGCTTCCATGAGCTCGCAGACCTCCTGCAGGTAGGCGAAGACGTCCTTGATGCTGCCCTCGATGCGCGTGGCGTAGTGAATCGTGGTGGGGTTGAGGCCACGCTTCTCGGCGAGACGCCAGACCTCGGCGATGTCGTCGATGTAGTCGCCCACGCCCATGGGATAGAGGGCGAGCTTGCACAGGCACGGCTGCGTGGCGGCCTCGACGATGGCGTGGTTGGGGGCCTCGCCCGTAGCCTCGAGCACCGAGTCGCCGGAGACGTCGCCCGGGCAGCCCTTGGAGACCTGGCCCTCGATGGCCATGTGGACGCCCTCGGTCCAGGAGCTGGCGAACAGCGCGGAGACCGCGTCCATCACATAGGGAAGCTTGCCGCGGTAGACCGTCGAAAGGGCGTCAGTCTCGCTCCAGACGCAGGAGGTGTCGACGCGCCCGAGGGCGCCGAGAATGATGTCGATGAAGTTGTCGCACATGGGGTAGAGCGTGAAGCGGCAGCCGGAAATCGGCAGGTCAGTACCCCTGCCAGCCCAAGGCAGGTCGGGGCGGTTGCAGCCCTCGCAGCAGTTTTCAGACATGTCTTCCTCTCGTTCGTAACGCAGGCGGGCTGCGCCGCGGCCGCACGGGCCACATCCGCGGTCATAGTGACCGCATCTGGATGCAAGCAGGAACGAGAGGCTTAAACGAGCCAAGAAGGCAACGTCGCCGCACGAGACGGCGGGTGCGGCAAAGTCGCACGCCAGAAGAACGACGCCTCGAGCGCGAGGCGGGTAGCTTCCCTACGCTGGTCCTAACCAGGTCAGGTTCAAGGGGTTGGAAATCCTCTCAGCTCTTGCGAGCACCCCCAGCACTTGTGCCGCGCGTGGCGGCAACGGTTTGGCATTGTACTAACCCCGACGATGCTGTCAAGAGGCGTTGCAATTGCACGCTAGCGCGCCAATAGCCCGACGTAGCCAACGTCTTAGCTGCTCAGAGGCTCTGTCACTCGTCGCGACAGCGCTTGAGGGGCCTTTGCGCCCTTTCACGCTCTGTCATGAAACTGTTACGTCTGCGTCCGGAACGCGTTCGGCGGGGAATACTTATGTAAGACTGTGCCGGTGAACCAAAACACGCCCTGCAGGGATCGCGACGCGCCCCGCCGTGGCGGATCAGAAGGGAGCTCCCATGCTCAGGATTGGCCTTCTTACCAGCGGCGGCGACTGCCAGGCGCTCAACGCCACCATGCGTGGCATCGTGAAGACCGTGCTCAGGAACTCGAAGGAAAAGGTCGAGATCTACGGCTTCGAAGACGGCTACCAGGGCCTCATCTACGGTCGCTATCGCAAGATGAGCTGGGCTGATTTCTCGGGCATCCTCATCAAGGGCGGCACGATCCTGGGCACCAGCCGCACGCCCTTCAAGCTCCTCGACACGCCCGAGGCGGACGGCGTCGAGAAGGTCCCCGCGATGGTCAAGAACTATCGCAAGCTCGATCTCGACTGCCTGTTCGTGCTGGGCGGCAACGGCTCCACGAAGACCGCCAACCGCCTTCGCGAAGAGGGCCTCAACGTGATCGCCCTGCCGAAGACCATCGACAATGACACCTATGGCACCGACATGACCTTCGGCTTCCCCAGCGCCATCGACATCGCGACGAAGTGCATCGACGACATCCACACCACGGCGGACAGCCACCGTCGCGTCTTCGTGATCGAGATCATGGGCCACAAGGTTGGCTGGATTCCGCTCTACGCGGGCATTGCCGGCGGTGCCGACGTCATCCTCATTCCCGAGATTCCGTACGAGATGGACAACGTGATTGACGCCATTGAGCAGCGCGAACGCGATGGCGGACGATTCTCGATCGTCGTCGTGGCCGAGGGCGCCATCACCAAGGAAGAGGCGGCGATGAAGAAGAAGGACTACAAGCGCCTGGTCGCCCAGCGCGTGAAGCCCAGCGTCGCCTACGACATCGCCGAGGAAATCGCCGCTCGTACCGATCGCGAGGTTCGCGTCGCGGTACCTGGCCATACGCAGCGCGGCGGCGAGCCCAGCGCGCAGGACCGCATCTTCGCGACCCAGTGTGGTGTCGAAGCCGCAAAGAGCTGCCTCGCAGGCGAGTACGGCTGCATGATTGCCCTGCGCGATGGCCGCATGACACGCGTCCCGCTCAAGGAGGTCGCCGGCAAGCTCAAGTACGTCGACCCCAGCAGCGAGCTCGTCCGCGAGGCCAAGATGCTTGGCATTTCCTTCGGTGACGAGTAGGACACGAACGGTTTATCCATCGCCCGCCACTAGGCCCAGCTAGACCAATCAGGCGCCGCCCAGCTTCTCCAGCCGGGCGGCGCCTTTTTCGTTAGGGGGTGCGGCCGTAGCCACACCCCCTTAAATCGTTAGATTTCCCTGCGATACCCGCTCGGTACTCTGGTTTCCTGGCGATGGCCGGGCGTTACCCCAGCGTCACGGCATCGGCGCCATCGATGAGAAGATCAGCGTTATAGAAAGCTGTGAGAGCCTCGATGGCGAGGGTCACATCGCGCGCTCCGCCCGTCTCGTAGCTCGAGTGCATGGCCAGCTGCGGCAGGCCCACATCAACGGCATGCACGCTGACCTGCGTGTTCGAAAGGTTGCCGAGCGTAGAGCCGCCCGCCATATCGCTGCGGTTGGCAAACGTCTGAAGCGGCACACCCGCATCGGCGCAAATTGCCTGGAGCACGGCACGGCTGAAGGCGTCGGTGCAGTACTTCTGGTTCGCCGCCTCCTTCACCACGAGGCCGCCGTTGAGACGACAGCGGTTGGCGGCGTCGCACTTGCCCGCCTGGTTCGGGTGAACGGCATGCGCGTTATCGCAGCTCACGAGCATGGACTTAGCAACCGCCTGGCACAGCTCGTCGCCCGTGTGCCCAAGCGCCGCATTCACGCGCGCGAGGGTATCGGCGAGCACGGTGGACATGGCGCCCTGCTTCGTGTTCGAGCCAACCTCCTCGTTGTCGAAGCAGCAGTAGACGCTCACATCACGCTGGTTGTCGCTCGCAAGGAACGCCTTGAGCGACGTGAACGCGCAGGCAAGGTCATCAAGCTTGGGCGAGGACACGAACTCGCTGGCAGCACCCCACACGCAGCCACGCTGACGGTTCACGAGGAACAGGTCACGCGCGACGATGTTCTCGGGCTCGACCCCAAGATGCTCCGCCACGAGCGCGTCGACGGTGCCCACGGTGCAGTCGCCTGCGGACATGATCGGGCACAGGTCGGTCGCGCGGTTGGGCGAGAACTTGTCGTTCACGGCGCGATCGAAGTGAATGGCAAGGCTCGGGATAATCGCGACGTCACGGTCGAGCGACACAAGGCGGCTCTCGATGCGAGAACCCTCGCGCACAAGCACGCGGCCGGCAAGCGACAGGGGCTTGTCGAACCAGGTATAGTCGATCATGCCGCCGTAAGCCTCGGTGTCGAGGCGCAGGTAGGCCTCGGGGCCTTCCATCTCGGCAACGTTCTTGAGCTTGAACGCCGGCGAATCCGCGTGAGATGCCGTGAGCTGGAAGTGATAGCTCGAGCCCTCCTCGGCAACGCGCTCGCCCACCTTCCAGGCGATGACGGTCGAGTTGTTGCGGCACGTGTAGTAGCTGCCGCCCGCGCGGACATCCCACGCGCCAGCCTCGGGGAGGTACGTGAAGCCGGCCTCGTCGAGGTAGGAGCGGATGGTCTTAACGGAATGGAACATGCTCGGGCTCTTCTGAATGAAGCTGACGAGCTCCTCAGCAGCGGCGATTTCCGCCGCGGAAGTCTTGGTGGTGACGCCCATGCGATTCCCTTCTGACGTTTGGTTGCCCGTTCAGTCTATCACCCGCATGCGAACAGGGAATGCAGCCCGTCTGCGCATGCGAGGATACCGGCCGGGTCCCGGCGCGCGTCGTGACCCACGCCCGGATGCAGCCCGGCTGCGCATGCGGGGGTGCCGTCACCGCGCGCAAACGAAAGACACAATCCGCCCGCACCATCCTCCACCGTTTCCTAATCCAGACGGTTCGCGCCAATCGCGCGGTACTTGGCATAGCGCCTCTCGACAAGCTCCTCGGCGTCCAGACCCGCAAGCTCGTCGAACGTCGCCTGCGCCTCGCGCACGATGTCACGGGCGAGCTCCGCCTTGGTAAGACCGGCATCGGCGACGACGCCGTCGACAAGCCCAAGTTCCCGCAGCTCTGGTGCCGTGAGGCAAAGCGCCGCGGCCGCATCCTCGGCGCGCTTCGGGTCCTTCCAGAGGATGGAGGCGCAGGCCTCGGGGCTCACGACCGAGAAAGCCGAGCTCTTGAGCATGAGCAACTTGTCGGCAACGCCCAGCGCGAGCGCTCCACCGCTACCGCCCTCGCCCGTGATCACGCTCACGACGGGCACCTTAAGCCCGCTCATCTCAACGAGGTTCCGAGCGATGGCCTCGCCCTGGCCACGCTCCTCGGCGCCAATGCCACAGTAGGCGCCCGAGGTATCGACGAGGCACAGCACTGGACGGCCAAACTTCTGGGCTTGCCGCATGAGGCGAAGCGCCTTTCGATACCCCTCTGGATGAGGCATGCCAAAATTGCGACGCACGCGCTCCTTGGTCGTCGTGCCTCGTTCGATGGCAATGACGGTAATCGCGCGGCCATCCTTCCAGCCAATGCCCCCGACCACCGCGGCGTCATCGCCAAAGAGGCGGTCTCCATGGAGCTCGACAAACCCGTCGAGGCCAGACTCGATGATTTCCGTTGCGGTCACCCGGTCCGCCGAGCGAGTGAGCTTGACGACGTCATACGCGCTCTTCGACACCGCTCCCCTCTTCGCCTTGCCCACGCGCTTGGCCAGGCGGCTTGGCGCGCCACCAGCGTGCGAGTGGGGCGAGTCCCCCGCGGGAGCCTCCCCCTCATGAAGGGCCAGCAGCTCTGCGAGCGTGGCGACCATACTTCCGCGCTCGACGATGGCGTCGCAAAAGCCGTGCTCGAGGAGGAACTCAGACCGTTGGAAACCAGCGGGGAGCTTCTTCCTGGCGGTCTGCTCGATCACGCGCGGGCCAGCGAAAGCCGCGAGCGCGCCCGGCTCGGCGAGCGTAACGTCGCCCTCCATGGCGAAGCTCGCCGTGACGCCACCCGTTGTTGGGTCCGTCAGGACGCACACGTAGAGAAGCCCCGCCTCGGAGTGACGACGCACGGCGGCCGACACCTTCGCCATCTGCATGAGCGACGTAACGCCCTCCTGCATGCGAGCCCCACCGGAAACGGTGAAGCCAACGACGGGAAGTCGCAGCTCGCAGGCCTTCTCGAACGCACGGCAGATCTTCTCGCCAACGACCGACCCCATCGACCCCATCATGAAATCGGCGTTCATGAAGAACAGCGCGCAGGCATGCCCGCCTATGGTGCCACGCCCGCAGATGACGGCATCGTTCTCGCGCGACGCCGCGCGCGCCGCCTCGAGCTTCTCGGCGTATCCCGGAAACTCCAGGAAGTCCGTCGCCCGAAGGCCGGCGTCCCACTCCTCAAAGCTCCCCGCGTCGACGGTCGCGCGCATGCGAGCCCGGCCAGACAGACGCAGGTGCTTGCCGCAACGTGGGCACACCTCGAGGTTCTCGCGGAGCGTCCCCTCGTCAATAGCACGGCGACAACCAGGGCACTTAACGAGCACGTGGCGCGCGGGGAACTCGGCGCAGACCTCGGTCATGGGCCCCTCGAGCGCGTTCAGGGCATGGCCGATTCTATTGCGCAGCATTGATGCCCTCCATCAGGTTCGTGTGGTAATTGCCGGAGAGGAACTCCTCATTGGCGAGAATCCGCAGATGGAGCTCGCTATTCTCATCGACGCCCTCGATCACGAGCTCGCCCAGGGCAGAGCGCATCTTGCGAATGGCACCGTCGCGCGTGGACGCGCAGACGATGGCCTTCGCGAGCATCGAGTCGTAGTAGGGCGGCACGACGGCGCCGGGGAAGAGCGCCGAGTCGAAGCGCACCTTTGGCCCGCCAGGAACGTGCAGCATCGTGACGGTGCCGCACGAGGGCAGGTAGTCGGGCGTCTCGGCGTTGATGCGGCACTCCATGGCATGGCCGGTCACCGGAAGGTCCTCGCGCTCGAAGGGCAGAGCCTGGCCCGCCGCCACGCGCAGCTGCCATTTGACGAGGTCAACGTCAGTGACGAACTCGGTAACGGGATGCTCGACCTGCAGGCGCGTGTTCATCTCCATGAAGTAGAAGCTGCCATCGTCCGAGTAGAGGAACTCGACGGTACCGGCACCCTCGTAACCCACGGCACGGGCGAGGTCGCGCGCGGCGCGATGCATGCGCTCGCGCACGTCAGGGCGGCCCTCGAGACAGGGCGCCGGGCTCTCCTCGACGAGCTTCTGGTTGCGGCGCTGCACGGAGCACTCGCGCTCGCCGAGGGAGAAGACGTTGCCAAACTTGTCGGCCATGATCTGGACCTCGACGTGGTGCGCGGGCGAGACGAACTTCTCCATGTAGCACTCGCCGTCACCGAAGGCGGCCTCGGCCTCTGCGCGGGCCTCGCTGAAGGCTCGCCCGGCGTCCTCAGCACGCTCGACCTTGCGGATGCCGCGGCCACCACCACCCGAGCGGGCCTTGATGAGCACGGGGCACCCGATGCGGCGCGCCTCGTGCTCCGCCTCCTCGGGGGACTTCAGCAGGTCGCATCCGGGAACCACGGGCACGCCCGCGGCCTTCGCGGTGCGGCGGGCGGCGTCCTTGTCACCCATGCGGTCGATGACCTCGGCGGAAGGGCCCACGAACGCAAGGCCGCACTTCTCGCACTCGCGCACGAAGCCCGCGTTCTCCGAGAAGAACCCGTAGCCGGGATGAATCGCCTTGGCGCCAGACTTCACGGCGGTGGTCAGGACCGCGTCCTCGTTGAGGTAGCTCTCCGCGAGACGCGAACCGCCGATGCAGTAGGCCTCATCGGCGAGACGCACGTGCAGGGCCTCGGCGTCCGCGGGCGAGTAGACGGCGACGGTCCGCACGCCCATGTCGCGGCAGGCGCGGATCACGCGAACGGCGATCTCGCCCCTGTTCGCGACCAGAATCTTGTCGAACATCGACCCATCCCCTACCGGACTTCGTCCACGAGCGCGAACGACATGGACGCCTTACAGCAGACCTCGCCATCCACGGTCGCGGTTCCCTCGCAGAAGCGGAAGGGACCGCGCGCGCGGGTGAGCCTGCAGTTGAGCTCGATGGTGTCGCCCGGGCGGACCGGGCGCTTGAAGCGCACCTTGTCGAGGCTCGTGTAGAGCGGTGTGCCACCCTGGGCAAGCTCCTCGGAGAAGAGCACGCAGCAGTTCTGGGCGAGCATCTCGCACTGGATCACGCCCGGCACCACGGGGTTGCCGGGAAAGTGCCCCTGGAGGAAGAACTCCTCCCCGGTGATGGTGATGCGCCCGCGGGCCTCGTCACCCACGAGCTCGGCATCATCGAGCAAGAGCATCGGCTCGCGATGCGGCAGGACGCGCTTGATCTCTTCCCTGTTCATGTCTGACCCCTAACCGATCCTCATGAGGCAACTGCCGTACTCGACCAAATCGCCGTCGGCGGCCTCGATGGAGAGGATCTCGCCGTCCGCCGTGGCGGCGACCTCGTTCATGACCTTCATCGCCTCGATGATGCAGAGCGTCTCGCCCTTGCGGACCTTCGAGCCCACGCGCACGAAGGGCTCGGCATCCGGTGCCGGGGAGGCGTAGTAGACGCCCACCATCGGAGACGTGACCTCCACGCCCGCGGGTTCTGCCTCCGCAGGATCGGGTGCCGCCGGCGCCGCGACATCGGCCTCGACCGCGGCAGCCCCCGCGGCCGGCACGGCCAGCGGCGCGGCGACGGCCGTGCCGGCGACGACCTGCGGCATCACGACCGCGGGAGCCGCCTCGCGGACGGCGCGCTCGAGCTCGAAGGCGGAGCCGTCCGGCTCCTCGACGCGCACGCGGGTGAGGCCGCGGCTCTCCATCACGTCCGCTATCTCGGCAATCTTGTTGGAATCCATGCCTATGCCTCCTTGACGGCTCGCAGGGCGACGCACGCGTTGTGACCGCCAAAGCCGAGGTTCGTCGAGAGCGCCCACCCAAGATCGCAGGCACGGGCCTCGTTGGGCGTGTAATCCAGGTCGCAGGCGGGGTCAGGCGTCGCGTAGTTGATGGTGGGCGGCACGATGCCGTCGCGCAGGGCGAGGGCGCACGCCATGATCTCGACGGCGCCAGTCGCGCCGAGCATGTGGCCGGTCATCGACTTGGTGGAGCTCACGTGGGCGGCACGGGCAGCGTCCTCACCCAGCGCGCGCTTGAAGCCGAGCGTCTCAGACGCGTCGTTGAGCTTCGTCGAGGTGCCGTGGGCGTTGATGTAGAGCCCTTCCCCGGGGTTCACGCCGCCCTCCGTCACAGCCTGGCTAATGGCGCGAGCGATACCCGCGGCCTCAGGGTCCGGGCTTGTGATGTGGTGGGCGTCATCGGTATTACCGTAGCCAACAACCTCGGCGTATATGCGCGCCCCACGAGCGACGGCGTGCTCCCACTGCTCGAGGGCAAGCACGCACCCGCCCTCGCCCATGACGAAGCCGTCGCGCTCGGCGTCGAAGGGGCGGCATGCCGTCGCGGGATCCGGGTTGGTGCTGAGCGCACGGCACGCAGTAAACCCCGCGACTACCTCGCGGATGATGGGTGCCTCTGCGCCACCCGCGAGGATGGCATCCGCATAACCGTGCTTAATCGCGCGGAACGCCTCGCCCACCGCATGGGCTGAGGTGGCGCACGCGGTCACCACGGGCAGGGTCGGCCCCTGGGCGTTGTGGCGGATGGCAACGTTGCCCGCGGCCATGTTCGGGATCATCATCGCGACCAGGTAGGGGGAGGCACGGCGCGGGCCCTTCTCCCCCATGAGGTGCACCTGCTCGGTGTAGGTCTCCACGCCGCCGATGCCCGAACCGATGTAGGCGCCCAGGCGCTCGTGGTCGACGGCTCCCTCGGCATCGAGCCCGGCGTCCGTCATCGCCTCGTCGGCGGCAGCCATCGCGAACTGCACGCAACGGTCGAGGTGCTTCGCCTCGCGACGCCCGAAGTATGCCTCGCCGTCAAAACCCTTGACCTCCGCCGCAACGCCCACCGAGAGGCCCTCCGTGTCGATGCGGGTTATGGGGCCGATGCCGCAACGCCCCGCGCACATGGCCTCCCAGGTCTCGGTGGTCGTGTTGCCCAGAGGCGTGACCGCGCCAATGCCGGTGATCGCCACCCTATGTTCCATCGTCTTCTCCAAACCAGACCGAGGCACCCCGGCCCCTCTCTACATCGCCATTCCGCCGTCTACGCGAATGACCTCGCCCGTCACGTATGCCGCGGCGTCACTGACCAGGAAACGGACCACGCCCGCGACCTCGTCCGGATCTGCCAGCCTGCCCAGGGGAATCTGGCTCTCGTATCGCTCGACGACCTGCTCGGGCAGCGCCGCGGTCATGTCCGTGCGCACGAATCCGGGCGCCACCGCGTTGACGGTCACGCCGCGGGCGGCGAGCTCTCGCGCCACGGACTTCGTAAGGCCGATGAGGCCCGCCTTCGACGCGGCATAGTTCGCCTGTCCCGCGTTTCCCATAAGGCCCACGAGCGACGACATGTTCACGATGCGACCCCCGCGCTGGCGCATGAAAGCACGCGTGAGGGCACGCGTCATGTTGAAGGCGCCGGTGAGGTTCACGCCGATCACGCTCGCGAAGTCATCGTCCTTCATGCGCGCAAGCAGCGTGTCGCGTGTGATGCCCGCGTTGTTGACGAGCGCCCAGACGGACCCAAAGTCCGCAAGGACCGCGTCGACCGTCGCCTTGACCTCGTCGGCGTTGGCCACGTCGCAGCGATAGGCGCGCGCCGTGGCACCCGCCGCCTCGCACTCGACGACGGCCTCCGCCGCGGCTTCGGCGTTTCCCGCATAGACGAGCGCGACGTCAAAGCCGTCGGCGGCAAGCCCGCAGGCAATGGCGCGACCGATGCCGCGTGACGCACCCGTTACGAGGGCGACGCGCCTCGACCCCTCGCGCACGAGCGCCCCTTCCCTACCGTTGTTCATCGCTTGAGTCCTTTCCTCCGCGAAGCGTGGCGGCAACCACCTCGAGCTGCTCGGACGTCTCCACGCCAAAGACCGAGACGCCTTCGAGCGTCCGCTTGACGAGCCCCTGGAGGGTCTTACCGGGACCAACCTCCACGAAGGTGTCCACGCCGGCGTCCGCCATCCAGCGCAGGGTCTCGACCCAACGCACCGGGCTCTTCACCTGCTCGGACAGAAGCGCCGCGGCCTCGCTCGCACCAAAGGGATACGGGCGGGCGGAGCGATTGGCGACAACGGGCACCTGCGTCCCCGCGGGCTCGTGCGTCTCGAGATACGCGGCCAGTCCCTCGGCCGCCTCGGCCATATACGGACTGTGGAAGGCACCCGAGACGGCAACCCTCACCGCACGGCCACCAGCCTCGCGCACGAGCTCGTCGAGCCTCTCGCAGGCAGCGGGCGAGCCCGCGACCGCGGTCTGAAGCGGGCTGTTGTAGTTCACGGGCCAGCAGGCACCGTCCGTGTCCGCCCCAGCCTGGGAGGCGAGCTCCTCCACCGTGGCGGCGTCGAGCTTGAGCACGGCGCGCATGGCACCGGGATGGGCCGTGGCCGCCTCTGCCATGAGCTCGGCACGGCGGCACACGAGGGCAAAGCCCTCCTCGTCGTCAAACGCACCGGCAAAGGTCAGCGCCGCCACCTCGCCGAGGGAGAATCCCGCCACGACATCAGGGCGAACACCGCGCTCGAGAAGGGCGCGGGCGCAGGCGAGGTCCACGGAGAAGACGCAGGGCTGCGTGTTCGCAGTCTGCGACAGCTCCTCCGTCGTGCCCTCGAAGCACTGGGCGGAAGTCCCGGGGCGCACGGCGTCGGCGGCCTCGAACACGGCTCGCGCCGCGGGAGAGACGCTGGCAATGCCCGCGCCCATACCCGAGCGCTGGGAGCCCTGGCCCGCGAAGAGGAAGGCTACCTTACCCATCGGCCCGCCCCCGAGAGAACCTCCTGCGCGCCCTCGACCAGGTCATCGACGATCTCTCGCGCGCTCTGGCGCTCGCACACCATGCCCGCAATCTGGCCACAGAGGAACGAGCCGTTCTTGACGTCGCCGTCCTTGGCGGCACGGCGGAGCGCGCCCGTACCGAACTCCGCCAGCTTCTCCGGGCTCGCGCCCTCCGCCTCGAGCCTCGCATACGCGGTGCTGAACTGCGTCTTGAGCGCACGAACCGGATGGCCCGTCGTGCGGCCCGTGGCACGGGTGGAGATGTCCTTCGCCTTGAGCACGAGCTCCTTGTACTCCTCGGAGACGGTGCATTCGTCCGCCACGAGGAAGCGCGTGCCCACCTGGACGCCCTGGGCGCCCAGCATGAGGGCGGCTGCGACGCCGCGGCCATCGGCGATGCCGCCCGCCGCGACGACGGGAACGTCAACGGCGTCGACCACCTGCGGAACGAGGACCATCGTGGTGAGCTCGCCAATGTGGCCGCCGGACTCCGTGCCCTCCGCCACGACGGCGGTCGCGCCGGCACGGGCGACGAGCTTGGCGAGCGCCACCGAGGCGACGACCGGAATGACCTTGATGCCGGCAGCGAGCCAGCCCTTCATGAACCTGCGCGGATCGCCGGCGCCGGTGACGACCACCGGAACCTTCTCGTCGATGACGACCTGGGCGACCTCGTCCGCAAAGGGGCTCATGAGCATGACGTTCACGCCAAACGGCTTGTCCGTGAGGCGGCGCAGCTCATGAATCTGCTCGCGAAGCCACTCGGCGTCCGCGTTCATGGCGGCGATGATGCCGAGACCGCCCGCCTCGGAGACGGCGGCGGCGAGGGATGCGTCGGCGATCCAGGCCATGCCGCCCTGGAAGACGGGCTTCTCGATGCCCAGGACGTCGCAGAGAGGAGTTTTCAGCATCGTTACTTCTCCAGCTGGGCCTCGACCAGGTCGACGAACTCGCCGACGGTCTCCGGGTTGACGGACTGGTCAAGCTCGATGTCGAACTCGCCCTCGATGGCGACGACGACCTCGACGGTGGCGAGGCTGTCGAGGCCGAGCTCGGCCATGGTGGTGTCACGAGTCAGCTCGACGGCGTCGTCGCCGGCGTTGTCGCGGATGATGTCGCAGACGCGCTCGAAGGTGTTGTCAGTAGCCATGTTCTTCTCCTTTGCTTGCCCTTTGGGCGTTGGCGTTTGTCTTGCCGATTGGTTCTTGCTATGCGAGTCACTGCTCCCAGCGAAGCAGACAGGCCCCCGTGTCAAGGCCAGCCCCAAAGCCGACCAGCGCAACGAGCTCTCCGCGCTTGAGCTCGCCCGAGCGGACGAGGCTGTCGAGCGCGAGCGGGATGCAGGCGCTCGAGACGTTCCCCGTGCTCCTGAGGGTACGGACCACACGCGCGTCGTCCACGCCCAGGAGCTTGACGGCGGCGGAGAGGATTCTCTCGTTCGCCTGGTGAAATACGAAGTGGTCGATGTCAGAGACCGCGACACCGGCCTGGCCCGCCAGGGATTTGACGGCGTCGCAGATGGCGCCGACGCCAAAGCGGAATACGCGACGGCCATCCATGGAAAGGGTGCTGACGGCATGGTCCGCCGGCCTGAACGGACAGGTTCCGGAGATGCCCGGAACGTTCAGGGAGGCAACGTCGGGCGTCGTCGAAAAGCTCATCGCGAGGGGGTTCTGGCCCTCGTCCACCGAGATGACGGCCGCACCGGCACCGTCGCCAAACAGAACGCACGTCGCACGGTCCTCCCAGTCGAGGACGCGACTCATCTGCTCCGCGGCGACCACGAGAACGCGCGAGGCACGGCCGCGGGCCATGAAGCCATCGGCGACGTCGAGGGCGAGGACGAAGCCCGCACAGGCTCCCGAGACGTCGAACGCCGCGCAGTTGGCACCCAGGCCTTCGGCGATGGCACACGCCTCCGCGGGAACGAGATGGTCGCCCGTGGTAGTCGAGCAGACGATAAGGTCGAGGTCACCGGCGGCGACACCCGCCATGTCGAGGGCTCGGCGGCTCGCCTCAATCGCAAGGTCGTCGAGGGTTTCCTCCGTGCAGATACGGCGCTCCTTGATACCCGTGCGAGTGAAGATCCACTCGTCGGAGGTGTCGAGGAAATCCGACAGGTCGTCGTTGGTGACGACGCGCTCTGGAAGGGCAGATCCCGTACCGAGAATCCGGAAGGACAAGGCTTGGCACCCCTTTCGCGTGACGCTTGTTGACGTGTTAACATCTTATAGGCAGAAGAGCCTACCGGTCTGTTGTTGACTCGTCAACATCTAAGATGCCGTTCCTCACAAGTGCTTCATACGGAAAGCTACGGGCAAGAGAATCCATCCCTCGCAAATGGATCGAGTCCGTCCCCCGCAAATGACTCGAGAGAACCTTGCAAGGCCGTTAAGCGGTACGCGCCGACGCACGGACCCATCCGTGGTGCGCGTAGAATACGGCCGAGAATAGCGCCACGAGAGGAGAACCCATGGCCGGCAGTACCCTTAACGTCCTTGTCCTTCCGCCGTTCAATGAGCAGCAGCGCACTCGACTCGAGGCTTCTGCCCCGCACGCGCGCTTCACGTATGTGGCGCCCAAGCCGGGCGCCATGCTCGGAAATCCCACCAACGATCAGGTCGCCGAGGCGAACGTCATCGTGGGCAACCTCTCGCCCAAGCGTCTCTCCGAGGCAACCTCGCTCAAGCTGCTGCAACTCAACTCGGCAGGCTATGACAATTACCTTGCCGCAGGCACCCTTCCGGCAGACCTCGCGCTGTGCTGCGCCGTCGGCGCCTACGGCCAGGCGGTCTCCGAGCATCTCTTCGCGATGACGCTCGCCCTCATGAAGCGTCTCCCGGGCTACCACGATCTGCAGCGCACCCATGACTGGGGCGACCTCGGCCCGGTCACCACCCTCGCCGGCGCACGAGTCCTCGTTCTGGGCACGGGTGACATCGGCGGCCACTTCGCCCAGCTCTGCCAGGCGATGGGTGCACGCGTCATCGGCGCGAACCGTCACGGCGGCGAGGCGCCCGCCGGCTTCGAGACGGTCCACCCGATCGACGAGCTGCCGCAGATCCTTGGCAAGGCGGACGTCGTCGCATCGTTCCTGCCGAGCTCACCGGCAACGCAAGGCCTTGCGGATGCCGCGTTCTTCTCGGCGATGCGCCCGGGCGCCTTCTTCGCCAACGGTGGCCGCGGAGACCTCGTCGTCGCGGACGACCTAGTCGCGACGCTTTCGAGTGGGCATCTCGCGGGCGCCGCGCTCGACGTCACCTCGCCGGAGCCGCTTCCGAAGGACAGCCCGCTTTGGGATGCGCCCAACCTCCTGCTCACGCCGCATGTCTCTGGTGGATTTCACCTCTTCACGGTCCTCGACAACATCGCGGACATCGCCGCGGAGAACATCGCCCACCTCGAAGCCGGGGAGCCCCTGCGCAACCTCGTGCGGCACTAGCCCCAAAGCCGGGGAGCCCCTGCGCAACCTCGTGCGGCACTAGCGACCGCAGCCGGGGCGGCGCCGCCGGCAATCGCGGCCTTACCGCACCACCTAGCGCTCGAACAGCTCCCTCACGCGCTCGCGGATGCCGGCACGATTGATGACGCTCTCGTAGCGCTTCATGCGCATGCGCGGGAACGCATTGAAGAATCGCAGGTCTCGCCTGCCAAGACGCGACACGAGCGACTCGGCGGCGGAGTTGAGCCACTCCGTCGCCTGGGCATTCGAGGCCACGCGCCTCAGACGCGCGTTCTCGCCGGCGGCGCGGAGCTCGGCCAGGCGGCCCTCGCCGCCGTGCTCCGCGATGCCATCACGCAGCATCTGCGTGGCCTGGCCAACGCCGGCCGCGACGGCACGCGGGTCAAGCTTCGAGACAAGGTCCCCGGCAGCGTCGCGCGTGCGCTCATAGACCTCGGCGGCACCCTCTACCACGGGTCCCGGCAGTGCCTCGAGCATGCGCTCGGAGGCCTCGCCCATCGATTCGTCAATCCTGACCTGGATCTGCGCGCGCAGCGACTCGAGCTGGGTGGACAGGCGACGCCAGCTCGCCATGGCAAACACCAAATCAACGACGAGGGCTATCGCGCACATCACCGCCACCGCCTCGAGCACGACAACCGGCACATTCACGAGCACTTCGAGAAGCGCGGGCTCGAACACGCGGCAGATCAAGACCGCGCCGGCGCCAAACATCAGGAAGCCGTAGAGGCAAACCCGTCCGTTGATGTTGGCCGGCTTGTCCTCGTAATCCCAAAAGCGCGCGCCCGTCGTCGCTTCGAGCATGACGCTCACCGCGTATTCGAGCGCACAGCACAGCAAGCCCGACACGAGGAACTGCGGCACGACGTCGGGAATCTCGCGGAGGAAGAGCCAGCACGCGAGAGCGCCCACGCCGTAGATCGGGCAGATGGGCCCAAGCAGGAAGCCGCTGTTGGCGAAGCGACCTTGATTCATCATCGCGCAGGCGGTGGACTCCCAGAGCCAACCGGCAAAGCTATAGACGAGAAACGAGATGAAGAGTCCCGAGAGCGGGGCGGCGGGCACGGATGCCGCCAGAAGCGGGATCATCGCGGCGGTTTCAGGGCTCATCGACCGGCCTCCTTGAGCCAGCGGGGAAGCAAGCGCTCCGGCACGCGCGAGTCAAGCGTCTCACGCAGGGCAACCAACTTGTCAGCGCCACATACAATCCATGCCTCCCGGCACGTGGGCGGCACCGGCACCAGCGGAAACATGTGCCTCACGATGATGTTGCGCTCGCGCTCGTCCAAGGTGAAATCGTCCTCCGCGTTGCGCAGCGCGAAGAACGGATGGCGAAACCCATGAAGCCGATGGCTCGGATCCGGATCGTGCCAGTCATAGAGGAAGTAATCGTGGAGAAGCGCCCCGCGCACGAGCGAAGGCCGGTCGACCGTGATGCCATGACGTGCGAGGGCGTCCGCCATGCGACAGCTCTCGACCGCGACCGCCACCACATGCTCGTACACGGACACGTCTCCATGCTGGACGAACTCGCGGCAAAGGCCGAGACGGCCCTCACGCGCGAGGCGAGTCGCCTCGGCGGCAACCTCGGCGCCCGTTGTCTCGTACATCGGACCGGTCGTCAACGCCATCGCCCCCTAAAATAGCCTCGCCAATCGACACTATTCTGCCGCTGGCACATCCCCACCACACTTTCTTCCCTCAAATGTGCCAATCTATATGTTTATGCGCCCTAAATAGGCGCACTTTTTAGCACGATTCAAGAAACCGCAGGTCAGATGATGGGAGGGCACATGTATCTCGAGGGCATTGCCACACCGGCAGACGTTCGCGCTCTCCCTGCCCAAGCGATGCTTCCCCTCTGTGAGGAAATCAGGTCCGCCATCATTGCGACCTGCGCCAAGGTGGGCGGACACGTCGGCCCCAACCTTGGCGTCGTCGAGCTTACGGTGGCGCTCCACCGCGTCTTTGACTCCCCTCGAGACAAGATCGTGTTCGACGTCTCCCATCAGACCTATGCACACAAGATGCTCACCGGCCGTGCCGAGGCATTCATAAAACCAGAGCTCATGGGCGCAGTCTCCGGATTCGCCAGCCCCGTTGAGAGCAAGCACGACCACTTCTCCATGGGTCACACCTCGACCTCGGTGAGCCTCGCGCTTGGCCTCGCGAAGGCGCGTGACCTCGCGGGGGACACCTATGATGTCGTCGCCGTCATTGGCGACGGTTCGCTGTCCGGCGGCCTCGCCTTCGAAGGTCTCGACAACGCGGCAGAGCTCGGCACGAATCTCATCATCGTCGTGAATGACAACGAGTGGTCCATCTCCGAGGACCACGGTGGCATCTACGCCAACCTCGCCGAGCTGCGCGCCACGCGAGGCCACACCAAGGACAACTATTTCCGTTCGATGGGCCTTGACTATCGCTACCTCGAGAACGGCAACGACGAGGCCGCCTGCGAGGAGGCCCTCGCGAGTCTGCGCGGCTGCGACCACCCCGTCGTGCTCCACATCCACACCCATAAGGGCCTCGGCTTCGCCCCGGCGGAGGAAAACGAGGAGAGCTGGCATCACGTCGGCCCCTTCAACCCGGAGACTGGCGAGAAGCTCTCCGGTGGGCGCGCGAGCGGCGGCATCGTAATCACCCCGCCCGCCACCTATGCGGACATCACGGGTGAGTATCTACTCAAGCGCATGGCCTCTGACCAGCAACTTGTTGCCGTCTCTTCCGCCACGCCCTACATGATGGGCTTCACGCCCGACCGTCGCGCCGCGGCAGGCAAGCAGTTCGTCGACGTTGGCATCGCGGAGGAGCACGCCGTCACGATGTGCGCCGGCCTCGCAGTTGGTGGTGCCAAGCCCGTCTACGGCGTCTATGGCACCTTCCTCCAGCGCACGTATGACCAGCTCTGGCACGACGTCTGCCTCAACGCCGCGCCGATCACGGTCCTTGTGTTCGGCTCGAGCGCCTTTGGCACGACCGATGCCACTCACCTGGGCTTTTATGACATCGCAATGCTCAGCGACATGCCAGGCCTCACCTACCTCGCGCCCACGTGCCGCGAGGAGTACCTCGCCATGCTCGACTGGGCGATCGACTGCCGCCGCGGTCCGTACGCGATTCGCGTGCCCGGAGCCGGCGTCGTCTCCCGCCCGAGCGTCGAGATTCCTGACGGCGGCTACGTCTTCGGCATCCCCGAAATCGTCCACGAGGGCACGAGCGGCGCCGCGATTCTCGCGCTTGGGTCCACCATGCCCCTAGGCGAGAAGGTGGTGGCACTCCTCGCAGAGAAGGGCATCGACGCAACGCTCGTCAACCCGCGCTACGCGTGCGGCATCGACTTCGACTGGGTGTATTCGCTCGCGGAGGAGAACCGCGCCGTGGTAACCCTCGAGGACGGCGTGCTCGACGGCGGCTTTGGCAGCCACATCGCCCGCATCCTCGGCCCCACCAACGCGCGCGTGCGCGGTTTTGGCCTGCCGCACGGCTTCCCGGATCGTTACGAGCCGGAAGACCTCCTCAACTGCTGTGGCCTGACCGAGAGAAGCGTCGCGAGCGAGGTCATCGACCTACTCGAGGAGTCGCTCTAACCCACCGTCCGCCGGACAGGCCGCGCCCAGGTGCGCCCGCGAGCCGCGTGCCCGCGCCGGCAGCGAGGCAGAGGATGCGACCGCCATCCTCAATCCACCTGAAGACGGGCTATCGCGTGCCGCCATTCGCGACGGCGAGCCTGAACGCATCGAAGGCACCCTTTATCTCAGCCTCTGAGGCAACGCCGCCGAGGCCCTTGAGGAAGTCCACGAACTCACTCATATGCATGACGGGACAGGCGCAACGGACGCCCGTAAGGTCCGTCCCGTCATCGAACACGATCACATACGTCACGTCCCTCTCGATGAATCCACTGAGGAACTTCTTCTGGCGGCGAACGTAGGTCAGAGGGGACGGGAAGGCCTGGCTCTCGCCGTCTCGCTCGATTCGCCACGCCCCGTCGTCGCCTCCGCTCACGGCACCCGTCGCATGCAAGCAGCACGCAGAGACGAACCCGCGGGTGGTAAGGACGGTCGCGAACCGCGCCGCCTCGTCGTCCAGCGCGTCATAGTAGGAGTTGAACGCCAGGCGATGCCTGCCGAGCTCGTGCTCGAGCCACGCTGAGTGGGAGAAGTCCTGGTCGCCGCAGTACTTGCGGAAGTATTCGAAGAAATTGCCAAAGAGCTGCTGGTAGACAGAGCCCTTGTAGGACGTCCATGCACTCATCATATGCCCTCCGATGGCTAACGGAATCACTGCGTAGAGGGTAATGATAGCCTTCGTGGCCAGGCGCGCGCACCAGGCGCGCGTGGTTCCGGCCACCTCCTGCGCGCCCGCCGCACGCAGGCGCGGCCGCGCGCATCAGGCGCGCGCGGCGCCTACTTGTTCTCGATGCTGCCGATGTTCTTGAGCTCGATCGAGATGAGGCCGTTGGCCTCGGTGGAGAACTGGATGAACTCCGGGTCATCGCCGTACTCCGCCGGGAACGAGACCTCGATGCCGGTATCCGTCACGATGCGGTGGCAGCGCACGCGCTTCTGAGCGACGGCGCGGCGATCGACGGCAACGCGCTCCGGCAGGTGACGCACGTCAGCCGCAGTCTCGAAGGCACGTCGCGCGGGCTCGGAGTCCTCGAAGACTTTCTCCGCGAGGCCATCGCGCGAGAAGGAATCCTGTTCGTCGACCTGCTCGGCAACGTAGGCCTTGGCGCGGGAGAGAGCCAGGGCGGCATTGGCACCGTGCTCCTCGGCGACCTGTTCCACGATCTCGGTCACGCAGTCGATCGTCTCGCGAGCACTCGCCTCGGAGCTGCACTGGAGCAGGCCCTCGGGGATGAGCAGCGTGTCCTGGCCGTCGATGGAACGCGGCTTGTCGACATAGGCAATCTCGAGATTGTCCGCACGCACGAGGGCCCAACTCGCAAGCTTCTGGGTGGCGGCGGGCAGCACGCCATAGCGACGAACAATGTCGCAGCTCACCATCGAGCCAGCCTGGCTGACCTCATGGACGAAGGCCTTCTTGCCCTCGAGGAGGAAAAGGCCGATGTAGCGCGTATCGTCACCATCGAGGAAATCCGTCATGAGGAGGTCCGTGCTACGAGCGCCATCCGCACGCTGGAGCTCACCGAACAGGAAGCTCGCCACGGTTGCCGTCAGCGGGACGAACTCGTCCGCGCCATGGAGGTAGCGGCTCACCTGGGTCGCGAGGGCGTTATCCTGCCCGAACTTGCCGTGGCGGCAGTCCGTCGAGCCGAGGGACTTGCGGCAGATGCTCTGCACGTAGGACTTGACGGGCTTCTCCTCGAGGTCAAGCTCGGCCTTAGAGATGACGCTCACGGCAGAGTCGAGGTCGAGGACGTGCAGGACGGCCTTGTTCAGGCGGACGATCATGGGTGCCTCCAGCGGTTGGTACGAATTGCGAGGGTCTACTATACCCCGCCTCTGTGACATGACGAGGACTGTCGTGGCGGATATGGATGCTTGTTGGCGCATGGGGTGGCCACGGCGAACGAAACGCGCGAGCAGGCGCGCCGCCGAGCGTAGCGGGGTGAGCGGCGTCATGGCAAACCCGAGAGCCCTACCCCTCGAAGCCCTCGTCCTCGAGGAGTTGGGCGGCAGGCGCGGTTGCGGCGGCAACGGCAAGCTGGTCGCAGCGCTCGTTGAGCTCGGCGCCCGCGTGCCCGCGGACCCATACCCAGCGCACGTCATGGGGCTTGGCAGCCGCAATCAGGCGCTTCCAGAGGTCCGGGTTCTTCACCGGTTCCTTCTTGGCGTTCTTCCATCCGCGGCGCTGCCAGCCATCGACCCAATGCTGGTTGAACGCGTTCACGACGTATTGCGAGTCGCTGTGGACCTCCACCTCGCACGGACGCTTGAGCGCCTCGAGCGCAGCGATGGCAGCCATGAGCTCCATGCGGTTGTTCGTGGTGCGCGCATAGCCCTGCGAGAGTTCGCGCTCATGAAGGACGCCCGCCGGATCGGTATAGCGCAGCACCGCCCCATAGCCACCAGGACCAGGATTGCCCCTGCTAGAACCATCCGTATAGATAACGACCCTCATACGCTCCCCTCGCGTTTGTTGACTGAATACGCCGACTGGCACCATGCGTGCCTCGCGGCGGCAACGTCCGTCGCCACCCGGGAATCGCGCCCCTCGCGGCGGCGACGGCTATCGCCACCCGGGCACCACGACTACTTTGCGGCCGCCCAATCCGCACCGTAGGAAACCTCGGCCACCAGCGGGACGCTCAGCGTCACCACGCCCTCCATGGTCTCCTTGACGAGCGCGCTCATGGCTTCGAGCTCGGTCTCCGGTACCTCGAAGTCAAGCTCGTCGTGAATCTGGAGGACGAGCTTGCTCGTCATCCCCTCCTCACGCATGCGTGCGTCGACCGCGACCATCGCGAGCTTGATGATGTCTGCCGCGGTGCCCTGCATGGGGTGATTCATCGCCGTGCGCTCGCCAAAGTTGCGTAGGTTGGCGTTACGCGCCAAGATGTCCGGAACGTGACGCTTGCGGCCATACATCGTGGACGCCCAGACATTGCGTTTGGCAAGCGCGACGGTCTCGTCAAGGTAGCGGCGCACGCCGGGATAAGCCGCAAAGTAGCGGTCGATCATCTCCTGCGCCTCCGCGCGCGAGATGCCAAGCGACGTGGAGAGGCCGTAGGCCTGTTGTCCGTAGACGATGCCGAAGTTCACTGCCTTAGCGCGACTGCGCATCACGGGCGTGACCTCGGACACGGGCACGCCAAAGACACGGGCGGCCGTCTCGGCATGGAAGTCCTCGCCCTCGCAGAAGGCCGCGATGAGATGCTCGTCGCCGGAGAGATGCGCGAGCAGGCGCAGCTCGATCTGCGAGTAATCGCACGCGAGAAACACGCTACCCGGAGCCACCTTGAAGGCCGTGCGCACGCGATGCCCAAGCTCGGAACGAGTCGGGATGTTCTGCAGGTTGGGGTTTGAGCTCGAAAGGCGGCCCGTCGCCGTAACCGTCTGGTTGAGGCTGGTGTGAATGCGACCGTCACCTGCAATGAGCTCGGGCAGAGCGTCGAGATAGGTGCTCTTGATCTTGGCCTTCTCGCGGTAAGCGAGCACCTCGGCAACCACGTCGTTCGTGCGGGCGAGGTCCTCGAGCACCTTGGCGTTGGTGGAGTAGTAGCCACGCTGGGTCTTCTTGAGACCCGCCGTGGGCAGCCCCAGATCATCAAAAAGCACGCCGGAGAGTTGCATGGGACTATCGACGTTGAACTCGCGACCGGCGGCGGCAAAGATCTTCTGGCGGCTCTCCTCGATGTCCGCTCCCAGTTCGTGTGATTGCGCGGCAAGGACCTCGGGGTCAACGGCGAGGCCCATGCGCTCCATGCGCGCGAGTACACCCACGAGCGGTATCTCCATCTGGTCCATCAGCTGGGCGGAGCCGTCACGCTCAAGCGCCTCGCGCAGGACGGGCACGAGCGCGCGGCTCGCCGTAGCCGCGATGGCGGAGGCGGGAACGGCATCGGTCGCCTCGGGCAGCTCTCCCTCGAGATAGCGCTCGGCCACCTCCGCCACGGGATACGAGCCCTTGGAGGAATCGAGGAGGTAGGCGGCCACGCCCGTGTCGAAGAGGTTGGCCGGGTTGCAAAGGGCGGGATCGAAGGAGCGGCCATCCTCGTCCACCGCCGGCGCAACCGAGGAATCGCTCGGGTAGACGGCGTGCATGAGGGCCTTCACGTCGCCCGAAGCGACGCGCCAACCCTCGAGCGCGCGGACGAGCAGCGCGGAAGCCGCGTTGCCCTCGAGCTTGCCCATGCCAGCCTCGCAGCTCGCCCAAACCACAAGCTCAGGTGCGGGGTCGAACAGCGTCGTCTGCGCCGGGGCCTCGTCGAGGGCGAGACCGACCCGCTCCCCCGCCTCACCGGCGTCGCGAAGCGCTTCCTCGAGCGTGGAGCCCGAGAGGACCTTCGGCAGCTCGAACGCGGGCTTCGCCGCTGCTGCGGCGTCGGCCTCCGCCGTTGCGAGGGCAAGGACGCGACTCGTCATACCCGTAAAGCCCAGCTCGCCCATGGCGGCACGGACCGTCTCGACGTCAAACGTGGGGAACTTCGCCGCAGACAGGTCGAGTTCGATAGGCGCATCTGTACGAATGGTCGCGACCTTACGGCTGAGCAGGGCGTCGTCGATGTGCGCGCGGAGGTTCTCGCCCATCTTGCCCTTGATCTCGTCCGCATGGGCGATGACCTCGTCCAGATTGCCGTACTGACAGATGAGCGCACTTGCCTTCTTGGGGCCGATACCCGGCACGCCGGGAATGTTGTCCGAGGTATCGCCCTTGAGGCCGTAGAAATCCGGAACGAGCTCCGGGGTAATGCCGTGGTAGAGATCATCGACGCTCTCCGGCGTCATGATGTTCACGTCTGAAACACCCTTGCGCGTGGAGACGACGTTCACGTGTTCCGTGACCAGCTGGTACATGTCGCGGTCTCCCGTGACAAGGTACATGTCATAGCCGGCAGCCTCGCCACGGCGAGCGAGCGTGCCGAGGATGTCATCGCCCTCCCAGCCCTCGAGCTCCGCCACGGGAACGTCCATCGAGCGCAACAGATTCTTGACCATGGGGAACTGCTCGTGCAGGACCGGATCCATCGGCGGACGTTGAGCCTTGTACTGCGGGAGCATCTCCATGCGCACACGCGGCTTGCCCTTGTCAAACGCGCAGATCACGCCGTTGGGACGGAAGCTCTCGACGAGCTTCACGAACATCGACACGAAGCCGAAGATGGCGTTGGTGGGTCGGCCGTCGGGCGCGGTCATCGTGGGCGGGATGGCGTGGAACGCGCGGTGCATAAGCGAATTGCCATCGATAACGGCGATGACGCGACGCTCGGAGGCGTCGGGCGCGGCGGATTCAGGCGCGGGTGCGGCGGCCTCGGCGGCGGCAGGGTCGGCAGCAGCGTCCATCACGGCGTCGGGCGCGGCGTCGGCCTCGGCAGATTCAGGCGCGGGTACGGCGAACTCGGTGCCCTCAGGCACAGATGCAGCTGCCACGTTCTTCTCGGCCATGTTCTCAGTCGTCATCGGCGTCTCCCTCACTCGTGTTGTCCGCCGTCCATTGTACGTGGGAACCCTGACGCGCGGACGATTCGACACCCGAGCCACATCAACCCGACGCGCCCGAGCCCGAACTGCTAGCACCCCGCGGCCCGGCGTGATCCGCACGTCACGCGTTCGAGACGGCTAGCACTTCCCAACGCTCGGGCAGATGTCCGCCATGGGGCACTCGCCGCAACGCGGGGTCTTCGCACTACAAACCTCGCGTCCAAAGCGAATCCACTGGTGGTTGACATCGCGCCAGTATTCGCGAGGGAGCAGCTTGAGCAGGTCTTGCTCGGTCTTGAGCGGTTCCTTCTCGTGCGTCTTGGGACTCAGGGCTAGCCTGTGCGCGATGCGGTTCACGTGCGTGTCCACCGCGATTCCCTCGACGATGTCGAAGCTCACGTTGAGCACAATGTTGGCGGTCTTGCGCCCCACGCCCGGCAGGCGCGTGAGCTCGGCCATCGTGTGCGGCACCTCCCCGCCATAGTCGCTCACGATCATCTGCGCGGCCTCGACGGCGTGCCTCGCCTTGCTCTTGTAGAAGCCCAGGCTGCGGATGACCTCGGCAACCTCCTCCGGCGAGGCGGCAGCAAGGGCCTCGGGCGAAGGCCAGCGACGAAACAGCTCCGGCGTCACCTTGTTGACCTGTGCGTCCGTCGTCTGGGCGGAGAGCAGCACGGATATGACGAGGCGATAGGGGCTCCCGTGGTCGAGGAAGCACTCGACGGGCCCGTACATCTCCCCCAGACGGTCGCAGAACTCGATTGCGCGCGCCCGCTTGGCGGCGTTCGTCTCGCGCGGCATAAACCCTCCCCTAGACAAAACGGGCCCCACATACCTGGGGCCCGCGATGGTCAACCGTAAGCGTTAGTCGTTGCTCGGCATGCCATACGAGCTCATAAGCTCGTCGATGGTGACGAAGCGATATCCCTGAGCCTTGAGCTGCGGAAGTGCAATCTTGAGCGCCTCGACGGTCTGCGATCGATCGCCGCCGCCGTCGTGCATGAGAACGACGTCTCCGGGCTGAGCGGACATGATCCTGTCCGCAATGGCCTGAGCACCCGGACGACGCCAGTCCTCCGTATCGACATTCCAGCCAATCTCGGCCGTGACGTGATCGGCGAGGTTAGTGATGATGTTGCCGTTGCTTGTGGCGTGATAGTTGCCGCCCGGCGCGCGCATGACGCGCGTGACCGAGGTCCCAAGCACGTCTTCGATAGCCTGGAAGCCCTTGTCGACTTCCTGAATCTGCTCGTCAGTGCTCATCTTCGTAAGGTCAACGCCACCACCCGAGCCGCTCGCGTGATCCCACGTGTGCGTGGCGATCTGATTTCCCTCGTCATGAATGCGCTTCACGACGTCCGCGTTTTCCGCGACCTGGTTACCAATCTCGAAGAACGTGGCGTGCGCGTCATTCTCCTTGAGAACGTCGAGAATCTCCGAGGTGGTGCCGGGCCAGGGACCATCATCAAACGTCAGCGCGATGACCTTGTCGCCATTGGTGTTCGTCGTGTAAACGTGGTAGCCGGCGTCAACGGGTTGCTTCGTGACCTCGGTGACCGAGATACCAGAGACGTTACCGGTCCTCGTTACCTGCTCGCCGTCCTCGCCGTTCGAGTACACATGCATCGAGCCCGCCCAATACAGGTTAAACGAGCTCATGTCCTCGCCACCCTCTCCATGAGGGAGGGTCTCCGTGGTCTCAGTGCACTCCTCGTCAGTGTCGTTGCCGTCATTGATCTGGACGACGGCATGACGCGGGACCACCGTCGCGGGATCCGAGGTCTCCGCGCCATTGACGGTTGCCTCGAAGGGGTCACCGCCACCCTCCTTGCAGACGGAGCCATCAACAGCGATAAGGTCACCGGCCACGGGCGAGGCAAAGCCCTCGCCGACGACGTCCTGAAGCGTGGAGCCAGCACGCACCATGCGATCAGTGCCGTTGACGTTGACGCGATAGATAGGCGGGTTGAAGTAGAGATAGGTCCCGCCTCCGCCAAGAACGGCAAGGACGAGAAGGACGACGATGATCGCCGGCACACGGCGACGGCGCTTACGTGGGGCGCCCGGAACGCCCTGGCCGGCGGTGTTCTTGTGGCGACGTCCGCCACGGGAGCGCGATCCCACCTGCTCATGACCCATCTCGACCGCGCCCGTGGAGGGGCCGGAAGCATAGGGATTGTCCTCGTATGACGCCTGGTAGGGCGAGGCATACGGGTCACCCGCGGCATAGGGGTTGGTCGCCGGCGGAACGTAGGCGCCAGCCTGGGGCGCACGCTGCGTCTGGTCGGCGGGGATGGGAGCCACGGCGCGACCTGTGGCGTTAGGCGACGCGGCATGGCCGACGGCATAGGGATTCGCCGGAGCGTCCCCGTGGGAATCCGACCGAACGGCAGGCTGACGCTCCGCAGAAGACCGGTTCTTGAAATGCGAGCCCGAACCACTCGAAGCGGAATGACGCTGGCCACCATCCGACTCAGGATATTTGAAGCGAGGCATGTTGTTCCTCCTTGAACGCACATGATCATGCGACGTTTGCTCAACCCATCCTAGCAGCTATCCCGGACATCGACTTGACGCACACGGAGCCTACCAGGCCCACGCGCAATAAAAAAGCGGCCCCGCCAGAAGCGGGGCCGCCAGCAGCTCAGCGTCTAAAGACAACCGTGAAACTACACGTAGAACAGAATCCTGTTGTAGCTCGGGACGGGCCAGTAGTCGTGACCGCAGACCTTCTCCATCGCGTCGACGGCGGCACGCAGCGCGTCCATGGCCGGGATGACGGTGTCGCGAATGGCCTCGTCCTGCTTGGTCGGGCACTCGAGAGCCTGGGCCTCGGCATTCTTCTTCTCGAGGTCAGCGACGAGCTCGGTGATGTTATCGATGCTGTCGGTAAGCGACTGGACGAGGGTCTTCTCCGCCTTGGCGGCGATGCCCAGCTCAGCCTTGGTGGCAACGGTGGAGGCGATGTCACCAGAGTAGTCGTACAGCGCCGGCAGGTACATGTGCTTGACCATGTACACCATCGTGTTGGCCTCGATGTTGAGGAGCTTGGCGTACTGCTCGGCCTTGGAGATGTAGCGGGCCTTCATCTCATCGGCGTTGGCGACGTGATACTTCTCGAACAGCTCGACGTTCTTCTCGTCAACGATGCACGGCAGGGCGTCCGGCGTAGTGCGCATGTTGAGCAGGCCACGCTTCTCGGCCTCGACGGGCCACTCGTCGGAGTAGCCGTTGCCGTTGAAGATGATGCGCTGGTGATCGGTCAGGGTCTTCTTAACCCAGGCGAGAGCCTCGGGGAGGAAGTCGTCCTCGGCGACGTCAGCCATGTCGGTGGCGAACTTGTCGAGCTTCTCGGCAACAGCGGTGTTGAGGACCATGTTCGGGTCAGACAGGTTCTGCTGGGAGCCGCACATACGGAACTCGAACTTGTTGCCAGTGAAGGCGAACGGAGAGGTGCGGTTGCGATCCGTGCTGTCCTTCGTGAGGTCAGCGAGCTGCGGGACGCCGAGGTCCATCTTCTCGCGCGGGTGGCTCGTGTACGGCTTGTCGTTAATCAGCGCGTCCACGACGGCGGCAAGGTCATCGCCCAGGAAGATGGAGACGATCGCGGGGGGAGCCTCGTTGGCGCCCAGACGGTGGTCGTTACCAGCGGAGGCAACGCTCGCGCGCATGAGGTCCTGGTGATCATCGACGGCGGCGATCACGCTGCTGAGGAAGACGAGGAACTGCAGGTTCTCCTCAGGGGTGTCGGACGGGTCGAGCAGGTTCTTGCCATCAGCGGAGATCGACCAGTTGTTGTGCTTGCCAGAGCCGTTGACGTAGTCGAACGGCTTCTCGTGCTGCAGGCAAACGAGACCGTGGTGGGAGGCGATGATCTTCATCTTCTCCATCGTGAGAAGGTTGTGGTCGATCGCCTTGGAGCCGGACTCGAAGATCGGGGCGAGCTCGTGCTGGCACGGGGCAACCTCGTTGTGCTTGGTCTTAGCCGGAACGGCGAGCTTCCAGAGCTCGTCATCGAGCTCCTTCATGAACTCGTTGACCGTCGGGCGGATAGCGCCGAAGTAGTGCTCCTCGAGCTCCTGGCCCTTGACCGGCTCGCAGCCAAAGAGCGTGCGGCCGCACATGATGAGGTCAGGACGGGCGGCGTAGTCCTCCTCCTTGATGAGGAAGTACTCCTGCTCCGGGCCAACGGTGGTGGAGACAGACTTAACGTCCTTGCCAAAGAGCTTCAGGACGCGCTTGGCCTGGGCGTCGAGGGCAACAGTGGAACGAAGCAGCGGGGTCTTCTTGTCGAGCGCCTCGCCGGTGTAGGAAATGAACGCGGTGGGGATGCAGAGGACCTCGTCCTTGATGAAAGCGGGGGAAGTCGGGTCCCAGGCGGTGTAGCCACGGGCCTCGAAGGTGGCGCGAAGGCCGCCGGAGGGGAAGCTCGAGGCGTCAGGCTCGCCCTGGATGAGCGCCTTGCCAGAGAAGGTCTCGAAGGCGCGACCGTCGCCCGTGGGCTCCATGAAGGCGTCGTGCTTCTCGGACGTGATGCCCGTGAGCGGCTGGAACCAGTGCGTGTAATGCGTGGCACCCTTCTCGAGCGCCCACTCCTTCATAGCGTGGGCCACCTCGTTGGCGATGTCGAGGTTGAGCGCCTTGCCCTCCTTGATAACGCGCGAGAGCTCCTTGTACGTGGGCTTGGGCAGCCGATCACGCATGACGGAGTCGCTGAAGACTAGAGAGCCGTACTCCTCTGTGACCTTTGAAGCCATATGGACTCGCTTTCTCTTCTGAGAACTGATCCCTGACGCGGAAATACTCTAACGGGGCGTTGTTTCTCTGTCATTAACCTTTTGCTTCTCGCGCGTCACCCAAATGTGAGCAGCGCGAGACGCAAGCGTTAGCAACGTGCGACAGCCGCATGAGCGATGCGTAGCGCGCGTGTGAGCATAACGCGACTTCGCGTGGTTAAGGCGGAGAACGGCGAAATTATTAGCGTATAGACAGACATGGTTCGTCATGGCAATCCATACAAGGACAGGGCAAGCGCAGCTAGACATGACTCGAGTCGAATAATCAGGGCGTTAAACGCGATGGCTCCCTCGCCCAGGCTCAATCGTGATGCGGAATCACTTCCGATCAGCGCAAAAGCTATCATCCAAGCCTTTTGGACCTGAATGCAAAATAGAGGACACGATTTTCTATAGCCAAATGAGATACAGCCGATTAGCTAAATAAGGGTCACGCAATCTACCTGCGACAATTAGCTGCGGCTGATTCGCGCTATCCGCTTGGCATCTAATTCGCTATAGAATTTCGCACCCTATTGTTCCTTACCCTTCTCGAAAGGGACGATAAGGCCCGCAAAAGCGGCGAAGAATCTCCCAAACGCGGCAGCTACGTCCGTTGTTTTCCTTTTCCACAAGGTAAATTGAATCGAATGGCGTCAAAAACGCATCGAAATACGCGGACAATGCAATTAACGGCAAGCTTCGGCACAACAAGCGACAACGCGGCGAGTTGCCAAAGCGAGCGTCAACGAACACCATGCGCAAAAGCACCGCCCTAACATGGCGGCAGACGGAGGAGAAACCATGGCAGAGATGGCAACGTCCGAAACGAACACCGCCGCCCGCGGCCTCATCGTCATGGATATCGACTCCACGCTCATCAACGAAGAGGTCATCGACCTTCTCGGCGAGGAGGCGGGCGTCGGCGACCGCGTCGCCCAGATCACCGAGCGCGCTATGCGCGGCGAGCTCGACTTCCGCGAGGCTCTCGCAGAGCGCGTCGGGCTCCTAACCGGTCTCGATGAAAGCGTCTTCGATCGCACCTTCGCTCGCGTGACGTTTACTCCCGGCGCGCTCGAGCTCGTCGAGGAGGCCCACCGTCGTGGCTGGAAGGTCGGCGTGGTTTCAGGCGGTTTCCATCAGGTCGCGGACAAAATCGTTGCCGCGGCAGGCATTGACTACTGCCTCGCGAACCAGCTCGAGGTCGTGGATGGGCATCTCACCGGCAAGGTGATCTCTGAGGTCGTCACTAAGGAGAGTAAGGTTCGAGCGCTGCATGAGTGGGCCGACGAGCTGGGGCTTTCTCGCGAACAAACCGTCGCCATGGGCGACGGTGCCAACGATATCCCGATGATTCTCGAGGCCGGCACCGGCATCGCCTTCTGCGCCAAGCCCAAGACGCGCGCCGCTGCTCCCCACTCGATCGACGAGCGGAACCTCATGCTCGCCTGGCCGATCATCGACGGCAAGCAGTAGGGCAAGCAGCCTACTCGACCTTCATCGTGGCACCGGCAGCGATTTCCGTGATGCCGTCGAAGATAAGCGCAACGCCCGCGATGAGCATCACAAACTCCGCCATCGTGAAGGGCGAGCTCACAACAAGGACGCCTGCCGCAAGCGTGAGAAGGCCCACCACATAGCGCCAGCCACGGCCCGGAAGCCCAAGCCTGAACACGACGTTTGCCTCGATGATGTCATTCACGCCCGTAATGAGGATGATCACGCCGATGATCACGTAGATTCCGGCGACGAAGGCATCCGGCCAGAGGATGAGGCACATGCCAAGGACGGTCTCCACGAGACCGATCGCCAAGTCAGCCTGGCTCAGGAGCAGCGCGCGGCGCGCCCAGCAGCCAAGCAGCGTCACGACGCCCACCATGGCAAGCGTCCACCCGGCGACCTGCACGATCAAAAGCGTTGCCCCAATCGGGCTCACGAACATCGCGATGCCGAGCACCAGCAAGGCGATCCCCATAAGGATGATCGTCGCCTTCGTGCGCTTGAAGAGTTTCTCGAACGCGTTCATGCTTGCCTCCCATGACAACGCCGGATCGTGCGCGCGCTGCGCCATACCAGGCGGCGTGGCGCGTCATCGCTCCGCGAAATAAAACTCGCAGCAACGCATCCAGCGAATGAGCTCACGCACTAGACATACCCAGGCGCGCGGGAGTTATGCGCGCGCACCACGGGCGCCTCCGGCGCGGAAGCCACGCGCGCCGCGCAAAAGTGCTCCCCAGTACGAGAAGCACGAGCGTGCACCACGGGCGCCTCCGGCGCGGAAGCCACGCGCGCCGCGCGGCAGCATCCCCAAAAGAAACTATGCGAAGAATGCCTTGAGGCCAATGATGATCAGCACGAAGCCACCGGCGACCTCGGCGCGATCGCCCAAGACCTCACCGAGCTTACGACCGATGAGAAGCGCGACCACGCAGCAGGCAGCCGTGGTCAGCGCGATGACTGTCGCCGCAGGCACGATGGCAACCGCCTGGGCACGAAGGCTCACGCCAACGGCAAACGCATCGATAGCGGTCGCGATTGCCTGAACCAGCAGAGTCGCGACGGTGAGCCGCTTTACCGCGGGGCCATTGTCGGGCACGTCCGCATCATCGCCAAGACCCAACAGGGCGCACACGCCCTCGCGAACCATATTGCCCCCGATGAAGCCAAGGATAATCAGCGTGATAATCCCGGAATACTCCTCGATGACCTCAGCTGCAAGGCCTCCCACGAAGTAGCCCAGCAACGGCATAAGCCCCTGGAACAGGCCAAAGAATACCGGCATGAGCGCTAGGCGGGCCTTCGTCTCGCCAGGGTAGACAAACGCATTCGAAATGGTCACAGCAAAGGCGTCGGCGGATAGCGCCACGCCCAGCAGCAGGATCTCAACGATACCCAAGAAACCCGCACCCTCCCCGAGGTGGCATGAGACAAAAAGGTTGGCCGATCACCCACAGACCGGCCAACTCTCGAGCGCTATGAATGATAGGACCAAACGCCAACGACGAAGAGCCAGCACCGACGCGCATCACGAATGACATCGCGCGCCCCGGCGAACCAAGGCAAACCTTCGCGAAATGCCATGGGCGAGTTGCCCCTAAGCAGCCCTCTCGCCACGGGCGTCCGGCAGGGTGAGCAGCATGACGAGACCCACCACGAGCAGAACGCCAATGGAAAGCACGCCCAGGCTGGCATTGCCGGTCGCGGCGGTGATGACGCTCACGAGGAAGGTGCCCATGACGCTCGCGTAGCGGCCGAAGATGTCGAAGAAACCGTAGTACTCGTTGGCGCGCTCCTTGGGAACGAGCCTGCCAAAGTAGCTGCGGGAAAGCGCCTGAATACCACCCTGGAAGAGACCCACGAGAATGGCGAGGATCCAGAACTCGACCGCCGTCTTCAGCAGGAACGCCGCGAACAGGACGATGCCGCAGTACGCGAGCACAGCAACGATGATCATGCGGAGCGTGCCGAACTTACCAGCAAGCTTGCCGTAGATGATGGCAGAGGGGAACGCCACGAACTGCGTCACGAGCAACGCGAGCACGAGCTGCGTCGAATCAATGCCAAGGGCGGAGCCATAACTCGTCGCCATCGAGATGACCGTGTGGACGCCATCGATATAGAAGAAGAAGGCAATCATATAGATCAAGAGCACGCGGTCCTTGGCGATACGACCCATGGTGTCGGCCAGGCCAGAGAACGTGGAGGCAACGATCTTGCCAAGGGTGTCTCCCTCACCACGCTCCTTGCCGTACTTCTGCTTGTAGGTGCGGATGAGCGGCAGCGTGAACGCGAGCCACCAAATACCTGTAATCACGAAGGAGAGGCGCGTGCAGAGCATCATCTCGAGGCCCAGCGCCGGGCCACCGAAGATCAGGGCGAGGCAGATGATGAAGGGGATGGTCGAGCCAACATAGCCCCAGGCATAGCCCGCACTCGAGACCGTGTCCATGCGCTCGTCCGTCGTGACGTCGGTGAGCATGGCGTCATAGAACGTCATCGACGAGTTAAGGCCCACCGTGCAGAGCACGTAGAGCACGAGGAACGGCAGGGCGGCCATCGGAATCGCCTGGGCGAAGCACAGGACGAGACCCGTGAGGAAGAACCCGAGGAAGAACTTGATCTTGTTGCCCGCATAATCCGCGAGCGAACCCAGAATGGGCATGAGCAGCGCCACCACGAGGGAGGCAATCGTCTGGGCGTTAGCCCATGCGGTCACGAGCTCTGCCGAAGAGGCGCCCGTGTTGATGGCGTTGAAGTAGATCGGCACGATAGAGGTGTTGAGCAGTACGAGCGCCGAGTTTCCGACGTCATACATGACCCAATTGCGCTCGAGCTTCGTGAACTTCGTCTTGGCCATGTAGGCTCTCCTGTCTGCATCATCGAGGCGCGGGCTCGGGCGCGCGCCGTTTGCATCCCATGCATGATACCCGGACTTGGCGACGCCTTATGTAATGCAACGGTAAGCGGCCCTTTATAGGGGCGGCGATGCCATAAGTGTCCGCGATGCATATCAGAATCCAATAGACGGATAGCCAAACACGAATATGACGGATACCCGCCACCTCATGGATAGCACTCCCCCGGCGGGGGCATAATGGACGCAGCAAATCGACCGAGGAAGGACTCTCATGCCCGCTCTCATCACTCATCATCTGTTCGGCGAGAGCTCAGTCGCGCTCCTCCCGGAAAACGTCATTACTGGTGAGGAGGAACTTCTCGCGTTCCTGCTCGGCAACCAAGGCCCGGACCCCTTCTTCTTCCACGTGCTCGGCGCGCCCGCAGCGACCAGCGCCTCTCACCAGCTCGCCCATCGCATGCATGACGAGCGCATGACGGCAGCGTTCACGGCGCTTCGCGACGGAGTGAGCCACCTTCCCGTCCATGACGCCGGCATCGGCCGCGCCTTCGCCCTTGGCATGCTCTCCCACTATGCGCTCGATCGCTCCGCACACCCTTTCATCTACGCGCAGCAATACGCCATCATCGCCGCGAATCCCGAGCTAGATGATGCCGGCAGCGAGGTCCATGCCGTTATCGAGGCAGACCTCGACTCTTGGATGCTCTGGACGCGCCGCCGCGCCACGGTTCACGATTGCCCGCCCGCCGGTGAGCTCGCGCGCACGGACCGCATCTGCCGCGTCGCCGGCGCGCTCACGAGCCAGGTTGCCTGGGCCGCCTTTGGCATCGACCTCTCCGCGACCGAGTACGCCGCCGCCGTCGATGACATGGAGCTGTGCTATCGCGCTATCGAGCCCAACGGCTCGCTGAAGAGCCGCGCGCTCGGTACCCTCGAGCGCATCGCGCGTCCGCACTCGCAGCTCACCTCGCTATCGCACCGCGTCACCACGAACGACGACTGCTGGGTGGCGAATCTCTCTCACCTGCCGTGGGAGAACCCCTTCGCAGGCGGTACCTCTCAGGATTCCTTCCAGACGAGGTTCGACGCCGCCCTCGACGGATGGCCGGCCCTCGCCCAGGCCTTCACGCACGGCGGGGAGGAGCTTCGCCGCGCAATCAACGGACTCAACTACTCGGGTCGCCCCCTCGGTACCACCGAGGAGTGCCCGGAAGACCAGCGCGGCTAGCACCAGCACGCCCGAGCCCATACCTCGTCAGCACAAGCGCGGCAAACGCCAGCGCAGTCCGCGGACCCAAGAGCCCGGCGGCGCGGGCGCGAACAACGCCAGCACGCCCGCCTTCAGCACAAGACAGGACTTCACATGCAGATTCGCATCGCTACCAGCGAGGATCTTGACGACCTCGTTCGCATCTACGCCGCCGCTCGTCGCTACATGGCAGAGCACGGCAATCCCCATCAGTGGGGCGATGGCCGCCCCTCTCCTGAGGAAATTGCGAGCAGCGTCGAAGAAGGCGCATACCGCGTTGGCGTCGACGAGGATGACCGCGCGCACTTCGCGTTCACCATCTACAACGAGGAAGACCCAACCTACCAGCAGATCTATGATGGCGCCTGGCTCAACGACGAACCCTACGTGACCATTCATCGCGTCGCGAGCGACGGCACCATGAGAGGCGTGTTCTCCTCCGTCTTGGCTCGTGCAAAGGACGAGGCCAGCAGCCTGGGCATCCGCAATCTGCGCATCGACACGCACAATGACAACCTGACCATGCAGCACATCGTTGCCAAGGCGGGATTCTCGTACTGCGGCATCATCCACCTCGAGGATGGCGACCCGCGCCTGGCCTACCAGCTGGTGTTGTAGGCACGCCAGCAAATCACATCTCAGCGAGAGGCGTACGCCGGATTGGCCACGCGCACTGCCTCCGGATGCGCGGCCCTAAGACGCGTGAACGCATCCTCCACGTCGCGCGGAATATCAACGTGCGCGATCCAACCAGCCCCTTTGGGTCCATAGCCCGAGGCATCGTCTCGCAGACGTGACACCTCTCCCATAAGCAGCGTTCGATATCGCTCTATGCCCCACATGCCCAGTGGCTCATCCTCGTAAGAGAGGCCGCCTGAATCAGCAACGACTCTCGCCGCATAGGTCGCGTATGCCAAAACGGCAGCGTCAGGCCTATGGAAGCGCAGCCCCGCAACCATGCGCCTCATCATCGTCGCGTCCTGCATGAGAAGGAAGCTCTCCGCGGTAATGCCCCTCGACTCGAGTAGCTCGAGGAGATACGTGATGTTATTTCCGCAGTTGGTCGACCTCGTCTCGAGAAGGTCGGCGGACATGCCGTGATATTCGCGGAGATAGGCGTCGAAAATCTCCGCCTCCGCGGCGCCGGGAGCGACATCGATGCGTGGCCATACCGCCCGCACCCGTTCGCGTAGCGTCTCCGTCGTGTGGCCCGCACCGCCAACGATGACATAGGCACGGGCGACGTCCGCCCTCATGGCATCAGCAAGAACCTCGCCACCCGCTAGGATCGATCCCCCAAAGAGGACTGCCACGTCAACCTGGGTGCTCGCCACACGGGCAACGCCTGGGCCGCCCGTCGCGTCCGTTCTGGACGCATCGTCAGCAGCGCCGGCGCCTGCCACGGCGACACCATCCGTCCCGACAGCAGCGCGGGCGCTCGCCGCGGCGACGCCGTCCCGGCTCAGCCGCGGAAGGTCACGTTGCCCGAGAAACCTCGCGAGTACATTGAGGTCGCGAGCCTCCTTGCGCAACAGGAGTGAGGTCGCGCACTCGCCGCAAGCCTCTTCGCGCGCCATGCCCGGGCACACGTGTTCCGATCGCCCTTCCTTACCCATCGCGAGCCCCGCACCCTAGTGCATGCGCTCGAGTTGAGAGCGGACGGCATAAACCTGACGCATCGCGTCCGCAACCTGCTGTTTCGCGCGGTCAATCTTGTTCTGTGCGATCCAGTCGGCAAGCACGCCGTCGAAAAAGATGTCCGCGAACTGAAGGCCGCTACCCAGCTCGACGTTGAGGCCGGTGGCCTCATCCACATCGTCAAGCTCCTTCACGAAGATGCGAAGCGCGCGCTTTGCCTCGTCAATCTCGTCTTGAGCATCGGAGATCTTGCGATGCTTGAGCAGCGTCGTGATGAGCCCTCCGCCAAGCATGTCCACGATGCCCCAACGTCCGGCATCATCGAGCATGTCTGCGGCATTCCCAAGATGCTTGAGCGCGGCATCCGCGGCGTCGATCGCCTCTCGAATCTCTGTAGCCCTGTCCTTCGTCATCGGACCTCCACACGCTAGATGCCGCCGATTTGCGAATAGCCTACCATTCAAGACCGTCAAAAGACGGTGCGACCCTTGCGGTCCCCGAGGCCCGTGCGGCGTCGAAACGTGCAATACGCCGCACCCGCATTTGCTCACGAGAGGAGAGGCATGCGAGCAATCACCCTGCTACTGGCACTCGTAACGCTTGGCGGCATCGCATGCCGCATGCTACCCGCTTCGCTCGCGGCACTCCCCTTCGTCGCGAACGTCGTCTCGCTCACGCCATGGTTCGCGGGATCAGCCGCCATCGCGCTCGCATTCTCCTTCGTCCCAGCATGGCGCCACCACCATGAGGCATGGCTCTTCGTGCGCATCATAGCCGCATGCGCGATCGCCCTCGAGGTTGCCTGGCAGACGCCCTTCTTCATTCCCAGCCAGCGTGTCACCTCGGCGCTCGCCGCGGAGGACAGCCAGACAACGGCCCTCCGCGTCATGACCTGCAACGTCTACAAGGGAAACGCTAACGCCGAGCGCGTCGTCGAGCTGGTGCGCGAGAACAACATCCAGGTCCTCGCTCTGCAGGAGACCACGATCGACTTCGTGAACGAGCTTAAGGCGGCGGGAATCGACGAACTCCTCCCCTATTCCGAGCGCTCGAGCTCAGACGGCGTCTACGGCAACGGCGTGTGGAGCGCGCTTCCCCTCTCGGACGCCGCGAGCGACGACATCGGCTCGTCCGCATCCGCCATGCCCGCGGGCACCATCGAGGTCACGCGCCCAGATGGCACGACCGCCCACCTGCGCCTCGTCTCCGTCCACACGTGTTCGCCCGCCCTGGGCTACTGGGCCCTGTGGGAAAGAAGCATTACCGAGATTGGCGTGGTGCGCGAACGCCTAGCGGAGGACGATGGCCTTAACTACGTCCTTCTCGGCGATTTCAACGCCACGTATGACCACGCACCCTTCCGCGAGATGCTTGGCGAGGGCACGGCGGCTGGCGCGCCCAGGCTTCACGACGCCGCTCGCGAGTGCGGAGCCGGCATCACGAGCACCTGGCCCGCCAACCTGGAGATTCCGGCATTCTGCAGCATCGACCACGTCGTCACGAGCGATCGGGTGATCGCCACGGAGGTCTCCACAGCAGAGGTACCGGGTTCGGACCACCTCGCCCTCATTGCCACGCTCGAGCTGTAGGCGCAAAGGCGGCTCGCACCACCCTACCCATCGCACTCAGGGCACGCCCGCTCGCCGCGCCGGTCGGAGGCCATGCGCGAGCCGCGCCGCCGCCCCGGCCAGAGGCCATGCGCGAGCCGCGCCGCCGCGCGCGGGCCTGCCATCTACTCGCTGCGCAGGGCCTCGACCGGGTCGCGCTTCGCGGCGGAGAAGGACGGGATAAGTCCGGCAACTACCGTAAGCAGCACCGATATGCAAATCAGCGCAACGGCAGCACCCGCGGGCAGGCTCATGATGTTCGCGACGTTGTGCTCGCGCAGCACCCAGGCGTTCACCGGAACCGACACGATAAGCACCACCGCAATCGCAAACACGCCCGCGATGAGGCCCTCGATGAAGGTCTCCGCGTTGAAGACGTTCGCGACATTGCCCTTGGAAGCGCCCATCGCGCGCAGAATACCAATCTCCTTCTTGCGCTCGAGCACACTGATGTAGGTGATGATGCCGATCATGATCGAACTCACCACCAGCGAGATGCTCACGAACGCGATGAGCACGAGGCTGATCATGTTCACGATGTCCGTGACGCTGCCCATGATGACGCCCATGTAGTCCGTGTAGGAGATCACGCGGTCCTCATCGCCGGCCGCCTTGGCGCTTTCGTTGTATGCGTCAATGCTCGCGACCACGCGGTTCTTGGCCTCGAAATCGATGGGGTAGATCTTCACCATCTGCGGGTCGCTCTCGTCAGCATAGCCAAGCGTGGAGAGGTTGTTGTCATACGTAAGGCGTCCGGCGTTTGCGTAGCTCGTCATGAGCGAGGTGAGGTCGTCCGCCGTCATGTTGAAGTGGATGGCATTGGCAAACGCACTCGCATCCACGTGGAAGGCGCTCTGCATGCCGCTCGCGAGCTGCGAGCCCATGCTCTGCGCAGCCTGGCCCATGACCCCCGCGAGCGAGCTCTGGAGCTGCGAGGCGATTGCGTTGCCAATCTGCTGGCCCATCTGGTCCATGACCTGCTGCATCGCCTGCTTCAGGTACGGCGCGAAGCTGTTCTGCATATAGTCGGCGAGCGCTTTCTGCAGCCTCTCGGCAACGCTTTCCCCCGCAATCGCCTTGATCTGGGCGAGCGTCTCCTGAGCGCCCGCATCCTCAGCCAGGTACTTCTGGAACGCCGCGACCACCTTCGACGGATCGTTCACGTCAGTTCCGAGGTCACGGAACTGGTCAGACGTCAGGAAGTTCGCAAGGAGTTGGTTCGCGAGGTCACCGAGCTGCTTGATCTGCTCCGGCGTAAGCGGGTCTTGGAAAACACCCGAGAAATCAGGCGCGGGCGCTCCAGCCATGATCTTGTTCATATCGATGTCGAAGTCGATATCGGACAGGTCGAGCTTCACGTTCCCCAAATCCATGCCGGAGAAGTCAAATCCCTGCAGGCTGAGCGCACTCTCATCGAAGGAGAACGCTCGCTTGAGCGCCGCCTCGTCAACGGAGAACATGCTGGAGAGGTCAACGCCGCGCTTGCTCTCCTCCTGCAGTGTGTCAAAGGTCTTGCCCGTGAAGACGTCGACCTCGGGGTTCGCGAGCTGCTGCTTCACGATGTCGGAGTTCGCGGCGCGGGCCATGAGCTCCTCCGTGAGGCCATGCGTGTAGGCGACGCCCGGGGAAAGCGCCCTCGAGTTCGAGCTGCCGTTGGGCCTCACCACACCGACGATCTTGAGGTCGAGGCCGCTGGCGACCTTATCCGCCATAAAGGCGGCGTCGTTGCTCATGTCGGTCCAGCCGCCGGTTTCGTCGTTCCTACGATAGGCGTCTGAGGGCGGAAGCACCTTGAACTTGGTCTGGAGAGCCTCGTCATAGGTGAAGTCCACGTCGGTATCGGGCGTGGTGATGTTGCCATCCGCTGACATAGCACTCGAAACGAGGCTGTTGAGCTCGTCGATGTCGAGCTTGCCGATGCTGTAGAGCGTGTAGTCGCCCACGGTCCCATGGCTCGACAGCACGAGCACCGCCTCGTCGGGCGCGCTCGCCCAGCGGCCGGCGACGACGTCGTACTGGGAGTCGAGGAGCTCTTGGTCGTCGATCATCTCGTTGAAGACGCTCGAGCCGTTCATCGACGACATGCCCGCCATCGCGGCGTTCGAGGCACCTCCGCTCGCCGCGGCGGTCATGTTGTTGGGCACGAGCTTCACCGGGTCGGCCCCATCCTGCTCGCGGTAGATGATGGGCGTGATGCCGTAGTCATACTGGATGGCGTTGACGTCGTCCGTGATGCCGTCTCCACCAGCGTCGAGCCACTGCTTGAAGGAGGCGAGGTCATTCGACTTGACGCTCGCGAACATCTCCTTGAGCGCCGTGACCACGGGGATCTTGTCGGAGCCGCTCGGGTTCTCCGGCGCCTCACTCTGGGCCGCATCGTCACTCGCCGTGCCGGCCTCTTCCATCATGCCCGTGAGGTCGTAGTCCTGGCGAGAGATGGAGAGTGGATAGCTGGAGAGCGTGTCCTGCTCGACACGGGCGATGTACTCGTTCACGCCGTTGGAAAGCGCCAGGATCGCGGCGATGCCGATGATGCCGATCGAGCCGGCAAAGGCCGTCATGGCCGTGCGGCCCTTCTTCGTCATGAGGTTATTCGCGGAGAGCGCGAGCGCCGTGAGGAAGCTCATCGAGGAGCGGCGCTTTGGCTGCTCTGCGCCCTTCTCGGCGGCACGGCGCTCCGCGAGCTCGGCGTCGGCGATGGGACGGGAGTCGTCCACGATGCGGCCGTCCTTGATGCGGACGATGCGCGTGGCGTAGTCCTCCGCGAGCTGCGGGTTGTGGGTGACCATGATGACGAGGCGGTCGCGCGCCACCTCGGCAAGGATGTTCATGACCTGGATGCCAGTCTCCGTGTCGAGCGCGCCGGTGGGCTCGTCCGCAAGTACGATCTCAGGGTCGTTCACGAGGGCGCGGGCGATGGCCACTCGCTGCATCTGACCACCGGAGAGCTGCGCCGGACGCTTGTTGACGTGGTCGCCCAGACCTACGCGCTCGAGCGCGGCACGAGCACGCTCGCGACGTTCCTCGCGGCCAACACCCGCCAACGTGAGCGCGAGCTCGACGTTCTGGAGAATCGTCTGGTGCGGGATAAGGTTGTAGCTCTGGAACACGAAGCCGATGCGGTGGTTGCGATAGGTATCCCAGTCGGCGTCTGAATAGTCTTTGGTCGAGACACCGTTCACGATGATGCCGCCGGAATCAGCATGATCAAAACCGCCGAGGATATTGAGGAAGGTCGTCTTGCCGGAGCCCGAGGGCCCTAGCACCGCCACGAACTCGCTTTCGCGGAAGGTGATGGACACGCCATCAAGGGCGCGCTGGACGAAGTCTCCGGTCTTGTAGGACTTGGTAATACCCTGGATCTCGATCATGCGGTTCCCATCGCGGTGTTCTTTAGGGCGGAGCGCGGGGCACGCGGCGGCAGACGCCATCGGCGGCGGCGGGCGCGGCGTTTTCGGCGGCTCGGCGGCGCCATCGGCGGCAGGCACGGCCGGCACGGCGGAGCGCAGCGCCGGCTACCTATACAGCGGCAGCTGGCCCGTCACGGGCGAGATCGCGCTCACGTCCATGGGCGCGAACCCAACACAGGTCCAACGGCTACCGGAGGCGTCCGGCGTGAGCTCGGTGCGACACGCGTCGCGGATGCAGAAGAAGTCCATGCCCTCCATGAAGCCACGGCTCTCCGCACGACTCACGAGCGCGGCAAGTGCGCGTTCACCATCGACCGCGAGCACGATCTTGGGCTCACCCTGGCGAACCCACTCCGCCAGCACGCCCGCGTCAACGGATGTGCGCGCAAGGCTGCCGCCCCACTCGAGCCCGATGGGACCGCACGTAGGATCGCCCTCGACGTAGCGCTGGGTGCCAGCAAGCAGCGCCGCCACGCTCGCATGTGCCACCTGCGCGGCGACCTTGCCCGCGCTCATGCCCAGAGAACGATCGACCACGACATACTGCCGGATATCCGGGCCCGCAGGCTCAGTCTCGGGCTCCGTCTCCCCGCGCGCCGACGTCGCCGTGCCCATCATCGTTGCTGACATTGCGTACCTCAAACCCCTCGTATCGATTACGCCCGAGCGCACGCCTCCTCGAGAACGCGACGCATCTCGGCCTGAACGGCCTGCTCGGTATTCTTCCCAATCACACGCTCGGCAATCTGTTTGACGGCGTAGCGGCCATTGCCCATTGCCACGGGATGACCCACCATGCGCAGGATCTCGTAGTCGTTCATGGCATCGCCGAAAGCCATGACCTCGTCCGCCTCGACGCCCAGGTACTCCATAATCTGGCGAATGCCCGTTGCCTTCGAAACTCCCACCTGCATAACGTCGATCCACCTCGAGCCCGAGGGCGCGAAAACAAAGCGATCGCCCAGCTCGCGCTGAAGGACGTAGGCCATGTCCATCGTGTATTCGGGCGTGTCGCAGAAGACCGAGGTCTTGAGGATGTTCACCTCGGGTGCGGGCACGTCATAAACGCGGACAGCGGCGAGCAGGTCCTTGTCGATCTCACGCTCGAAGCGATCCTCGTCATCGAGCAGGAAGCTCTGGGTGCGGTCGAAAAGGGCGATGTGGAGGCAATCGAAGTTGTCGACCGTCTCCTTCAGACGCCTGAGCCCGATGTGCGAGAAGACCTCGCGATCGATGAGCTCGCCAGACACCACGACCTGGGCGCCGTTCGATGCCACGAAGTCCATCTGGTCCACAACGGGGGCAAAGAACTCATGGAGCGTGTCGAGCCTGCGGCCGGAGCTCGCCGCGAAGTGAACGCCCGCCTCGCGAAGCTCGCGAATGAGGCCGAAGGTCTCCGCCGGCACCTCGGAGTGCTCGTCGAGCAGCGTGCCGTCCATATCCGATGCGATGAGCTTAATCACAATGTCTCCGTTCTCTGGGTTGTGGCGATGCGGCCGGTTGTCGCGGCAGCAAGCCGCTTGGCTTGGACACCCGCCAGCGCAAGGCGGCAGGCACCCGAGTTAAGCGGCAAAGGGCGCGACGAATCGCCAGGCGCCCTTCGCCGCACGCGTTTACTCCTGCGGAACCGCGAAGCGAGCCACGAGCTGCTCGAGCGCGTCGACCATGAGCTCCATGCTGCGCACGGGAATGAATTCGCGAACGCCATGGAAGTTGTAGCCGCCGGTGGGCAGGTTGGGGCACGGCAGGCCGCGGAAGGTCAGCTGGGCGCCGTCGGTGCCGCCGCGGACGGGCACGACGCGCGGTTCCATGCCACACGCCGCCATCGCGGCGAAGGCGTTATCACGCAGGAAGTCCATGCCACGCAGATGCTCGGCCATGTTGCGATACTGCTCGCGAATCTCGACCTCGACCGTGCCGGTGCCATAGCGCCTGTTGAGGAACTCCGCGGCATCACGAAGCTGCTGCTCGCGGGCAGCGAAGCGGTCCGCGTCGAAGTCGCGCACAATGTAGGTCAGGCTTGCCTCGCCCGAAGAACCCGAGACCTCGATCGGGTGGAAGAAGCCCTCGTAACCCTCCGTGTACTCCGGGCGCTCTGCCGCGGGAAGGAGGGCGTCAAATTCGCCGAGCACGGTGATGGCATTGACCATGACGTTCTTGGCACTACCGGGGTGCACCTCGACGCCATGGGCCGTGACCTTGGCTTGGCTCGCGGAGAAGCACTCCCAGTTGAAGTCGCCGAGCTCCTCGCCATCGACGGTGTAGGCCCAGGTCGCGCCGAACTTCTCGAGGTCGAGCAGGGACGCGCCATGGCCAATCTCCTCGTCCGGCACGAAGGCAATCTTGAGCGTGGGGTGCGGAAGCTCGGGATGAGCGGCGAGACGCGCGACGAGGGCGACGATCTCCGCAACGCCCGCCTTGTCGTCCGCGCCAAGAAGCGTGGTGCCGTCCGTGACGACGATGTCCTGGCCGACGAATCGCTCGAGCGCGGGAAGCTGCTCGGGCGTGGTCTCGATCACATGGCCGCCGCGCTCGCCGGCGACGAGCGCTCCTCCCTCGTAGCAAACGACGCGCGGCTTGACACCGGCGGCAGGCGCATCGGGTGCGGTGTCGATGTGGGCAATGAGGCCGAGGGCTGGTAGATCCTCCGCCCCGGCCGAGGCGGGCAGCGTCGCCGTCACGTAGGCGTTGCTCGTGGCCTCAACCTCGGCGCAGCCCAGCTCGGCGAGCTCGGCGGCAAGCTGACGCGCCATGTCGTGCTGACAGGCGGTCGACGGGGTCTCCTCCTCGTTATGCGGATCAGACTGCGAGTCAATCTGCGCGTAACGCATGAATCGTTCAAGGACGTCGCTTGGCTTCGGCGTGTAACTATCCATGGGCCCTCCTCAGGGAAATCCCGCGCTGGGCGGGGTGAATGAATGTCCGTAATGAGTTTACTCCCCAGGTGACGTACGTATCGAAAGGGGTTTGTCATGGTGACGAGCGGGGCCGCCACGCCGCGGCCCCGCCCATTTCGCACATGGTTAGGCACCCCGGGACCGCCAAATGCCCACTCGTTCGAGAAGTATGGACATGAATCACGTTCGTCGGAGTAGAGGTAATTGTTTAGCCACCAAACCTGCAGGTAGATTTACCACTTATTAGGAGACTACTCGAGGCGATTCGATTCATGTCCATACTTCTCGAGTGAGTTGAATACCAGAGCAATTTCTTCGCTAGCAGGGTGCCGCGCAAAACAACGCTAAGTAGGGGGCTAATCCGCAACCGACTGAGTAGACCGCTCTGTCGGCGTAGCAAAACCGCAGGTAGCGAGGTTGCGTTTTTAGGGACTACTCAAGCAAAACCGAATTAGCCCCCTACTTAGCAACTTTTTTAATCTCGTCGTGCAAATTCGAAGGCAGCCAGGCGCGAATCGACGATTAAACGCTGTGTTTGAAGGGCAATTAATGAGACCGCGCGCGAAGGAGCGGTCCGAATCCCGGAACAGGGTTACATGACGCAAGCGACAGAGGCTCAGCAGACACCAGCCGTGATAGCCTAGTACCTTAAGACATAACGCGGCGAGCAATTATGCGGCCGCAAGAATAAGGGGCATCTCATGGCAAAAAAGCAGATCGTCGACCTGCCCGTGCAGCTCACGGACGCAAACAAGCTCTACCTTTATCGTCTTCTGAGTAACGCTCTGGGGATTGGCCGCCAGGCTTTCCTCCCCCGCGCCGTCGAGACGCTCGAGGCGGACGGCATCACGCCTGAGGGCCTCGGTCACACCACCGCGCAAGACCTCTTCGCCGCGCTCGACGGGGTTTGCGAGCTCACCGCATTCAAAGGCGGCCGATTCTACGTAACCGTAACGCGCAACGAAACGTTCGACTCCGCGCTCGCCGCGGGCGACGAGTCCAAAAAGAACGGCGGCAAGGGAAAGCCGTGGAAGCGTAAGAAGGGCGCGCTCAAGCCCGTGCGCCCCAAGATGCGCGAGCTCAAAATTGCGGAAGAGCCCGTTGAGACGCCCTCGGCCGAAGAGGCGGAGGAAGCCGTCGCGGCCGTCGAGGCCGAGCAGACGCAGAGCATGGCGCTCGTCGAGGAAAATGTCCCCGCCGCCCCGAAGGCTACCGTAGCCGGAGTGCTACAAGAGACCGTCGAGATAGCACCGGTAGACGTCACCGCATCCCCCGACGTCGTGGAAGCAAATAGCCCGCAGGCAGATGCCATCGCGTCCGACGCACCAGCCATTCCCTCCATCCTTGAGCAGATTGCGGCACAGGCGGCCGAGTTCGAGTCCTCTCAGGAGGAAACCGTCGTCGCCAACGCAGTACTCGAAACGACTCACGCGGATGAAGCTGCACCCGCGCCCGCGGCGCCCGCAGCGCCCGTGCCCGCGGTACCCGCTCCCGCGACGCCAGCAGCGCCCGTGCCCGCAGAGCCCGTGCCCGCGGCGCCCGCAGCTCCCGCATCCGCGTCCACGCCCGCGGTGCCCGCAGCTCCCGCGCCCGCGCCCGCGGTGCCCGCCGCGGCTCCCGCGCCTGCACCCCACATCCCCGATGGCCTACCTCACACCTTCTCTGAGGAGGTCTCCATCAAGCCGTCCTTCGTGGGCATGCTCACGCGCATGTTCCCCATCGACGAAGACCTCATGTGCGTCCTCGATGAGGACTGGCGCGTCGCCCGTGCGACCGGCACGACGACGGGCTCTCGGAACCTCGTGACTTTCCCCCTCAGGTACCTGCAGGAAGACGGCACCGCTCCCGTAACCGTCACCATTCGCCGCACCTCGCGGCCGGGTGATGCACGCCGCTGGCACCTCACGCTCGTCGACGGAGACGACGGGTCCGGCAACGTCCACATGGCCGTTGGCATCGAAGGCCTGCCCCAGGCCGAGGGCGGGTGCTGGGCTCAGCTCGCTCCCGTCTCCTCAGCGGGCGTCCCCAAAGCAGACCCCGCGCGTGACCTCGCCCAATTCATGGAGATTGGTTCCTGGAACAAGATGCTGGGCACGCTTGCGCGCGCGGCCGCGCCCGAGCGCTGGAACTACCCCGGCGAGGGCGTCGGCAAGGAGAGTCGCTACGGCATCCTGCGCGATTATCTCGCCTCGACGCTCGCGCGCCTTCGCGCGACCGGCGGCGTCGCAACGTCCCCGGACGGCACGCTCGCGGCCTTCGACACCGGCCTTGCCACCCCGATGGACGAGGAGCTCTACGCCGTTCTCTCCCCCACCGGCACCGACATCCCCTGGCACCTCGACGGATTTGCTACGGCAGGTGACGGCGAGCTTGGCGGCCACCTCACGGCACACCTCCCCGCGCTGCCGCCGCGCGCATGCTATCTCGAGGGGATTGACGACGTCATGCCTCGCGACGGTGCCCTCGTGATCCCGGACTACAAGTCCCTCCTGGGCGCGAACATCGAGCGCCTGCCGCGCGGCTTCGTCGCATCGCTCGTTGCCGGCACTGACGCCCAGGCCCCTCTCGACCGCCTTGCCGCCGCCGGCCCCGCCGAGCGAGCCGCCGCGAGACGCGACCTCTCTCGCGCCATTGAGGGCGAGCC
>NZ_CAKUIH010000006.1 GCF_934660935.1 uncultured Parolsenella sp. | reverse complement strand
AATCATAACCACCCTTAAAAAGGGTGGTTTGCTCTTAGGGTATAACCCACGGGCCCCGGGCTCGCGTCTAAAGGCGCGGGCCCGGACTTCGTCCAGGCCTAGTGCGTCTTGACCCGTGGCGCGCCGGTCAAACCGGCAGGCTCACCTCCTCTTGAAGGGGTCCTCGTACTCCTTCACGCTCAGCTTGTCCAGCGCGATGTCGTGGGACTCCTGCTCCCTGATGTACTTCGCGATCGTCGCCTCGTTCAGGCCGACGGTGGACACGTAGTAGCCCTCCGCCCAGAACTTCCTGTTGCCGAACTTGTACTTGAGGTTGGCGTGCCTGTCGAATATCATCAGCGAGCTCTTCCCCTTCAGGTAGCCCATGACGCTCGCGACGCTGTACTTCGGCGGGATCGCCAGCAGCACGTGCACGTGGTCGGGCATCAGGTGCCCCTCGATTATCTCGATCCCCTTGTACTCGCACAGCTTCCTGAGGATCTCCCCTATGTCGCTCCTGATTTGGTTGTAGATCACTTTGCGCCTATACTTCGGCGTGAACACGATGTGGTACTTGCACATCCACTTCGTGTGGGAAAGGCTGTAGGCCTTCTGGGCCATAGCGACCACCCCTTCGACTCGAATTCTTGACGGCCTGAACAATCGTCAATATCGGTCGGAGGGGTGGCTTTGTAAAGCCGTTTGTCTCCACCCGCATAGCGGGTGGTTTAAAGCTGGCCGCTGCGCGGCCAGCAGACTAAAGTCTTGAACAAAAAAGGCGCCCCAAATATGGGGCGCCTTCAGAAGCGAACTAGCGGAAACCGCTCAGACTACTTCTTGTACGGGTCGGGGATGACCTCGCCGGACTTCTTGGCGTAACGGACCTTGGTGCCGTCCTCCTCGAAGCGGTAGCCGACGCGCGTGGGCTTGTCGGTCTTGGGGTCGATCAGCGCGACGTTGGAGACGTCGATGGGCATCTCCTTGTTCACGAAGCCACCCTGCTGGTTCTCCTGCGTCGGGCGGACAGCCTTCTTGGCGACGGCAACGCCCTCGACGACGACCTTGCCCTCGGAGGGAAGGGCGCGCACGACCAGGCCGCGCTTGCCCTTGTCCTTGCCAGAGAGGACCTCGACGGTGTCGCCCTTCTTGATCTTCATCTTAGCCATAGTGGCGACTCCTTCTAAAGCGTCTCAGGTGCGAGCGAGACAATCTTCATGTACTTGTGGTCGCGCAGCTCGCGGGCGACAGGCCCGAAGATACGGGTGCCCACGGGGCCGCCGTCCTTGTCGATCAGGACGCAAGCGTTCTGGTCGAACTTGATGTAGCTGCCGTCCTTGCGACGGTTCTCCTTGGCGGTGCGGACGACGACGCAACGAACGACGTCACCCTTCTTCACAGAACCACCCGGAGTGGCCTCCTGCACGGCAGCGATGATGACGTCGGCGAGGCCGGCGTAACGACGCTTAGAGCCGCCCAGGACCTTAATGCACCTCACACGCTTGGCGCCGGAGTTGTCGGCGACGGTGAGCATGGTCTGCATCTGAATCATTGCTAAATCCCTTTCAAGAGCTCGTCCGGTACAGAGGTGCGCCCACACGTGCGACGCACATGTACCAGAAGAGGGCCTTGGCTGTTACTTGGCTTCCTCAACGACCTCGACGAGGCGCCAACGCTTCGTCTTGGACAGGGGGCGAGTCTCCATGACCTTGACGGTGTCGCCGACCTTGGCGACCTGCTCCTCGTCGTGGGCGTGGAGCTTCTTGGACATGGTGATCATCTTGCCGTACTTGGGGTGACGCTTACGGTTGCTGATCGTCACAACGATGCTCTTGGCACCGGAGATAGAGGTGACGACGCCCGTGCGCACCTTGCGCTGATTGCGAGCCTCGGTATCGCTCATGTTCTTCTCCCTAGACTCTTCTACTTCGCCTCAGCGGCGATCTGGCGGGCGCGCATCTCGGTGAGAATGCGGGCAATGTCACGCTTGACGTTGGTCACGCGAGCCGTGTTGTCCAGCTGGCTGGTGGCCATCTGGAAACGCAGGTTGAAGAGCTCGGCGCGGCCGTCCTCAAGCTTCTTGGCGAGCTGCTCGTCGGAGAGCTCGCGAATCTCTGCGGGCTTCATTAGTTATCCTCCTCCGCGGTGGCAACACCATTAGCAGCGTCCTCGGCGGCCCACTTGGCCTCGAGCTCGGCCTCGGCCTTCATCTCGGCCTCTGCGCGCTCCTCGGCGTCCTTGGCGATGACGATCTTGGTCTTGATGGGGAGCTTGTGCTGGGCAAGACGCAGGGCCTCGCGAGCAACCTCCTCCGTCACGCCACCGATCTCGAACATGATGCGGCCGGGCTTGACAACGGCCACCCACTCCTCGGGGTTACCCTTACCCTTGCCCATGCGGGTCTCGGCGGGCTTCTTGGAGATGGGCTTGTCCGGGAAGATCGTGATCCAGACCTTACCGCCACGCTTCATGTAACGGGTCATGGCGATACGAGCGGCCTCGATCTGACGGTTGGTGATCCAGTGAGCCTCGAGGGCCTGGATGCCATACTCGCCGAAGTAGAGCTGGGTGTTGCCCTTAGCCTGGCCCTTCATGGAGCCACGCTGAACCTTGCGGTGGTTGATTCGCTTAGGTGCGAGCATTAGTTGCCCCTCCTCTCATTGCGACGACGGGGACGAGAGGAGCCCTCGAGAGCCGGCTGCGGCTTGGGCTGGCCGGGGAGCTTCTCGCCCACGTAGATCCACACCTTGACGCCACAGGCGCCCATGGTGGTGCGAGCGGTGGCCTCACCGTAGTCAATGCAGGCACGGAGGGTGTGCAGGGGCACGCGGCCCTCACGGTACCACTCGCGACGGCCAAGCTCGGCACCGCCGAGACGACCGGAGCACTGAATACGGATGCCCTTGGCGCCAGCCTTGCGAGCGGACTGCACGGCCTTGCGCATGGCGCGACGGAAGGCAATGCGCTGCTCGAGCTGGTCGGCGATGGACTGGGCAACGAGGGAGGCGTCGAGCTCGGGGCGCTTGACCTCGATGACGTCAACGTTGACCTGGCCCTTGGAGACCTTGGCGATCTTCTCGAGCTCAGAGCGGAGACCGTCGATCTCGGAGCCCTTCTTGCCAATGACGATGCCCGGGCGGGAGGTGTAGATGGTGACCTTCACCTTGTCGCCAGCGCGCTCGATCTCAACACGAGAGAGACCGGCGTTCTTGAGGCGCTTCTCCAGGTACTTGCGAATCTCGAGGTCATTGCCGAGGGTGGTGGCGTAGTCCTTGTCGGCGTACCAACGGGAGCGCCAGTTCTCGGTGACTCCGAGGCGGAAACCAGTGGGGGAAACCTTCTGACCCATGTGGCTTTACGCCTCCTTTCGGGGAGCGACGGTGATGGTGATGTGACTCGTGCGCTTATTGATGCGGCTCGCGGAGCCCTTAGCGCGCGGACGGATGCGACGGAGCGTCGGGCCCTCGTCGACGTAGGCGGCCACGATCACGAGGTCGTCGGGACGGAAGCCCTTGTTCTGATAGGCGTTGGCCACGGCAGAGCGGAGAACCTTCTCCACGTCGACGGCGACAGCGCGCTCAGAGAACTGGAGGATCTCGTTGGCACGAGCAACGGACTTGTTGCGGATGAGATCAACGACAAGACGGGCCTTGCGCGGGGCGACACGGACGTACCTGGCGGTCGCAGAGACCCAGTTCGGGTTGGTGTTCTTAGCCATTTGTCAGTACCCCCTTAAGCCTGCTTGTGACCACGGAAGGTGCGGGTCGGGGCGAACTCGCCCAGCTTGTGACCAACCATGGACTCGGTGACGTACACAGGGACGTGCTTGCGGCCATCGTGGACGGCGATCGTGTGACCGACCATCTCCGGGAAGATGGTGGAGGAACGCGACCAGGTCTTGATGACCTCCTTCTTGCCAGCCTCGTTCATCGCAGCGACACGCGAAAGGAGGCGAGTCTCCACGAACGGGCCCTTCTTGAGACTTCTGCTCATAGGTGCTTTCTCCTACTTCTCGCGTTACTTCGTCTTGCGACGACGGATGATGAGGCGGTTGGTGACCTTCTTCGGGTCGCGGGTCTTCTTGCCCTTAGCCGGCTTGCCCCACGGGGACACAGACGGACGACCAGAGGTGTGGTTCTTGCCCTCGCCGCCGCCGTGCGGGTGGTCGACCGGGTTCATGACCGTACCACGGACGGTCGGACGGACGCCGGCCCAACGGTTACGACCAGCCTTGCCGATCTTGATGTTGGCGTGCTCAGCGTTACCAACCTCGCCGATGGTGGCGCGGCAGGTGATGAGGACGCGGCGCATCTCGGAAGACGGCATACGAAGGATGGCGTAGCCACCCTCCTTGCCCATCAGCTGGCAGGAGTTACCAGCGGAACGGGCGATGGCAGCGCCACGGCCGGGCTGGAACTCGACGGCGTGGATGAGCGTACCGACGGGGATCTCGGACAGCGGCATGGCGTTGCCGGGCTTGATGTCGGCGCCCTCGCCAGAAACGACGGTGTCGCCGACGTTGAGGCCCTTCGGGCAGAGGATGTACGCCTTGGCGCCGTCAGCGTAGTGAAGCAGCGCGATGCGAGCGGAACGGTTCGGGTCGTACTCGATGGTGGCAACCTTAGCGGGCACGCCGTCCTTACGACGCTTGAAGTCGATAACGCGGTAACGACGCTTGTGGCCGCCGCCCTGGTGACGGGTGGTCACGCGACCGTTGTTGTTGCGACCGGCCTTCTTCGGCAGCGGCTCGAGAAGCGACTTCTCGGGCTTGTCCGTCGTGATCTCGGCGAAGTCCGAGACCGTCTGGAAGCGCCTGCCTGCGCTGGTCGGCTTGAGGTGCTTAACTCCCATGTTACTTTCCCTTTCTTAGGTCCGTTGGCCATCCCGCTCAAGGGATGAGGCCTTGCAGCCGTTATCGGCAGTGGCCTCGGCGAGATGACGCCGGATTACCACGGTGCCGCGCGTATCCTTCAGCGCGGCGCGAACACGCCCTCGCTTTTGCGAGGGCGGGAGTACCCTACTCCTCGGAGGCAGCCTGCTGGCCGAAGAGCTCGATCGAATCGCCCTCGGCGACAGTCACGATGGCCTTCTTCCAGGAACGGGTCTTGCCAGCCTGGTAGCGGACGCGCTTGGTCTTGGGCTTCACCGAGATGGTGTTGACCTTGACGACGCGGACGTCAAAGAGCTTCTCGACGGCGTCAGCAATCTCCTCCTTGGGAGCCTGCTTGGCGACCTCGAACGTGTACTTGTTCTGGTTCATGAGGTCGAAGGAACGCTCGGAGACGACCGGGCGAATGATGACGTTGTAGACGGAGTTCATTTAAGCGAGCACCTCCTCGAGCTTCTTAGCGACCTCGGTCGACATAACGAGAGCGTTGTTGTCGATGAGGGCGTGCGTGGTGACCTCGCCAACGCCGATGATGCGAACGGTCTCGACGTTACGGAAGGACAGGTAGGTGTAGACGTCGTCGTCGGGGACGATGACGGTGAGGCGCTTGCCCTCGAGGCCAAGAGCCTTGAGCATGGCAACGGCCTGCTTGGTGCAGGGCTTGTCGAAGCCATAGTTGTCGACGACCACGAGCTCGTTGTCGCGAAGCTTACCGGAGAGCACGCCGCGCATGGCGAGCTTGACCTCCTTGTTGTTCAGACGACGAGCGTGGGAACGAGGGGTCGGGCCGAAGGGCACGCCGCCGCCAACCCACTGGGTGGCACGGATGGAGCCCTGGCGGGCACGACCGGTGCCCTTCTGACGCCAAGGCTTGGCGCCGCCGCCGGAGACCTCGGAGCGACCCTTGGTGTCGTGGGTGCCCTGACGGAGGTTACCGAGCTGAACGGTCACGACCTGGTGGATAACGGGGATGTTCGGCTCGATGCCGAACACGCTGGAGCTGAGCTCGACGGTACCGGCCGCCTTGCCCTCCGCGTTCTTGATTTCGATGTTGGACATCATGTTCTCCTTGATAGCCTAAAGGTGTGTATCTCTAGGCCCTTAGGCCATGCGGATCGAGACCAGGGCGTTCTTGCCGCCGGGGACGGCACCCTTGACGAGCATGAGGTTCTGCTCGGCGTCAACGCGGACGAGCTTGAGGTTCTTGACGGTGACGCGCTCGTCGCCCATGTGACCAGCCATGTGGAGGCCCTTGCGGACACGAGACGGATAGGCGCACTGGCCGATGGAACCCGGCTTACGCTGGTTACGCGAACCGTGGGTCATGGGACCACAGGCGAAGTTCCAGCGCTTGATGGTGCCCTGGAAGCCCTTACCCTTGGAGGTGCCGGTGACGTCAACGTTCTTGACCTCAGCGAAGTCAGCCACGGAGACGACGTCGCCAACCTTGTGCTCCTCGCCGGAGGCAACGCGGACCTCGCGGAGATAGCGCATGGGCTCGACGCCGGCCTTGGCGAAGTGACCCGCCATGGGCTTGTTGACGCGAGACTTCTTAATCTCACCGAAACCAATCTGGACGGCGTCGTAGCCGTCGGTGGCAACGGTCTTGACCTGCGAAACGACGCAGGGGCCGGCCTGAATGACCGTAACGGGGACGACGTTATCGTCCTCGTCAAACACCTGGGTCATCCCGATCTTGCGGCCGAGGATGGTGCTGACCATACACGTTCCTTACCTTCGGTGGTCTTGGGTGTGTCTGACGCCCCTTGCGCCAGTTCCCAGCGGACCACATCCTACTGTGCGCTGCGCGGGTGAGGGCGTTGGCTGTGACCTGCGGCTTCCTTCGCGTTGCCGGCGGAAACACCTACGTGCTTCTCGTGCCCGTTCGAAGGATACGCCCGGCACCGGGGTTAGGTGCCGACACAGCATGCCCCTAAAAGCGCAGCCTGACTAGTATACACGCGTCTGATGCCCTTCACAATCTCTATATTTGCTGGTTAGCAGTGGCATATCGGCGACCGCTCCCCCACCCTCCCGCGCGTCGGCGATGCGGCAAAAACCTGAAAAAGGGACTGTCCCTTTATCAGGTTTTACAAAGAAGGAGGCCCCGGGTATCCGGGACCTCCTAGGAAGAGCTATTCGTTCGAGAACTTAGAGCTTGATCTCGATGTCAACGCCGGCAGGAAGGTCGAGGCGCATGAGCGAGTCGACGGTCGAGCTCGTGGGCTCGAGGATGTCGATGAGACGCTTGTGGGTGCGCATCTCGAACTGCTCGCGGGAGTCCTTGTCCTTGTGCGGCGAGCGGATAACCGTGTAAAGGTTGCGCTCGGTCGGCAGGGGGATGGGGCCAGACACCTTGGCGCCAGTCTTCTGGGCGGTGTCGACGATGAGCTTCGCGGACTGATCGATGACCTCGTGATCAAAGCCCTTGAGACGAATCCTGATCTTCTGGTTAGACACTTGGTACCTCCATCGGCGGGCGCGCGCGTGCCTGCATGCGCCCGGTCGTTTCTCCTAGGGCTAGAACTTAGGCGTTGCCGCCGGCCTTGCTGACAATCTCGTCGGCAACGTTCTTCGGGACGGGCTCGTAGTCGCTGAACTGCATGGTGTAGCTCGCGCGGCCCTGGGTCTGGGAACGAAGGTCGGTAGCGTAGCCGAACATCTCGCCCAGGGGCACCTTGGCCTTGATGGACGTGGTGCCATTGCGCTCCTCCATGCCCTGGATCTGGCCACGGCGGGAGTTGAGGTTACCCATGACGTCGCCGAGGTACTGCTGCGGGGTCTCGACCTCGACGTCCTCGATGGGCTCGAGGAGAACCGGGTTGGACCTCTTCAGGGCCTCCTTAATGGCCATGGAGCCAGCGATCTTGAAGGCGGCCTCGGAGGAGTCGACCTCGTGGTAAGAACCGTCAACAAGGGTGACCTTGATGTCGACAACCGGGTAGCCGGCGATGACGCCGCTCTCGAGAGCCTCCTGGATGCCCTTGTCGATCGAGGGGATGTACTCCTTCGGAACGACACCGCCAACAATGGCGTTGACGAACTCGTAGCCCTTGCCAGACTCCTGCGGCTCGAGGTCGATGACGGCGTGACCGTACTGACCACGACCACCGGACTGGCGAACGAACTTGCCGTCGACGTGCTGAACGGCCTTGCCAGCGGTCTCACGGTAGGCGACCTGCGGCTTACCCACGTTGCAGTCAACGTTGAACTCGCGCTTCAGGCGGTCGACGATGATCTCGAGGTGCAGCTCGCCCATGCCGGCGATGATGGTCTGACCGGTCTCCTGGTCCGTGTGAACCTGGAAGGTCGGGTCCTCCTCGGCGAGCTTGGCGAGGCCAACGCTCATCTTGTCCTGCTCGGCCTTGGTCTTGGGCTCGACGGCGACGTCGATGACCGGGTCGGCGAACTCGATGGACTCGAGGATGATGGGGTGAGCCTCGTCGCACAGGGTGTCACCGGTGGTGGTGGACTTGAGGCCCACGGCAGCGACGATATCGCCGGTGGCGCAAGACTCACGGTCCGTACGGTCGTGGGCGTTCATCTCGAGGATGCGGCCCAGACGCTCGCGGTTGCCCTTGGTGGCGTTGTAGACGTAGGAGCCAGCCTCAGCGGTGCCGGAGTAGACACGGAAGTAGGTCAGCTTACCGACGAACGGGTCGGTCTGGATCTTGAAGGCCAGGGCGCTGAACGGAGCCTTGTTGTCGGCCTCGCGGGTCTCGGTCTCCTTGGACTTCGGGTTGGTGCCCTCGACGGCGGGAACGTCGAGCGGGCTCGGGAGGTAGTCGACGACGGCGTCGAGGAGCTCCTGGATGCCCTTGTTCTTGTAGGCGGAGCCGACGAAGACGAGGTTCAGCTCGTTAGAGATAACGCCCTTGCGGAGCGCGGCCTTGAGCTCGGAGACCTCGATCTCCTCCTCCATGAGGATCTTCTCCATGAGGTCGTCGTCAAAGTTGGCGGCAGCGTCGAGAAGCTCATCGCGCTTGGCCTGGGCAACTTCGGCGTACTCAGCCGGGATGGCGTCCATGGCCTCAGGGTAGATCATGCCCTTGTCGTCTTCCTTGAAGTCCCAAGCGGTCATGGTGACCAGGTCGACGAGGCCCCAGAACTGGTCCTCAGCGCCCATCGGGATCTGAGCGGCGACGGCGTTGGCGTGCAGGCGCTCCTTCATGGTGTCGATGGCATGGAAGAAGTCAGCGCCGATGCGGTCATACTTGTTGATGAAGGCGATGCGCGGGACGTTGTAGTTGTGAGCCTGACGCCAAACGGTCTCAGACTGCGGCTGAACGCCGGCAACGGCATCGAAGACGGCGACGGCACCGTCGAGGACGCGGAGGGAGCGCTCGACCTCGGCCGTGAAGTCAACGTGGCCCGGGGTGTCGATGATCTGAATGACGCTGTCGCCCCAGAAGCACGTGGTAGCAGCGGACTGAATGGTAACGCCGCGCTCCTGCTCCTGAACCATCCAGTCCATGGTGGCGGCGCCATCGTGGACCTCACCGATCTTGTGGGTCTTGCCGGTGTAGTAAAGGATTCGCTCGGTGGTCGTGGTCTTACCGGCATCGATGTGGGCCATGATGCCGATGTTACGCATGTCCTTGAGCGTGTACTTGCTCTTTGCCATGAGTGTTCTCCCTAACCTACGCGATTACCAGCGATAGTGCGAGAAGGCGCGGTTGGCCTCGGCCATCTTGTACATATCCTCGCGCTTCTTGACGGAGGCACCGATGCCGTTGGAGGCGTCGATGATCTCGTTGGCGAGACGCTCGGCCATGGTCTTCTCCTTGCGGGCGCGGGAGAAGGTGACAATCCAGCGAATGGCCAGCGTGGTGGCACGACGGGAGTTGACCTCCATCGGCACCTGATAGGTGGCACCGCCGACACGCTTCGGCTTGCACTCGAGGGTCGGGCGGACGTTGTCCATGGCCTTCTTGAAGACGGTCAGCGGATCAGACTCGGTCTTCTCCTTGACGAGGTCGAAGGCGCCGTAGACGATGCGCTCGGCGACGGACTTCTTGCCGTCGAGGAGGACCTTGTTGATGAGCTGGGTCACGAGGCGGTTGTTGTAGACGGCATCCGGCGTGATCTCACGACGGTTGGCTGCTGCACGACGCGGCATATTGAAACTCCTAACGAAATCAGCCCAGACGTTCGGGCGTGGTAGTTACTGGTACTGGGCTGGTTTAGCCGCGCTTGGCGCCGTAGCGAGAACGGGCCTGCTTGCGATCCTGAACAGCGGCGCAGTCGTAGGCACCACGGATGATCTTGTAGCGGACACCAGGGAGGTCACGGACACGGCCGCCACGGACGAGCACGATCGAGTGCTCCTGGAGGTTGTGACCCTCGCCCGGGATGTAGGCGGTAACCTCGACGCCGTTCACGAGGCGCACACGGGCGACCTTACGAAGAGCGGAGTTAGGCTTCTTGGGGGTGGTGGTGAAGACACGGGTGCAAACGCCGCGCTTCTGCGGGTTGTGCTTGAGTGCCGCGTTCTTGGACTTGCTCTTGATCGTGGTGCGGCCCTGACGGACAAGCTGGTTGATAGTAGGCAAAGCTTCTCTCCTTCATACCTATCTAGACCTGTGCTGATTACATACTTGAAGGCGACGCAGCACGACGTCACCCCGGATTGGCGCAAGTGAGTAGATTACTCGTGCTAGATTCATGTGTCAAAAAGCCACGGGGCCGGGCGTATCCATCTTCACATTCGGCACAAAAAATGGGGCGCCCCGGATCGAGGTCGTCCCACTTTACACTGCATGCTCTCTAAAGACCGTTTAGGCCTTGCGAGGCCTACCCCTCTTCTTAGGGCGCAAGGCTTCGGCGCCTTCCTCCCTATAGGTCGAGCACCACCTGAAGAAGGCGCTCTTGCTCTTGACGCCATAGGCATCCATGGCACTCGTAGACGTCATGCCGCCTTCGATGTGCGCCTTGACAGCGCCAACTTTGTCCTCGTAAGAGTACTGGTTTCTGGTATCCCCCTTCATGGTTGTACATGGCCCCCTTTCATATTCAATTTGCCCCCCAACAGATAGTTGAATTCTATATAAAACGGGAGGGCCGTGGAATAACCCCACGGCCCTCCCGGTCTTTAAATTTTCGTAAACGACGGCGAACTAAAGACTACTCGTCGTCCTCGTCCATCGAGTCGTCGTGGCGGACGACCTGGGAAAGAAGCGCATCAAGGGAGTCGAGACCCTCGTTGATGACATCGGCCTTCTGACCGCTCTCGGCAGGAGCGCCAATGAGCTCGTCCTCCGAGTCAAAGTGGTGCGCCGACGGAGCGGCAGAGCCAAGGAGAACGTCGGAGTCTCCGTCAGGCGAGAAGACCATGTTCAGAAGTTGAGACAGGTCCTCGTCGTCAGCACCCTCATCCTCGGGCTCGAGGATGTAGAGCAGGCCGCGAGCCTCAAGGCCGTCGCGAAGCTCCTGAATCGCCTTGGCGCCAATGCCGTCGATGTGCAGGAGGTCGTCCTCGGTCTTACCGATGAGGTCGCCCACGGTCTCGATGCCAACCTCGCCGAACTTGTTGGTCCAACGCTGCGACACGCCGAGGTCGTCGAAGAGGTAGAGCTTGGCATCCTCGCTGGAGAGGGTGCGGCCGTTCTTCGAGTAGACGCCCGGGTAACCATACTCGTCGCCAACCCAGTCAAGCTGCTGAGGAAGCTGCTCCTCAACCTCCTTGAGCTGCTCGGGAGCCCAGTCGGGCAGGCTCTTCGCAAGCGGGCTCGTCGGGCCGTCAATCTTCTGGCCGCGGTAGGTGAGCTCGACGTCGTTGTAGGCGGCAAGGCCGGTACCGGCGGGAATCTTCTTGCCGACGATGACGTTCGACTTCAGGTCCATGAGGTTGTCGACCTCGCCGGAGATGGCGGCCTCGGTGAGAACGCCAGCCGTGCGGATGAACGACGCGCTGGAGAGCCAGGAGTCGATGGAGCTGGCGACCTTGAGGGTACCGAGGATCGCGGGCTCGGCCTCGGGGGCAACGCCACCGGCGAGGGTGATCTCGTTGACGGTGTCAGCGAACTCGTAGCGGTCGACGTACTGGCCCATGAGGTACTTGGAGTCACCCGGGTTGGTGATCTGGACGCGACGCAGCATCTGACGGGCGATGACCTCGATGTGCTTGTCGTTCAGCTCAACGCCCTGGCTGGTGTAGACGTCCTTGACGCTCTCGACGAACGTGTGCATGGTCGACTCGATGTCGGTGAGCTTGCGCAGGTTGCGGAAGTTCACGAAGCCCTTGGTGATCTGGTCACCGGCGCGAACCTCGCAGCCGTCCTCGATGCCCGGCATGAAGCGGGCGCTCGCGGGAATGCGCTTCTCGTCGAGAATGCGGGTCGGGTCGTCGATGTCGACGATGCGGACGAGGTACTCGGTCTGCTCAGGCGAGATGGTGAGCTTACCGGAGAGCGGAGCGAGGTCAGCCTCGCGGCCAAGGATCTTCTCGTTGACGTTGCCGACGACGTCGAACATACGGCCGACCGTAGGCAGGCCCTGCGTAATGTCGTCGACGCCTGCGACGCCGCCGGAGTGAATCGTACGCATCGTGAGCTGGGTACCCGGCTCGCCGATGGACTGAGCAGCGATGATGCCAACCGCGGTGCCGACGTTGACCGGACGACGCGTGGAGAGGTCCCAGCCATAGCACTTCTGGCAGACACCGTTCTTGGAACGGCAGGTGAGAAGCGCGCGGAGCTCAACCTTCTTGAGGCCGGCATCGACAAGGCGCTGAATGTCAGCGGCGGACTCGATGTAGCCGTCCTTCGGGATGAGAACCTCGCCGGTCTTCGGGTCGATAACGTCGTTGAGGGCGCAACGGCCGACAAGGTCGACGTTGAGGTCAGTCGTGCCGGGCTTCACCAGGACGTAGGAAACGCCCTCGGCGGTGCCGCAGTCCTCCTCACGAACGATGACGTCCTGCGCGACGTCGACGAGACGACGCGTGAGGTAACCGGAGTCAGACGTGTGGGACGCGGTGTCGACGAGGCCCTTACGAGCACCGTAGGTCGAGATGAAGTACTCGAGCGGGAGCAGGCCCTCACGGAAGTTCGCCTTAATGGGAAGGTCGATCGTGTCACCGGACATGTCAGCCATGAGGCCTCGCATACCGGCGAGCTGACGAAGCTGCGTCTTAGAACCACGAGCACCGGAGTCGGCCATCATGTAGATGGGGTTGTCGTCGTCGAAGCCCTCGAGCATTGCCTTACCAAGGGCCTCGGTGCACTCGGTCCAAGCGTTAACGACCTCAGCGTGACGCTCCGCCTCAGAGAGGAAGCCGTCCTCGTAGTACTCGTTGATCTCGTTGACGTTGGCCTGAGCCTCGGCGAGCATGTGCTCCTTGCAGCCCGGGATGACAGCGTCCCAGACGGACACGGTCAGGCCGGCGCGCGTGGCGAAGTGGAAGCCAGCGAACTTGATGGCATCCAGGATAGGCTCGACACGAGCGAGCGGATAACGGTCGCAGCAGTCGTTGACGAGCTTGCCCATGTCGCTCTTCACCATCTTGTAGTTGATGAAGGGGTAATCGGCAGGCAGGCACTGACGGTTGAAGATGATGCGGCCCGTGGTGGTCTCGAAGCGAGCCGGCTTGTCGGTGACGTCGAGGTCCTCTTCCTTGCCCCAAGCGGTGCGGACGCGGAAGATCTTACGGCCGTCGACCTCGGCATTGGCGTCGGCCGCGGAGACACGGACGATGACCTTGGCCTGGATGTCGATGCCGACACGCGAATCATAGGCAGCGAGCGCGTCGTCGAAGTTGGCAAACACGTGGCCCTCGCCCGGCATGTCGTTCTTCTCCGTCGTGAGGAAGTACACGCCGAAGACCATGTCCTGGGAAGGAACGGTCAGGACCTTGCCGGATGCAGGCGAACGCAGGTTGTTGCTCGAGAGCATGAGGACGCGAGCCTCGGTCTGGGCCTTCGTGGACAGCGGCACGTGAACCGACATCTGGTCGCCGTCGAAGTCTGCGTTGAAGGGGGCGCACACGAGCGGGTGCAGGTGGATGGCCTTACCCTCGACGAGGACCGGCTCGAAGGCCTGAATCGACAGACGGTGCAGCGTAGGTGCACGGTTGAGGAGCACGAGACGGCCGTCAATGACCTCCTCGAGCACGTCCCAAACGGCGGGAAGGCTGCGATCGATGGCACGCTTGGCGCCCTTGATGTTCTCGACCTTGCCGAGCTCGACGAGACGACGCATGACAAACGGCTTGAAGAGCTCGAGGGCCATCGTCTTGGGGAGGCCGCACTGGTGAAGGAGCAGGTGCGGGTCGGTGACGATGACGGAACGGCCGGAGTAGTCGACTCGCTTACCAAGCAGGTTCTGACGGAAGCGGCCCTGCTTGCCCTTGAGGGCCTCGGCGAGCGACTTGAGCGGACGACCGCCACGACCAGTGACGGGACGACCGCGACGGCCGTTGTCGAACAGCGCGTCCACGGACTCCTGGAGCATGCGCTTCTCGTTGTTGACGATGATCGCGGGAGCATCGAGGTCAAGAAGGCGCTTCAGGCGGTTGTTGCGGTTGACCACACGACGGTAGAGGTCGTTGAGGTCAGACGCGGCGAAGCGGCCGCCGTCGAGCTGCACCATCGGGCGCAGGTCGGGCGGGATGACCGGAATGACGTCAAGAATCATGTTGGCAGGGTCATTGTGACCCTCGAGGAAGGCGTCAACGACCTCAAGGCGCTTGACGGCCTTCTCGCGACGCTGCTTCTGGCCCTTGTCGTCGGCGATGATGGCGCGGAGCTCAACCGCGGTCTTCTCAAGGTCAACGGCGCGGAGAAGGTCGCGAACGGCCTCGGCGCCCATGCCGCCCTGGAAGTAGATGGAGTAGTAGCGCTTCATCTCGCGGAAGAGGCTCTCGTCGGAGATGAGCTCACGCGTCTCGAGCTGCATGAACTTCTCGTAAGCCTCAGAGCGGAGCTGCTTCTCCTCCTCATACTCCTCGCGGAGGTCGACAATCGCGGCAGCGAGCTCGTCATCGGTCAGGACGTCGTCGCCGTTGAACTCGTCGACGATGCCCTCGGCCTGGTCAGCACGCATGCGCTCGATCTGCTCATCGCGCTCGGCGTCGAGCTGCTCGAGGTCGGCGGCCAGCTCCTCCTTGAGGTCGGCAGCGTCGGCCTCGCGGGCCTCGGTGTCGACGTTGGTGATCACGTAGCTCGCGAAGTAGAGAACCTTCTCGAGGTCCTTGGACTTCATGTCGAGCAGACGCGACAGCGGGAAGCAGTTCGGGCTCTTGAAGTACCAGATGTGGCTCACGGGAGCCGCGAGCTCGATGTGGCCCATGCGCTCACGACGCACCTTGGCGCTCGTGACCTCAACGCCGCAGCGCTCGCAGACGATGCCCTTGAAGCGAATGCCCTTGTACTTGCCGCAGCCGCACTCCCAATCCTTGACCGGGCCAAAGATCTTCTCGCAGAACAGGCCGTCCTTCTCCGGCTTGAGCGTACGGTAGTTGATCGTCTCGGGCTTCTTGACCTCACCGTGCGACCAGCTGCGGATGTCATCGGCAGAGGCGAGGGAGATCTTAATGGCGTCGAAGTCAGTGGTATCGAAATCTGCCACGGTTCGCTACTCCTTCTCGTTCGTGGTCTCGGCGACGAGCTCGGGCTCCTCGTCGGAGGAGTTGAGGTCGACGGGGGCACCGATCAGGTCATCGGCAGAGCCGGCGTCGGCGAAGACGTCGACCGGGTTCTCGGCGCTGACCTCGGCGGCAGCCTTGGCGGCACGCTTCTTGTAGGAGATCGGCTCGATGTCGAGAGCGAGGGAACGAATCTCCTTGACGAGCACCTTGAAGGACTCGGGGATGCCGGCCTCGGGGACGTTCTCGCCCTTGACGATGGACTCGTAGGTCTTCACGCGGCCGTTCGTATCGTCGGACTTGACGGTGAGGATCTCCTGGAGGACGTTGGAAGCGCCGTAGGCATACAGCGCCCAAACTTCCATCTCGCCGAAGCGCTGGCCGCCGAACTGGGCCTTGCCGCCGAGCGGCTGCTGGGTGACGAGGCTGTACGGGCCGGTCGAACGAGCGTGGATCTTATCGTCGACCATGTGGCCGAGCTTCAGGATGTAGGAGGTGCCCACGGTGATCTTGTCGCGGAAGGGCTCGCCGGTACGACCGTCATAGAGGGTGGTCTTACCAAAGCTGTTGAGCTGCGGCACGAAGGTCTCGTCCATGTGCTCGCCAAAGCGCTCGCGGGCACGGTTCACCAGGTTGGTGTTGGTGCGGCGAATGGCCTCGGCGACCTCGTCGGCCGTGGCACCGTCGAAGACCGGAGTCGCAACGGGGATCGGGCCGGGGATGTACTTGTCGGAATTGGCATCCTCCATGTCCCAGCCATTCGCGGCAGCCCAGCCAAGGTGGCACTCGAGCAGCTGACCGACGTTCATACGGGACGGAACGCCCAGCGGGTCGAGCAGGACATCGACGGGCGTGCCATCGGCCATGTAGGGCATGTCCTCGACCGGCAGGACGCGGCAGACGACACCCTTGTTGCCGTGACGGCCGGCGATCTTGTCGCCCTGCTGGATCTTGCGACGCTGAGCGACGAACACGCGGACGAGCTCGTTGACTCCCGGCGGGAGGTCGTCGCCAGCCTCGCGGCTGAAGCGGACGACGTCAACAACGCGGCCATAGGCACCGTGAGGCATCTTCAGAGAGGTATCGCGGACGTCGTGCGCCTTGGCGCCGAAGATGGCGCGGAGCAGGCGCTCCTCGGAAGTGAGAGCCGTCTCGCCCTTGGGCGTGACCTTGCCGACGAGAATGTCACCAGGGCCGACCTCGGCGCCGATGCGGATGATGCCGTCATCGTCGAGGTTGGCAAGCATGTCCTCGCCCAGGTTCGGGATCTCGCGAGTGATCTCCTCGGGGCCAAGCTTAGTGTCACGGGCGTCAATCTCGTGACGGGAGATGTTCACCGAGGTGAGCAGGTCATTCTGGACAACGCGCTCGGAGACGACAATGCCGTCCTCGTAGTTGTAGCCTTCCCACGGCATGTAGGCCACGGTGAGGTTCGCGCCGAGGGCGAGCTCGGAGTGGTCGATCGAAGGACCGTCAGCGAGGGGCTGGCCAGCCTTGACCGTCTCGCCGGCGTGGACGATCGGACGGTGGTTGATGCACGTGCTCTGGTTAGAGCGCTGGTACTTCGGGAGGTCGTACGTCACGGGACCCTTCGGGCCCTCGACGACGATGTGCGCCGCGTCGGCCTCGAGAACGGTGCCGTCGAACTCGGCGGCGATGATGTCGCCGGAATCGAGGGCGGCGCGAGCCTCCATGCCAGTGCCGACGTACGGCGCGTGGGCGTGAATCAGGGGCACGGCCTGGCGCTGCATGTTAGCGCCCATGAGGGTACGCTTCGCGTCGTCGTGCTCGAGGAACGGAATGAGCGTGGCGGCCACGGAGAGGAGCTGGCGCGGCGAGACGTCCATGTAGTCGACCTCGGAGACGGGGCACTCGGCAGGGGCGCCGAAGGAGCCGTCGAAGTCGCGGGTACGGGCGACGACGCGCTTGGGGTTGTAGAGGTTACCGTCCTCGTCAACAGCGATGAAGGAGCCGTCCTTCGGGTCGATCGGCGTGTTCGCCGGCGCGATGACGTGATCCTCTTCCTCGTCTGCGGTCATCCAGTCGATCTGATCGGTGACCTTACCGTCGACGACCCTGCGATACGGGGCCTCGATGAAGCCGAAGTCGTTGACGTGAGCGTAGAGGGCCAGCGAGCCGATGAGGCCGATGTTCGGGCCTTCGGGGGTCTCGATGGGGCACATGCGAGCATAGTGCGAGTTATGGACGTCGCGGACGGCGGTCGGGACGTTGGTACGACGGCTGGAGCCGGACTTGTGGCCGGCGAGGCCGCCCGGGCCGAGGGCCGAGAGACGGCGCTTGTGGGTCAGGCCAGCCAGCGGGTTGGACTGATCCATGAACTGGGAGAGCTGCGAGGAGCCGAAGAACTCCTTGATGGCAGCCACGATCGGACGGATGTTGATCAGGCTCTGCGGCGTGATGTCGTCAGCGTCCTGAGCGGCCATGCGCTCGCGAACGACGCGCTCCATGCGACTCATGCCGATGCGGAACTGGTTCGCAACGAGTTCGCCCACGGTACGAACGCGACGGTTGCCGAAGTGGTCGATGTCGTCGACCTTCTTGGTGGGGTCGCCGGCGTGGAGGGCCAGGAGATAGCGAAGGGCGCAGACGAGATCCTCAGCCGTGAGAACGGACTCAGAGGCGTCGACGTCGATGCCGAGCTTCTTGTTGATCTTGTAACGGCCGACCTTCGCGAGGTCATAGCGCTGAGCGTTGAAGTACAGGCCATCGAGCAGGCTGCGGGCGGAGTCGACGGTGGGCGGCTCGCCGGGACGCTGACGCTTGTAAATCTCGATGAGGGCGTCCTCGCGGGTCTGGGCGACGTCGCGCTCGAGCGTGGAGCGCACAATCTCAGAATCGCCGAGGAGGTTGATGATCTCCTCGTCGCTCTCGGCGATGCCGAGGGCACGAAGGAACATCGTGGCGCTCTGACGACGCTTACGGTCGATGGAGACGACGAGCTGGCCGCGCTTGTCGACCTCGAACTCGAGCCAGGCGCCGCGGGCAGGAATGAACTGGACGCGGTGAACCTGGACGCCGTTGTCCATCTCGGCAGCGAAGTACACGCCCGGCGAACGGACGAGCTGCGAGACGACGACGCGCTCAGTGCCATTGATGATGAAGGTGCCACGCTCGGTCATCAGGGGGAAATCACCCATGAAGACGAGCTGCTCCTTGATCTCGCCGGTCTCCTTGTTAACGAAGCGAACGTCGACCAGGAGCGGGGCCTGATACGACATGTCCTTGGCGCGGCACTCGGCGATCGTGTTGGCGGGATCACCAAACTGGTGCTCGCCGAAGGTGATCTCCATCGTGCCAGCGTTGTTCTCGATGGGCGAAGCCTCGGCAAAAGCCTCGGCAAGGCCATCGGTCATGAAGCGCTCGAACGACTCCTTCTGGATCCTAATCAGGTTGGGGAGCTCCATCGCGGGAGCGATCTTGGAAAAGCTCACGCGATCGTGCTTGACTGCGGAGGTGGTAGTAGACTTAGCGGTACGCACCAGGCATTTCCTCCTTCAACATGGCATATGGCGGCAGTTGTCGCAACCTAATAATCTAACGAAGCTCAAGTCTTTCGTCAATGAACAGTCTTGACTTCATTATTTTTTTCAACTATTTTGTCGCTCTTTAGCTATTTCCTGCACCTTTGCCGTTTTCGGCGACCTCTGGTTATGAAGGACCTGTGAGCAGTCACCCTCTCTACCACTCAAGTGCCGCGCACTACCGCTTGGCGACTTCTCTCTCTTGCTTCTGCCACTCCCCCGCCGCATCCATCGATCCTCACTCAAGCCAATAGAACGGCTGTAAACAGAAAAGCCCCACACCGATTTCTCGATGCGGGGCCTCGTAACTAACTCATAGCTCGAACCAAGTTCGAACCTATGCGGCAGGCATCAAGCCTGCTAGAAGTTACTTAAGGGAGACGGCAGCGCCGGCAGCCTCGAGCTTCTCCTTGGCAGCCTCGGCGTCCTCCTTCTTGGCGCCCTCGAGGACGGCCTTGGGGGCGGACTCGACGACCTCCTTGGCCTCCTTCAGGCCAAGGCTGGTGAGCTCGCGGACGACCTTGATGACGGCGATCTTGTTGTCGCCGAAGCCCTCGAGCACGACGTCGAAGTTCGTCTTCTCCTCGGCAGCGGCCTCGCCGGCGGCAGGGGCGGCGACGACGGCGGCAGGAGCGGCGGCGGAGACACCAAAGGTGTCCTCGATGGCCTTGACGAGCTCGGAGGCCTCGAGAAGGGTCATTTCCTTAAGGGCGTCGATGATCTCATCGGTGGTGAGCTTAGCCATTGCTAAATTCCTTTCGTGGCTCATGCAGCTTGCATGAGGTTAGTCTTATCCGAAGCGCGATTGCGCATACGGGTTGCGGCTAGGCCGCAAGACTGCCTAGGCAGCCTTCTGCTCGGAAACCTGCTGGATCGAGCGGGCGAGACCGGAGGAAACACCGTTGACGCACACGGCGATGTCGCGCGCGAAACCATTGATGAGACCGGCGATCTGGCCGAGGAGCTGCTCCTTGGAGGGAAGGTCGGCGATAGCGATGACCTCCTCAGCGGAGACGACCTGACCATCGGTGATACCACCACGGAACTCAATCTTATTGAGCTTCTTGGAGGTCTCCTTGATGGCCTTGGCAGCGGCGGCAGGGTCGCTCTCGTAGAACACGCAGGCGACGGTGCCCTCGAGGCAGTCATCGATCGCGGGCATGTCGGCGTTCTTGAGCGCGAGACGGACGATGTTGTTCTTGTAGACCTTCATCTCCGCGCCCGCCTCACGAAGAGCGTGACGAAGCTCCTGCGACTCCTTGACGGAGAGGCCGCGATAGTCGATGACGAACAGGCCGCTGGAAGCCTCCAGGGACTTGTTGACCTTCTCGAGCATATCGATCTTGGACTTGGCTGGCATAGTTGCACCTCCCCTCGAGCGAACGTGCACGTCTCGCCAGTAGGCGGGACTTCGCTCGAGGAGAACAAAAGACCCCGCCGGCGCTTGGCCAGACGGGGTCGCAAGAGTTTCACTCGTTGGACCACCTCGGCAGGCGGGACGAACCCCTTAGGCCCGATTGGGCACCGGCTGTCTCTGGCAGCGGACGTGCTATGTGCTGAACAGTCAATATGATTGCAGCCGCCCGACTAAGAGTCAAGCGGCTGCATCAAATTCAAATCTCCTACACGCCAATTATGCGGCGCACGTTAGGTGAGATTTAGGCCTCGAGGAAGGCGCGGGTGACGGAAGAGTCAACCTTGACGCCAGGGCCCATGGTGGAAGCAAGGGCGATGGACTTAACGTACTTGCCCTTGGCGGTGGCGGGCTTCACGCGGAGAATCTCGGTGTAGAGAGCGCCGTAGTTCTCGACGATCTGCTCGACCGGGAAGGACACGCGGCCCACCGGGACGTGGCAGATGCCGTAGCGGTCAGCGCGATACTCGACACGACCGGCCTTGAGCTCGCCGACCATCTTGGCGACGTCCATGGTGACGGTGCCAAGCTTGGGGTTCGGCATGAGGCCACGGGGGCCGAGGACCTTACCGAGACGACCGACCTTGGCCATCATCGGCGGGGTGGCGATGGCAGCGTCGAAGTCGATGTTGCCAGCCTGAATCTGAGCGACGAGGTCGTCGGAGCCAACGATGTCGGCGCCGGCCTCCTCGGCGGCACGAGCCTGCTCGCCCTCGGCGAAGACGGCAACGCGGACGGACTTGCCGGTACCGTGGGGCAGCGCGATGGAGCCACGGATGTTCTGATCAGCCTTGCGGGTGTCGACACCGAGGCGGAAGGTGGCCTCGATGGTCTCGTCGAAACCGGCGAAGGAGATCTCCTTGACGAGCTCCGCGGCGGCCTTCGGGGTGTAGAGCTTGCCGGCCTCAACCTTGGCGGCGGCGGCAGCGTACTTCTTACCGTGCTTAGACATGTTCTTTCCTCCATGTGGTCAACGGGCTGACGCCCTCCCACATCGTGCGGTCTCAAGACCGCGCTTGAGCCGGCTTGCGCCGGCGGGATACCTAGGTGCCCAATCAGGGCAAAGCCTCGCCCGAGAGCGGACGAGGCAAAGCGAAAGAGCTACTCAGCGATGGTGACGCCCATGGAACGAGCGGTGCCAGCGATGATCTTCTTGGCAGCCTCGATGTCGTTGGCGTTGAGATCCGGCATCTTGGTCTCGGCGATCTGGGTGAGCTGCTCCTGGGTGAGCTGGCCGACCTTGTCACGCTGGGGAACGCCCGAGCCGCCCTTGAGGCCGAGGGTCTTCTTGATCAGGTGAGCCGCAGGCGGGGTCTTGCAGATGAAGGTGAAGGAACGATCCTCGTAGACGCTGATCTCAACGGGGATGATGTCGCCCTTCTTGTCTGCCGTGGCGGCGTTGAACGCCTGGCAGAACTGCATGATGTTGACCTGAGCGGCACCGAGGGCCGGGCCGATCGGGGGCGCGGGGTTAGCAGCGCCGGCGGGAATCTGGAGCTTGATGAGGTTAACAACCTTCTTCTCAGCCATGGTCATACCTTCCTGATTGAATAACGTGTTAAAAGCGAGCTATCTAGTGCGCGGTCCTCAGAAGCTTTCCTCACCGAAAGAGGCCCGCGGGATTGCCAGTCTTAGGCGATGACGCTGACCTGGTCGAGCGTAAGCTCGGCGGGCGTCTCGCGGCCAAAGATCATCATAACGACCTTGACCTTGCCGGCCTCAGCGTTGACCTCGGTGACCTGAGCGTCAAAGTCAGCAAGGGGGCCAGAGAGCACGCGGACGGTCATGCCGGGCTCAAGGTTGGTCGCGGTGCGATGCGGCACCGGAGTACCCGCACGAGGCGTGCTACGGCGCATGATCTTGTTGAACTCCTCGCGAGAAAGAGGAGCAGGCTTGCCGTCAACGCCAACGAAACCAGTCACGCCAGGGGTGTTGCGAACGACAGACCACGAATTGTCGTCCATCTCCATGCGAACGAGAACATAGCCCGGGAAGACCTTGCTCTCCTTCGTCTCACGCTTGCCGCCGTCCTTGATCTCAGTGACCTCTTCGGTCGGGATCTTGATGTCGACAACGACGTTCTCGAGGCCGTAGGTCTCGATGCGGTGCTCAAGGTCGTTCTTAACCTTGTTCTCATAGCCAGAGTAGGTGTGAACGACATACCAACGCTTCGCCATAGTCTTAACCCCTCAGTCCGGTAAAGCCGATGAGAGCGGCGACGACACCAGTGTCGACAAGCCAAACAGCGACGCCGAAGACGACGAGCATGGCAATGACCGCGACAGAATAGTTCTTGAGCTCAGACTTGGACGGCCAGGTGACGCGGCCCATCTCGGTCTTGACATCCTTGAACCAATTCTTGATACGACCGAAGAAGCCGACCTTCTTGGGCTCGCTCTTCTTGGCCTGAGCCTTAGCAGGCGCCGAGGTTGCCTTCTTGGAGCCATTGGCCGAGGAAATGGCGTGCTTCTCCTCGAGCTCCTTACGCTCGGCGGCACGCGCCTTGCGCACGCTCCTCTTCTGGCGATCCTTGTTGGCCATGCTCATTCCCTTCGGGCGGGCTTCGTACAATCATAGAAACCGGCCTCCCCCAATGGGAGGCCGGTGAGGTTGCTGGCAGGCCAGGTAGGACTCGAACCCACAACAAACGGTTTTGGAGACCGCCGCTCTACCATTGGAGCTACTGGCCTGTGGGGTGTTGGAGACTAGCGGGTCTCCTTGTGCAGGGTGTGCTTGCGGCACCACGGGCAGTACTTCTTGAGCTCCATGCGCTCAGGATTGTTCTGCTTGTTCTTGTCCGTGGTGTAATTGCGGCGCTTGCACTCAGTGCAGGCGAGGGTAACCATGGTACGCATTGCTTTCCTCCTGATGGGTCATGGCCAAGACTGTCTCAGCCATGGCGCGAGCGAGAATGTTACCAGTGTGTCATTGGGTTTGTCAATACGAAGAGACCGTAACGAAAGAAAGATCTCTCGTCTCGACATAACCTTCACAAGAAAAGGCCCGGTACCAAGCGGCACCGGGCCCAGTAGTTGCTAGGAAAACCTAGATCTACTCAATGATCGTAGCGATACGACCATCGCCGACGGTGTGACCACCCTCACGGATAGCGAAGCGGTCACCCTCCTCCATGGCGATGCCGTGGATGAGGTCAGCCTCGATGGTGACGTGGTCGCCCGGCATAGCCATCTCGACGCCCTCGGGGAGGACGATGGAGCCGGTGACGTCCGTGGTGCGGAAGTAGAACTGCGGACGGTAGTTGGTGAAGAACGGGGTGTGACGGCCGCCCTCCTCCTTGGTCAGAACGTAGACCTCAGCGGTGAACTTGGAGTGCGGGGTAACGGTGCCAGGCTTGCAGATGACCTGGCCGCGCTCGATGTCCTCGCGCTTGATGCCGCGGAGAAGCAGGCCGACGTTGTCGCCGGACTCGCAGAAGTCCATGGTCTTGCGGAACATCTCGATGCCGGTGCAGACAGAGGACTGCGTGGGCTTGATGCCGACGATCTCGACCGGCTCGTTGAGCTTGAGCTCGCCGCGCTCGACACGACCGGTGGCAACGGTGCCACGGCCGGAGATGGTCATGACGTCCTCGATGGCCATCAGGAACGGCTTCTCGTTGTCACGGGCGGGCGTCGGGATGTACTCGTCGACGGCCTTCATGAGCTCGCGGACGGAGTCCATCCACTTCGGGTCGCCATTGAGGGCGCCGAGAGCGGAGCCACGGATGATCGGGAGATCGTCGCCGGGGAAGTCGTACTCGGAGAGGAGGTCACGGGTCTCCATCTCGACGAGGTCGATGAGCTCCTCATCGTCGACCATGTCGCACTTGTTCAGGAAGACGACGATGTAGGGCACGCCGACCTGACGGGCGAGAAGGATGTGCTCGCGGGTCTGAGCCATGGGGCCGTCGGTGGCGGCGATGACCAGGATAGCGCCGTCCATCTGGGCAGCACCGGAGATCATGTTCTTGACGTAGTCAGCGTGGCCCGGGCAGTCAACGTGAGCGTAGTGACGGTTCTGGGTCTCGTACTCGACGTGAGCGACGGAGATGGTGATGCCACGCTCGCGCTCCTCGGGAGCCTTGTCGATGTTCTCGAACGCGGTGAAGTCGGCCTTGCAGCCCTCGGTCTCAGAGAGGACCTTGGTGATAGCAGCCGTCAGCGTGGTCTTGCCGTGGTCAACGTGACCAATCGTACCGATGTTCACGTGCGGCTTAGTGCGCTCAAACTTCTCCTTGGCCATTTGCCATCCTCCTCATGGATGCTAGCTTTAGGCCTTGACGGCCTTTTTGCCTATTAATATGTCCAGCGGCGCCGATTGCTCGACGCCGCGAGGGCTCTGGTAGCGGTGACTGGATTCGAACCAGTGACGCCGCGGGTATGAACCGCGTGCTCTAACCAACTGAGCTACACCGCCGTGCTTGAATGGAGCCCGCGACCGGATTCGAACCGGTGACCTCTTCGTTACCAACGAAGTGCTCTACCTACTGAGCTACACGGGCATGGTGGGGATGCTTGGACTCGAACCAAGGAACCCAGAGGGAGCGGATTTACAGTCCGCCGCAGTTGCCGCTGTGCCACATCCCCATACCGTTTTCAAGCCGCCGTCTGGGGCCGTCGCCCCTCGCAGCGGAAGAGATATTACAAGGCTGAGAAAATATTGTCAACAGAAATGGGGAAGCCGCCCACCTTCACATTTCCTTCACTTCTCGCTAGGAGCAACAAAAAGCGGGGCGACAGCCTTCTCGGCACGTCGCCCCGCTTCGCCAGATCATGGAGCCAACGATAGGAATTGAACCTACAACGGCCTGTTTACAAGACAGGGGCTCTACCATTGAGCTACGTTGGCACGCATTCGCGGACAAGCCGCGTTCTTGCATGGTAGCCGAATCAAGCCGTTTCGGCTACCTCCCCAACAGCGCGTTGAGCGCCGCAAGCGTCTTGGGGTCGAGGCGGTCCTCCACCGTAAGACGGCCGTGGCTTCGATCCGCCACGTCCACCTCGCGCTCGGCATCGAGCGTATCTATCTCGTGAGCGAGCATCGAGCTCGAGATTCGAGTCACGGGAATCCCGCCGACCGTCGCCCTGATCGCATTGTCTGAGGTCACAACCGTTACCTCGCGCATCTCTCGGCGGCAATCGGTCACGAGCTTCTCGATGACGGAATCCGCCGTGACGCCCGTGGGCGAGAAGATCATGCGCACGCCGGCACGCCTGAGCTCAGGGTGTTCCGGGTTCACGTTTCCGGCAGCGTCAAAGACGATGACGGGGTCGTAGCGGCCCTGGGCAAAGGCGGCAACGTCACCCACGAGCATGTCTCTAGCGCGCTCGAAGGGGTCGCCATCGCGAGAGCCAGGCTCAGGCTCGTCTGCGAGCTCCTTGTACCGCGGGGTGCCGAATATAACGTTGTAGCCGTCAACGACGAGAAGTTCGTTCTTGGAACGCTTAGCCACGTGCGCCACCTAGAAGTCGAAATCGCTCGTATCGGGCAGGTCGTAGTAGCCCGACTCGTCGAAGACGACTTCGTCCGTCGCGTCACAGGTTTCAGCTCCCGCCGCGGCACCAGCAACTCCGCCTGCAGCCTCCGCCTGAGTCATGTCGCGGCGAAGCCACTCGTACGCGATTGCCGTGGTCGCCTGGGCGACGTTCAGGGACTCGACGACGCCGCGTTGGGGCAGACGGAACTCGAAGTCGCAGTGCTCGCGCACGAGACGCGAGATACCGGAGCCCTCAGAGCCCATGACGAGCGCAAGGCGCCCGTGAACCGGCGCATCCCAAATGACGTCATGCGCGTGCTCGGTGGCACCACCAGCCCAGAAGCCATGCTCCTTGAGCTCGTCAAGAGCCGTCGCAAGGTTGGGCACCTGCGCAATGGGCAGGTGCATGACCGCGCCGGCACTCGTCTTGTAGGCGCCTACGCCAACGCGGGCAGCACGGGCGTTCGCGATGACGACGCCTGCCGCTCCCACGATCTCTGCCGTGCGCACGATGGCACCGAAGTTGCCCTCGTCCGTCACGTGGTCGAGGACGATGACGAGGGCGTTGCCCTCCCCCGCCCGAGCGATGACGTCCGCCAGGGACGCATAGCGATAGGGGCGCACTTTGACCATGACGCCCTGGTGGGCACCGTGCGAGGAAAGCGAATCGAGGATCGGCTTGGCGACTCGCTCGACCTCGACGCCGGCGGCCTCAAAGGTGCGGGCGAGGTCTGCGAGCGCTTGGTCGGCGCCGCCCTGGTCCTTCTGGATCAAGGCGCGAGAAACGGGCAGACCCAGCTCGAGGGCTTCCGCAACGGCGCGGCGGCCCTCGATGAGGTCGCCCTTCGAACCGGCGCGGGAGCGGTCGGGGCGGCGACTCTGCGCAGACTGGGTATCGGCATCGCGCTTTTGCGGGCGCTGGGAACGCGCAGGAGCGCCTCCGCGAGCCCCGGCGCCACGGCCCCTGCCGCCGCCCTGGGTCGAACGGCCGCCAGCCCCGCCACGGCCCTTAGAAGGGCCGCCCTGGCGCTGACCGGAAGCCGAGCGGTTGTCACGGGACGCGGGGCGTCCGCCGGATCGACGTGCCATTCCTAGTCCTCCTTCTGGGCGCTCTTGATGCGCGTGCCGGCGGCCGTGTCTTCGACGACAAGGCCAAGGGCTGCGATGCCATCACGGATGGCGTCGGCAACGCCCCAGTTCTTGGCGGCACGAGCCTCGGCGCGGGCGGCAACGAGAGCGTCCGCCGCCTCGTTCGCGTCGTCGCCCTCATAGCCAGCCTGCTCGCGGGCAAGGTCGACGATCTCATGCGGGAGCTCGGACGCCGAGGGGCGCACGGACTCGACGCCGAGGACGCCGAGGAGCTCGACGAGCGTGTCCGAGGCACGAAGGGCCACGGAGCCGGCAACGTTCGCGCCGGCCTCGTCAAGGTAGGTGTTCGAAGCCGTAACGAGGCCAAAGAGCGCGGCGAGGGCGCCGGCGGTGTTGAAGTCGTCATCCATCTGGCGGGTGAACTCGGCGGCGGCGTCATCCACGGCCTTGCCGAAGGCGCGGTCCGCATCATTGAGCTCGTGGCCGCTCGCGCTCGAGCTCTCCGCGGCCCAACGGAGGTTGGCAACGGCGCCACGCACGCGCTCGAGCGTGCCCACGGCGCCGTCGAGGCGCTCGAAGGAGAAGTCGAGCGGCGAGCGGTAGTGGGTCTGGAGCATCAGCAGGCGCACGGCATCCGCCGGATACTTGTCGAGGACCTCCTTGAGCGTGTAGAAGTTGCCGAGGCTCTTCGACATCTTCTCGCCGTTGATGAGGAGCATGCCCGAGTGCATCCACACGTTGGCCAGAGGCTCGTGCCAGCAGCACACGGCCTGCGCGTACTCGTTCTCGTGGTGCGGGAACTGCAGGTCCTGGCCACCACCGTGAATGTCGATCGGGGTGCCCAGGTAGCGGTGGACCATCGCGGAGCACTCGGTGTGCCAGCCCGGGCGACCCTTGCCCCACGGGGAGTCCCACATGGGCTCACCCGGCTTGGCGGCCTTCCAGAGGGCGAAGTCCAGAGGGTCGTCCTTCTCCTCGTTGGCCTCGATGCGGGCGCCGACCTTGAGCTCGTCGATGTTACGACCGGACACGGTGCCGTAGCTGGGATCGCTACGAACAGAGAAGTAGACGTCGCCGTTGCCGGGCGCATAGGCGTGGCCCTGCTCGATGAGGCCGGAGATCATCTCGATCATGGCCTCGATCTCCTGCGTGGCGCGAGGACGGATATCCGGGTCGAGGACGCCCATGCGGTGCATCTGCTCGATGAAGGCGTCGGAGAACTCGCTCGCGACGTCCTCGGAAGTGCGGCCCTGCTCGTTGGCGCGCTTGATGATCTTGTCGTCCACGTCGGTCAGGTTCTGGGCGAAGGTGACCTGGTAGCCCTTGTACATGAGGTAGCGGCGGATGACGTCGAAGGCCAGGAACGTGCGGCCGTTGCCGACGTGAATCTGGTCATAGACGGTAGGACCGCAGACGTACATGCGAATCTTGCCGGGCTCGATGGGCGTAAGTTCGACTTTCTTGTGAAGTTGGGTGTTATAGACGAGCATTGGCTACTCCTTGTCCTGAAGCTGGCTCTCCAGCTCGGCGATTCGCCTCTCGAGGCGCTCCACCTTCGAGGCGAGGTCGTCGACCGTGCGATCGATGGGATCGGGAAGGTACTCGCGGTGCTCTACGTCCTCGCGTTCACGGATAATCTTGTCAATTGTAGACTGGTCAGCCATTGAAATGCAGGTGAGACGGTCGCCCGCGGCGGTACGCACGCGCACGCCTCCCTTTGTGGTGACGTGACCAGGAATTCCGACGACCGTGCAGTCGGCCGGGACGTCGCGCACGACGACAGCGCCTCCGCCAACCTTGACATTGTCGCCAAGCGTGATGTTGCCAAGGACCGACGCGCCCACGCCCACCACGACGTTGTTGCCAAGCGTCGGGTGGCGCTTGCCGCCCTCCTTGCCGGTTCCTCCGAGGGTCACGCCCTGGTAGAGCTGGCAATCATCGCCAATGATGGTCGTCTCCCCCACGACGATGCCCATGCCGTGGTCGATAACGAAGCGGCGGCCGATGGTCGCTCCCGGGTGGATTTCCACGCCGAAGCGGTGGCGACTCCAGGTGGAAAGCGTGCGCGCGAGGAGTTTGTGCCCGTGAGTCCACAGCCAGTGCTGGCGCCGATACGCCCAGATGGCACGCATGCCGGGCGAATTGAGCAGGATGGATATGGTTGAGGTCGCGGCCGGGTCATGAGACCTGAAGGTCGCGATGTCCTCGCGAATGCGATCAAACATGTTGGTCCTAACTTGTGCCTGGGTGCTTTCCCTCGCTCGTAACCAGAGCATGGCCCCACAGAATAGCGCGGGGCCAACAATGCCGGGTTACAAATGGGTGAACGAGGGGTAGCTCTAGCGTGCGTCTTCCATGATGCAGACCGCCCAGGCTGCCATCCCCTCCTCGCGCCCGACGAACCCAAGGCGCTCGGTAGTGGTGGCCTTCACACCCACGCTCTCGACCCCCACGCCAAGTGCCCGCGCAAGGTTCGCGCGCATTTGCTCTCGATGGGGCGCAAGCTTGGGCGCCTCGGCGGCGATCGTACAGTCGCAGTCCAGGAGCTCATAGCCACGCTCACGCGCGAGGCGCATGACCTGGGCGAGGAGCTCGAGCGAGTTGGCACCGGCGTAGGCCGGGTCTGTGTCGGGGAATAGCTTGCCGAGGTCTCCCAGGCGCGTGGCACCCAAGATGGCATCTGCTACGGCATGCGTGGCGACATCCGCGTCCGAATGGCCAAGAAGCCCCACCTTGTGGGGAATCTCGACGCCGCAGAGGATAAGCTTCCTGCCCTCAACGAGCTTGTGGACGTCATAGCCGTGTCCGATCCTCAATGTCATGAGGCATCACCCACCATACGCATGGAACCCGCGTGACGCGCCGCAAGCCTCTGCTTGAGGATGGCCTCAATGGGAAGGCGGTCCTCGGGCACCGTGACCTTCATGTTGTCGCTCGGGCTTTCGACACAGGCAACAACCCCGCCCATGCATTCGACGAGGGAGGAATCGTCCGTGCCCAAGAAGCCCTCACTCGCGGCGCGCTCATGCGCGGCAAGAACCTCATCCAGGCGAAATACCTGCGGAGTTTGCACCGCCCAGTAACGCGAGCGCTCCGGCGTCGAGCACACGACGCCGTCCTCCACGATCTTCAGCGTGTCAGCGGAGGGGTGAGCGCAGATGGCTCCGGCTATGGAGTCGTCATCGCGAACGCGAGCAATGACGCGCTCGATCGTCTCCGGCTCGATGAGGGGACGAGCTCCATCGTGGATGGCAGCGAACTCGTAGCCCTCGGGAATTGCGTGGATGCCCGCAAGGCAGCTCTCCTGGCGAGTCGCTCCGCCGGAAACGTAGACAACAGGCGTGGCGGGCGCAAGACGGCTCACGGCAGCGCGAGTCTCGTCAACGCGGCCCCTCGGGCACACGACCACAATGGCACCCACGGAGGGCGAGTCGTCGAACGCGGCGATGGACCAGCACAGGACCGGCAAGCCGCAAAGCTCGACATACTGCTTGCCGCGCGGATCGCCAAAACGCATGCCAAGGCCACCAGCGGCGATAACGGCGCAGGTATCAGGCGCAGAAGTATTGATGAGGCTCGCGTCCATCGCTACTCCTTCTTGCCCCACATGCGATAGAGGCTATCCGTGAGGATGTTCGGGTTCCTGACGCCCAGCTCGCCCAGGCGGTTGGGATTCTGCTCGATATCATCCATGAGCTCGCGGAGGTTGCCGTACTCGTCGACGATCTTATCGGCCATGCCCTCGCGAACGACCGAGACGCGATTGAGCGTGCGCAGGCCCAGCGGCACGAGGACGCTGTCCTCGTGCAGGTCATCGTAGCCGAGCACCTTGGCGACACGATTGGGAGAACGCCACTGCGAGGGCGCGGCGGCATGGAGCTTGGCGCGAATTGCCTCGGCGTTCTCCTCCGAGGAATCGCGGGCATAATCGCGGATCATGAGAAGGTACTCGTGGTCCATGTCGCCAGCGAGCTGCTCGCGCTGCATCTCGACGGTGCGGCCCTCGCTGCCCAGCTGGTCGACGATGCGATCGAGCTCGTCCGCGGCGGTCATGAGGGTCTCGAAGTAGTTGAGGATCGTCGTGACGTCCGCAAGGGTGACGTAGTTGTCGAGCTCGAGCGTGGAGAGGCGCAGCAGGGCACGGTCGAGCGACTGGCGCGTGGTCTGGAGGGTGGTGATGAGCTGCGAGGCACTCGCCATAAGCTGCGGGACGCTCTTGAGCTGGAAGGACCTTCCCCCCACATATAGGTTGACGACCTGGCGGCGCTCCGAGACCGAAATCACGAGCGCCTTCGTGAGGAGGCTCATGCGAGCGGCGGTGCGGTGACGCATGCCCGTCTCGCTTGTGGGGAGGCTCGGGTCCGGATTCAGGTGGAAGTTCGCGCGAAGGATCTGGGTGAGGTCGCGATCGACGACGATGGCGCCGTCCATCTTCGAGAGCTCGAAGAGGCGGTTCGCGGTAAAGGAGATGTTCAGGGGAAAGCCGTCATTGCCAGCGCCGAGAACGGTCTCCGTGTCGCCCACGCAAATGAGCGCGCCGAGGTGGCCGGCGATAATCATGTCGAGCGCGCGACGCACGGCGGTGCCGGGAGCAGTGACCGCGATTGCCCGCTGAAGACGTTCCTCGAGGGACTCCTCAACAGGCACTCCCTCGTTTTCGACGTTCTTCTCGACTTCCTGATCCATAACGCCCCCTCAAGTTGCATGTTTTTTCAAGTATACGCGCCCGCGGCTTGCCTTCTCCCTATCGACATAAGCTCGAAATCAGCGGACAGTCGATGTGAAGCGCGCGGCAGGAGCGGAACGTCGGATAGGCGGAGTCCGGGATGGCCCGGGCGCAGGAACAGCCGCGCGAGGTGACCCGGGCGCGGGGCGTGAGGGTGGAGGCGTACGGGATAGCCCGGGTGCGAAAGTGGAGGCGTCCGGGATAGCCCGGGCGCGAGGACAGCTGCGCAAGGTGACCCGGGCGCGGGGCGCGAGGGTGGAGGCGTACGGGATAGCCCGGGTGCGAGGCCGCGCCGCATAGTTCGTTTCCCCAGGCAGGACGCATAATTCGACATGCTTAAGCCGTCCATGTGCGCCATCCTGCGGGCGGCCCCATGACGCGCGGACGCTTAGCGAAAATCGGCATGCTTAGACGGCTCATACGCGTCAAATCGACTCTCCCGCGCCGTCCCCCCCCGCTGCGCCGTGTCTCACTGCGCCGTGTCTCGCCGCGCCGCCCCGCCCGCCGCGCCGCTCCTCTCGCTACCGTGGCGCTTTTGCACGTCCCGCTCGTTGGCATGGCGCTTCTGCACGCTCAAGGCCCGCGCAGCGCGCAATAACGCCGCAGCAATGGAGCCAACGTGCAGGAACGCCGCAGCAATGGAGCCAGCGTGCAGGAACGCCGCATCCCCGTCCTTTGTGCGTCGAAATAAGAGTCGCACTACACCCCGCCGAATCCGTGGCGACGCTTCGACATAGATACAGGCATTCAATCCGTTTAAGCGTGCAATTTGTCGCCACGGATTGCTTGGCCAACGCCGCCGCTCAGTTTCGTCGCGCTTAGGACACTTATATGTGTCGAAGGAGCGCCAGGGTCCCGGTCGTCTCGGCCGCAGGCTGTCCCCGACCGCAGCCCCGGCGGCACGCGCATGCTTCGTCGCACTTAGGGCGCTTATGTGTGTCATGTGCCACATGCCAGTGCTCCGATGTCAGCAGGCCACCAACGCGTGAAGGTGCCCTCTTCCCACGGCATCCCCGCACGCCAAACGAGCGCACAAATAAAAGCCCGCACCACGAGGATGCGGGCCCACCAAAGCCGGCTGCGAGTCGATAAGTCGGCGATGGAAATGAGGAGGATGCGAAGCGCCTACGCCCTCTCGACGAGAGCGGCGCCAGGATGCGAAGCGCCCACGCCCTCTCGACGAGAGCGGCGCTAGGAGTCGAGCGCCTAGGCCTTCTCGGTGGCAGCGGCACCAGAAGCGGCGCCCTTGCCAGCGGAAGCGGAGACGTGCTCGCGGCCGAGCTCGGTCCACTCGGGCTGCTCGTCGGGCATGGAGCCGGCCTCCTTGCCGAAGAGCTCCTTGAGGCAGTTCACGGCAACGATGAGGCCGAGGACCATCAGCAGGACGGCGAAGACGAGCTGCAGGCCCTTGGTGGCGGCCACGGACACGGCAGCGGTGGTCTCGGTGGCCGGGATGGTGCCAAAGAAGCCATAGGTGGAGACGGCGGCGTAGCAGCCGAGGGCGCTCTGAACGAGCGAGGTGAAGGTGCAGACCAGCAGGAACGCGACGGGCACGTAGAGCATCCAGCCCTTGCGGCCGGTGCACTTGCAGAACACGGCAAGCGTGATCATCGTCATGCCACCGAGCAGCTGGTTAGAGGCGCCGAAGAGCGGCCAGATGTTGAGGTAGCCGCCGAAGGTGAGGGCCAGGCCCGGAACCAGCGTGACGACCGTGGCGAACCAGGGGTTACCGAGAACCTTCATGGCGCCGCTCTTGGAGTCGATGGCCAGGGCATCGTTGGAGGAGGCGAAGAACTCGGAGAAGGAGGTGCGGGCGATGCGGGCAACGGCATCAAGCGAGGTCAGGCAGAGGGCGGAAACGTTCATCTGCATGAACACGGTGGCGACGGTGCTATCGACGCCGAAGGCAGTCATGCCCTTGGCGACGCCACGGGCGAAGACCTGGAAGGCCGTGCCCACCTCAGCGCCGTCGGCACCAAGGGTGTTGACCGTAGACCACATGATGCCAGCGACGACGATGGCGAGGATGCCGACGAAGGACTCGAGGACCATCGCGCCATAGCCGACCTTCACGGCGTCGGCCTCGTTAGAGACCTGCTTGGAGGAGGTGCCAGAGGAGACGAGGCTGTGGAAGCCAGAGAGGGCGCCACAAGCGACGGAGACGAACAGGACGGGGAACATCATTCCGGACTTCGTGGAGAAGCCAGTGAACATCGGGGCGGTCATCGTAGCCTGACCGTTAACGCCGAGGACGACGATGCCGAAGACGGCGCAGACGATCATGGTGAGCATCATGATGGTCGTGAGGTAATCACGCGGCTGCTTGAGCGTCTGGATGGGCATGGCGCCGGCAAAGACCAGGTAGACCATGACGATGGCGATCCAGGTGTTGGTGCCGAGACGCAGCGGGGCAACCATGCCGACGGCGAACATGGCGACGACCATGACGACGGCGACGACGAACTCGGCAGCGCCCGTAAGGTTGAACTTGTTACGGGCCCAGCCAAAGGCGATAGCGACGAACGTGAACAGGATCGAGATCGTGCCCGTGGAGGCGGCAGCGTAGTTCACGGCGTCGGAAGCCTTGGCGGACTGGGCAAACGTGCCGCAGACCATCGAGGTGAAGGCAGCGATGACGATGATGCAGAAGAGCCAGCAGAAGAGCAGGAACAGGCGGCGGCCAGTCTTGCCGATGTACTTGTCAACGAGCTGGGCGAGCGACTTGCCGTTGTTCTTCATCGAGGCATAGAGGGCGCCAAAGTCGTGGACGGCGCCGAAGAAGATGCCGCCGACGAGAACCCACAGGACGACGGGCAGCCAGCCGAAGGCCATGGCGACGATGGTGCCCGTAACAGGGCCGGCGCCGCAGATCGAGCTGAACTGGTGCGAGAAGACGGTGAAGGCAGAGGCCGGGGAGAAGGCGTTGCCATCCTCCATACGACGAGCCGGGGTGACGGCGTTCACATCGACGCCCCACCTATTGGCCAGCCAGCGGCCATAAAGCATGTAGCCGGCAAAGAGCACGACTGCACAAACGACCATAACAGCGATTCCGTTCACAAAAAGCTCCTTCCGTACCAAGAGAAAATCGCGAGACAAGAAAAGGGGCCGCTGGGTTTATCACCCTGCGGCCCCTCATAAGGCCGCCCGAAGATTCGGGCGGCTCGCATTCAGCCACCCGTCTTAGATAATGACGACCTCAATAATGGATAGCTGCTTGTTCATTGCGATGTGCTCCTGATTCACCTTGGCGCGTATCCCCACGCGCCATCCCCAGTGGATGGTTCAGCATCTTCGTCGCGGGGCCCGACAGTGTCAACAAAAAGATGCTTACTGAATAACATTGGAAACAGACGCGTAACATTATGCAGAAGTTATGTAGTTTCACGCGCCCTTAAGACTATCTCACGCGAGTCGTGTAGCTCGAACAATCGATTCCCATCGCTCGGCGGGAGGCGACGCTGAGACAAGCGCTGCCAAGGCCGCGCGGCAAAGGCGGGAGAAACGCCCGTCCCGCCGCAGGTCAAACGTTCTCCTTGCTACCATAAGAACCAAAGGAGGAGAGCATGTCCATCGATCCACATTTTGAAGACTACCAGCGCCTGAGCGTGCGCTTTGCCCGCGATCTCGACCCTCGAGATCCCTTTGGCGCCGCACGCGCCGCGGCGGATTTCGCTCGTCGCTATCGCTCCAACAGGGACTCACTTCCGCAAACAGACGCAGACCGCGCCTTCCACCTCGTGGTCAAGGCGAGTGACCTCATTGATTACCAGTTGCCCTTCGCCACGGATGATTCCGCCGCGCAGAAGATCATTCTCGAAGCCCGCAAATGCCTCAACGAGGCGCTCGACCTAGACCCCTCGTGCCATGACGCACGCCGCATGCTTGCCGCCGCGTCTAGCGGCTCCCCCAACGCCTACCACCGCTACCTTGCAGACAACGCCGCCGGCGTTCGCGAGGCGTGCGAACGCGACGCAGCTTCATACGAGCTTCCCGAGGGCGACCTCAAGGATGTCGCCACGTTGCTTGCCTTCCGCCCCTATCTCCGTTGGATTGCCATCGAAGCATCCAACGCGCTCGTCTGCGGCCGCTACCGTCTTGGCATACGGCTCGCCAATGAGGCACTCGAGCTCGACCCGAGCGACCCTGTTGGCGTGCGCTTCACGCTCGCCATCGCATACGCAAAGCTCGAGGACGAAGAGGCGTTCGCATCGCTTTACGCCGATGCCCGCAAGGCCGCCGGCAACGGCCCCCTGCCCGGTACCGCCTGGTATTCCCTCGCGCGCATGGCGCTCGCCTTCAAGCGGGAGGACCGCGATGCCGCCGAGGAGGAGATTCGCGCAATCATAGCGGCATATCCCAACGCGGGGACCACGCTCACTCGCCAGGATGATCTACCGGACGGCATCTTCTGCCGCATCTGCGTCGCGCCCGGGAGCGAAGACGAGCTCATCCTCGCCACCTCCGAGGCGACGGTCCTGCTGCAGGAAGGCTTCGACGCCAACGAACGCGGCACGCTCGGCTCATGGGTCTCCTCGAGGCCCGATGTCGCCGAGGCCTACGCTCGCGAGGTCGCAATCGACCCGACGCTCAAGGAGGGCCAGTCATGAAATTTGCGGACGAGCTGATTGACCGCCTGTCATGGCGACGCGCCGAAAAACTCGGCAAGCTCTCGGAGGATGCCTTCGACGAGCTCAGGCTTGCCGTCACGAGAGACCCCGATTCGTTCCTCGAACACAAGGGAGACGTCGCGTTCAAGCACCTTGCCGACGCACTCGCCGCCAACGACCTCGCCCAGGCGGAGGAGGAGTTTCTTGATGACGAGGGATACGAATCCTCTCGCAATCGCAGGCTCGACAAGCTTCGTGCGGCATGCGCGGAGGCGATCTCCATGGACGGCGATTGCCTCGACGCTCGTACGATCGCTGCCATGCTTGGTGCCAAGGACCCCGACGCCTCGCTGGCGGCGCTCCTGGAGCTCGCTAATGAGATCGAACTTGATACGGAGCCGAGGGAGAAGGAAGGCGACGCCTCCCCGTCCGCGCCGGGGGCAGATGATCCCATGTCAGACAGTGACGAGGCCCCTCTCGTCTGCGCCTCCGAGTGGAACGACGTCTTCGCGCGCCCTCGCCTGCGCCTACTGAGCTCCATCGCTCGCGCGAGGCTCGAGACCGCCCGCTACAAGAACGCCTGCAAAACGTGCGAGCGTCTCATCGAGCTCGATCCCACAGACCAGCTCGGCGCTCGCTATACCTGGGCAATCGCGCTCGCACGCCTTGAGGACGAGAAGGGCTTCGATGCCCTTGACGCACGATTCGGCAGGCAGGGCAACGCGTGGAACCACCTCGCGCGCACGCTGCTCATGTTCAAGCTTGACCGCATGCCCGCCGCTCGCCGCGCCCTTCGTGGGTACACGAGTCTGTGCCACGGCGGCGCCTACGCCCTTCTTCGGCCGACGTTCGTCGAGGGATATCTCCCCGATCGCCCCGCTTTCGAACCGGGCAGCTTTGAGGAGGCGGCGCTCGCCGTTCACGAGTGCGATTCCGTCGTGATGGACACGCCCGACTTCCTCGCGTGGGCGACCGCGCAGGATGGCTTCGCCGCGCAGGCAGAGAAATTCGCACGCGATAACGACCTCGACTGGTAGGTGGAGCACCGAGCTCGCCACGGAAGGCTCCGACGCACGCCAAGGCCGCGTCTCGATGCGAATTGCACGAAACGCAGCATGACGGGCCGTGAGCTCTGATATACTCTCGTTCGCCGTCCCCATCGTCTAGCGGCCCAGGACGCCACCCTTTCAAGGTGGATATCGCGGGTTCGAATCCCGCTGGGGGCACCAGAAATTGCAGCAGGTCAGAGGAATTCGCGCCTCTGACCTGCTTCTTTTTTGCGCGGTGCGCCGCATGGAGCTGCAGAGCGTCGCGCCACACAGAGTTGCGGAGCGGTACGCCGCATGGGGCTGTAGAACGGTACGCCGCATGGACACGCGAGGCGGTACACCGCATGGACACGCGAGGTGTCACGCCATACTCCGCAAATGCAAAACCCACCCGTTGACTCCCCTGGCACCGAAGCTATACTTCTCAGTTGTTAGATGTTTGTCTAACTATCTAATTGCCGAGAGGAATACGAACACCTCACCCAGGAGGCGTTATGGCAGGAGAGGGATTCAAGGCGCTCGCCGACCCGACGCGCAGACGCATTCTCGAGCTACTCAAGTCGGGCGACCTCACGGCGGGTGAGCTCGCCAAGAACTTTGACGTCAGCAAGCCAACACTCAGCCACCACCTGGCAACGCTCAAGGCTGCCGGCCTCGTCACAGACGAGCGCCACGGCCAGAACATCGTCTATAGCCTCAACACCACCGTCATGCAGGACCTGATTGGTTGGTTCCTTGGCTTCAAGGAGGACTCTCATGAATAGCACCAACAACGGCAGCACCCGGGGCCTCATCTCACGCAACTGCCTCATCGCGCTCGCCGCGCTTTCCGGCGCAAACGTCATCGCGCACCTCGTCGCGCTCCCAAGCCTGCCCGCACAAATTCCCATCCATTGGGGTGCGAGCGGTGAGGTCAACGGTTGGGGGCCAAGCTGGACGGCAGCCGCCTTGGGCGCGCTGCCCCTCGGGATGCTCGTCCTCTTCTACGTGATTCCGCGCATCGACCCCAGAGGCAATGGCTATGCCCGCGCCGGGAAGTTCTACCAGCACTTCGTTGTCGGCTTTACCCTGCTCACGATCGTCATCAGCTGGCTTCCCGAGCTTACCGTCTGGGGCGCGATAGCGGCCAAGGGCTCCACGAACGTCATCGTCTCCGTGCTGATCGGCGCTCTGCTCGTCGGCATCGGCAACTACATGCCCCGTATCGGCCAGAACTACACGATGGGCGTGAAGACCCCCTGGGCCCTCAACGACCCGGAGAACTGGCGCCGTACCCAGCGCTTTGGTGGCAAGTGTTTCGTGCTTATGGGAATTGCCGTCGCAGCATTTGGCTTCGCAGGGCCCTACCTCTCGGACGCTGTTGCCGCAGCGGCGATCAGCGTGATCTGCCTTGGGGGATGCATCGCGATGTACGTCTATTCCTACCTGCTGTTTATCGGCAAGATTCGCTAATCGTTCGCCCACTCTCGCCATATAAAGCCCGCGAACCGCCCGCTCCAACGCCATACGATTCGGCGAGCGGCAGCGGCCCACGCGAATAAACCCCTACACAAACGGGAGAGAAACGGCTAAAGTACGCGCTTGTCGAATTGTATTTACGCCTGAGCGCACGTGCCACGCCATAAACGAACTCGCAATCACACCTCCACGAGTCGCCAGGTATCTGTCGTTTTAGAAGGACGGCAATGAAGCACATCCTCATGGCCTGCGGCACGGGCATTTGCACCTCGTCTGCGGTACGCGATCGCGTCTGTCAGATTCTCGATTCTCACGGCTTCGCCGGCACCTATGACGTCACCCCGTGCAAGATGGCTGATGTCCCGGCGCTTGCCGAGTCGCACGACTTCCTCATCGCCGTCACGCTCATCCCCGGCACCCTCGATATCCCGTACGTGAACGGCACGCCGTTCCTCACGGGAGGCGACGCCAGCGCGTCAGAGCGCTCCCTGCTCGCGCTCATGCGCGCACCCAGCCGCGCTCGCACGTCGGTTTGCTCTTAGCCCGCGCCCGGCGCGGACAACGGGAGCGCGGCGCCCACACCAAGACCAGCAAGCGCGCGTGCCCCAAACTCGCTCCTCATGGAAAGCGGGACGACAGCCACAGAGCCGTCGTCCCGCTTTTTTCGTCTGGTAGGGGCGGTGGGGTTCGAACCCACAAGCCTTCCGGCGAGGGCTTTTAAGGCCCCTGCGTCTGCCAATTCCGCCACGCCCCCATATCATGCGGCGCCATCGTCACGTGAAAGTGCTTGGCACCCTTATCGCGCCGTCACGCATCATGCCGCAAAGTCGCGCGCTGACTACCTTAGCGCAAAGAGAAGAGTTGCGGCGTCCAAGAAACTGGGGCGGTAATCCCATCCGCCACCGCTGCCGCGGAGAGCGACAGGCCGTAGAGCAGGTCGCTCTCGCTCACGGTGAGCTCGCACGCATGGCACGCGCGCATGAGCTCGCTCACGCAAACGGCACCCGCCAAAATCACGCCGGCGCGCTTGGGCTGCAGGCCCACGACCCCGCGGCGCTGCTCCAGAGGAAGCGAGGCAAGACGGCCGACCAGCTCATCCACCTCGTCAAGCGCGAGCGAATGAAGATGGACGAACGCAGGGTCATAGGGGTCGAGCCTCGCGTCGATGGCGACAAGCGTCGTGACCGTACCACCTACGCAGACAAGGCGCTCCGGATCGCGCGCCTCGGCGGGGAGGCCGGATTCGAAGGCCTCGCGACAGAACGCACGAGCCTCGTCCAGTGCAGAGGCCGAGGGTGGGTCCTCGCGAGAGAGAAAGAGGTCCGTCACGCGGCGACAGCCCACATCCAGCGAACGCACGGCCTCAAGCGCCACGCCGGGTCGCTCGCCGTCGAGCACTCCCACGGCCACCTCGGTCGACCCGCCGCCGTTATCCGCAACGACGATGCGCGACGCCCGAAAGTCCTGGGCCACGCCGAGGAACGTGAGCGATCCCTCCACCTCGCCGGGAATGACCTGAGCGACAACGCCGCGCTCCGCGAGGCCATCAAGCAGCACATTCGAATTCGCAGCGTCTCGCGCGGCGCTCGTGAGCGTGCAGCACGCCACCTCAGCGCCGGACTCGCGAGCCTGGGCCAGATAGCCATCAACGCACGAAAGCACGCGCGCGCACGCATCCTCGCGAAGCATGCCCGTCTCGGCAACGTCCTCGCCAAGGCTGCAGATGGTCGACGTCTTGGCGCAGCGCTCGACGCGCGAGGCGGCGACATCGGAGACGCCAAGACGCGCCGTCACGGTGCCGATATCGATAACGGCAACGCGGCTCACTGGGAAACCCCCTGATCGGCGGGGTTGTATCCAAAGATGAAGTCAAGGGCGGAGACGTACCAGGGGTCGCTTGCCGCCGGGGCGGACTCGTCCGTCGAGACGGTCGAATCACTCGAAGCACCGCCGGAATCCTCGATGCCCGACATATCTACCGGTGTATCGCCCTCCGTCACATAGCCGCGACGACGGGCCTCGTCCTCGATGCCCTCGCGGGTCATGAGGTTATCGACCTCTCCCTGGAGGGTGTCGTTGGTAGCAGTGACGGAGCTGAGCTGGGTGGAGAGAAGCGCGTTGGTGCGCGATGCTCCATAGAGGGCCTTGAGCGGCGGATAGAGCATGAGCGCAAGCGCCACAATGGCAACGAGCGCGATGGAAAGGGCACGATGCTCCATCGCCCAGGCGAGCACACCCTGTGCCTGCGAGGCGACATTCGCGGTGCGGCGATGGTCCTCGCCCTCCCCCGTGGTATGCCGACGAGCCTCGGACGCGGCGCGACCGGACACGGCGCGGCCACGAGAGGAAGCCTCGCGGGACGGCCTGTTCGCAGCGACGACACCGCGAGCGCGCTCTCGACGCGGCATGTCACGATACGCTGCGGAGGTGCCGCTGGAGGACGCACGACGGCTCTCTCGCAAGCCAAAGTCTGCCGACTCGCGCGACGACCGACGGGTCTCGTGAGAGCTGAAGCTCGAGCTCGCTGCACCTGAGGAGCGCCCGTAGCCAGAGGAGGCACGGGTGTTCGCACGGTTATAGCGTCCAAGGACAATGGAATTACTTGCACTCATGTGGCGTCTGCTTCGTTTCTGCTGTGTTTGGGCACATGTTGCGGTTATGGTCGCGCCTTCGCGCGTTAATCGATTATGACAGATTAGGAGTCAGACCTACCCGCCCTCTTCGCTTCGGTCCAGAGTTGCTCAAGCTCTTCACGAGAGACGTCGGCGAGCGACCGGCTCTTCTCGGCGGCTGCCTTCTCCATAGCGGCCCAACGCTCGCGGAACTTCTCGCAGCTACGCCTCAGCGCCGTCTCGGCATCGATGTGCTCCTTGCGGGCAACGTTGACGACGGAGAACAGCACGTCGCCGAACTCCTCGAGCGCCCCCTCGGAACCCGTCTCCTCCGCGGCGAACTCCGCGCGCTCCTCATCGACCTTGGCCCAGACGTCGGCCGTGGTCTCCCAGTCAAAGCCGCAGTTGGCGGCCTTCTTCGAGATCTTCTGCGCCTGCATGAGGGCGGGAAGCGCGCGAGGGACGGCATCGAGCAGGCTCGAGGTCGAGCCGGACTGCTCCGCGTCGCGGCGCTCGTCGAGCTTCACCTTGCTCCAGATGTCGAGCACCTCGGCGGAGTCATGCGCGGCCACGCCGGAGCCAAACACGTGCGGATGCCTGCGGACGAGCTTGTCATCGAGGTCGCGGCAGATATCGGCAAAGGTGAACTCGCCGGCGTCCTCGGCAATCTGGGCGTGGAGGAGGACCTGCATGAGCACGTCGCCAAGCTCCTCGCGCAGGTGTGCGGCGTCACCGGCCTCAATTGCGTCGACCGCCTCGTAGGCCTCCTCGATCATGTTCTTCGCGATGCTCGCGTGGGTCTGCTCCCTATCCCAGGGACAGCCGTCGTCCTGGCGAAGGCGCCAGATCGTCCTCACGGCCTGCTCGAGCTCGCGCTGGCCGCGCGGGGCGTTCGGGCGGAGAAGCGTCTGGACGTCCGCGAGCTCGCGAGGCTCATCGTGACGACCGCCAAGAGCGGCGACGAGACCACGCTCCTCGAGGGCGCGAAGGATGCCCTCGGCCATGAGATGGGCGCCATCGGCGTTGGGGTGGAGTCTGCCATCCGCATAGAGCGCGGGGTCCGCCGGGACAAGCTCCGCACCATCGATGCACTCGACACCGAGGCGCGCGCACTCGTCGCACATGATGCTGCGCACCCACGCAAGGGTGCGGCCGTGGGGCTGCTCACTGTCGATGTCCGCACGCCAGATGGGGCTCACGGCGAAGATGGGCGTATCGGAGAATTTGTCGACGAGCTTCTGGAGATACTTGGTCATGTTCTCCACGAGGTCGCGCTCTCGCTCGGTATGGGCCCAATCATTGGTGCCGTAGGCGACGATGATCGCCGCAGGCGGGTTCTCGCGGAAGGCCCTCATGCCGCGCAGGGTGCGGTCGTCGAAGTGATGGCCCGCGATGGCCTGGTTCATGAGGTCGAGGCCGAGGGCACGGGAGACCTCCGCCGGCCAGGACGCGCTCGGCCTACCCACGACGTAGCCCTGGGTGATCGAGTCTCCAAGCGCAAGGAGGTAGCCGCGCTCGGCGGGCTGCTCGAGGCTACCGTTGGTGGAGAGGTTGCCCACCGCGACGTTCATGAGGCAGGGCAGATAGATTGTGACCGAGGCGGGCGCGTGAGAGGGGTTCTCGAAGTCAAACGTGACCGTGCCTTCGCGAACGGGGGCAGTCTTCACGTAGACCCCGTCGACGACAAGATCGATGCCGTCAACCACGCCCTCCTCGGGGGCGCGGTCATCGCCGGCGGCGCGAGCGAGCTCGATGGTTTCGCGCACCGAGGCACTCTCGAAGTGAATGCCCTCGATGACGGAGAGGTCGAACGAGACTTCGTCTCCCGTGGTCACGAGGTTGATCGTGGCGCCAGCGGTATAGCTTGCGGCGCGCTCGCGACCGGCGTCGGCCGCGGCCTCCGCCTGCTTGTTCGACATGCGCGACGGCCTCACGAGGCCATCGGGACGATAGATGAGGTGGCGGGCGCCTCGAATGAACGGCGCGATGTTAGCAGCAGTCATGTTTCTTCTTTCTCTCCCTTGGTTTTGCCCAAGTGTAGCGCTCGAGTCTGAAAAGACGCCGACTCCTGACAGAGCGCTTACGCCCGCCACGCCAAAGATGCGGCAACGGCGGAACGCATGCGGCCACCGCTCGTGGAGCTGCTTTACGCCTGCTCCTCCTCGGGATAGCGAATGCCCCACTGGCGACGGAGCATCGTCATGATGGCCATGACGTCGACGGTGTAGGCAATCATATTCTGCTCGACCTGGTCGCCGGCGACGGCGCGCTCGAGGTTCGCGGCCTCGTAACACAGCGCATAGGCCTCCTCGCCCGCACGAATCTCCTCGCGGCGCCCGTCGGCCGTCCAGACGATGGTGGCGCGGTCTGCGCGCGGGTAGTCCGTGACCTCGATGTAGCAGTCGTCGAACGAGAGGACGGCGCGCTTGGGCTGCTTCGAGTGGAGCGACAGCGTGATGGTGGCCATCTGCATGTCGGGGTTACGCAGGACGATGCCGCTCGTGACGTCGACGCCCGTGGAGCAGGCATTGGCGATCGAGAGCACGTCCTCGGGCAGGCTCATCATGAACAGGCGAGCGAGGGTGATCGCGTAGACGCCGATATCGAGCAGGGCACCGCCCGCAAGGTCGCGGTTGTAGAAGCGCGATTTGGGATCGAACTCCTTGTAGGAGCCGAAGTTGATCTGCGCCAGGTTCATCTGGCCGAAGTCGCCCGCCATGGCGCGGCGGATGATCTCGCGATAGAGGGGCATGTGCAGGATGGTGGTGGCGTCGACGAGCTGGACGTGGTTGGCGTCCGCAATCGTCAGTGCCTCAGCGAGCTCCTCGGAGTTCAGCGTGATGGACTTCTCGCACAACACGTGCTTGCCTGAGCCAAGGGCACCGCGGAGATACTTGATGTGCGTGTTGTGGGGCGTCGTGATGTAGATGGCGTCGATGTCAGGGTCGGCATAGAGCTCTTCCGGCGTGTCATAGACACGCGCGACGCCCCAGCGCTCGGCAAACGCCTCCGCCTTGGCACGCGTGCGGTTCTGGACGCCGGCGAGCTTGCGACCCGCGAGCGCGAAGGACTCCGCCATCTGGTTCGCGATGACACCGCAACCGATGACGGCCCAGCGCAGGTCGGGCGCGGTAAAGACATCCGAGGGGAAGGGCTTGCCGGCAACGGCGGCAAAGGCGGCGTCCGCGGCGGCCGCCGCATCGATCGGGGTGTTTGGGCTGTTCTCGGCCATGATCTTCTCCGTTCGTTCGAAGGGATGACTCTTGGTGGGACTACGGTATGGCGCCAGAGTCCTCACCAGCGGTTATTCTTCTGGCTCATCGTCGCCGCCGGCCTCCTCGAGCACGGCCAAGGCGCAGGCGACGAGGTCCTCGGCACCGCGCTTGAAGGGATAGGCGACCTTCTCGGTCTTGGGATAGACGATCGCCCCGCGCGCCTTGAACTTGAGCGTGAGGTCGCGAGAGCACTTGAGGCCCAGGTAGATGATGCGCCCACTCGTAAGCGTGACGCTCGTGACGCCCAGGCGCTGGGCGCGGATGCGGATGCGCGCGCGGTCGAATAGGTTCTTCGCGGCGGCAGGCATCGCACCAAAGTCGCGCTCGCACTCCTGCTCGAGAGCGTCGACCTCGGCAAGATCCACGGCGCCCGCGAGCTTGCGGTACACCAGGACGCGCTTGTCGACCTCGGGCAGGTACTCTTCCGCGAGGTAGAAGTCCGCGGAAAGGTTGATGTTGACTTCGCTCTGCGCAAGCTCGCCGCCCGCCTCGCCCTTCGCCTCAGCGACGGCCTCGCCAAGCATCTGGGTGAAGAGGTCGAAGCCGACGCTCGAGAGGTTGCCGTGCTGCTCCGCTCCCACGAGCGAACCGGCACCACGAATCTCGAGGTCGCGCATGGCGACGCGCATACCACTGCCAAGCTCCTGGTACTCGTTAATCGCCATGAGGCGGTCCGTCGCCTCGGGCGTGAGCGGACGCTCGCCGGGGAACATGAAGTAGGCGTACGCCTGGATGCGGCCGCGGCCGACGCGGCCCTTGAGCTGGTAGAGCTGCGCCAGGCCCAGGCGCTGGGAATCCTCGATGATGAGGGTATTGCTGTGAGGGTTGTCGATGCCGCTCTCGATGATGGTGGTCGCCACCAGCACGTCGATCTCGCCGCGCTGGAACTTCATCATCATGTCCTCGACCTGCTTGGCGCTCATCTTGCCGTGCGCCACGCCCACGCGGGCCTCGGGCGCGGCCTCGAGCACGCGAGCCTCGGCCTCGTCGATGGTCTTCACACGGTTGGAGACGTAGTAGACCTGGCCATCACGGGCAATCTCCGCGCGAATGGCGGCGGAGACGATGTCCGGGTCATACTCCCCCACCGTCACCTTGACGGGGAGACGCCCCGGCGGCGGCGTCATGATCAGGCTCATGTCGCGCACGCCGCTCATCGCCATCTGCATGGTGCGCGGGATGGGCGTGGCGGAGAGCGTGAGCACGTCGACCTGTTCGCGCATGTTCTTGAGCTGCTCCTTGTGCTGGACGCCGAAGCGCTGCTCCTCGTCGATGATGACGAGACCCAGGTCGTGCGGGTTCACGTCCGCGGAAAGCAGGCGGTGGGTGCCCACGAGGACGCTCACCTTGCCGCTCGCGAAGCCCTCGAGGGCAAGCCTCTGCTGCTTGGGCGTGCGGAAGCGCGAGAGCACGTCGACCTCGAAGTCGAACGGCGCGAAGCGGTTGAAGAACGTCTCGAAGTGCTGCTGGGCGAGAATCGTCGTGGGGCAGAGCACCATGACCTGGCGGCCCTCGGCGACGCACTTGAATGCGGCGCGCAGGGCCACCTCCGTCTTGCCGAAGCCCACGTCACCGCAGAGCAGGCGGTCCATCGGGCGGGCGGTCTCCATATCGGACTTGATGTCCGCCACGGCGGAGGCCTGGTCCTGCGTGAGCTGGTAGGGGAACTCCGCCTCCATGTCCTGCTGCTCGGGCGTGTCCGGCGCGAAGGCATAGCCCTGGACGCTCGCACGTCGCGTGTAGAGGTCAACGAGGTCGAAGGCGAGGCGACGGGCGTTCTTGCGAGCCTTGCCGGTGGCACGGCTCCAGTCCGCGGTGTTGAGGCGCGTGAGGCGCGGCGCGGAGCCATCCGGGCCGACGTAGCGCGTGATGCGATCGACTTGCTCAAGCGGGACGAAGAGCTTGTCTCCACCGGAGTACTCGAGCAGGAAGTAGTCGCGTTCCTTGCCGGCGACCTCCTGGCGCACGATGTCGGAGAAGAGCGCGATGCCATGCGTGGCGTGGACGACGTAGTCTCCGGGCTTGAACGGGAAGGTCACGCTCGTGGGATCGACGCGGCGACGCGTCTTGCGCTTGGCGGAGTGAATCGCGAGGTCGCCCACGGAGAGGATCGCGAGACGCGCCGACGGCACGATGACGCCGGCGGGCACGGGCAGGTCCGTGAAGGTCACCTGGCCACGCGGGAGGTCCGGCGCGCTCGCGAGATCGTTCGCGGTCGGGTCCATCACCGGCACGCTATTCTCCGGAGCGGAGCCCAGCGCCTCGCCAAAGGTGACGCGCTCGTCGCCAAAGGTGAGCTCGAGGTGCTCGCGCGCCGCGCGGTCAGGCACGGCGAACAGCACGGAAGCGCCATCGTTTAGAAGCTGGCGGACGCGACCGAGCAGGCGCGTGTCGGAGCCGGCGATGCTCGGCTGCCTCACGGGCAGCTCCGCGGTGACCTGGGAGCCCACGCGCAACATGCTTGCGAACGAAAGCCGCTGCTGGCGGCCGAAGTCGAGGTCGCGAGGGGCGGTGTAGAGGCCCACCGTCTCCTCTCCGGCGTTACTCGCAAGCTGGGTCACCTCGTCTGACGCGCGCACGCAGTCGTCAAAGAGGGCGCGCGGCTCGGCGAAGCACATGAGTGCGCTCTCGCAGACGTGCTCGAGAGGGCTCGCCGTCTTGCCATAGAGGGCGGCGAGGTAGCGCTCGAGCGTGGGGTCCGCGCTTCGTGCCTCGATGAGCTCGAGGTCGGCGGCGACCTTGGTGCTCGCCTGGGCATCCGCCCAGAGGGCCTTGCGCGCGCGAGCGACCGTCTCGTCCGTGAGCGCCAGCTCGCGGCAGGGGCGCACGGTCACGCTGTCGAGGTCGCCGATGGTCTGTCCGGTGGAGGCGACCATGCGCCTCACGCGATCGACCTCGTCGCCGAAGAACTCGATACGCACCGGCGTGCCCATCTGGGCGGGGTGGATGTCAACCGAATCGCCATGGATGTGGAAGGTGCCGGGGCCGTCGAGCTCGCCCGGATCGGAGTAGCCGAGGCCCACGAGCAGGGACCCAACCTCCTCGAAGGGAACCTCGTCGCCCACCGAGAAGGTGCTGCTCGCCCAGTAGCCAGACCCCACGGGCGGCACGCGGCGAAGCAGCGAGCGGGCGCTCGCCACGACGAGGCAGGGATCGCCTGTCGCCAGGCGCCCAATCGCCTCGCAACGAGCGCCAACAACAGACCAATCCGGCGTCTCCGCCTTCCAGGGGAGGTCGCGACGCTCGGGATAGCGGCAGACGACGTCTCCGCCGAGCCATGCCGAGAGGGCCTTTGCCGCGCGGTCCGCCGCCTCCTCGCCAGAAACCACGAACAGGCATGGACGCGGGTCAGCCGCCCAGACGCTCGCCAGCACGAGCGGGCGGGCGCTCTGGGAAACCGCCAGCGTGGCGTCGTTTCCGGCTCGGAGCTCGGAGAGCGCCGGGAGGAGTTCCGGCGCGGAAAGAAGCTGTCGAGAGACTCTGTTGATAAGCACTAGCGACCGTCCTCCTTGCGCTCGGGACGCAGCGCGGCGAGCTCGCGAAGATGCGGTGCGGCGGCGTCGAGGTCCGCCTCGGTGGCGCGCCAGCTCCAGTTGCCGCCCGCGACGCCGGGCACGTTCATGCGGGCCTCGTCGCCGAGCAACGCCGCATCCTGCAGCGTGCACATGACCACGCGAGAGGCACCCGAGTAGGCGTCGCGCATGAGACGACGGGCGAGATCGCGGGCGTCACCCTCGGCAAGGCCGAACCTCTGCTCGCACCAACCCACGAGCGTGGAGGTGTCATGCGTGGAGGTATAGGCGACCTTGTCCGCGTGCGGATGCCAGCCGTCCCTCACGTCGCCGTCGGCGAAGAGGAGAACGTCCATGCCCGGACAACCCACCTGCGCAAGGAGGGCGCGCGTGGCGGGCGTGATCGAGCCGAGGTCCTCGGCGAGGATCGGCAGCGGTCCCAGCAGCGAGTTGGCGTGGGCGAAGAGGTCGACGCCCGGGCCCGCGAGCCACGAGCCGCTACGGGCCCCCTTGCCAGCGGGCACGCCGTAGTAGTTCTCGAAGCCCAGGAAGTGGTCGAGGCGCGTCACGTCATAGAGACCGAAGGTGCGCGCGAGGCGGCGCATCCACCAGGCGTAGCCGTCGGCGCGCATCGCGTCCCAGCGGTAACAGGGATTGCCCCAGAGCTGGCCCTCCTCGGCGAACTGATCCGGCGGGGTGCCGGCCTGGAGCTCCGCCGCGCCGTCCGCGTCGAGACGGAACTGCTCGGGATGCGCCCAGACGTCAGCGGAGGAGGAGGCGACGTACATGGGAATGTCACCGATGACCTCGATGCCTCGGGCGTTCGCGTAGGCGCGCAGATCCATCCACTCCCACTCGAACTCCCACTGCGCGAAGCGATGGAATGCGACGCCGGCACTGAAGCGCGGGTCATCCGCAAGCTCCGGCGTATAGTGGCGCAGCTCCTCCGGCCAGGTCTGCCACTCCTCCGTGCCAAGCACCTCGGCGATAGCGGCGAAGCAGCAGTAGGGCTCGAGCCAGTCATTGTTGATCTGCACGAACTCGCGGAACGCGGCATCGGGCTCGAACGCCTCGAAGCGACGCCTGAGCTCGTCCCCATCCGGTTCGAGCAAGCGCTCGTTTCCGGCGAAGACCGAGGACCCCGCATAGGGCGAGCCGTACATGTCCGTGGGGTTCACGGGGAGGATCTGCCAATAGCGCTGCCCGCAGGACGCTAGCCAATCGACGAAGGCGCGAGCGGGGGCGCCCAGCGTACCGGGCTTGTCGCCGTTGGGGATGCTCGTGACGTGGCAAACCACGCCGCAGCCGGCGTCCATAGGCCTAGCCAAGGTCTTCTCGTCATCAAAATAGACCACGGCGCTGCCAAGGGGCGGCAACGTAAACGAGACTGCCTCGCCCTCGCGCCTGAGCTCCATGCCGCCGATAAGGTCAACAGCACGCTCGCCGCGGCTGGGAATGGAGGCGTACCTTGACTCAGAAAGGCTCCTGTTCACGAGGACGCAAACGCTCGGGCCATCGGACGCATCATGCGGAGCGAGGCTCGCGCCAGCAGGCAGACGCCACCAGCCAAGAACATCGTCGCCGCAGTTGATGGGCCTCACGATGCCATCCGTGAGCACGGGCAGGGCGCGCCTCAGCTGGGTGGTGTTGCGATATATCACCTGGCAATCCGCGTCGCCACCGTCCCACGGATAGGGGCCGCGGTTGCACGGGTCGCAGAGACCTTCCATACCACGCTCGTCACCGTAGTAGATGCTGGGAACGCCCTGGTAGGTCATCTGGAGGAGCGTCGCGAGCCAAAAGCGGCCCTTGGCAAGGCCGCGGCGCGCCTCCGTCAGGCGCCCGGGGAAATCATCGGGCCAAGGCTGCCAGTCAGGATGGTCGAGCGCGCCACCCAGCACGCTCATGAGACGCGGGCGGTCATGGCTCGAGAGCAGGTTCAGCGCGGCAGCCATGGCCTCGGGCGGATAGTTCTCCGCGATCTGCATGAGGCTCTCCGCCGCATCCGCCGCGCTGACGTTGCCGAGAAGAAAATCGAGCACCGCCGTGCGGAACGGATAGTTCATCGCGCTGTCGAGTTCGGAACCCAGCAGGTAGCGACGCAGCTTGCCATAGCTGATCTTGTTCGACGCGTCTTCCCAGACCTCGCCCAGGACGAGTGCGTCTGGGCGCTCCGCGAGGGCAGCCGTCTTGATGTCCTCGATGAACTCGTCCGGCAGCTCGTCCGCCACGTCGAGGCGCCAGCCGCGCGCGCCAGCGGCGAGCCAGTGGCGCACGACGCCCTCGGGCCCCGTGATGAAGTTCTGGTAGCCAGGGTTCGTCTCGTTCACGGCAGGCAGGTCGTCGACACCCCACCAAGCCTCGTAGGTACCGTCGTCGTTGAAGGTGAACCAGTCCGCATAGGGACAGGTGGCTTCGCCCGCCTCCGGGCCACCAGCAGCAACCTCCGCCTCGTGGGCCTGCCAGGCGCCTGGCTCGGGATAGGTCTCGTAGCGGTTGAAGTAGCGGCTATCCGCGCCCACATGATTGAAGACGCCGTCAAGGACGATCGAGATGCCGAGCTCTCCCGCTTCGCGGCAGAGCCTGGAGAATCCCTCTTCGTCACCAAGCATCGCGTCGACGCGCATGAAGTCAGCCGTGTCATAGCGATGGCTGCTGCGAGCCTCGAAGATCGGGTTCAGATAGATGACGGTCACGCCCATGTCGGCGAGACGGCGTAGGTCTCCTCTGATGCCCTCGAGCGTGCCGCCGTAGAAGTCCCACGCCACGACGCGGCCATCGGCGTCCTTCTCGTAGGACGGGTCCGTGTCCCAGTCCTCGACCACGCGACGCCTGGGACCGGGGATGCCATCCGCGGAGTCGTTCCCATGGAGGTGGCCTGCCGCCCGGGCTCGCTCACGCCAGTCGTTTCCGCGGCGATAGCGGTCCGGGAAGATTTGGTAGACGATGCCCGAGGTAAACCATTCCGGCTTGACCTCACGCGGGCGATAGACCGTGAGTTGGAAGGATGAGGGCTGCCACTCGCAGAGCATGCCCTCACCGCCGGTGTGACCATCGCGCGCGCCATAGCGCAACACCCTGCCGTCAGAGCGCTCGATCACGAAGGAGTACCACACGATCGCAGGGCTCTCACGCGTGAACTCGCACGAAAAGCGCAGGTGATCGCCTTCGGGCTCGCCCGTCATGGGAACGAAGGCCTCACCCTCGCCGTCAACCCACGTGCGCAGTGCCACATGCGCGCCAGAGTCTCCGCCGATGGAGAGGCCAAGCGTGACGGTGCCGCCCGCGGGGGCGGCACCGAACGGAATCCTATAGCGGCTGTCACGACTGTCGTGATATGCCCACATGTCTCTATCCCATCCGTCCTGCGGTCACCGGGAGCTCCGCAGGCGACGGGCTCTACCGGTTCCGCTTCTTGTTGTAAGGAATCACCTCGGGATGGAGGTCATGGTAGGCATCCAGATACTGGTTGGCAGCGCGGCGCCAGCCGAAATCGGCCCCCATGGCATTGCGCATGAGACCCTCCCAGGCATCCTTGTCAGTCCAGAATACCTCACAGGCGTTCAAAACCGTCGCAGCGAACTCATCGCCATTGAAGTTCGCAAACGAGAAACCGGTCCCCTCGCCCGTGAACTTGTTGTACGGCACGACGGAATCCTTGAGGCCGCCGGTCTCGCGAACCACCGGCAGGGTGCCGTAGCGCATCGAGATCATCTGCGACAGGCCGCACGGCTCGAACTGGCTGGGCATCAGGAACAGGTCCGCGCCCGCATACATGCGATGCGACAGCTTCGAGTCGAAGTCGATGCGAGCGCACATCTGCCCCTTGTACTTCCAGTCGAAGTAGCGGAGGGAATCCTCGTACTGGCTCTCGCCGGTGCCAAGCACGGCGACCTGGACCGAGCGGTCGAGCAGCTGACCCAGTGCGTACTGGACCAGGTCGCAGCCCTTCTGCTTGGTGAGGCGGCTCACCATGACGGCGAGCGGACGGCTCGGATCGACCTCGAGGCCGAGCTCCTCCTGCAGCGCCGCCTTGCAAGCGGCCTTGCCGGAGAGGTCGTCTACGGAGTAGTGGCTGGCAATGCCGGAGTCAGTCCTGGGGTCGTACTCCTGCGTGTCGATACCGTTCAGGATGCCATGCAGCTTCCAGGCACGATCGCGGAAGATGTCGTCGAGGCCCTCGCCATAGAACGGGGTCTTGAGCTCCTCGGCGTAAGTCGGGCTTACCGTGGTGATGGTGTCCGCGTAGAGGAGCGCCCCCTTCATGAAGTTGATGGTCTTCGGGGCCGTGTACATCTGGCCGGCGGCAGCGGTGTCCGCAAGGCCGCAGATGTCGCTCATGACCTCGTCGCCATACTGACCCTGGAACTTCACGTTATGGATAGAGAACACCGTCTTGACGTTGTCGTATCCGGGAAGGCCCTTGTAGAACTCGCGGAGGAACACGCACGAGAGCGCCGTCTGCCAGTCGTTGCAGTGGAGGATGTCGGTCCCGGCAAGCTCCGGCACGCGACCCAGGCACTCCGTAATGGCCTTCGAGAAGAACGCGAAGCGCTCGCCATCGTCGAAGTCGCCGTAGATGGTATCGCGACCGAAGTAGTCCTCGTTATCAATGAAGTAGTAGTCGATGCTGTGATAGTTGAGGTGGTCGACGCCGCACCAGACGTTACGCCAGCCCAGGTTCATCCAGAAATCGGCCACGTGGTTCATCTTGTTGCGATACTCCGCCGGGATACGGCGGTACTTGGGCAGGATCACGCTGACCTTGCTACCGCAGCGACGGAGCTCGTGGGGGAGCGAGCCGGCGACGTCGCCCAGGCCGCCCGTCTTCACGAACGGGGCGGCCTCGGAGGCGCAGAAGACCACGCGAAGCTTCCTGCGGGTTCGGCCACTCACTACCTCTCGCCGCCCTTCTCCTTCACGAGAACGGTCTCAGGCGTGCCGCGAAGCTCGGTGCCAGCCGTGATGACGTTTCCGCGGTCGATGATCGCGTGCTCGAGGCGAGCGCCGCGCTTGATGACGCAGTCATTCATGATGACACAGTCGCGCACGGAGGCGCCGGGCTCGATGACAACGTGACGAGACAGAATCGAGTCCGCGACGGTGCCCTGGATGCGGCAACCTCCCGAGACAATGGAGTTAGTGACGCGGGCGCCGCTCTCATACTTCGCGGGCGGGTTATCGTGAGCCTTCGTCATGATCGGACGATCAGGCGGGAAGAGCTCGGCGGTGACGTTGGAGTCGAGCATCTCGTGGCTACGCTTGGCATACATGCGCGCGTCGAAAACCGTGCCCGTGTACATGTCGACCCTGTGCGCACGAACGTCAAGCTGCGGGAGATCCGGCTCGATGGCCTCGAACAGGTCGAGATAGTCGACGTTGGCATAGCGCTCGATGAGCTCGATGAGCTTCTCGCGCTTAACCACGAAGCAGTCAAGGAAGCCCTCGTCGCCGTAACGGGTGCCATAGGTGAAACCTCGGACGTGCCCGTCCTCGGTGTAGACGCTCGAGACGTCCTCGGCCTCGCAGCTGTAGGTCTTCGTGAGCAGCGTGATGTCTGCGCCGCTCTCGTTGTGAACGCGGATGAGCTCACGGTAGTCGTAGTTATAGATGATGTTCGCCGCGGAGACGACCACATTGCTGGCCTTGTCGCGGTCGAGGAACACGCGGTTGGCGATGAGGTCGCGCAGGAGGAAGCGCGGGCCCTTGCGGCTCGTGCCGAACGCGGAGCCCGGCATGAGGAACAGACCGCCCTTCTTGCGATCGAGGCCCCAGTCCTTACCGGTGTAGAGGTGGTCAACGACCGAACGATAGTTATAGGGCATGATCACGCCGACGGTCTCGATGCCGGAGTTGACCATGTTCGAGAGCGGGAAGTCGACGAGGCGGTAACGGCCGAGGAACGGCACGGCCGCCGCCGGGCGCGGCTTCGTGAGGACGCTCGGGTGCTTGACGGAATAGTTTGTGGTGATGAGTCCGACCGCGGTCTCCATGGCCTACTCCTCCCCCTTCCCCACGACGACCTCGTCGCCGATAACTGCCGTGTCCTTCGCTACATCAACGCTGCCGAGCTCGACGCCAGCCTCAACGACGGCCTTCTCGCCCAGAATCGCGCGAACCACGCGCGCGCCCTCCTTGACGACAGCGCCCGGGAACAGCACCGAGTCCTCAACGACCGCGCGTGGGCCAACCTTCGCGTCCGTGGAGATGATCGAGTGACGGACGGTGCCCTCGATGCGGCAGCCGTTGGCGATAATCGCGTCGTCGATGACGGCATCCGGGCCCACGTAGTGCGGCGGGCGCACCGGGGCGTTCGTCATGAACGGGAATTCCTTGCCATACAGGTCGAACGCCGGGTTCGGGCCGAGGAGCTCCATCGAGGTCTCGTGATAGCTCGAGATGGTGCCGACGTCGCGCCAGAAGCCGTGGAACTCGTAGCAGAAGATGCGAGCCTGCTCGGCGAGGAGCTTCGGGATGATGTTGTTGCCGAAGTCGTGCTCGGACTGCGGGTCCTGCGCGTCCTCACGGAGCGAGCGGAGCAGGACGTCGGTGCTGAAGACGTAGATGCCCATCGAGGCGAGGTTGGAGTCCGGCTTCTTGGGCTTCTCGGTGAACTTGGCGACCGAGTCGTCCTCGTTCTTGGTGATGATGCCGAAGCGCGAGGCCTCCGCCCAGTCGACCGGCATGACGGAGATCGTGAGGTCGGCGTTGTTGGCCTTGTGGCTCTCGACCATCTTGCTGTAGTCCATGCGATACAGGTGGTCGCCGGACAGGATCACGACGTACTCGGGGTCATAACTCTCGATGTAGCCGAGGTTCTGGTAGATGGCGTCTGCCGTGCCGGCATACCAGTTACCGCCCGTCTCGGTGGCGTAGGGCGGCAGAATCGAGACGCCGCCGTCACGCGCGTCGAGGTTCCACGCAGCACCCGTGCCGATGTAGGAGTGCAGCAGATAGGGGCGATACTGCGTCAGCACGCCCACCGTGTCGATTCCCGAGTTCGCGCAGTTGGAGAGCGCGAAGTCGATAATGCGGTACTTGCCTCCGAACGAGACCGCGGGCTTGGCGATATTGCGCGTGAGCGCAAGAAGCCTGCTTCCCTGTCCACCGGCAAGCAGCATCGCGATGCTTTCCTTCTTGCCCATGTGTCCTTCCCCCTTCACGCCGTAATTGGTATGCCTGGTCCTTCGCCCGCGGAAGGTTGTGCGGGCGATTGGGGCCGTATATCCCTAGAGCCCCCAGATTTCTGAGGCGTATTCCCTGATGGTGCGGTCGCTCGAGAACTGACCGGAGTTCGCGATGTTGTGGAGGGCCCTACGCTGCCAGGAGCGCTGGTCGTCGTAGGTGGCGGTCAGCTCCTCCCAAGCCTGGACGTAGCTCGCGAAGTCCGCGATCACGAAGTCGTAGTCGTTGTTGCCCATGAGCTCGGAGCTGATCTGCTCGAAATTGCCCGAGAGGTGGGCGAACGTGCCGTCCGTCAGCTGGCGCACACAGCGGCCAATGCCGTTCGGGTCCGCGTTGAGGACGTCCTGCGCGAAGTAGCTGCCGCTTGCGCGCAGAGCCTCGACCTCCTCGACCTTCATGCCGAAGATCTTCTCGTTCTCCATGCCCGCGAGCTCGGCGATCTCGACGTTGGCGCCATCGAGGGTGCCGAGCGTCAGGGCGCCGTTCATCATGAGCTTCATGTTCGAGGTGCCCGAGGCCTCCTTGCCGGCGGTGCTGATCTGCTCGGAGATGTCGGCCGCGGGGTAGATGAGCTGGGCGTTCGAGACCGCGAAGTTGGGGATGAAAGCAACCTTGATGTACTCGTTGACGCGCTCATCGTTGTTGATGACGTCTGCGACCGAGTTGATAAGGCGGATGACCTCCTTGGCGAAGGTGTAGGCGCTCGCCGCCTTGCCGGAGATGATGAAGGTCGTCTTGTGCGGCTTGTAGCTCGGGTCATCGAGCATGTGGTTGTAGATGCTCATGACCTTGAAGATGTTGAGCAGCTGACGCTTGTAGGCGTGGAAGCGCTTGACCTGGACGTCGTAGATGGAATCCGGGTCGATCTCGACGCCGGTCTGCTCGAGGACATACTTGGCGAGACGAACCTTGTTCTCGCGCTTGCTCGCGCTCATGGCGTCGAGGAAGTCGACGTCGTCATAGTAGGCAGAGAGCTTCGAGAGCTCGGCAGCGTCCGCCAGCCAGCCGTCACCGATCTTCGAGGTGATGAGGGCGGAGAGGCTCGGGTTGGCGTTGCCGAGGAAGCGACGCGGCGAGATGCCGTTGGTCTTGTTGTTGAACTTCTCGGGCATGAGCTCGTAGAAGTCATGCAGGGTCTCGCGCTTGAGAATCTCCGTGTGGAGCGCGGCCACGCCGTTGACGCTGTGGCTGCAGATTACCGAGAGGTTCGCCATGCGGACCTGGCCGTCCCACAGGATGGCGGTGTTGCGCAGCTTCTCCTGCCAGTTGTCGATGTCGCGCGGGAAGCTCTCCATGTAGCGGCGGTTGATTTCGTCGACGTACATGTAGAGGCGCGGGAGCAGGCGCTGGAAGGTGTCGATCGGCCACTTCTCGAGGGCCTCGGGAAGCACGGTGTGGTTGGTGTAGGAGATGGAGCGCGTGGTGATGTCCCACGCGGTATCCCAGTCGAGGCCCTCCTCGTCAACGAGCAGGCGCATGAGCTCGGCGCCGCACATGGCGGGGTGGGTATCGTTCGTGTGGATGGCGACGAAATCCGGGAAGCGCTCCCAGCCGGCATCCGCATGGTCGTACTTGTAGTTGCGCAGGATCGAGGCGAGGCCCGCGGCCACGAACAGGTACTCCTGCTTGAGACGCAGGATGCGGCCGTGCTCGCCGGCGTCATTGGGGTAGAGGATCTCGGAGATGGCCTCGGCGTCCGTGCGGAACTTCGCAGCCTTGGCATAGTCGCCGGCGTTGAAGGCGTCGAGGTCGAAGTCCTCGTGCGCGGGCTCGGCACTCCAAAGGCGGAGACGGTTCACGGTCTTGCCGCCATAGCCGATGACCGGCACGTCATACGGGACGGCCTTGATGAGCTCGCCGCCCTCCTGCGTGAACCAGAACTTGCCGCTCTCGTCCTCGTGGCGGACGACCTCGCCACCGAAGCGCACGAGTACGGCGCTCTCCGGGTGCTTCGTCTCCCACGGATAACCCTTGTCGAGCCAGTTGTCCGTCACCTCGACCTGGCGACCATCGACGATCTTCTGGCGGAAGAGGCCGTAGTGGTAGCGCATGCCGTTGCCAAAGCCCAGGATGCCCTCGGCGGCCATGGAATCGAGGAAGCACGCGGCGAGACGGCCGAGACCACCGTTGCCAAGGCCCGGGTCGACCTCCTGGGCGATGAGTTCATCGAGGTCGATGCCCATGTTGGCAAGACCGTCCTTGACCAGGTCGCGGACGCCATAGTTGAGCAGGTAGTTATCGAGCAGGGGGCCAAGCAGGAACTCGAGGCAGAAGTAGTAGACCTTCTTCTTGTTGCTCTTCTTGTTCTCGGAATCCGAGGTGGCGAACTCGATGTTCGCCTTCATCGCGATGAGCTGGGCCAGGGCCTGGTACTGCTCAAGCGTGGTGCAGTCCTTGAAGTCCTTGCCCACGAGGGACTCGAGCATGTCTCGATACTCGGTGACAAAAACCTCGGAATTCTCGAAGATACGGTCGGTCATGTACGTGCTCCTAACGATCTAACTCTTCTCTGGTGCTGTTACGTGTCTGTCAACCCAGCTTGGCCTCGACAGACGCTTGTTAGCAGGCGTTTATTTGATGGTAGCGCCCTTTACGGACTTGGCAGGGGCGTCGGCCTTATTTGCTTTCGCAGACTTGCCCTTCCCCTTACCCGACGCCTTTGGAGCGGCCGCGCGCTTCTTGTTCTTTCCGCTCTTCTGCGTGGCAGCGCGCTTGCCCTTGACGGGCAGCGGGCCACTGGCGCGACGGGCGCGCTTGTCGGCCGGCTTGACCTCGACGGTCTCCTTGGGCTCCGGTACGAAGGTGCTCGGCCCGATGCGACGCAAGATCATGCCGCCCAGCGGGGGCACGTTCACGATCACGGAATCCGGGCGCCCGTCGCAGTCCTCCGGACGGCTCTGGATGGTTCCGCCGTTGAGCTGGCCCGACCCACCGAATTCCTCGGCATCCGAATTGAAGAGCTCGACGTAATCGCCCTCGCGCGGCACGGGGACGCGCCAGCTCGGACGGAAGTTGACGTCGAAGTTGATGACGACAACGAGCTCCTCGCCCTCGTTGCCACGGCGGACGAAGGAGATAATCGAGTGCTCGGCATCATCCGCCGAGAGCCACTCGAAGCCCTGCCACTCGTACGCCTCGCGCCAGAGCGCCGGTTGCTCAAGATAGAGCTTATTGAGAGCGGCGATGAAGTGCTGGTGCTTCGCGTGGGGCTCATACTCCTTGGAGAGGAACCACTGGATGGACTCGTAGTAGCGCCACTCGATGTACTGGCCGATCTCGTTGCCCATGAAGTTGAGTTTCGCGCCGGGGTGAGTCATCTGGTAGAACGCGAGCGTCCTCAGACCGGCGAACTGCCTCCACTGGTCGCCCGGCTGACGCGTGATCAGCGAGCACTTGCCGTGGACGACCTCGTCATGCGAGAGCGGGCAGATGAAGTTCTCGTTGAAGGCATACATGAGAGAGAACGTCAGCTTGCCGTGGGCGCCGGGACGCCAGGGGAAGTCCGTCTGCATGTAGCTCAGGGTGTCGTTCATCCAGCCCATGTCCCACTTGTAGTGGAAGCCCAGGCCGCCGTCCTCGGGCGGATAGGTCACGAGGGGCCACGCGGTGGACTCCTCCGCCATCATCATCGCACCGGGGAAGTAATCGCCCACCGCGGTGTTGACCTGGCGAATGAAAGCCGAGGCATCCAGGTCCTCCTCCGTGCCCTTCTCGTTCAGGCGCTTCTCCGCGGGATTGTCGATGCCGAAGTTGAGGTAGAGCATGCTGGAGACACCATCCATGCGGATGCCGTCCGCGTGGAAGCGCTCGAGCCAGAAGAGTGCGTTGGAGACGAGGAAGCTACGCACCTCGCCGCGAGCGAAGTCGAACTTGTGCGTGCCCCAGTTGGGGTGGATCTCGCGCTCGTAGAGCATCCCGCCGTTGAACATCGCGAGGCCATGGGCGTCCGCGCAGAAGCCGCCGGGCACCCAGTCGAGAATCACGCCGATGCCCGCCTGATGGAAGGCGTCGACGAGGCGCATGAAGCCCTCCGGGGAACCGAAGCGCGAGGTGGGGGCATAGTAACCGGTGACCTGATAGCCCCATGAGCCATCGAAGGGATGCTCCATCACGGGGAGGAGCTCGACGTGGGAGTAGCCCATCTCCTTGACGTAGGGCACGAGCTCGGCAGCCATGTCGTCATAGGAGTAGTAGGCGCCGCGCTGGGCGGGGAACTCGTCCATGGGGCCAGGCCAGGTGCCATCCTCGCGAGGCTCGCCCTGGGGCTCGTCGCCATGGCGCTTCCAGCTACCGAGATGCACCTCATAGATGTTGAGGGGCTCATGCATGTGGCCGTTCTGGGAGCGGTGGGCGAGCCACTCCTCGTCACCCCAGACATATGTGGGATCCGCCGCCGTGACTGAGGCGGTGCCCGGCACGAGCTCCGCAGCGAAGGCGTAGGGATCTGCCTTGTAGAGCAGCTCGCCAGACATCGTCTCGAGGACAAACTTGTATAGCTCACCCTCGCCGACACCAGGCACGAAACCGCACCATACGCCGCCCGTAGGCAAGGGCGAAAGCGGATTTGCCAAGGTATCCCAGCCATTGAAGTCACCCACGACGTGGACCGATCGCACGCCGGGGGCCCAAACGGCAAAGCGGTAGCCAGAGACGCCATTCTCGCAGGTAGGGTGAGCGCCCATCTTGTCATAACTGCGATACCAGGTGCCAGCAGCCATCAAATACAGGTCGTCAGACGTTATGTCGAGGCTTGCGCCAGCCACCGGATCAACGGCGGCTTTGGTTGCCTTCATTCGAGTCCCCCTTCTTCAACCCTCTCCCACACGCCAGCGAAGCCAGGCGATATCGCGAGTGCAACCCCGGCGTAAAACCGGCTGATTCGCGAACAAATGGCCCCCGGGCCCGATGGGACACTTCCACTTTATGCCCGCCCGCATCCCTAGGAGAGCCGGCGAGTGAAAAGCGTCGGTAAGCGGGCGTGGTTCAATGATGGGCGGTTCACAATTCGTGCACATTTTTAAGGTGTAGCACAAAGCAGGGCTGCGAGCTGCCGTTATATGAAATTAGTTTTGAGTTGTTTTAGACCTAAACATATTACTCCTGCTTTCGAAAGAGGGGTTCGTGCTCTTTCGAGAGAGGCGGCGACGCGAAAAAGTCGCCAAGTAGGGGGCTAAATCGCCTAAGCTCGAGTAGACCCACTCTAGAGCTCTCAGCGACCTCGGCTTTTGCGGGACAAAAAAGGCGTCTACTCGACAGGTAGCCGATTAGCCCCCTACTTGGCGCATAAAAAAGAGGAGCGCTCCAATTGGGGCGCTCCTCCGCGCGACTGAGCTATGCGAGCCCTGTCTTTGTGCGCGCTTCTTTGTCAATCACCAGCGGATATGCCAGTCTCGCCGCGATTTCACTCGTGCACCCCGCGGGATCGCTCACGGCAACTCGCGCGCTCCTGCGATCTCGTCAGCGGCTACTTGCACGCCACGCGGCCTTGGCCACGCGCCTAGTAGTTGGTCGCCTGCTCCTCGAAGTAAGCCTGCGGATGCTTGCAAACCGGGCAAACCTTGGGTGCGGCGTCACCCTCATACAGATAGCCGCAGTTGGAGCACTTCCAGACCTTAACGCCCTCGCGCTTGAACACCTCGCCGTTCTCGACGCGGTCGGCGAGCTTGCGATAGCGCTCCTCGTGCGTACGCTCGATGCCGGCAACGCTTTCGAAGCGATCGGCAATCTCGTCGAAGCCCTCCTCGCGAGCGACCTTCGCAAACTCGGGATACATGCTCGTCCACTCGCCGTTCTCGCCCTCGGCGGCGTCCTTCAAGTTGGTGAGCGTGTCTGGCACATCACCATCGTGCAGGTACTTGAACCACAGCTTGGCGTGCTCAGCCTCGTTGCCAGCCGTCTCGGAGAAGATCTGCCCGATCTGGACGTAGCCCTCCTTCTTGGCGGCCTTGGCATAGTAGCCGTACTTCATCGACGCCTGAGACTCGCCAGCAAAAGCGGCCTCGAGGTTCTTCTTGGTCTTCGAATCGGCAAAGTTGGTAGCCATGGCGACTTCCTCTCTCTTGCGCGCCGCAATCCCAGGCGACGCCCCAATCGAACCACAGCTCTTCTACCCCAGGCGCGGGAGCAATACGCACGATCGAGCAATCAACACGTCGCGCGCATCGCGCGAAAGCGCCAGCTGGCCGCGCATGCGGACGACAATCGTTCGCATGCGGAAACGCCCGGCACCCGCACACCGCCCCGGCAACGCGGCACGGACACCAAACATCGAGGATAAAGCCAGGCACGCAGACAAAGTCGCAGCTAAACGGCCCAGCGCCCCGGAGCCGCCTCATGGCAGAAGCCCTCGGCGGCAAGCTCCTCGAGAATGCCGAAGGCGGCAGCCTCAGAAATGGCGGCACGCCCCGCCTTGGCCTCGAACTCCGTGAGCTCGAGAGCGGCATCGACGGCAGAGACCCCCTCAACGCCCGCGGCAAGCAACAGCCTCACGAGGACGGCGCGCTTCTGGCGATGCGACCCCTCGAAACGCGACTGCCTCACGTTCTCGCGGGAACGGCGGGATGGATTGGGCAAGGTCCGCTTGAGGTGCGCGCCGTAGTCGAGCAGCGCGTAATACCAGGTACGTGGCGAGCACGGCGCGTCAGCACCGGCGATTGTCAGCGAGTCATCAGGGCACGCCTCAGCCACAAGCGGCCGAAGGGCGGAATCCGGCACGTCCTCGGCGCCGGGAAAGAGCTCATGGAGAAAGACCGCACGCACGTTTGTCTCGAGGTAGACGCCGGGCAGGTCGAACGCGAAGGCGCGAATTCCGGCAGCCGTCGCGGGGCCAATCCCCGGAAGCGCCCTGAGGTCGGCCTCGTCGTAGGGCATAACGCCCGCGTGGCGCTCGCAAATCTCCCGCGCGGCGCGCCAGAGCGCGAGGGCGCGACGGTTATAGCCCAAGCCCTGCCACTCGGCAAGCACGTCTGCCGAGGTAGCGGCGGCAAGCGCGTCGACCGAGGGGAATCGGTCGAGCCAGGACTGCCATCTCCCGTCAACGCGGGAGACCTGCGTCTGCTGAAGCATTGCCTCGGAGACCCAAATCGCATAGGGGTCACGCGTGCGACGCCAGGGGAGATCACGATACAACTCGCGGCCCGCAAGATAGACGCGTTCGCGGAAGGCTTCGATACCCTCGCTCATCGATGCGCCACGCCAGACTCGCCGGGGTGGGTGAAGCGGACGTCCACGACGGGACGCGCGCGGCCGGAAACCGCCTCGGCAAGCGTCACCGACGAAAGATAGCTATCGAGCAGCTCCTGTGCGCCCCTCCAAATGGGATTGTATCCACAGGCGACGGCGCGCGGGCACTCTCCCCCATCCGGACCAGCCGCAGCGCAGCCGGAAATCGTAAGCGGGCCCTGCACGGCCTCGACGACATCGAGCAGGGTGACGGTCGACGGGTCAGCTACGAGACGCATGCCACCACGAGAACCGCGAATGCTCTCTATGACGCCAGCCTGAACGAGGTCGCGCTGAATCGAGCGCGCAAAGGAGTAAGGCACGTTGTTCTGGTCTGCCGCGGAACGAACGGAAACGACCCCGGAAGGCTCGCGGACGAGCTCTGCGAGCATGCGCAGGGCGTAATCCGTCTTTCTCGAGATGTCCAAGGCTACCTCCAGTTCAAACTCTGCCAGCCGCGCTTCTTCGCAATGCGCGAGAGCGTGGTCCCCGGGCAAACCGCGTAAGGCGTGTCCGCCAACTCAAGCAGAGGCTCGTCAGTGAAGTGATCGCCATAGGCGTAGGCGATCGACCAGTCGTGGCCGAAGCGCTCCTCTGCCCAAGCGACGACAGCCCGGACCTTTCCCGCACCCGCGACGACCTCGCCCTCGACCTTGCCGGTATAAGCGCCATCGGCGTCGCGCTCCATGCGCGTGGCGGCAACGCCGTCAATACCCAGGCGTTCTGCCGCAAGGCGGGCGATCTCGAAGAACGTCGCGGAAACGAGCACGGTGGCGCAGCCCTCGTCGGCTCGACGACGAATCTCCGCCTTGGCGGCAGCCCGCTCGCGCGGCTCGAGAACCTCATGCGAGAAATCCCGCATGACCCGCGTGGCGTAATCGTAGCCGTGGGCCCCGAGATCGCGGAAGATCAGCTCGCGAGCCTCATCCTGGCGGAATGGCAGGTGAAGCTTATAGCGCACCCCCCACCAGAACAGGCGCAACGCGGTGCGTTTTGTCACAAGCCCGTTCGAAAGCAGATAGCGCGAAAAGAGAGAGCCCGACTGACCGCTCAGAATCGTCCCGTCATAGTCGAAGACGGCGAGGCGAGCTGGGCCCATTGTTTGCGTCGGCGCAGTCACCATTAATCACCCCCGTGAAATGTGAGTGCGACCTAGCAATTTTAGCAAATGCGACCAGTCGCATGGCGTTTTGCGGGTCCTTGGTAACGGCGCCGCAACTGAGGGAGTGGTCTCGCCCTCAAGGAGCAGCAGGTTTAGCAGGCAGCTCGGCTCCAGCGGCGGAGGCGGAATGACACAGGGTCGTCCAGACAAAGAGATGCGCGGCTCGAGTGACTCGCCGAATGAGAGACTCACTCAGCCAACAAAGCGGCGCGCGGCCGGGCAGAGGAGCACGCGGCCTAAATGGCTTGCCGAATGAGAGGCCCACTCGACCAACAAAGAGACACGCGGCCTGAGCGACTCACCGCACGAGGAGGCCCGCTCGCCCAAAACAAAAAGGGCCCTGGCGTGAACCAGGACCCTTCGAACATCCAATGGCGGGATATGCGGGGCTCGAACCCGCGACCTCCGACGTGACAGGCCGGCGCTCTAACCAGCTGAGCTAATACCCCGTGTCAGGTGCGAGAGCTATAGTACAGGAAACTCTCTAGCCCTGTCTAGTAGCTTTTTCAAATTTCTTTGCCAGTTTTTGACAAAGACGCAACATACTCCAGCGCAAGCCATCTACCAGGGATATCGCTCGCTTCTTCTAGCTAAGAGGCACGGATTGCGAGACGCCATCGCCGGAAAGCGCAAGCGACCCGCCCTGAACCACGGCGCTTGTCACCGTGCCCGAACCAACGACGGGCTGGCCGTCGTCGCCAAGCAGCTGGGAAGCAGTTGAGCCATCGGCGGGAAGATAGCAGATGATGTCCCACGTGCCATCGGGCAGGTTCTCCGGAATATAAAGCGTGCCCTGATATAGGCAGACGGAGGCGGGGGTGCCCGAAAGTGCCGCTACCACCGCGGTCTCCCCACTGGTCGAGCTGCGGACAAGCTCCCAGCCTTGATCGCCTTGGCTCGTGGAATAGGTGTAAGCCCCAAGCTCGATGCCCTCCTGCGCAGAAACGGCCGTCTCGGCGGGAGCAGTCGTGGCGGCACCAGAAGCCTGCTTGGAGGAGCCACCCAGGAGCGACGTGACAAGCATGACGAGAAGGACGACTACCACGAGCGCGGCGACGCCAATGCCGACGAGAACCGGAAGCGGGGCCTTTGCCGAGCGCTGGCGCGTGCCCTGACCGCGGCGCGCTTCCTTGGGAAGAGACCTGCGAGCGGCAGCGGCAGCACGACCTGCGGTCTCGCGCGTAGAGATGACGGCACCTTGACCGCGACGGATCGTATTAAAGGAACCCGTTGCCGCGGGGTCGACGTCAATGGGACGCGGCGCGTCGTCGCCCGAATAGGAGCCGGCCCCGTCGTCAGACGCGGTGATGGGAACCTGACCGGCGGCAACGCCAAGGTCCGTAGTGCCCCCGAGGTGGGCGAACTGGTGGGAAGAGGCAGTCGCGCGGGTTGCGTCCGCAAAGCGGGAGCCCCTGGCGCGAGCCGGCGCAGAACCCTGTCGATGGGACGCGGCGGGCGCGGGCGCAGCCTGAGTACGTGCAGGCGCGGCATACCCCGACACCGGGGGAACCCGATCCGCCGGTCGCGGCGTGGCGGCATGCGCGCCCATGTGGTGTCCAGAGACGGGGCGCCGGCCAGACGCGGACGCGGCCCGCTGAGGCTGACCCTGATCTGGCTGTTTGAAGCGCTTTGCTGACATCGCCATTCCCCCTTTGTCGCGCGCGGCAGACGGGCGAAACCTCCGCCTCCGCTGACGACGAAATTCTACAGCTCTCTGCGGGCCTCAATCGCACGCCCCAGCGTGACCTCGTCCGCATACTCAAGGTCTCCACCAACCGGAAGACCGCTCGCGAGGCGCGTCACGTGCACGCCGAGCGGTTTGATCGTACGCGACAAGTACGTAGCCGTGGTCTCGCCCTCGACATCCGGATTCGTCGCAAGGATGACCTCGGTGACGGTGCCATCCGCCAGGCGCGAGAGAAGCTCACGCACATGAAGCTGCTCCGGCCCGATCTTATCCATGGGCGAAATAACGCCACCGAGGACGTGATACAGGCCATGGAACGCGCCGGTCCTTTCGATGGCTGAAACGTCACGGGGCTCCGAGACCACGCATATCGAAGTCTGGTCTCGACTCGGGTCCTCGCACACGTCGCAACGCTCGCGCGTCGCGTAGCTGAAGCAGACCGGGCAGAAGTGAACCTGCTGCTTGACATCGAGAATCGCCTGCGCAAGCCTACGGGCATCCTCGGCATCAGTGCCGAGGATGTGATAGGCAATGCGCTGGGCGCTCTTAGGTCCAATGCCCGGCAGGCGGCCAAGCTCGTCGAGCAGGCGGCGCAAGGCGCGGCCATCATTGCGCGAGGCACCGAAGGGCTCTCCCTGGGCGCCGATTTGGTCGTAGGGCATAGGTTAGAAGAGCCCCGGAATGTTCATGCCACCAAGACCGGTAGCAGCGCTCATCTGAGAGCCGGCAGCCTCCTGGGCGCTGGAAAGGGCCTCGTTAACGGCGGCGAGGACCATATCCTGGAGAAGCTCGACATCCTCGGGATCACAGGCGTCAGGGCTGATCTCGATGGACTTGATCTGCATCTCGCCAGTGGCGACAACCTTGACCATGCCACCACCGGTGGAGGAGGAGACCTCGAGGTCCTTGAGCTTCTCCTGCGCGGCGGCAAGCTGCTCCTGCATCTTGCGCGCCTGCTTCATCATCTGCTGCATATTCATCTGGGCCATGGGGGCTCCTTCGTCTATCGCCGAAAAACGGCTTTGGTAACTCTTCTACTTTACCCGCTGAGGGCCCGGCGTGCCATCCGGCCTAGGCGTCGCCCTCAACATGGTCGATCTTGGTTCCGGCTCCGAAAATATCCATCATCGCGGAGCGAAGCTCTGCCTCGGAGGTGATGGGGTCAGACGATCCCGCCGCGGCGGAAGCCGCGGGGGGAACGGAAAGCGAGGGGGCCGCAGGCGCGGGGGCCGGCTCGGTAGCCGCGGGCACGGGGGCAGCGGGCGCCTCGGGCTCGCTCGGGTCGGCGCCAAAGTCCGCGGGCGCGGAATCCTCGTCGCCAGGAGCGAGGGTATCCTCGTCGTCATAGGGGACGTAGTCGTCATAGGGCGGCTCGTCTTCCTCGAATGCGGGCGCCGGCGCGGGGGCTGCAGGCGCTGGTCCGGGCACGGGGGTCGACGTGAATGCCGGCGTGGGCGCGGGTACCGGAGCGGGCGCGGGTGCCGGAGCGGGGGCTGGCGCCGGGACCGGCGCGGGATTCTCAACAGGCGCTGTCGCGGGTGCCTGGACAGGAGCAGCGGGCGCCGGCGCGGCAATCGGCGCGGGAGAGGCCTGCGCGGGCGTGGCAACGGCGACCGGAACCGAAGCGGGCTTGGGCGCGGCAGGTGCCTCGGAGCCAACGAGCGCAATCTGGCGAGAGCCGAAGGCAGCCGTCACGGCGGCATCGAGAATCGCCTTCACGTCTGCGCGGCCAAGCATCAGGCGAACGAAAGAACCACCCGCGGGCAGGCCAAGCATCAAGGTCGAGCCGTCATCAGACAGCGCGGTCACGTTAAGCAGCAAACCGCCACACGAGGGATTGCTCTTGACGATGCCATCAACGACGCCCTTCCACATGCGCTGGAGATTGCCAGCAGCGACCGACGAAGTGGGCGCAGGAGCCGGGGCAGGCGCGGGAGCTGGGGCAGTCACGGACTTCGGCGCGGGCGCCGGAACAGGCGCGGGCGCGGGAACCGGGGCCGCCGCAGGCTTGACCGGTGTCGGAGCGGGCGCGGGAGCCGGAGCCGCCGCGAACTTGTTGGTAGCGGAAGTCGCCGCGGGCTTGCGGCGAGGCAGGGGCGGCGGAGTAAACGGCTTCGGCGCCGCAGCCGTAGCCGCAGGCGCAGGGGCGGGCCTCGGCGCGGGCGATGACGCCACCACGGGCTCCACCGCAGGTGCGGACGCACCGACGGCGGGGGCCACCGCCACTCCCCCGCGCTCGAGGCGCTCGATGCGCTCGGCAAGGGCTTCGAGCGTAAGGTCGCCTTCGGGCCTCGCGCAGCGCGTCAGGGCGATCTCGAGAACGAGGCGCTGGTTGACGGCTGTGCGCATCTCGCTCGCCGCATCGCCGAGCACGGTAAGCACGCGCGCGAGGCGGTCGCTGCTGCCATACGCCGCCGCCTCCTCCGCAAGCTCGGCCAAGGCCTCGTCAGGCGCGTTCACCACGCCCGGCTTGGCACCGGCAACGCTCACCACGTAGGCATCGCGCACGCGGCTCGCGAGCTCGCGCGTGAACTGCAGGAGGTCTCCGCCGTTGTTGACGAGCTCCGCCACCTCGGAGAAGAGCGCGGGAACGTCGCGGTTCGCGAGCGCCAGGGACACCCCCGAGAGGGCAGACCCGCTCGCCTCGCCGAGAAGATCGCGCGCGGCCTCGGCACCCACATCTCCCGCGCCAAAGACAGAGAGTTGCTCGAGCGCGGAGAGCGCGTCACGCATGCCTCCGCGAGCATGGCGCACAACGATGTCGAGCGCTTCGTCATCGAAGGTGAAGCCCTCCTTCTCGCACACGTCAACGAGGTGAGCGCGCATCTCGTCCGGCGCGATGGAGTGGAAGTCGAAGCGCTGGACGCGCGAGAGAATGGTGGCGAGGATCTTCTGCGGATCCGTCGTGCACATGATGAAGACGACGTGCGCCGGCGGCTCCTCGAGCGTCTTGAGCAGCGCGTTAAACGCCGCAGGCGTCAACATGTGGACCTCGTCGATGATGTAGACCTTGTAGCGGCCACGCACCGGCGCGTAGTCGACGCGGTTGATGATCTCCTCGCGCACGTTGTCGACGCCCGTGCGGCTTGCCGCGTCGAGCTCGTAAACATCCGGGTGCTCGCCGGCGGCGATGAGGCGGCATTCCTCGCAGGTGCCATCCGGCAGGTGGCCCTCGCCCTGCTCGCACATGAGGGCCTTCGCAAGGATGCGGGCCATGGTGGTCTTGCCGGTGCCGCGCGGGCCGCAGAAGAGGTAGGCGTGGCTCGTGCGTCCCTCGCATACGGCGCGCTCGAGCGTGGAGACCACGTGCGTCTGACCAACTACCTGCTCAAACGTCTGCGGACGATATTTGCGATACAGCGACTCCATGGGACCTCCGGCAATCGTAGCGGCACGACCGAGACGGGCCACGCCAGACCAGACCAGTATACCCGGGGTGCCCGCCTCTCCTCCGCCCACGCTACCGCCCGCCTAATCCGCACCCGCCGCGGGCCCCGCGAGACGTACCCTTTTGCACGGAAACGCAAACAAAGGGGGAACCATGGCAAACACCGGAAGCGCATGCGACGCGGTCGCAACGAACGGCACGGACGAGGCGGTCCTCGGCCTCGACATCGGCGGTACGAGCATCAAGATGGGCATCGTGACGAGGGACGGGAAAATCCTCGCCACGGCGAAGGTCCCAACCGACGAGCTTGATAATGCCGAGGCATTTGATAGGGTCTCAGCCTCCGCAGTCGCCCTCGTGCGCGAGGCGGGAAAGGACCCCGAGACGCTCGGCGCCATCGGCATCGATGTTCCCGGCGTCGTCCTCGAGGACGGCACGCTGGCCATGGCCCCCAACATCGTTCTTGATCTCGCCGGTCTGACCGCAACCCTCAAGGCCGCCTTCCCCATCGCCCGCACCCGCGCGCTCAACGACGCGAACGCCGCGGCGCTTGGAGAGGCCTGGCTCGGAGCGGGCGACGGCGTCAGGAGCGCCGTCATGCTTACGCTCGGCACGGGCGTGGGCGCCGGCGTCATCGTTGACGGAAAGGTTGTCGTTGGAACGCACGGCGCGGGCGGGGAAGCCGGCCACATCAACGTAAACCCCAGCGAACCCGAAGCCTGCGGCTGCGGCTGCCACGGCTGCCTCGAGCAATATGCGAGCGCCCGCGGCCTCATCCGCCTCTATCGCGAGGAATGCGCAGCGTCCGGTGCCGTCGAGGTCCCGATCGCCCACGCGACCGACGCACTTGCCATCTTCGAGGCCGCGCGCGCGGACAATCCCGAGGCCCTGCGCGCATGCGAGCGCCTCGCAGACTACCTCGCGCGCGCGATGTCAATCATCGCGGCAATCGCGGATCCGGAGATGTTCATCCTGGGCGGGGGCATGTGCGGAGGCTGGGATACGTTTGGTGACGTTTGCCTGGAGAAATACCGTGCCTACGCCATCCCCGGTTGCCGCGACACCCTCATTCGCGTTGCCACGCTGGGAAACGACGCCGGATTCCTCGGCGCAGCGCGCCAGGCGATCGCGCTGTTGTAAGCAGGCTCCTCACCATAGGCGGGCGACTTCATGAAGCAGCGCAGTTCCACGCCAAGCCGCGCTCCTCGATCGCTCGGCGAACTCTGCACCTTGTAACCATCGACCCGCGAGACCCACAGATTCAGAATCTCAGGCACAAAAAGCGCCCCGATCATCCGGGGCGCTTGCCGGGCCATGGCAGCCAAAGGCTCCTTTTCCCGCTTCGCGGGTGACCCGGATCTTCCAATCGGCGCGCGTCCTCCCAGAGAACAGGGGGTTGGAAGAATCTCTGAAGAACTTAATGGGCGTGCCGTTGAATGCGCCCAGCATGCTACCCGACGACCGGAGGGGAGACGAGCGTTCAGGAGGACGCGCGCTTTACTCGTATTGTGTACATCCGCCCCCGGCTTGAATCACACCCGGGGTTTTGACCACCGCGAACGGTATTCCTGGCCTGGCAAAAGGTATGCCCAAGGCAGATGGAAACAGCGACGAACTGTGGTTCTAGCTGCGGTAACGTTTACCACAGCTATGGGGACGGGACCTAATTTAGCCATCCGGCAAGCCGTTCTAGCATGTCAAAACGACACAGCAACCACGCGGCATACATGTGCCACTTAAGCGTGTCGATTCACAAGCTACGTCGCGGCATCGCGAGCTGCGTTTCGGCATGAAACTCGCGCGAAGGAGCGCAGCACACAAAAAGGCCGCGGGAGTACATACATTCCGCGGCCCTTCGCCAACACATTAAACAACTTGCAGGCTTTACATCACACGCCGTCCGTGCGCACTACTCGCTCTTCTTGCCGAGCTTCGCCTTCACGAGGCCAACGACCGTGGGGATGACCGACACGAGCACGATGCCCACGATGAGCAGCTCGAAGTGCTCCTGAACGAAGGGGATGCCACCGAAGAAGTAGCCCAGCAGCGTGAAGACCGTCGACCAGACAACGCCACCCAGGATGTTGAAGGTCACGAAGTTGCGCCAGTGCATGCCGCCCATGCCCGCGATAAACGGCACGAAGGTACGGATGAACGGGAAGAAGCGGCCGAGGAAGATGGCGAGGTGGCCCCACTTCTCGAGGAACTTCTCGGACTTCTCGATGCGCTCCGGCGTCATGGCCTTGACCTTGCCCGACGCGATGATCCTCTTACCAAAGAAGTGGCCGATCATGAAGTTGCACTGGTCACCCAAAATCGCAGCCGCCCAGGCAACGCCGAGAAGGGCGACGATGTTGAAGCCACCGTTGTGCGCGAAGAAGCCCGAGGCGAACAACAGCGAGTCGCCCGGGAGGAATGGGAAGAACACGACACCCGTCTCGATGAAGATGATGAGGAAGACGCAGCCATAGGCCATGAGCGGGCCAGCGGCAATCCAGCTGGCGATGGCAGTTCGCGGATCCTTCAGAAGCTCGGCAATGAAGTTAATGAAGCCCATAGTCCGTCCCATCTGGCAATGTCCTGCGCCAGGCGACGCGGCATTCCCGAGTTAGAAAAACGCCCCGTGGATGCAGCCATCGCATTCCTCGGGGCGTCGCTTGCTGGTCATCAAGTGAGCACGATGGGAACGGGTGCCCGCCAGAGGCCCCTTATGGCTGCTGCCTTCCGGCCCTGACCAGGTTCGAGGTGTGACGTCACCCGAACCCATCGAACTCACTCGGGGACTCAGTATACAAAAGACGGGCGCCCGGCCGCAAAGGCAGGGCGCCCGCTACCAAAGCTACACGAGTCAGCAGCACAAAAGCTGACAAAGGGACTGTCCCTTTGTCACTCCCCCTGTCAACCCGCGCGGCACCACCTGCAAAAGGGGCTGTCCCTTTTGCAGGTTTAGAACAGCGCGCCGGAGACGATGAGGGCGGCGGCGATGAGAAGCGCTGCGTAGTCGGCGGCGACGAACGGGTAGCGTTTGTAGCTGCTCTCGCGAGTACGCAGGTAGAAGCCGCGCTGCTCGGCGGCGAGCGCCGTCGCGTCGGTCTTGCCCACCGAGCTCACGAGCAGAGGGATGCAAAGCGGCAGCATGAGCTTGATCTTCTTGAAGGGGTTCTTCGTGTCGTACTCCACGCCGCGCGCGGTCTGGGCCTCCATGATCGCGTTCATCTCCTGGCTGAACACGGGCACGAAGCGGAGCGCCGTCGTGAAGGTGAAGGCATAGCGATAGGGCACGTGGAGAATCTCGACGCAGGCGTTGGCAAGGTCATTCAGCTTGGTCACCGTAAGCATGAGAATGAGCGGCAGCGCCACGCCCAGCAGGCGCAGGCACGCCTTCGTGCCCGTGACGAGGCCGTCCACCGTCATCCAAAGCGCAACGGCATCGCCTGTGCGCACGAAGGCAGTCTGAAGCGCAAGCATCACCACGGCGAGCGGAACGAGCAGCTTGAGCAGCGAGAGCAGGTTCTTGAAGACGCCGGCATAGGAACCTAGCACGAGCGTGAGGGCGAGCAGGCCCAGAAGCATCGGGTAGGTGTCTCCGAGGAAGGTCGCGATGATGATGCCCGCGGCGAGCGCGAGCTTGGCGATGGGATTCAGGCGGTGCAGGACGGTATCGCCCGGAACGTAGTCGATGACGTTAACCACGGCGGATCATCTCCTCAGTGACGCGGACGATGTCGGAAACCTCACTCATACCGCTGAACTCGGGCGACACGTCGCTCGCGAGGCGCGCGGAGAGCTCGACGGCCTGGGGCGGCGCCACGTAGGCGCGCCTCATAAGGTCCTCGTTCGCGAAAATCTCCGCAGCGGGGCCACGATCGAGGATCTCGCCGTTAGCCATGACCACAAGGCGCTCGGCGAAGTCGCTCACGACCTCCATGTCGTGGCACACCATGATGACGGCACAGCCGCGCTCGGCCATCTCGCGCACGGTCTCCATGACCGTCATGCATTCGCGATAGTCGAGGCCGCTCGTGGGCTCATCGAGCAGAACGACGTCCGGATCGGTGACGACGACGCTCGCGAGCGCCACCATCTGGCGCTGTCCCCGCGAGAGCGAGAAGGGCGCCTCGTCAAGCGGCAGGCCAAAGCGCTGGGCAACCTGCTCGGCACGCCTCCTCGCCTCCCCCGCCTCGACGCCCTGGAGCTCGAGGCCGAAGGCAATCTCCTCGAGAACCGTGTCCTTGCAGAGCTGGCGGTCCGGATTCTGGAAGAGGGTCGCGCAACGGGCGGCGATGGCGCTGGTGGGCACCTCGCGCGTGTCGAGGCCCGCGACGCGAACGCTGCCAGAAGACGGCTTGAGCAAGCCGTTCAGCAGCTTGGTCAGCGTGGTCTTACCCGCACCGTTCTGACCCACGACCCCCACGAGCTCGCCCGGATAGACGCGCATTTCGAGGTCACGCACGGAGGCGCCGCCATGCGGATAGGAGAAGTTAACGCCCTGGAGCAGGACGACGGGCTCAGCTCCCTCGGCGTGGGGGCGCGGGGCAGGGGCGTGCGGGGACGCGGCGGGGCGGGTCCCCGACACCACGCCGGCCGCGGCCTGTCCGCCGGCCGCGGTACCCTCGCGGACGCCCACAAGCCCGGCGACGAGGGCCTCGGCCTCGGCCACGTTTAGGCAGGGCTCGCCCGCCGTGATGAAACCGTCCCTGACAAGGCAGTTCGAGATGCGAGCGACACGCGGGCTGTCAACGCCGATCTCGCGAAGCTCGGCGGAGTGGCAGAACACCTCGTGCGGCGTGCCGGAGAAGGCGACGTGGCCGCGGTCCATCACGACGATGCGGCCGCAGTACTCGGAGAGAAGCGCGACCTTCTGCTCGATGACGACGACGGTGACGCCAAGGCGCTCGTTCGCTTCGCGAAGCGTCTCGAAGACGAGGCGCGAGCTGGCGGGGTCGAGCGCGGCGGTGGGCTCGTCGAGGACGAGGACGCGCGGCTCGAGCGCCAGGATGGCGGCGATGGCGACCTTCTGCTTCTGGCCGCCGGACAGCGTCGCGATCTCGCGGTCGCGGAGATCGGAGATGCCCACGGTCTCGAGCGTGGTCGCGATGCGGCCCTCGATCTGGTCGTGCGGCACACCGAAGTTCTCGAGGCCAAAGAGCATCTCGTCCTCGACAACGGACGCTACCATCTGGGCGTCAATATCCTGCAACACACTGCCGACGACACTCGAGATATCCGTCAGGGTGACGTCGCAGGTATCCTTGCCATCGACAAGCGTCGCGCCGAAGAGCTGGCCGGTGAAGTGGTGCGGGATAGCGCCGCTCATGACGGCGGTAAGGGTCGACTTGCCGGCGCCTGACGGGCCGATGACGCCCACGAAGTCGCCCCCGCAGATTGAGAGAGACACCTGGTCAAGCGCCTTTTCCCTCGTAGGCTCGCCGGAGCCGTCGTAAGAGAAGCTGACGTCCTTGAGCTCGATGATTGGTTTGCCCGTGGTCATGATGGAGGGGCCTTTCGAAGCGGTCGCGAACTTTTACGAGACGTGCGCGCGCGACCCCGCGAGGACGCGGCACACGAAAAGGCGCCGGCCCGCATGAGCCGGCGCCAACATGGTATCTAAGTTACTTGCCGAGAACCTTGACGAGCGGGATGTAGAGCGCCTGGACGACGGCGGCGTTGAAGACCGCGGTGCCGAGGACGAGCGGGACCTTGACCATGGCGCTGGCGATCGGGGCACCCATCATCGCGGTGCCGAGGACGGCAAAGAGGGCGCCGGAGACGAGCGTCGTCAGGAAGGTGGCGACGAGCGGGGTCAGGGCAAAGCCACCGGACTTGCGGTCAAGGCTGCAGAGGCCAAACATCACGATGGCGGCAACGGTCTCGGTAAGGAAGTTCAGGCCGGGAATGGACGTCGTGATCTGGATGACGCAGGCGGAGACGACGGCATAGATGACGGACTGAACGAGGTTGGCGCGGGTGAGAATGATCGCGAGCGCGTAGGCGGCGATGATGAACTGCGGCTTGATGCCAACGGTGGCCAGGGCGTTGCCCACGGTCATGTTGAGGATGAAGCCGGCGGCGAGCAGAATCGCCAGCAGGACGAGGGACTTGATGTCGACGAGGCCATTGGACTTGGCAGAGGCGGAAACGGTGCGGGCTTCGACGCTGGCCATGGTGGAATCCCTTCGGGTGAGGTTTGCGTGAGGTGGTGCCGGCGTGCCGAGTCGAGGTGGCGTCGGCGGGGTAACGCTTTCCGAGTCGTATCTGGCGGAGGGCGCACCGGGCTAGTCGTTGAGCTTGAGGGCCTTCTTGATGGGGACATAGAGGGCGGCGACGAGAATCGCGTTGAAGACGGCGGTGAGGACGATGACGGGGAGCATCGCGGCGGCGAGCTGCTCGGCGGCGCCGACCATCGCGATCTTGATAACCATGAAGATGACGCCGGAGACCGCGGTGGTCGCGAAGGTGGCGACGGCAGCGGCAACCGGACTGACGGTGCCCTTCTTACCGGCGGCGCTCACGATGCCAGCCATGAGCATGGCGGCGATGCCCTCGGCGGCAAAGTCGATGAAGGGCGAGGTCGTGGTGAGCTGGATCACCGCGGCGGAGATGAGGCCAATGACGAGCGCCTGGGGGATGTTCGGGCGGACGACGAGGATCGTGATGCAGAAGGCCGAGATGATGAACTCGGGGGAGATCATGCCGCCCGACATCGTGGAAATAGCCTTGCCGAGGGTGAAGTTCAGGATGAAGCCGGCGGCGAGCAGGATGGCGAGCAGGACGAGGGCCTTGAGGTCGAGGGCGTCGGTGGACTTGGTGGAGACGGTGCGGGCCTGCTGGGTGTTCTCGGACATTTTTGGATTCCTTCCTTTGTCCCCGGCTGGTCGTCGGGACTGTTTGACTTGCTATGACTGAAGTTTGCGGACTGTTGCCGCGATACGAAAAAAGGGCCCCCGGTCGCCCGGGAGCCCTTCTAATCGCGAAAAATATGGCGCGACAAGACTCACCATCGACCGAGAGAGATCGAGTTGCGCCACCACCAGTTGTTGTTCTGGGACTTGAACATGTTGGCACTCCTCTCTGCTCTCTCGACTTCGATTCGATGCGCTCTTGCGCGTTGTCGGAGACTATACGCGCATCCCCCGCGCAGAAGCAAGGGCTTTTTCTGTAAACGATACGTTACGCTGCGCACGCGCAGGTAGATGACCCGTTCTTGTCAATCGGCGAATGGACGAGCGCCTCCCGACAACGCATAACGCCCAGCCCTCCGCAAGCCGCCCAGGGCACGCGCTGCCCGCCCTCCTCGCGAGCCGCCTACTTCGTCATCTTCTCGCGCCAGCCGTCAAGACGATCGAGGGCGGCCTTCAGCACCTCGTCAGACTTGGCGAAGTGGAAGCGCACGAAGCGGTTCTCCGGCGTGTCATAGAAGCAGCTCGCAGGCACCGTGCCCACGCCCACCTTCTTGATGAGGTCCACCGCGCAGTCATAGTCGCTCTCGTAGCCCAGGCTCGAAACGTCGGCCATGACGTAGTAGGCACCCTGCGGCTCGATGAAATCGAAGCCGAGGTCACGCAAGCCGTCACAGAACAGGTCGCGCTTGTGGGTGTAGAGCGCCGTGAGCTCGTCGTAGTAGGACTGCGGCAGCTCAAGGCCCGCAACGGCGGCCTCCATGAGGGGCGCCGCAGCGCCCACGGTAAGGAAGTCGTGCACCTTGCGGGCGCGGTCGATGACGTCCGCCGGCGCAATGACATAGCCCAGACGCCAACCGGTCATGCTGTAGGTCTTCGAGAGTGAGCTGCAGGAGAGCGTGCGCTTCTCCATGCCTGGCAGGCTCGCGAAGTAGATGTGCTCGTACGGCGCATACACGATGTGCTCGTAGACCTCGTCGGTGATGACCCAGAGGTCGTACTTCTCGGCCATCTTGGCAATAAACTCGAGCTCAGAGCGCGAGAAAACGTGACCGCAGGGGTTAGACGGGTTGCACAGGATCAGCGCCTTCGTGCCCGGCTGCGCGCACGCCGCCTCGAGCTCGGCCTCGTCAAAGGTGAAGGTAGGCGCGTGAAGCTCCACGTACGTGGGGTCGGCACCACACAGGATCGTGTCCGCCCCGTAGTTCTCATAGAACGGCGAGAAGATCACGACGCGGTCGCCAGGGTTGGTGACCGTCATGACGGAGCACATCATGGCCTCGGTCGACCCGCAGGTGACGACGATCTGGGTCTCGGGATCGATGTCGATGCCCATGCGCGGGCTCTGCTTGGCGGCAAGCGCCGCGCGGAAGTTTGGCGCCCCCCAGGTGATGGCGTACTGGTGCGGGCCCTTGTGGGCGACCTCGGCAAGGCGATCGGTGATCTCCGCAGGGGGATCGAAATCAGGGAAACCCTGTGACAGGTTAATCGCGTCGTACTTCATGGAAACGCGCGTCATGCGGCGAATCACAGAATCCGTGAACTGCGACGTGCGCTGGCTGAGCTCTTGCATGCTTGCCTCCCGGTGTGGCGAATAGTTCTCGAGCCACGCTACCACCACAACGTTGCGCTTCGATAACGGGAGGAGATTGGTTTTTGCTTTGCTGGTGTGACGGCACGCTTGGCGGCCTGCCTTGCTGGCGCGGCGGCACGCTTGGCGGCCAGCCACGCCAGATTACAGCCGCGACATCGCAAGGCGCCCACAGCACCCGCGGACGACGCGCGCAACGGTCCCGCCATCGAGCCCGCTATACGTCGATCGTGATGTCGTCGCCAATGACCTCGCGCGTCTTGTCTATGAGCCAGGCATGCGGGTCATCGAGGGTCGAGAGGAGCTCGTTCGCGCGGGCGTCCTCGTCCGAGTAGCCCTTCACGAAGCGAACCACGTCAGTATCGCCCACCATGTGCTCGACAAGCGGGTGCCACACAACATTCTCTACGGCGATGCCGCCCGGGCCGACGTTGTCCCCCTCCTCTTCCGTGCGCACGAAATCGAAGGTGACCATGCCGCTCATGATGCAATCCGGGTTGCCGCCGTAGCCGGCGAGGAAATCGCCCAGGCCATAGGCGCAGAGCATCTTGCCGCCATCCGAGCGGCTCACCCACTCGACCGGCTGGATCACGTGAACATGGCTACCGATCACCACGTCAACGCCGGCGTCGGCGCACACCTGCGCCATCTCGCGCTGCTCGTCGCTCGGCTCGTTCTTGTACTCTGCACCCCAGTGCATGTAGACGAGGACGACGTCGGCCACCTTGCGCGCCTGAGCAACCTCCTCCTTGAGCCTGTCCGCGTCATAGGGAACGGCATAGTAGTCATTGGGGAGGTCACTCTGCTCGTAACCGTTCTGGCCATAGCTATACGAAAGCGCGGCAACCTTGATGCCGTTGCACTCAACGACGCGAACCGTCGCGCGGTCCTCCTCGCTCGCATAACTGCCGATGGTGACGAGGCCCGACTTGCTGTTCCAGACCTCCTGGGCATGCTCGATCGAGGGCGTCCAAGTGTCATAGGTGTGGTTCGAGTTGGTCGCGACGATTCGCCAGCCGGTGTCAGCCACGGCGTCTGCCATGGAGTCCGGCGTGTTGTAGCTGGGATAGCCCATGTAATCGAAGCGGTCCGTGCCACCGAGCGTCGTCTCCTGGTTCACGAAGGAGACATCGCACTGGTCTTGGATGAATGGCTTCACCTCGCTGTAGAAGGGCGTGAAGTCATACTCGCCGTCGCCGGTGGAACCCGCCCAGGAATCCGCGAGTTTGAGGAGGTTCTCGTTGATGAGGTTGTCGCCCACGGCAGAGAAACTCATGCGCCCCTCGCCGCTTGCGGTTCTGCGCCCAGCGTCGAGAACCTTGGTCGCGGGAGCCGTCGGGTCTGCGGAGGCAGGCTCGGTCGTTGCCGCGACGGAAGTGGTCGCAGCCGCGGGCTCAGGCTCCTCCTGAGGCCTGACCAGGCCGGCGACGCATCCGGAAATACCACGCACGATAAGGACGAGAAGGACGACGGCAAGAACGCCCGCCGCGATGAAGCCCCACTTCGGCCCCACCGACCGCCTGGGCTTGAGGGACTTAAAGCCCCAGCCACCATTGCTCGCGATGGTCTTGTGCATCTGGGGAACGTTCTGCGTGCTCCAACCCAAGGGACGCTGCTGCTGCGGACGCCTGCGAGGACGCGGAGCGCGGTCATCAGGGATTGTCAAGCGGCCAGAAGACGAGTACTCGGCCGAACCATATTCGCTGCGGTGGGCAGGGCCCGTGCGGTGGTAGCCTCCGCGCTCCCCCAGACGCTCGCCGGAGACGGAGCGACGACGCGCGTTGGGAAGCGACGCCGCGGCACTTCTACCCTCGGCGGGATCGATGCGGCGACCATCCTTGCGCGGGCGCGAAGGACGCGCGCCATAGGTCCCCGAGGTGACCTCTCGCGCGGGGTCCCGGCGCGCGGGCTGTGCACCGGCATGCGGATAGGACGCCCGGCGCTCGTTTACGTCAGGCTCGTCATGCTGCCACCAGGCGCCGTCTGACGGCTCCCCCATCGCGCATCCCCCCGGCTCGGTTGCGTTCGAATTGCGAATTTGTCCGCGAAATCCCTCATTAGCACATAAGCGTAACCCCTTTGAGCTGCGCGATAAGCATACTTCCGCTACAGTGTTCTCGTCTAATCGATAATCGGTATACCAACGGCCGCGAGCGTGGCAACCCGCCGCCCGCCTAGCCGCAGACGAGGAGCCGGGACAAACCTCCGCCCCAAGCCCTCCCCACAGATAGGAACGAACTACATGACCCAGAGCACCACCCCGGGCGACGCTGTCGCCTTCTCCGGCCTCGGCCTTTCCGAGCCGGTCCTCGCCGCTGTCGACGCCCTTGGCTACACGGAGCCCACACCCGTCCAAGCGCGCGCCATCCCCTATGTTCTCGAGGGGCGCGACCTGCTTGCCGCCGCCCAGACGGGCACCGGCAAGACCGCGGCCTTCGTCCTTCCCGCCATGAGCCGTCTCACCCACGTCGCGCGCCATCATGGCCCCGCCATGCTCGTCGTGACCCCCACCCGCGAGCTCGCCCAGCAAATCGCCGACGTCTGCACCACCGTCGAGGCATACACGCATCACCGCAGCGTCACCATCGTGGGTGGCGTTGGCTACGAGCCGCAGAAGCAGGCCCTTCGCCGCGGCTGCGACATCCTCGTCGCCACGCCCGGTCGCCTCGTCGACCTCATCGAGCAGGGCGAGGCTCATCTTGACGAGGTCGAGGTGCTTGTCCTCGACGAGGCGGACCGCATGCTCGACATGGGCTTCCTGCCCCAGATGCGCAAAATCGTCTCCGAGACGCCTTCCACGCGACAGACGCTGCTCTTCTCCGCCACGCTCGACGAGACCGCCATCGGCGGCATTCGCGACCTCGTACATGACCCCGCCACCGTCGAGATCGCCCACAAGGGCACTGTCGCCGAGACGATCGACCAGTACGTTCTCCCCGTCTCCCTTGACGAGAAGAACGGCCTGCTCACCAAGGTCCTCAAGAGCGAGGGCACGGACCGCGTGATCGTCTTCACCCGCACCAAGCACCGCGCGGACGCCTGCTGCCGTCGCCTGCGCCGCGCCGGCATCGCCTGCGCGCCCATCCACGGCGACCGCAGCCAGAACCAGCGCGAACGCGCGCTTCGCGACTTCCGCGACGGCAAGGTCGACATCCTCGTTGCCACGGACGTCCTCGCTCGCGGCATCGACGTCTCCGACGTTCGATACGTCGTCAACTTCGACGTTCCGGAGGACCCCGAGGACTACATCCACCGCATTGGCCGCACGGGCCGTGCCGGCGAGACGGGCTGGGCACTCACTTTCGTTACCGTCAACGACGCCGAAGACCTCTTTGACATCGAACGCCTCATGGGCCAGGTCGTCCCTCCCTACGAGGCAAAGGTCGAGCTCGAGCTGGGCGAGGAACTCCCCGAGCTCGATCCCAACCGCACCGCGGATGCCCCGGCGCGCGACGCGGGCAAGAAGCGCAGGAAACGCGGCGGCAAGGGTAAGGGCAAGTTCGCGCGCGGCGGCGAGGGTCGCGAAGGCGGCAGGTCCGAGGGCCGCAAGCGTGAGGACCGTAAGGGTCGCGAGACGGGCGACCACAAAGAGCGCGCTGGCCGTGACGCCCAGACGGACCGCGACCCCCGAGAGAGCACCCCTCGCGGCAGGCGCAAGATCGACGCGACCGGCGCTCTCCTCAGCCGCGGTGAGATTGCAGAGCTCGAAGCCGAGGCCAGCGGAAAGAAGCGCAGGCGCAAGGGCAAGGGTTCCGGCGTTCGCGCCCAGGCTCCGAACGGTGTTCGCAAGGGATCGAGCCGGCGCCAGGGCGACGCCGCGAGGCGTCAGAAGGCCGCCGGCGGAACCTCGAAGTCCGGCAAGCCCGCTTCGAAACACGCGACTAAGCCGACCGGCAAGCCGCGTCGTCGCGTGGGCGACCGTCAGGGCCGCGAGCGCGGAATCTACTAGTCAAACGCCGGACCGCAGGGCCCGGCAGGCACGGGAGTCATCATGGCAAAGAAGAGCACCTCGAAGCAGTCCCCGGATAACCACCTTTTCTCGTTCAGCTATGACGTGAACCACACCCTCCTCGAGGATGCCTCTCTCGCCATGATGGGCAATCGCCTCCGCAGCCCGTCGAACATCGCGAGCGTCCTTCTGCTCATCGTGATTGTCTTCATCGCGATGTCGCCCAACGGAAGGCAGGTGACGCTCCTCCTCGTCTCGCTCGTCTGCGTCGAGGTTGTCCTCTGGTTCGTCTCCGACCACTGGAATCAGTTCCACCTCAGGCGCCTCAAGAAGGCCGGCCTCGACATCACCGGGCTCCCCAAGGAAAGCCGCCGCGTCAAGGTCGAGGTCTACCCCGACCACCTCGTCGCCAACGTTCCCGGCAAAGAGGCCGAAGAGCTTCCGCTCTCGACCGTTCATAAGCTGTACCTCGGCCGCGAGGTCAGCGTAGTCGAGTTCGTGGGCCCGCGCTACGTCATCGTGCCCAAGCGCGCCCTCAGCGAACAGCGTCACCGCGACCTGATTCAGCTCGTTACGCCCGCAAAGTAACTCGCACTTTCGGCATGCTTAGCCCGCCTAAGCATGCCGTTTTTGTTTGCCCACGTCGTCGACCAGTAACGCCACGGGCAGGTGCCGAAAACAGGCGACGTTTCGGCACGCATAGCAAGCTTAAGCGTGGCCCTTAATGCATGTTAGGCGCATCCTTGCGCCTCTAGCCACCTACGAGGGCACAACAAAAGCGGGCCACACCAAAACGATGTGGCCCGCTTCGTTGTCCGTTCAAGTTTGCGCCCGCGCAACAGCCCGCCACGTCGCCGACGCGGCAGCCCTACTTGCGGTGAGCGCGGTAGTAGGCGATGAGTGCCTGGGTGCTCGCGTCCTGCTCGGCGAGCGCGGCGTCGTCGTGGAATGCCGGGGTAATCTGCTTGGCGAGCTGCTTGCCAAGCTCGACGCCCCACTGGTCGTAGGAGTCAAGGCCCCAGACGGTACCCTCGACGAAAGTGATGTGCTCGTACAGCGCGATGAGCTCGCCCAGCGCGTGCGGCGTGAGCGCCTCGCCAAAGATCGAAGTGGTCGGGCGGTTACCAGTGAAGACGCGAGCGGGCACGATCTGCTCGGGCGTGCCCTCGGCGCGAACCTCGTCGGCCGTCTTACCAAAGGCGAGGGCCTTGGTCTGGGCGAGGAAGTTGCCCAGGAAGAGCTCGTGGACGTCCTGGCCGCCGTCGGTAAACGGGTTGGGCGTGTTCACGAAGGCGATGAAGTCCGCGGGAATCATGCGGGTGCCCTGGTGAATCAGCTGGTAGAAGGCGTGCTGGCCGTTGGTGCCCGGCTCGCCCCAGAAAATCTCGCCCGTGGCGCTCGTCACCGGAGTGCCATCCCAGCGCACGCTCTTGCCATTCGACTCCATCGTGAGCTGCTGGAGATAGGCCGGGAAGCGGTGCAGGTACTGGTTGTAGGGCAGCACGGCGTGGCTCTCGGCGCCATAGAAGTTGACGTACCAGACGTTGATGAGGCCGAGAAGGGCGACGACGTTCTCCTCCAGCGGCACGTTCTTGAAGTACTCATCGAGGTCATGGAAGCCGGCGAGGAACTCCTGGAATCGCTCCGGACCAAAGGCGATGATGAGCGAGAGGCCCACGGCAGAATCGACGGAATAACGACCGCCAACCCAGCTCCAGAAGCCAAAGGCGTTCTCCGGGTCGATGCCGAACTGCTCGACGAGGTCAAGCGCGGTAGAGACGGCGACAAAGTGCTTGCGGATGGCCTCCGCGTCCTTCTCGGCGGAGCCATCAATTGCGCCGGCGGCACGGAGGGCATCGAGCATCCAGACCTTCGCCTCGCGGGCGTTAGTGAGGGTCTCGAGCGTGGTGAAGGTCTTGGAGACGACGATCACGAGCGTGGTCTCGGGGTCGAGGCCGCGAGTCTTCTCGGCCATGTCGTTCGGGTCGATGTTCGAAACGAAAGTGCAGTCGATTCCGGCGTCGGCGTAGGGCTTGAGGGCCTCGTAGACCATAACCGGGCCGAGGTCAGAGCCACCGATGCCGATAGCGAGGACGTGCTTGATCTCCTTGCCGGAGACACCCTTCCACTCGCCGGAACGGACACGCTCGGCAAAGGCGTACATGCGGTCGAGGACCTCGTGGACGTCGGCCACGGTGTCCTGGCCATCGACAACGAACTTGCCGATCTGTTCCTTCGGACGACGGAGGGCGGTGTGGAGAACGGCGCGGTCCTCGGTCGTGTTGATGTGTTCGCCGCAGTACATGGCATTGCGACGTTCCTCGAGCTTGACGGCACGGGCGAGGTTGACGAGCAGCTTCAGGGTCTCCTCGGTCACGAGGTTCTTGGAGAGGTCGAAGTGGAGGTCGCTCGTCTCAAAGGTGAGCTTCTCGACGCGCTCGGCATCCGTCGCGAAGGCGCTCTTGAGGTTGAACCCATCGGCAACGAGCTTGTCATGGTGCGCCTTGAGGGCCGCCCACTCGGGGGTGGCGGTGGCGTCAATGGGCGCGGGGATGTTCGACATAAGTCCTCCTTGACCGCAGGCCCCGGACACTCCGGGGCGGTTCTCAGCAAACTTAAGCGTAGCGCAACGCGCAAGTGAAGGAAACGAAGTCTATCGGTTTGTTACGAGCCGCTGACTTGCCTGGCCCGCCCGCCGCCCGGGCGAGCACGCCGCCCCGCCGGCGCCAGGCCCGGCCCGGCGCCCGGCCCGCCACGCCTAGTACGGCTCACCCAACCCGACCCGGCACGCCGTCCGGTCCGCTGCCCGGCGCGCTGACTGGCGCGCTGACCGGCCTGGCCCACAACACCTAGTACGGCTCGCCCAGCGGGGGAACCTGCTTCAGGCGAGCCCACATGACCTGCTTTGCCTTCGCGTCCGCGAGGCTCTGCTCGAAACCGCCGAGGGCAAGAACACGCATGCCCAGCAAGCGCACCACATACCCGGGCGCGAGCGTCGCCGCCTCGAGACTCTCAAGCTCGACGAGCTCATCGGCAAAAGCCTCGCAAATGGCGGAGGCGGCAGGAGCGTCTAGCGCAATGACCGTGGCGGGGTCGAGCGTGGCGATGGCAAGGCGCAGCGTTCCCGGCACCAGGGGAAATCCCTCCGCATCGCGGACGGAGAGCGCGGCCCACTCCTCCGGTGCATAGCCGAGGGCGCCAAGGGCGGCGCGCAGGGCATCGCCATCCGGGCCAGCCAAGAGCTTGACGCCAGCCTCCTCGGGCTCGCCCTTCACGAGCAGCACGGGAGAGAAGGCGTTGCCAGACATGACCACGCCGGCATCAGCGAGATCGCCAAGCTCGGCCTTCGCCTTGTTCACGTACTCGTCACTCACACCCATGGGGACCTCCGCCGCCAACTTAACCGGTCTTTGATTCTAGCGCCCATTTTCCGGGTATAACCCCGTCGTCAACAATCGCGTGGGCCGCGCCCCACGCCACAAGATCATAGGAGGGCCACCATGGCTGCAAAGGCAATCACCCAGGATACGTTCGATGACATCATCCGCAGCTCCGAGAAGCCCGTCCTCGTCGACTTCTGGGCATCTTGGTGCGGACCCTGCCGTGCCCTCTCCCCCATCATCGAGGAAATTGCCAACGAAATGCCCAGCGAGCTTGCCGTCTATAAGTGCAACGTCGAGGACGAGCAGGACCTCGCCATGCGCTTCCAGGTCATGTCCATCCCCACGCTCATCCTCTTCAAGGGCGGCAAGGCGGTTCACACGATGGTCGGCAGCGCCCCCAAGGCCCGCATCCTCGCCGAGCTGCGCGAGTACCTGTAGGCAAGCGCCGGCAAGCTCAGGGTCCAGACACGCCGGGCACATCGGGACTCAAGCTCGTCACTCGCGTCCGGCACCACCAGCAAGATATACCTAGCGCCCGCGGAACCCATCGGCTCCGCGGGCGCTTCGCGTTCCATATCTCGAATCGTCACCGGCCACATCGGCACTACACTCGCCCTGGCTCACAGCATCAGCCACGGCGTCACGGCCCAGACATAGGCTCGCCCCGCTTCGGCCAGGCTACCAGCCCATGAAGAAGCGGCCCTTACCTCGCCCGTCCTTCTCGGGGACCTTCAGCTTCACGATGTTCGAAGAAACCACGTGGCCGTCCTGCACCATGAGACGAGCGATCGTCGGGCCCGCCATGCTCCTCGGGAACGTCGGGCTTCCCGGGTTCACGATGATGGAACCGTTCGCACGCTCGACGATCTCCGGCACGTGGGTATGACCGCAAACCCCCACGTCGCAGTGCTCGCCCGTGAGGTTTTCGCGATAGTGCGTGACACTGAACTGCAGCCCCTCGTATTCGAAGCGCACGAGACGCTTCACCTCAGGCCCGTACTCACCCGCCCAGTCATTGTTGCCCAGACACATCCGCAGAGGCGCAAGCGCCTTGAGCGTAATGAAGTCGTCCTCCGAGGTAATGTCACCGGCGTGGACGATGAGGTCGCAGCCATCAAGCGCGTCAAGCAGCTCGCGTGAGAGCCTGCCGTGGGTGTCCGAGATAACGTCGATACGTCGCAGCGCCATGGGTTAGAGCCCCAGGGCGCGCTTGAGCTGCACGACGCGGCGACGCGAGACGGAAATCTTCTTGCCCTCAACGCCAGCGATGCCAAGCTGCATCACACCACTCGACACGACCTCGACGTCCTCGACGTACTGAAGATTGACGATGTAGCCACGGTGCACGCGGAAGAATCCGTGCGGAGAGAGCTTCGCCTCGAGCTGCGCGAGCGAGATAACCGAAAGATAGCGATCGGAATCCGTGTAGATGCAGGAATAATCGTCCTTCGCCTCGATATAGCGAATCTGGTCGATGGGGACGAGGACCTTGCGGCCGCCCTTCTCGACGGGAATGCGCTCGGCCGGGGCAGCCGGGGCGGCAGCCTGCTTGCCGCGAGCCTCAACCTTGTCGAGGGCTCGCTCGAGACGATCCGTCTCGACGGGCTTCATCAGGTAGTCGACGGCGTCGACGTCAAACGCCTCGAGCGCATACTCGCTGTAGGCGGTGACGAACACCACCGCAGGCGGGTTTTTGAGCTTATGGAGCGCCTCGGCGAGCTGCATGCCGTTCGTCTTGGGCATAGAGATGTCCAGGAACAGCACGTCCGGGCGGCTATCCATCAGCTTCTCGACGGCGTCACGAGCGCTCGAAGCCTCGGTGATGTTCTCAACCCTTCCGGTCTCCTCGAGGAGGAAGCGGAGCTCGGAACGAGCAGGGGCTTCGTCGTCAACGATCATGGCACGCAGCATAGAATCACATTCCTCGTCAGTCGTGGGCGGCGGTGCGCGCGAGGCGCAGCGTCACGCACGTCCCCTCGCCGGGCTTCGACATGATGTCGATTCCCGAGTCGAAACCATAAAACCTCTCGAGCCTCTCTGCAACATTCCTCAGAGCGATGCCCGTTCCCTTCTCCTCGCCCGAGCAGCCACAGGGCTGGTCAGTCGAGACGCTGCAGCGCAGCTTTTCAAGCGTTTCCTCATCCATTCCAAGGCCGTCGTCTGTTACGGCAATTAGGACGTCAGACCCATCGATCTCCGCTCTGATGTCAATGTTCAGGGCACCCTCATCGCGCATGGCATGACGAACGGCGTTCTCCACGATCGGCTGGACGATAAAGGCCGGGACGAGCACGTCTCCGCACCCGAAGCCAACGTGCTCGTGCTCGGAGATGCGGTCCTCGCCAAAGCGAGCGTGCTCGAAGCGTAGGTAGCGCCTGGTCTGCTCGAGCTCACGGGCGAGCGGGATGAGTTGGTCAGAGCTCTCAAGCGTCTGACGATAGAAGACCGCGAACTCGCGCAGGAGATTGCGGGCACGCGTCGGGTCCGTGCGCGTAAATGCAGCGATGGTGTTGATGGTGTTGAACAGAAAATGCGGGTTGATCTGCGCCTGCAGAGCCTTCACCTCGGCCTTTGCCGTGAGCTCAGCCTGACGATCAAGCTCGTGGGTGGATAGCTGGGTGGAGAGCAACTGGCCAAAGCCACGCGCGATCGCAAGCTGGCTACGGTTGATATCCGCAGGCGAGCGATAGTAGAACTTGATGGTTCCGCACACGCGGTCCTGCACGTTAAGCGGAACGACGATGCCGCCACGCATGTTGCGAGGCAACTCCGTGTTGTCATCCTCGTTGCGCGACTGGAACATCCCGAGCTTGCCCGTCTTGAGCACCTCGAGCGTGCCCGCCGTGTGAATGGGGCTGCCGGGAGGGAAGTCCGCGGCAAGCGCGCCCTCGTAGGCGAGCACATGCTCCGTGTCCGTCATGGCAACGGCGACGGCCGTGGTCTCAGGCAGAAGGAGGCTGCAAACCGCCTTGCAAGCCTGCGGAGTAAGGCCAGCTCGCATGAGGTCGAGCGTCCTGGAAGCAAGGCCCAGGATATGCTCGGTGCCCTGTGAGCTGCGAATATCCCCGTAGCGAGCGAGCCCTTTGTTCAAGCGGTGCGCCGTCATGCCTCCCCTTCCCTGCTCGTGGTGGTGTCTTTCCGATTCTCGCCCTGCGTTCGGGCCCCATCTTGGCTCTGAAGCCGCAGCTCGCCCTGGTGCTCGGCGCGCGCCTTGCTCTTTGTCCCACCGCAACGCGGGACGGGTTCCGGGCGCTTCGCCTGAATCTCTGCGACCTTGGCGGCAAGCTCTTCGTCGTTCCAGAGCCCGTCAATCGCGGTTGGCCAGAAGCTCAGCAGGCGCGCATAGTTCTGCGCGTTCGCGCCGGCGTAGGCGCGAGCCTCCCCGATGCCGTGGTGCCAGATAGCAAAGCTCTGGCGCCTGCCCGGGCCCGCCACGATGCGGGCGAGGGTCGCCTTCGAGATCCTGTCCTCGACCTCCGGCGAGATCCAGCGCCCGGGATAGGGCATGAGGGACGCGGGCGTAACCTGGCGGAGCTCCTGCCTCTGCGAGCAGAACGCGAGCTTGGCGCGTTCATACAGCCAGCGGTAGATGTCCTGGAGGAAGCGGTTTGGCTCATCCGGCGTCGCGGGCGGCAGGTGGCGCACGTACCACTTGTTGTCAAACCACATCTCCAGGCCGGAAAGGCGCAGGTTGAAGAGGTAGTCGAGGTCTTCGCCACGCGTAATCCAGGGGTCGAAGGGCACCTGGGAGAAGGCGCTCGCGTGAATGGCAAGGCATCCGCCACAGACGTAGTTGGAGCGGCAGATGCGCGTGCCCGCAAGCGCGGAGGACATCCACTCGTTAAACTCCTCGCGCTTCGACCACCAGCGCTCCCAGAAGCGACGCTTGCCGCCATCCGCGAGGTGAGACCCCTCGGCATCCACGAAGTGTCCGGTCTTCGCGAGAATCTTCAGATCCTGACGCGTGAGGTGGCCCAGACCGAAGACCGCATCCACGAGGAAATCCGGGGAAAGAGCGACTTCGTCGTCATCCATAAAGACGGCGACATCGTGGCCGAGCATGGCGCAGACGGCGAGGCCGAGATTACGGATGGCACCGTAGCCGCGAAGCGAAACCGGCTCACCGCCGATACCCGGGCAGAGGCTCTCGATGTGGGCGGCAATGAGGCGGGCCTCAGGGGCGCCCACGACATACGGCGAAAGGCCCTCGTGGTCACGAACGATGGCGTTGATGCGTGCGCGGGCCGCAGCCTGTGCACTCGGCGGGGCAACGACGAGGATGATTGTCCTCATCACGCCGCGAACATCGTCGAGCGAGTCGAGACAGCGCGCGAGCTCGGGCAGGGGCTCGTCTATGGACGTGGCATGGTCATAGACCCCCGGCTGCGAGGGATCCATAGCCCAGTAGGTTGGTATGACGACGGCGGGATTCAATGGCACTACCAGCGATACCCAGTACGGGGAGCGGCAGTATGGGCCATGACGTCGTGCACGACACAAGCCCGCCCGAGGCAGGTAAGAGACTTGTCCATGAATACCAGCTCCCCTTCATCTCTTTCTGACATTCTACCTCACAGAGCATTTGCAACCGCTCGCCGAATGACAGATGAGGGGACGCGGCAAACAATACGCGCCGCTCGTCAGGGACGCGGCAAACAATACGCGCCGCTCGTCCCATAAAAAAGGGCCCGCTCCGGTTTCCCGAAGCGGGCCCTAGCCCAAACTATGTCAGGCGCGCGAACCTAGCTCGTAGCTTAGGCCTCGTTGTAGAGGGCCTTGAGCTTGAGCAGGTGAGCGTAACGCTCCATGGCGGCTTCCTCGTTCTCGGCGAAGAGCTCCTTGGCGCGCTCGGGGAAGGAGCGGGTGAGCGAAGCGTAACGAGCCTCGTTCATCAGGAACTCCTGGTAGCCACCCGCCGGCTCCTTGGAGTCGAGCGAGAACTTCTTGCCCTCCGGCGCAGCCGGGTTGAAGCGGAAGAGGTTCCAGTAGCCGCAGTCCACAGCCTTCTTCATCTCGGACTGGCAGTTCATCATGCCGCCCTTCTTGATGGAGTGCATCTCGCACGGGCTGTAGCCGATGACCAGGGACGGGCCGTCGTAGGCCTCGGCCTCGGTGATGGCCTTGAGGGTCTGGGCCGGGTTGGCACCCATGGCGACCTGGGCGACGTAGACGTAGCCGTAGGACATCTCGATCTCGGCGAGGGACTTCTTCTTGGTCACCTTGCCGGCGGCAGCGAACTGCGCGACCTGGCCGAGGTTAGAGGCCTTGGAGGCCTGGCCACCCGTGTTGGAGTAGACCTCGGTGTCGAAGACGAAGACGTTGATGTTGTGGTTGGAAGCCAGGACGTGATCGAGGCCGCCGAAGCCGATGTCGTAGGCCCAGCCGTCGCCGCCGAAGATCCAGAAGGACTTCTTGGTGAGGTAAGCCTTGTCGGCCAGGATGGCCTTAGAAGCATCGCAGCCGCACTTCTCGAGCTCGGCGATGTAGGCAGCAGCCGCGGTCTTAGAGGCCTCGGTGTCGTTGCGGTTCTCGAGCCAGGCGGTGGCAGCGGCCTTCAGCTCGTCAGAGGCGTCGCCCTGGAGGAGAGCCTCAGTCTCGGCGACGAGCTTGTTCTGGACGGCGGCATAACCAACGGCGAGGCCGAGGCCGTGCTCCGCGTTGTCCTCGAACAGGGAGTTGTTCCACGCCGGGCCGTGACCCTCAGCGTTGACGGTGAAGGGCGAGACGGCAGCCGGGTTACCCCAAATGGAGGAGCAGCCGGTGGCGTTGGAGATGAACATGCGGTCACCGCAGAGCTGGGTGACGAGGCGCGCGTAGGCGGTCTCGGCGCAGCCGGCGCAGGAGCCGGAGAACTCGAGGTACGGCTTGGCGAACTGGCTGCCCTTGACGTTGGAGGCAACGAGCTCCTTCTTCTCCGTGACCTTGTCGACGGCATAATCCCAGACGGGAGCCTGATCGAGCTCGTCCTCCTGCGGAACCATGGTGAGGGCGTCCTTCGGGCAGACCTGGACGCAGTTGTAGCAGCCCATGCAGTCGAGCGGGGAGACGGCGATGGCGAACTTCAGGCCCTCGGCGCCCTTGCCCTTGGCATCGATCATGCGCATGTTCTCAGGAGCCGCGGCAGCCTCGTCAGCCGTGAGGGCGATCGGGCGAATCGTGGCGTGCGAGCAGACGTAGGCGCACTGGTTGCACTGGATGCACTTGGTCTCATCCCAGTGCGGAACCATAACGGCAACGCCGCGCTTCTCGTACTGAGAGGCACCGAGCTCCCACTGGCCGTCGACGTACTTCTCGAAGGCGGAAACGGGCAGCGAGTCGCCGTCCATGCGGTTGATCGGGTCCATGATCTTCTTGACCTGCTCGACGATCTCCGCGCGGCCCTCGATGGAGAGCGTGGAGGGAGCGTCCTCGGCAGTGGCCCAGTCAGCGGGAACCTCGAACTTGTGGAAGGCGGTGGCGCCGGCGTCGATGGCCTTGTGGTTGGCGTCGACGATGGCCTGGCCCTTCTTCATGTAGGACTTGGTGGCGGCGTCCTTCATGTACTGGAGGGCGTCAGCGGCCGGCAGGATGTTGGCCAGCGCGAAGAACGCGGACTGCAGCACGGTGTTGGTGCGCTTGCCCATGCCCACCTTGGCGGCCAGGTCGATGGCGTCGATGAGGTAGACGTTGACGTTGTTCTTGGCGATGTAGCGCTTGGCCACGGCCGGCATGTGCTCGGCGAACTCCTCGTCAGACCACTGGCAGTTCACGAGGAACGTGCCGCCCGGCTTGACGTCGCGGACCATCTTGAAGCCCTTGATGATGTAGGACGGGTTGTGGCAAGCGACGAAGTCGGCCTTGGTGACGTAGTACGGCGAACGGATCGGGGAATCACCAAAGCGCAGGTGCGAGACGGTGACGCCGCCGGTCTTCTTGGAGTCGTACTGGAAGTAGGCCTGGACGTACTTGTCGGTGTGGTCGCCGATGATCTTGATCGAGTTCTTGTTGGCGCCGACGGTACCGTCGCCGCCGAGACCCCAGAACTTGCACTCGATGGTGCTCGGGTCAGCGGTGTTGGGCGCGTCCTCGTCCTCGGGGAGGCTGAGGTGCGTGACGTCGTCGTTGATGCCGATGGTGAACTCGCGCTTGGGCTCGTCCTTCTTGAGCTCCTCAAAGACGGCGAAGGCAGACGCGGGAGGCGTGTCCTTGCTGCCGAGGCCGTAACGGCCGCCGGAGACGTGGATGTCGGTCTTGCCGGCCTCGTAGAGGGCGGAGACGACGTCCTGGTAGAGCGGCTCGCCGATGGAGCCCGGCTCCTTGGTGCGGTCCATGACGGCGATCTTCTTGACGGTCTCGGGGAGGACGTCAACGAAGTGCTTGATGGAGAACGGACGGAACAGGCGGACCTTCACCAGGCCGACCTTCTCGCCGTGGGCGTTGAGGTAGTCAATGACCTCCTCGAGCACGTCGCAGAAGGAGCCCATGCAGACGACGACGCGGTCGGCATCGGGAGCGCCGTAGTAGTTGAACAGGCCGTAATCAGTGCCGAGCTTGGCATTGATCTTGCCCATGTACTCCTCGACGACAGCCGGCAGCTCGTCATAAGCCTTGTTGCAAGCCTCGCGGTGCTGGAAGAAGACGTCGCCGTTCTCGTGGGAGCCGCGGGCGTGCGGGTGCTCCGGGTTGAGGGCGTGGTCGCGGAAGGCCTGGACGGCATCCATGTCGAGCATATCCTTGAGGTCGTCGAAGTCCCACATGGCGACCTTCTGGATCTCGTGCGAGGTGCGGAAGCCGTCGAAGAAGTTCAGGAACGGCACGCGACCCTTGATGGCAGCGAGGTGGGCGACAGGCGAGAGGTCCATGACCTCCTGAACGTTGCCCTCGGCGAGCATGGCGAAACCGGTCTGGCGACAGGCCATGACGTCGGAGTGATCACCGAAGATGTTGAGCGCGTGGGAGGCGACGCAGCGGGCGGAGACGTGGAACACGCCCGGCAGGCCCTCGCCGGCGATCTTGTACATGTTCGGGATCATGAGCAGCAGGCCCTGGGACGCCGTGTAGGTCGTCGTGAGGGCGCCAGCGCCAAGGGAGCCGTGGACGGTGCCGGCGGCACCAGCCTCAGACTCCATCTCGACAACGTTGACCGGGGTACCAAAGACGTTCTTGATGCCCTGGGCGGCCCACTGGTCGACGTGGTCGGCCATCGGGCTGGACGGCGTGATCGGGTAGATGCCCGCCACCTCGGTGTAGGCGTACGAGACCCAAGCAGCAGCCTCGTTGCCGTCCATAGACTTGAACTTACGTGCCATATCCTCTCCTTCTGACGAGGTCGCGCGGCGGCAGGTGACATGGGTCACCACCACCCCCTGGCGGTTGCCTTTCCACGCGAAATCGCCCCTTGGCCACTTCCCCGGCGACCAAAAGGCGGCTATTTCGTAGCCATTTGATTATCCCGCATTCCGGGCCAGTTGAAACGGGTTTTTGAGAAAGCATGCCAACGATTTGCCAAATGGTCATCGACGCGCTCGGGCACGACGTCCGCCCGAAGGCGTCATTCTCCGCATTTTAGGCAGGCTTCCTGCGGCTTTGTTGCAAAGAGGCCGCAGGAAGCGATGATGTTCCCTACTTCGCAGCCTGGGCGGTCTTGGCGAGCAGGGCCTCCCAGCTCTGGGCAAAGCGCTCGCCCATGGGGCCGCTGGCGTCCGAGGCGGGCACGACACCGTGCTCGTCCGAGACGAGGAAGGCCTCGTCGCAGGTGGCGTCCATCTCGAGGTCCTCGGCGAGGGAATCCGCGCGCTCGACCGGAATGCCGAGGGTCGCCGCGAGGTCAAGGATGAGCGACGCCGCGCCAGAGGAAGAGGAGCCAACGCCCGAGCCATAGACGAGAGAGCCGCCGCGCGCCACCCAGATCGTCTCGGGGGCGACATCGGTCTCGCCCGCCTCGAGCTCAGAGGCCTTGGCGCGCTCGACAAGTGCCGAAAGCGAGGTGTCTGCGAGCGGCTCATACTCCCCCACCGCCATGGCGGCGCGGCCGAGCTCGTCGGTCATCAACATGAGGACGCCGTTGGGATGCTCATACGAGCCATCCTTGAGGGTCCACTCCACGTGCTGCTTGACCCAGCCCAGAAGCTGCGGAGTGAGATGCTTGCCCAGTACCATGCGCTTACCGAGCGCGCGCATGTGGCGATTCATGGCAGGCAGCTCGCCACCCTGAATTCGCCAGCGGCACACGAGGACGGGAGCGCCAACCTCGAACTCCTCGGGAATCTTGCCATCTGCCATGAAGAACCGCCTTTCTGCGGGCGCTTCGCGCCAGGACCTGTAGACGCCGCGCGCGACGCCCACACGCCCGCACACGCGGGTGCCCAACACGACGCCCGCGCGCCCGCGCACGCGGGCGCCCAACATTACATTTTTGCAACCACACTGTAAGCCAATTCGATGGCTCCGCAGGGGCGGTCGCGCAACGATACTGGTGTCATGTAGCTGCGCCCCGACAACGGGACGTAAAAGAAAGGATACCCATGGGCAACCACTATCAGCCCAACTCCAACATTCCTCTCGATGGATCTCCGGTACGCCAGGCACCCGCGAACTCGGTTCTCTCCGTCCAGCACCTCGAGAAGACCTACGGGAACCGCGGCAAGAAAGGCCGCGGAGCGACCACCCGCGCCCTGGCGGACGTCTCCTTCGACGTGAACGAGGGCGAGTTCGTCGCCATCATGGGCGCCTCGGGCTCCGGCAAGTCGACGCTGCTCAACTGCGTCTCGACCATCGACTCCGCCACGAGCGGCCACGTCTTCGTGCGCGGCGCCGACGTCACGTCCATGCGCGCAGGCGAGCTCGCGCGCTTCCGCCGCGAGCAGCTGGGCTTCATCTTCCAGGACTCGAACCTGCTCGACACCCTCACCGCTCGCGAGAACATCGCCCTGCCGCTCACCATCTCCCGCGTCTCTGCCGGCGAGACCCTTGCCCGCGTGGAGGAGATGGCCCGCCGCCTGAACATCGCGGACGTCCTCGACAAGTACCCCTACCAGCTCTCCGGCGGCCAGCAGCAGCGCGTCGCCGCGGCCCGCGCGCTCGTCACCAAGCCCGCCGTCATCATGGCAGACGAACCCACCGGCGCCCTCGACTCCAAGAGTGCCCGCCTCCTTCTCGAGAGCCTCCAGCAGCTCAACGAGGAGAGGGATGCCACGATCCTCATGGTCACCCACGACAGCTTCGCGGCGAGCTACACGGGACGCGTCCTGTTCATCCGCGACGGCAAGATCTTCACCGAGCTCCGCCGCGGGAGCTCTCCTCGCCACGAGTTCTTCGACCGCATCATGGAGGTCGTCGCGATGATGGGCGGTGAGAGTTCCGATGCTCTGTAAGCTCGCCTGGGGCAACGTCGCCCGCGCGCGGCGCGACTACCTCATCTACCTGCTCACGCTCACGCTCGGCGTGACCGTCTTCTACGCGTTCAACACCATCAGCCTGCAGGTCGACCTCGCCGGCGTCGATGTCGACAGCGTGGCCGAGGTCCTCGGGAGCCTGCTCGACGGCGTCACCAAGTTCCTCGGCGCGATCATGGGCTTCCTCATGGTCTACGCCAACAACTTCATCATGAAGCGCCGCAACAAGGAGTTTGGCCTCTACCAGGTGCTGGGCATGACGCGCGGCCAGGTCGCCCGCGTCATGACGCTCGAGACGGTCATCGTGTCAGCCGCGGCACTTGTCCTCGGCATCATCTTGGGCGTTGGCCTCTCCCAGCTGATGGTCTTCTTCACCGCGTCGCTCTTCAAAACGCAGATCGCCAACTTCAAGTTCATCTTCTCCACGAGCGCCCTCGCGATCACCGTCGAGTGCCTCGCCGTAATCTTCCTCGTGACGCTCGTGTTCAACCTTCGCGTGGTGCGCAAGTCATGCCTCGTCGACCTCATGGGGTCGGGGCGCCGCAACGAGTCGGTCAAAACGCGCAACCCGCTGCTCGCAGGTCTGGTGTGCCTGCTTGGCGCCGTGCTCATCGGAGTGGCCTACTCCCGCCTGCTGCATGACGGCCTCCCCGTCACCGCCAGGAGTGAAGAGCTCGAAGCCGCGATGACCCAGTTCGGGATCACCACGGGAATGGTGACCCTCGGAACCGTCCTGTTCTTCTTTGGGCTCTCGGGGCTTTTGCTCAAGCTCCTCCAAACCGTGCGCGGCATCTATTGGCGCGGCCTCAACGCCTTCACGCTTCGCCAGCTCTCCGCCAAGGTCAACACCGTCTCGCTCTCGATGGCCATCATCTCGATGATCCTGTTCCTCGCCATCACGTCCGTCACCACCGGCATGTCGATCGTCAATGCCATGACCAACAGCATCGAGCGCATGAACCCCGTCGACTTCAGCCAGAGCGTCTGGTACAACTACAGCCCCTCCGAAGGCACCGACGAGAACCTCAACCCCCTGCGCTATGTCGCGCCGGACCAGCCGCTCGACGTCGCGAGCGAGCTCGAGGCACGTGGCGTCGACCTTACCTCGGTCTGCGACTCCACGGTCCAGCTCGACAGCTACTTCCCGCTCGAAAGCGAGCAGGTCACCCGCGTCGAGCGCCGCGAGAGCACGGCCAGCGAGAACCCGCTCACCATTCGCGCCCTCGCCGAGAGGACGGGAGCCGAGGTCCCCGACGGCATGACCAACTCGGACGCTGACCTCCTAGGAATCGACGTCATGAGGGAGAGTCAGTACAACCAGCTCCTCGCCTATCTCGGCAAGCCGCAGGTGGACCTCGGCGAGTGCGGCTACCTCATCACCTGTGACATGGGCGACGTCATCGCCGGCTTCTACGACAAGGTCCTCGCCTCCGACCTCACCATCAAGCTGGGAGGCCACGAGCTCAAGCCCGCGGCCCAGAAGGTCGACGTCGGCAGCAGCGCCCTGGCGAACTCCGCCGTGGGCTCCAACTCCGGCACTATCATCGTCCCCGACGCCGTCGTCGACGACGCACACCTCCAGGTCAAGAGCTCGAACCTGCTCGTCAACTACAACAAGCGGGGCGTCAGCACCGACCAGGGCGACGAGTTCATAAACCAGTCGGCGCTTAGCCACATCACCTACAGCGAGATCAGGTCGGGCAGCGACGTCTTCGGCTTCTTCGGGCCCAGCGTGACCCGCGGCGAGATGTTCGCCTCGATCAACACGTTGGCGGGTTCCGTCAGCTACCTCGCCATCTACATCGGCTTCGTGCTCGTGATCGCCTGTGCGGCAATCCTTGCCATTCAGCAGCTCTCGGGCGTGTCCGACGCCAGCCGCAGCTATCGCGTGCTCTCCGAGCTCGGCTGCGACAGACGACAGATTGCCCACTCCATGCTCGCGCAGCAAACCGTGTTCTTCATGTTCCCGCTCGCGGTAGGCGTCGCCCACTCGTTCGTGGCGCTGAGGGTCGTCATCGACATCGTCAGGGTGTTCGGCGGCCTCACCATCAGCGGCATGGTGGGCTTCACCTGCGCGATCTTCCTCGCCGCATACGGTGGCTACTTCCTGGTCACCTACGCCATGAGCCGAGGCGTCCTGAACGACGCCGTCCGCATCCGCTACACGGCGTAGCCCCTGGCAGGCAGTCACATAGAACGCTCGGCATTCGAGGGTCAGCCGCTTGGCTGACCCTCTTTTTTGCGATTGGGCAACAGGCGACGGCGCTCGAATATGCGGACGGCCAGGCCGAGCCAACAGCACGCAGTCGCTAGCCCTCGAAGTAGTGCATCTTGTTCGCGGGGAATCCCAGCGTCACGGAGAAGAACTCGCCCTCGGCCGAGTCGGCCGCGACCGAGACGCCCATCTTCCGGGCGAGGCGCGCGACGAGCCAAAGGCCAAGGCCCGTCGACTGCTTGCGGGCGCGGCCGTTGTCGCCCGTGAAGCCGCGCTCGAGCACGCGCGGCAGGTCCGCCGCACTCACGCCGCATCCGTTATCCCGCACGGTCAGTTCGACGCGCTCGTTCGCGAGGCCCTCGTCCAAGAGGCGCGCGTCAAACCAGACCTGAGGCCAGCCCTCGCAACCGGGGCGCACATAGCGGGCCGTGTTCTGGAGGAGCTGCCCCAGCATGAAGACGAGCCACTTGTCGTCCGTGAAGACCTTGAGGTCGAGGCCCTCGCCCAGGCGCGGCGTCACGCCGGCGGCGATGAGCAGATTCGCGTTGGCCTTGATGGCCGAGGCCACCATCTCGCGAAGCGAGTGGGATCGGACGAGGAAGTCGCGCTCGAGCGTCTCGGAGCGCGCGTAGAACAGCGCCTGCTCGACGTAGCGCTCGACGCGGGCGAGCTCGTCTTCGACCGAGCGCAGGCGCGGAACGACTGGCTCGACCTCGCGCGGGCAGACCGCGCACGCATCCGCGTCCTCCTCGAGGTTTGAGAGCGCCAGGCGCGCGGCGGTAATCGGGCTCTTTGCCTCGTGCACCCAGGTCTCGACGTAGGCGCGATACTCCTCGACGAAGCGACGCTGCTCGGCGACCTCGTCGTTGGCGGACTTCGCCACGGAGACAAGCGCGTCATAGGCCGCCTGGCCCTCGGGAAACTCCGGCCTGTCGATGAGCTCGGGCAAAAAGCGCGCGTTGTCAAGCGAGGAGCAGGTCTCGGAGAGGGAGTCCCAGAAGCCGCGCCCGCGGGCAAACCCCAGCGCAACGGCGACAACCGCCGAGACGAGCACGATCGAGCAAACGAACGCGACAAAGTCCGCGCCCATGCCGGAGATGCGCAGCACGAGCACGAGGAGGAGCTCGAGCGCCACGAGGACCAGAAGCTCCGGAACGCGCGAACGGATGTAGCTTTCCAACCTCATCGCTTACGCCCGGACCGAATAGCCCTGGCCACGATGGGTGACCACGAAGCCCTCGACGCCCACCTTGGCAAGCTGGGCGCGAAGGCGGTTCACGTTGACCGTGAGCGTGTTGTCGTCGACGAAGGCATCCGAGTCCCAGAGCTCACGCATGAGGTCCTCGCGCGAGACGATCGCGGGGGAACGGCGCATGAGCAGGCCCAGAATACGCATCTCGTTCTTGGTGAGCTCGACGGTCTTGCCGTTCGCAGCGGCGCAGGAGCGGGAGAGGTCGAGCGTCACGGCCCCGCGCTCGATGGTCGAGGCGGGCGTCGCAGCCTGGCCTGCGCGACGCAGCAGGGCCTGGATGTGAGCCACGAGCACGCGAGGGCTATAGGGCTTGGGCACGAAGTCGTCCGCGCCCAGCGTCATGGAGACCACCTCGTCCGCCTCGGTCACGCGGCTCGTGAGCACGATGACGGGAACGGAGGAGGTGGCGCGGATCTCGCGGCAGACGAGCTGGCCATCCGTGCCCGGAAGCGTGAGGTCGAGAAGGACGAGGTCCGGGGCGGCAGCGAGGGCGAGCTCGGCGGCGCGGGAGAAGTCCTCGCACGCCTCCGCCTCAAAGCCCTCGCGCTCGAGCATGCGAACGAGCTCGACGCGGATGCCTTCGTCGTCCTCTATGACATAGATTTTGGACAACGCTCCCCCAAACCAAACGCCGGCGGGCCGAAGCCCGCCGGACTGTACCAGCTACTAGTGACGGAAGTGCCTGGTTCCGGTGAACACCATGGCGATACCGTGCTCGTCACAGGCCTGGATGGACTCCTCGTCGCGGATGGAGCCGCCGGGCTGAATGATCGCGGTGATGCCGTGTTCGGCGAGGACGTCGACGTCATCGCGGAACGGCAGGAAGGCGTCGGACGCGGCGACCATGCCCTCGGTCGAGACGCCCATGCGCTCGCAGGCGGCCTCGGCGCGCTCGCAGGCGATGCGAGCGGAGTCCGTGCGATTGGGCTGGCCGGGACCCATACCGATACCGGCGCGACCCTTGGCGACGAGGATGGCGTTGGACTTCACGGCCTTGCAGACGCGCCAGGCGAACAGCAGGTCATCCATCTCGGCGTCCGTGGGCTTGCGCTTGGTGGGCACCGTGAAGGTCGCGGGGTCCTCGCTCACGTGGTCGATGTCCTGGACGAGGACGCCGCCGTCGACGGTGCGGACCTCGTGGCCGATCGTGCGGTCGACGCCACCAGTGGCAAGCACGCGCATGTTCTTGCGCTTCGAGAGGCGCTCGAGGGCCTCGGGCGTGTAGCTCGGGGCGATCATGACCTCGACGAACTGCTTGTTCACGTCGGCGAAGTGCTCACACAGCGACAGGGGCACCTCGCGGTTGACAGCAATGATGCCGCCATAGGCGGAGATGGGGTCGCAGGCGAAGGCACGATCATACGCCTCGGTGACGTCCGCGGCAGTGGCGGAACCACACGGATTCTGGTGCTTGAGGATGACCACCGCGGGCTCGTCGAACTCGCGGACGGCCGCCCAGGCGGCGTCGGCGTCGAGGATGTTGTTGTAGGAGAGCGGCTTGCCCTGGATCTGCTCGGCGCGGGCAAGCGAGTGCTCCGGCGCATCCGGGCTCACGTAGAAGGCGGCAGCCTGCTGCGGGTTCTCACCGTAGCGGAGGTCCTGCTCCTTCGTGGCGGTGAGGACGAACTTCTCGGGGAAGGCGCTCGTGGCCTCGCCCTCGGCGGAGGCCTTGGCGGCCTGCTCGCCCAGCCAGGCGGCGATGGCCGTGTCATAGGCGGCGGTGGTCTGGTAGACCTTCAGCTGCAGGCGGCGACGGGTCTCGAGCGTGGTGGCCCCGTCATTGGCGCGCATCTCGGCGAGGACGGCGTCGTAGTCCGCCGGGTCGCTGACGACGGTCACGGCGGCGGCGTTCTTGGCGGCGGAGCGGAGCATGGAGGGACCGCCGATGTCGATGTGCTCGATGGCGTCCGCGAAGGTGACGTCGGGCTTGGCGACGGTCTTCTCGAACTCATAGAGGTTGACGACGACGAGGTCAATCATGCCGATGCCATGCTCTGCGGCCTCGGCCATGTGCTTCTCGTCATCGCGGCGGGCAAGCAGGCCGCCGTGCACCTTGGGGTGCAGGGTCTTGACGCGACCATCCATCATCTCGGGGAATCCCGTGTACTGCTCGATGGGGACGACGTTGACGCCGGCGTCCGCGAGCACGCGAGCCGTGCCGCCGGTAGAAATCACCTCGACGCCGAACTCATCCTCGAGCGTCTTGACGAACTCGACGACACCGGTCTTGTCAGTGACCGAGACGAGCGCCCTCTTGATGGAACCCTGTGCCATGAAACCTCCTCGTTGATTGCTAGCAGTCCGGGAGCGGCCTCCGCCGAACACGTGCGGCGCCCGAAGGCGGTCGCTGGGGGATGCCCGTGGTTTCAACTCCCAACGCTTCATTGTGACGCATACGGCGCCTTCTCGCCCGTCCAGAACGCGAAAAACGGGTAGGCTTTTGGAATAGCACCAGAAACGGAGGAATTATGGCTTTGTTTGGCGACGGCATCACGTTCGAACCACTCACCGGAGATGACCTAGACGACATCGCAGGCCTTGCCGCGGACGCCTGGTATTCGCCCGACGGGTTGGGGGACATGACGAGCACCGCCATGGAGGGCACGTGGCTCGACGACTCCGAGCGTGACCGCGTGGCGCGCCTCATGGCGACCGATGAGATCGCCGCCTATCTCCAGGAGATGACATGGGGCGTGAAGGCCCTGCTCAAGGGCAGGATGGTTGGCGTCATCGTGACGCATGGCACCCACACGAGCGCAGAGACCGCCGAGCATTTCGGACACGTTGGCGCGGAGGCCCGCAAGCGCGCCGAGGAGCTCCTCACGGCAGCACGCGAGCGCGCGGAGCACCCGGACAACGTCGAGCCCACCGAACCCATCTACCTCGATGAGATCCGCGCCACGAAGGAGATGCGCGCCGAGGCGGACCTCGGCTCTATTCCGCGCATCCTCCTGCTCGTAGTCAGCGCGGAGGCGCGCGGCCACGGCCTTGGCAAGCGCCTCATCAACCGGGCGCTCGACCACTTCCGTCGCCACGGCGCCGAGCGCTACTGGCTCGTCACGGACACGGACTGCGATTGGTCCTTCTACGAGCACCTTGGCCTCGAGAGGCTCGCGGATCGCCCTGGCATGGTGCCTGGCGCCCCGGAGCATTACTTTGTCTACGGAGGCAGGGCCTAGGCGCCAGAAAACGCAAGCGCGATCAGCGTGCCGGATGTGGAATCTTGCAGGCTGCGTAACGTCGCGAGCGCCAGAGAGTACGAACACGACCGGCGTGCCTGATGCACCAGGCACGCCGGTCGCTCAGCAAAGGTCGCGAGGACGCGCGGGCGCGTTAGAACGCGCCGCCACCGCCGCCTCCGCCGCCACCTCCGCCACCACCGCCGGAGAATCCACCGCCGCCACCGCCGCCGGAGCTCGAGGAAGACGCGGCGAGGGCGGCGGTGCTTACGTTGTGGGCGCTGCCGAAGTCCGTGGTGAGGCAGCTGGAGGGCCTGTCGAGGCCGGCATAGCCATAGTCGTGGAGCCAACAGTAGCTGTAGAAGTACGGGCTCGCGAGGACCTCGGGTGCCGCGACCTTGAGCTGCTCGATCACGCGATCCGCAACGCCGAGGACGACGGCCATGACGAGCAGGCGATCCCACAGGGCGACGTCGCGAGGCACCGCCTCGTTGAGCAGCGTGAAGTCCTTGAGCCAGCGTTGGAGGGCCTCAAGCTTGCCCGCAAGCTCCATACCCTCGCGAGACATCGGCGCGAGCCTGGCGCACATGATGATGCCGACCGTCATCGCCACGATAGAGAGCACAAGCACGGCAATGCCCGCCAAGATGGCGTCATCAGCCAAGAGCGCAACGCCGCAGACCATGCCCACCAGGCCAAATAGCACGGAGAAGATGGCGAGGGGAACACGGCCGGTCACCTCTTCGCCATTGAAGAAGCCTCGCTTCTCCGCAGCCGCCTTGACCTCGTGCTCCCAGTCGCTCAGGGCCTCGCCATAGGTGGCGGGCGCCTTCTTGGCGGCGCGCTTGAAATCCGAGAAGCGCAGCGTGGAATAGCCGGCAGCGGGAGCCGTGCTCATCTTGCGGTCCTTGCCGCGGGGCGCCACGACGTCAAACATGAGATGCATCGCGGCGTCATCGATAGGGTCGGTCGCGACGCGCGTGCTGCGGGTGATCTGGTAGTCCTTCGCCCTACCCTTGCTATCGCAGATGAGGTCAAGGCCGATGATGCCATCGTCCGTGAGCTTCATGAGCGTGGCGGTGAAGCACTCGTTCGGAACCTTGCCGCCCTTCAGCAGCGCGCCGAGCACGGCGGGATGGTCTGCAGAGGGGACGTCGCGGAAATACTCGTCTGGGAAGGCTTTCCTGCGCATGCGCTTATAACGCCTCGTCAGGAAGAGCGTCAGACCTCCCGTCGCCGCGATCGAGATGCCACCCACGGTCCCGAAGATCGCAATCTCGAGGCGGGCGCGCTCGCGACGCTCATTCGCCTCGTCCGCCCAGCGCTGCTCGTCGCGCAGGATCGAAGACATGTGCTCGATAGAGCTGGGCACCATGCCCGTGAGCCACTCGACCGGGAAGGTCACGCGGGCCTCGGCGTACTCGCTCGTTCCCACGCCGGGGATGGTGTAGACGATCTCGGTGCCGTCGAAGGCGAGGGACGCGTCAAGCGGGCCATGGCCCCAGGCGCGAACGTTATCCTCGGAGCGCACCGTCTCACCAGCGGGGACGGGGAGGTGGACGCGATAGGTGACGCTGTCAGAGGGCACGTCCCAGCCGTTCGAGACGAGCTTCCAGTAGAGCTCGCCCGTATCGGCCCAGGCGTTGACCACGTTGGTGACGGTGTAGGTGATGCGCACCGTGGCAGATTCGTCCTCGTGCGAGGAGAAGATCTTCACCTTGAGCGCGCTGCCGCTATCCGTGAGCTGATAGGTACCATCAGCCCCCGAATCAGACTCGGTGAAGCTACCCAGCTCGGGAGAGGACAGGTCCTCCACTGCGATGTTGGTGATGCTCACGTCACCAGAGTTGTTGGTGGTGGCAACGGGCCCGCGCTTCGAGAGGTTCCAGTAGACGCCATGGAAAGACCCGTCGAAGTCGAAGGTTCGCTCCTCGGCGACCGTAATCGACCCGTCCGTGTTGACGGTTAGGTCCCCAACAACCTCGTCAATCGAATACTCGCGCGCCTGCGCCGGCGTGGGCGCGAGGACGAGGGCAAGCGCGAGAAGCGCGATGACGGGGACAAGCGTCCCGGCTACCCCGCGCCACCTCTTGCAAGACATAGCCATGTGGCTCCCTTGAACGGGCCAGTGTTGGCCACATGGTACCCGATGGAGGGCGACGTCAGCCTGCGGGCGGGAACACGGCGGCGCAAAAGAAAAGCCCCGCGGAGACGAATCCCTGCGGGGCTGCGCGTTCTGGCGGAGAGCTGGGGATTCGAACCCCAGATACCCTTGGGGGGTATACTCGCTTAGCAGGCGAGCACCTTCGGCCTCTCGGTCAGCTCTCCGTAAAAGGTGCTAGAGAATCATACCTCACACCGGCAAAACTGCAAGGGTTTCCTCACACGAAAGACAAGAAGTCTTCGTCCACCACGATATCCTCGCGATGACTGGCGACCGTCCCCCACGAAAAACGGGGCACGAGGGCATCCGCAGTCAGGCTCTCCCCCGCCTCGGCAAGGCCCAGACGGCTCGCGATGGCGCCAATCAGAGGACCGGGGGTCTCAAAACGCTCGCGGAGAGCGCCCAGATCGAGGTCTCGCTCGCGCTTGGAGAGACGGCGACCGTCCGGCGCCACAAGCAGCGGCACGTGGCCATACTCCGGATTGCCGTAGCCCAACAGGCTCTGGAGATACATCTGACGAGGCGCGGAACCCAACAGGTCACGCCCGCGGACCACCTGCGTGACGCCCATCTCCGCGTCATCGACAACCACGGCAAGCTGATAGGCGACCACGCCGTCGCTTCTCCGCACGAGAAAGTCCCCGCACTCGTGTGCCAGCACCTCGCGTTGCGCCCCATAGGCGAGGTCACAGAAGTCGATGGTGCCCGCGGGATCGGCGGCGTCGGGCACCCGCAGGCGCGTCGCCGGGGGACGTGCGACAGCTCGCGCCGCAACTTCATCGGCAGAAAGACCACGACACGTACCGGCATAGACATAGGTGCCGTCGCTCGCGTGGGGCGCCGTCGCGGCGTGGAGCTCGCTCCGCGTGCAGAAGCACGGATACGTGAGCCGCAGGCCCTTCGAACCGGCCTCTATGCCGCTGCCGCCGAGGCGGTCAATCGCGGCGGCGTAGACCTCGGCGCGCTCGCTCTGCCAGAAGGGGCCCTCGTCCCAGTCAAGGCCAAGCCAGTTCAGGTCATCCATGATAAGCCGGGCTGCCTCGCGACTCTGGGCGCGAGGGTCGAGGTCCTCGATGCGGAGGATCATACGTCCGCCCGCAGAGCGAGCCGACAGCCACGCCAAGAGACACGATGCAACGTTTCCCAGGTGCATGCGCCCGGACGGCGTGGGCGCAAAACGCCCGACGACGCGCTTGGGCGCCGTCGGGCGTGCGATGTTGGTGTCAGGAGCGATATTCATGTCGCCCAGTATGGCACATGCGGGACGAGCGCCGTGGCACGGCGTCTCGAGCGACACGAGGTATTGGCGGTGGAGACTACATCGGCAGCGTGGTCTGCGCGATATAAGTGCGCGTGGCGTACTCGCGATCAAGATCGTACAGGCCCTTGGGGTCAGTGCCGAAGAGCTTCATGTTGCTGATCATGTCGCGCGCGTTGGCCTCTTCCTCGCCCTGCTCCTTCACGAACCAGTCGAGCATCTGCATGGCGCGAATGTCGTGGGCCTCCTGGGCGACCTCGTAGCAGTGGTGGATGAGGCTCGTGACGTACTCCTCGTGCTCGAGGCCGGCCTCGAGCGGCTCGAGGTCGTTGGAGAAGGTCTTGTCGGGCTTGTCGATGGCCTCCATCGTGGGCTTGTAGTCATTGTCGAGCAGATAGCGACGGAGAGCCTTAGCGTGGTCCGTCTCCTCCTGGACCTGAATCATGTACCAGTTGGCAAAGCCCTTGAGGCCGCGGTCCTCGTAGTAGTCAGCAAAGGTGAGATAGAGATAGGCGCTGTAGAGCTCCTTGTTGATCTGGTCCTCAAGCACCTTGGCGACGTTCTCGTTGATAGCCATGGAGTCTTCCTTCCAACGTATTGAACGGACTGTTGATCCGATTGCATGCATACCCAAATGCCCGCGTGTCATGCTCGCCATACGAGATTCCCAACAAAGAAGATCCCCTACGGGTGCAAAGACACGCGCCTTCTATTCTCCCCCAAGATCAGCCATTGGTGTCTGATTGGAAAACCCCTGCTCAAGGACGTTGCTCAAAAATTTTTTACTGAATTTCGAAAAAGTACTTGACGAAGGGTAGGTCGAATGCGAGTATATCTAACTGCGCTGCGGCATTAGCTCAGCTGGATAGAGCGTTTGACTACGAATCAAAAGGTCATAGGTTCGAATCCTATATGCCGCACCATTAAAAAGACGCAGGTGGTTGTCTTCGGACGGCCACCTGCTTTTTTGTATCGCGGCAAAGCCATCTTCCAGCTTGAATAGAGCCGAGACGAATAGAGCCGAGGTGCCTCGCTCCAAATAGAGCCAAGCCTCCCCTGGCCTAGGAAAGCGCCAGGGGGCTCGGCCGGAGCGTCAATCACGCCCACGCACGGGCCCAGCAGACAGCCCATCGCAAGTGGCTATTCGAACAAGGCTCCCATCAGTGCCTCGTCTCCCTCGAGGCGAACCGCCGTTGCATCCGGGCCAAACGCTCGATAGGCATAGGGCACCTTCGCCGCATCAAGGATGTCGAGGAGATCCGAAAACTGCACCTCATCATCCGCGAAGAGCGCCGTGAGCAGTGCGGGCAGAGTCCTCTCAACGCTGGGGAGGGGGCCGGCCAGCACCTCAATGAGCGCAGGCAGATTCTGGGCCGTCACACACGCGCAGCCAATATGCCACGGCGCATCATAGACATCAAGCGTGGTATCGCCCTCCGTACGGCAAACGACAAGCACGCCTTCTGGCTTCTCGACAAGGCCCACCTGGACCGTCTCCCGAGAAGAGCAACGCCTTGCCAGAACCGTGCATCCATCAGACGTGATCGTGATGTCGCGCATACCATCTCCCATCTCTTGGCCTCTGATAGACAGAGGATACAGCCCCTATCTGACACTAAATCGAACTAATGTTTGCTTACGCAAACGCTCTACCTCGTGTTATCCATTCCAGATTAGTCATAAAAAGAGGGGCTGCCGCCTAAGCGACAGCCCCTCCTCAAAAAATCGCACTCGCTACGCCGCGAATCTAGCGTGGCTGAACCCATCTAGTCGATAGAGACCTTGGTGACGTTGGCCTTCTCGTCCTGCTTCGGGACGTTGACGGTCAGGACGCCATCGGCGAGCTTGGCGGACAGGCCACTCGTAGCAGCATCCTTCAGGAAGACGCCGCGCGTGCAGGTGTACTCGCCGGTCTCGCGCTGCAGGTAGTTCTTTGCCTTCTGCTCGTCAGAGTCCTTCTTATCAACCGTGATGGAAAGACGGCCCTCGTTGAGCTCGACATCGATCTGATCGCGCGTGACGCCAGGAACGTGAGCGCTGACCACATAGGCATCGCCAGCATCCTCGACATCCATCTTGAAGTCTACCGCCGCAGTGGCCGGAGCGAGGAAGCTATCGAAGACGTCGTCGAACGGGAAAGCCACACGCGCGAGACGGTTGTAACGATCATACGGAATCATGCTTGCCATGGTTACCACTCCTTTTGTGGTTGTGGGCACCTCGCATTGCCTGTGCCCCTTGTGTCGCTGGTATATGTTCCCGCGACGATTGTTTCTAAACACGTCAATACAAGATTTCTTAGTCTTTTTTGCTAATAAAATCTAAGTCTGTCTATATAAGGTCTCATAAGAGAACAAGAGCCCGTGCAAGCTTCCGTCGCTCCGCCGCCCTCCCCTCCCCGCTCCAACGCCACGCCCACGCGGCACATTCGCGTCGAGACGTACGAACGGCACTATCCCGGCATGGGTAAAGGTCATGAGAAATTGAGCCATACCAGCCCTGAGGGGGTACACTCACAGGGACTGAGACATGCTCCAAAAGGGGACTGGAATGACGAACGATCAAGACCGCAATTCCACGGATGAAATCGACGCTATGGGCGCCGGGGCACAGGAACCCTCTGGGGAGGGCCAAGAGGAGCGTCCCGCATATTCGCAGGAGTCTTTTGAGCGAGATGGCGAGGGGCGTCCCGCGTACGTGCGTCAACCCAAGCCTCATCGCCGCCAGCCGCCTGTGAATGACCTCCAGGCGGACGAGGCCTACGAGAACAACTACTCCTTCGACTCGAGCTACACGCTCAAGAATCGCGTCGCGCCCTCAAGGGGCGCCTATCGCCACTCCCGCTCCCAGCAGGAGAAGGTGCGCCAGGAGCTCAAATACGGCCAGTATCTCTCCGTCCCAAAAGGCAACCGCGAGATCTTCGGCTCGCATGAAAAGGAGCAGAAGCGCCACATCGTGATCATCGGCATCGCCGTGGTGGCCATCGTTGCGATCCTGCTCATCATTTTCTGGCCCAAGTAGGGCGTCGCAACACACGGGCAAGAGGGCCGAAGGCGTGGGATTTCCGCTCAGAAGACGTTGAGTCCCCATCAAAGCCCCTTTTCGGCCCGCCCCGCCCATAGAATGCAAAGAGCCCGCCAGCCGGCGTAAAACCGGTCTGACGGGCTCTCTTATGTGTTACGGCCCTAATAGGCGCAGCGGCTGCGTGGCCACGGGGCGCGGCAGCGCGGTGAATGCTGCGGCGCGGCGCGGAGCGGTGGCCGCAGGGCTAGCGGGGATGTCTCCTCGCTACTACGACCACGGGTCGCGCTCAAAGAGGGGCTCGGGCGTCGGCCTGCGATCCGAGAAGGGGTCGTAGCCGTCGTCATCCTCGTTCTCCGCACGGAGGAACGGGTCGGTCGCGGGCGTCTTGCGCGCCTCGGGCCGTGCAGCACCGGCGTCAGAAGCGCCGGCCTGCGTCGCGGGGCTCTCCATCAAATCGTCCGGGATAGCCACTACTCCACCTCATCTGCCGTGACGGGTACGCCTGACGCGGCGGCGCGCTCGGCGAAGAACTCGTTGTTGCCGCGGACATCGATCTTAACCGAGTCGCCCTCGTGGAGCTCGCCGGCGATGATGAGGTTGGCGACGTTGTCCACGACCTGGCGCTGAATCAGGCGCTTGAGCGGGCGCGCGCCATAGACCGGGTCGAGGCCATCGAGGGCCAGCGCCTCGATCGCGGCAGGCGTGAGCGTAAGCGAGATGCGCTCGTTATCGAGACGCTCGCGAACGCCCTTGAGCTGAATGTCCACGATCTTCTCGATGTCTGCCAGACCAAGCGGATGGAAGACGACGATGTCATCGATACGGTTCAGGAACTCCGGCTTGAAGGTAGCGCGAAGGGCGTCATTGACCTTCCGGTCGACGACGGCCTTGTCTTCTCCGTTCTGCTCGCCCGCGGCGATCACCTGGCTTCCGACGTTACTCGTCATGATGATGATCGTGTTCTTGAAGCTCACGACACGACCCTGGCCATCAGTCAGGCGACCATCGTCAAGCACCTGCAGAAGGATATTGAAGACGTCGGGGTGTGCCTTCTCCATCTCGTCCATGAGGATGACGGAGTACGGGCGACGACGCACGACCTCGGTCAGCTGACCGCCCTCGTCATAGCCCACGTATCCGGGAGGGGCACCGATGAGGCGCTGGACGCTGAACTTCTCCATGTACTCAGACATGTCGATGCGCACGAGGGCGCGCTCGTCATCGAACAGGTAGTCCGCGAGTGCCTTCGCGAGCTCGGTCTTGCCGACGCCGGTGGGGCCGAGGAAGAAGAAGCTGCCGAGCGGGCGATTTGGGTCCGCAAGGCCGGCACGGCTGCGGCGCACGGCCGCGGCGACCGCGTTCACGGCGGCGTCCTGGCCCACGACGCGCTTGTGCAGCTCCGCCTCGAGGTTCTGGAGCTTCTCGACCTCGCCCTGCATCATCTTCGACACGGGCACGCCGGTCCAGGCGCTCACGACCTCGGCGATCTCCTCGCTCGTGACCTCCTCCTTGAGAAGGCCGCCCTCCTGCTGCTTGGCGGTGAGGGCCGCCTCCGCCTCGTCATAACGCCTCTGCAGCTCCGGGATCGTGGAGTAGCGAAGCTCCGAGGCATGGGCGAGGTCACCCGCACGGGTGGCGCGTTCCTCCTCGGTCTTCGCGTCATCGATCCGACGCTTGAGGTCCTGCACCTGGTCGATGGCACCCTTCTCGTTCTGCCACTTGGCCTTCATACCATCGAGCTTCTCGCGGGTGGTGGCAATCTCCTTGCGGAGGGTCTCGAGGCGCTCCTTGCTGGCGGCGTCCTCCTCCTTCATGAGGGCCTGCTCCTCGATCTGCATCTGGGTGAGCTGGCGGTCGACGGCGTCGATGTCCGACGGCATGCTGTCGAGCTCCATGCGCAGACGGCTCGCCGCCTCATCGACCAGGTCAATCGCCTTGTCAGGGAGGAATCGGTCCGCAATGTAGCGGTTGGAGAGGTCTGCGGCGGAGACGAGGGCGGCGTCGGTAATGCGCACGCCGTGGTGCATCTCGTACTTCTCCTTCAGGCCGCGCAGGATGGAGATGGTGTCCTCCACCGTGGGCTCCGACACGAGCACCGTCTGGAAACGACGGGCGAGGGCAGCGTCCTTCTCGATGTACTTGCGGTACTCGTCAAGCGTCGTGGCACCGATCGCGTGGAGCTCGCCGCGGGCCAGGGCCGGCTTCAGGATGTTGCCGGCATCCATGGAGCCCTCCGTCGCGCCCGCACCGACGATAGTGTGGAGCTCATCGATGAACAGGATGACGCGGCCGTCTGCCTTTGCGACCTCCTTGAGCACGCTCTTGAGACGGTCCTCGAACTCGCCACGGTACTTGGCACCGGCAACCAGGGCGCTCATGTCGAGCTCAACGAGCTCCTTATCCTTCAACGTGGAAGGAACGTCGCCCGCGACGATACGCTCTGCGAGGCCCTCGACGATGGCGGTCTTGCCCACGCCGGGCTCGCCGATGAGCACGGGGTTGTTCTTGGTGCGGCGCGAGAGCACCTGGATGGTGCGGCGAATCTCCTCGACACGGCCGATGACCGGGTCGAGCTTGCCCTGGCGGGCGAGGTCCGTCACGTTGCGGCCGTAGCGCTCGAGCGCCTCGAACTCCGGCTTGGAATCCTGGCTGGTCACGCGCTCGTCACCGCGGAGGTCGTTGTAGGCCTCCTGGATGCGCTTGCCCGTGAGGCCCGCATCCTTGAGGATGCGGCCGGCGTCAGAGCGATCGTCCGCAAGGGCGCAGAGGAGGTGCTCGCTCGTGACGTAGGAGTCACCCATCTTGGTGGCGAGCTTCTCCGCGGCGTCAACGACCTTGACGAATTCGTTGGCGAGACCAACCTGCTGACCCGAACCGCTTACCCTGGGCTCGCGCGCGATCTGGTCATCGACCGCCTTCGCGACGGCGTCAGGATCCGCCCCGACACGCTCGATGATGGAGCTCAGGTTGCGCTCCCCGGAGTCGAGCAGGGCCTTGAGCAGGTGGATGGACTCGACGGAGCCCGCCTGTGCATCCGAGGCGATGCCGATGGCGGCCTGAAGAGCCTCCTGGGCCGTGACGGCCATTTTATCTAGCCTCATAGTTATCACCTCTCTTGGGCGCCCGCCGCGACGGTATCCCCGCGGTGGGCTCGCTGTTTATCGCTGTTGATTGTACCCCGCACGCGCCGCCCGCAAACATAAATCTAAGTGCCGCTGCTATAGATTTCCTAACCTTGTAACACGCAGGGTTTGCAAGTTGACAAAGGGACAGTCCCTTTGTCAACTCAACCTGAAAAAGGGACTGTCCCTTTTTCAGGTTTTGCAGGTCGCGCGGATAGCAAGGCCGCGGCACCCGGGAGGGGCGCCGCGGCCTGGTATTGCGGATATCTTGAAGGCGCTATTCGTCTTGTGGCTTCTCGACACTGCCGCCGAGAAGACCGCGCATGACCTTCTCGGGCGTCATGCCCTCGTAAGGGGCGAGAGCCGTGATGCGCTCGCGGGTCTTGAACTCGCGCACCTGGTCCTCGAGTTCGCGCACACGGTCGCGAAGCTCGTCAATCTCGCGCTCCATCTCCTCCTCGTGCTCGCGCATGTCGAGGATGCGCACCACACCGGCGAGGTTAATGCCCTCGTCAGTGAGACGGCCGATGAGCTCAAGGCGCTCGATGTCAGCCTGGGAGTACAGGCGGGTATTGCCGCGAGAGCGACCGGGGTTCACGAGGCCCTTCTGCTCGTAGACGCGCAACGTCTGCGGGTGCATGCCCGTGAGCTCGGCGGCGACACTGATCATGTAGAGCGGCTTGTTGCGGCTCTCCTCTTTCTTGTGGGCCATGGTGGCCCTCCCTCTCCCAGAGCCCGCCGGGCGTCGCTGGCGGGCGGCTTCTCTCTAGCGTCCCTACTCCTTGGTGCCGATGTACTTGTCTACCTCGGCATGATAGCTGCGCTCGTCCGCGTCGCGAAGAGCCTCGAGCGCATCGCGCTCCTTGGTGGTAAGGCGAGTCGGGACCTTGGCGCGAACGGTGACGAACAACGCGCCCCACGAGCCCTTGCGCTTCACGCTGGGAGCTCCCAGGTCGCGGAAGCGGAAGGTGCGACCATCCTGGGTGCCCGCCGGAACGCGCAGGCGCACCGTGGCTCCGGAAGGCGTGGGAACGTCAACCGAGGTGCCCAGAGCAAGATCCCACATGCTCATGGGAAGCTCCATCTTCACGTCCGCGCCATCGCGCTTGAAGATCGGGTGCTCCGCGACGCTCGTCGTGATGACGAGGTCGCCACGACCGCCGCCGTTCCTGCCGTACTCACCACGGTCATGGTAGCGGAGCTTCATGCCGTCATAGGCTCCTGCCGGCACCTTCACGGTGAGCTTCGCGCGCTCGCCGGATGACGGCACCATATAAGAGACGTCGCGGCTCGTGCCCTTGAAGGCCTCCTCCGGAGTGAGGCTGATGGTGAGCGTCAAATCGCCGCCACGCATCGACCTGCGCGCCTGAGAGGCACCCGCGGCGCCGCCAAATATCTGGGAGAAATCGAAGTTGGCTCCGAAGGCGCCGTCTCCGCTCCGCACGTTGTTGAAGATGTCAGACCAGTTGCCACCCACATTCGTGGTGTACGAGTAGCCGCCACCCGGAGCGCCGTAGCCACCTCCGGGAATGCCACCGAACATGAGCATCTGATCGTACTCACGGCGCTTCTTCTCGTCAGAGAGGGTCTCGTACGCCTCGCTGATCTCCTTGAACTTCTGCTCGTCTCCGCCGGCATCGGGGTGATACTTCACCGCGAGCTTGCGGAATGCCTTCTTGATCTCGTCGGCAGTGGCGTCTTTCTTGACGCCAAGTACGTCGTAGAACGTTCTCTGTGCCATGGCGAAGGGCACCCCCTTTCCTAGTCACACGGCCGGCATGAAGGAGCTTGCCCTCACGCCGGCCTGATTGCGTACAGATGCGTGCGCCCGGGATTCCGCCCGGGCGCACGCTTGAACCTACTTAGCTTCGGCGTCTGCCTCAGGCTTTGCCTCGTCTTCCTTGGGCTCGACCGGGCGCTTCGGGCCACCGTAGGTCACCGTGACCATGGCCGGCCTCACGACCTTGCCGCCAAGGCGATAGCCCTTCTGGTAGACGTCGCGGACCGTCTCGTCATAGGCCTCCGCGTCCTCGACGCGACCCACGGCCTGGTGGTCCTGGGGATCGAAGGGGTCGCCAGCAGGGTCGATGACCTCGGCGCCCTGCTTCTCAAGGACGGAAACGACCTTGGCGTGAACGGCGGTGATACCGTCCACGAGCTGCTTGGCAACCTCGTTCTCCTCGGCGGCGCTTGCATGCGCAATCGCACGCTCGAGGTCGTCGATTGCCGGCAGGAGATCCTTCACGAGGCCCTCGCAGGCACGCTCGCGCTCGATCGCGCGCTCGCGGTCCATGCGACGACGGTAGTTGTCCCAATCGGCCTGGAGCCTTGAGAGGCGATCGGTCGCGGCAGCAGCCTCGGCCTTGGCGGCGTCGATCTCATCCGAGACGCCGGCAAGCTTCTTGGCAAGCTCGTCGCGCTCAGCACGAAGACCGTCCGCCTCGGACTTGAAGTCCTCGTCCGCAGCGGCCTCGCCCGCCTTGATGGCAGCCTCTACGCGGGCGCGCTCTGCCGCCTCGTCATCGGCGTCATCCTCGGCAGCGTCCTCCGCCACCTCGTCAGGCTCGATCACTTCGGCCTCGACAGCCTCGGGCTTCTCAACCTGCTCGGGCTTCTCCTCGCCCTCGACCTCGATGTCGACCTTCACGTCGCCCCCCTTGGGGTCCGGCGCGGGAGCCGTGGCGGCTCCCGCCTGGTTGTTCTTACTGGTGGTGCGAGCCATCGTGACTCACTTCCCGCTTACTGGTTGTTCTGATCGTCGTCGACGACCTCGTAGTCAGCATCGACCACGTCGTCAGAGCCGCCCTGGGCGCCACCCTGAGCGCCAGCCTGGCCAGCGTCAGCCTGAGCGCTGGAGTAGACGACCTCAGCGAGCTTGTGGCCAACCTCCTGGAGCTTCTCGCCGGCAGCCTTGATGGCATCGATGTCAGTGCCCTCGAGGGCCTTCTTGGCCTCGGCGACGGCATCGTCAGCCTGCTGCTTCATGTCAGCGGGGACCTTGTCGCCAAGCTCCTTGACGGTCTGCTCGGTCGAGTAGGCGAGGCTGTCGGTCTGGTTGCGGACCTCGATCTCGTCCTTGTGCTTCTTGTCCTCCTCGGCGTGGGACTCGGCGTCCTTGACCATGCGGTCGACTTCGTCGTCAGAGAGGGCGGTGGAGCCGGAGATGGTAATCTGCTGCTCCTTGCCGGTGCCCTTGTCCTTGGCGGTGACCTTCACGATGCCGTTGGCATCGATGTCGAAGGTGACCTCGATCTGCGGCACGCCACGACGCGCGGCGGGGATGCCGGTGAGCTGGAACTTGCCGAGGCTCTTGTTGTCGGCGGCCATCTCGCGCTCGCCCTGGAGGACGTTGATCTCGACGCTGGTCTGGTTGTCAGCGGCGGTGGAGTAGACCTCGGTCTTGGACGTGGGGATGGTGGTGTTGCGGTCGATCATCTTGGTCATGACGCCGCCCATGGTCTCGACGCCAAGGGACAGCGGGGTCACGTCGAGCAGGAGGATGCCCTCGACATCGCCGGTGAGAACGCCGCCCTGGACGGCGGCACCGTCAGCGACGACCTCGTCCGGGTTCACGGACATGTTGGGCTGCTTGCCGGTGATCTGCTTGACGAGCTCCTGGACGGCGGGCATACGAGTGGAGCCGCCGACGAGGATGACCTCGGAGACGTCAGAGATCTGCATGTTGGCGTCGTGCAGGGCCTTGGTAACAGGAGCCTTGCAGCGATCGAGCAGGTCACGCGTGATCTTTTCGAACTCAGCGCGGGTCAGCGTGTAGTTGAGGTGCAGAGGACCAGACTGGTTCATCGTGATGAACGGCAGGTTGATGGTGGTCTGCTGGCCAGCGGAGAGCTCCTTCTTGGCGTTCTCGGCAGCCTCCTTGAGGCGCTGGAGGGCCATCGGGTCCTTGCGGAGGTCAACGCCGTTCTCCTGCTGGAACTTGTCAGCCATCCAGTCAATCACGCGCTGATCCCAGTCATCGCCGCCGAGGTGGTTGTCGCCGTTGGTGGCGAGAACCTCGAAGACGCCGTCAGCGAGGTCAAGCAGGGAGACGTCGAAGGTGCCGCCGCCGAGGTCGAAGACGAGAACCTTCTGCTCCGTGCCCTTCTTGTCGAGGCCGTAGGCGAGGGCCGCGGCGGTGGGCTCGTTGACAATACGCTTGACGTTGAGACCGGCGATCTTGCCGGCGTCCTTGGTGGCCTGACGCTGGGCGTCATTGAAGTAGGCAGGGACGGTGATGACGGCGTCAGTCACGGTCTCACCGAGGTACTTCTCGGCGTCAGCCTTCATCTTGGCAAGGACCATAGCGGAGACCTGCTCGGGCGTGAAGTCCTCGCCGTCAATCTCGACGACGGCGCGGCCGCCCTGACCCTCCTTGACCTTGTACGGGACGGTCTTGAGCTCAGAGGTGCACTCAGAGTACTTGCGGCCCATGAAGCGCTTGATGGAGAAGACGGTGTTCTGCGGGTTGGTGACCGCCTGGTTCTTAGCAGACTTACCGACGATACGATCGCCCTCGGCACGGAAGCCAACGACGGACGGAGTGGTGCGGTCGCCCTCGGCGTTCACGATGATGGTGGGCTGGCCGCCCTCGAGGACTGCCATGGCGGAATTGGTGGTACCGAGGTCAATGCCGAGAATCTTGCTCATAGTTGGCACGTTCCTTTCTTCTTGCGCGCGAATGCGTGATGCCTCCGCGCTCGCTTGGCCGGCCAGCCAGGTGCCCTGCCGGCCTGCCCGCATCTGCGGGCGCGTTTGTTACTGCACACTATATATCCTTTGCGCGCTCAACTTATACAAAATCTAAGTCGCTTTACGATAGATTTCTTGTTTTGGACACTTTAGGGATCACCGTGAGGCAAACCCCCAGCTCTGGGCTGCGCATGCACTCCAAACCGCCACCGGCCGTTCGTTCCGGTTAAATACCCTATTAAAGGTGGGGTTTTACCTCGAAGTATGCCGTTCGCGAATGCAAGCCATGCAATTTTCGACAACGTCTTGCATTCGCGCCGCCGATTGGTATTCTCACGTAAAGGAGCAGCTAGAGAGGTTACCAAGGCTTACTTTTTGGCTGCCCCAGCAACTGGGATCACATTGCTATGGCATTTTTGGAGAAGGGATCTATCATGGCTCACCCCGTAATCGATACTGACGAGTGCGTCGCCTGCGGCGTTTGCGTTGACACCTGCCCGTGCGATGTCCTCGAGCTCGGCGACGACTCCGCTCAGGTCAAGGACGAGGACTCCTGCGTTGCCTGCGGCTCCTGCCAGGAGGCCTGCCCGGCCGGCGCGATCACCGAGATCGCTGAGGACTAACTAGTTGGGGGACGCTCGGATTCATCCGGGCGATTTGCCGGACTACGGAGAGGTAGTCCGGCTTGGGCAAATGCCCAGCGCCACAAGGGGGCTTTCGGGCTAGGCGCAAAAAGCGAGAGGGAGGCGAACCGCAAGGCTCGTCTCCCTCTCCTGTTATGTGTCGGATGTGTCGGCACCGCGCGACGCCATAGGCGCGGGCCGCATGTCCTCGCGCGTCCGCACGGGCGCGGGCACGCAGGTGCACGAGCGCGCAAGCACGCAGGCGCGAGACGACGTTTCCGCCACCCCGCGCCCGGACTTCCTACAGGTTGCGCAGGGCGTCGACCAGAGACACCTTACCCTCGGCCACCTCGCTCGCCTGCTTGATGACCTTTGCCGGCACGCCAGCCACCACGGCACCCGCAGGCACGTCCTCGACGCAAACGGCTCCCGCGGCGACCACGGCGCCCTCGCCCACGCGAACGCCCTCAAGCACGACGGCATTCGCGCCGATAAGCACGTTGTCCTCGATGATGACGGGCGTGGCGCTCGCCGGCTCGACGACGCCCGCGAGCACGGTGCCGGCACCGATGTGGCAGTTCTTGCCCACCGTGGCGCGACCACCCAGCACGGCGCCCATGTCGATCATCGTGCCGTCACCGATGACCGATCCGATGTTGATGACGGCGCCCATCATGATGACGGCGTTGTCGCCAATCTCCACCTTGTCACGGATGATGGCGCCCGGCTCGATGCGGGCGTGAATGCCCTTCTTGTCGAGCATCGGCACGCCGGTGTTGCGGCCGTCGTTCTCGACCACCATGTCCTCGATGGAGCCAGCAGCGGCATCGAGCACCGGCTCGAGGAGCGCCCAGTCACCAAAGACGACCTTGTTCTTGTCCGTTCCAAAGACATGGTCGGCGCAGGAAAGGTCGACGGAGGCACCCTCCTTCAGGCGGATATAGACCTTGACCGGCGTCTTCTTGGGAGCCGTCGCGATGTAGTTGATAATCTCCTGTGCGTCCATGCGGCGCGTCCTTTCGTAGTGAGTCGCCCGCCTCCGCCCGCACCCATGCGAGCGACGGAGACGAGCGAGCGTTCCAATCCGCGCGATGGGGCATATCCCACCGTACGGGCAACAATCGATTCCTAGCCGAACATAACCTCGTCGAACCCATAGAAGCCCGGCTCGCGTCCCACCATCTTGCGCGCGGCGGCGAGGGCGCCGTTCACGAAGATCTGGCGGCTCGTGGCGCGGTGCGTGAGCGAGACCTCCTCGTCCGTCCCAAAGAAGCTCACGGTGTGCACGCCGGCGACGGTGCCGCCGCGCAGCGCGTGGACGCCGATCTCGCGCGAATCGCGCTTGCCCAGCATGCCCTCGCGACCATAGACGGGGTAATACTCGCCACGCCCTTCCTCGGCCTCGGTCTTGACCACTGCGTCGAGCAGCAGCTTCGCCGTTCCGCTCGGGGCGTCGACCTTCTGGTTGTGGTGCGTCTCGACGATCTCCACGTCGAACCCAGCAAGTTCGCGAGCGGCAAGCGCCGTGGCATGGCGCAGTGCCGCGATACCCAGCGAGTAGTTGCCAGAGTGCAGCACGGCACTGGTCTCGGCGAGCTCGCGAAGCTCGGCCATCTGGTCGTCAGAGTAGCCCGTGGTGCCCGAGACGAGAGCGGCGTCCGTGCGAAGCACATATGCGCACACGGCGGGAAGCGTCGCGACGTTCGAAAAGTCGATAAGGACGTCCGCCGCGGGCGCGGAATCCGCCACGGAGAGGTCGAAGCCGATCTGCGCGACAACCTCGAACGCGGCAGAACCGTCCTCGTTGCGAACCGTCTCCGCCGTGGAGCGGATGAGCGAACCCATGCGGCCCTCGCCCATGATGGCGAGCCTGATAGGTGCCTTCTGCACAGGCATCTCGTTAGTCAAGGAGCCCAGCCCCCTTCATGGCCTCGACGAGCTTGGCCTTGGGGCCCTCGCTCATGGGGTACAGCGGCAGGCGGTAGTTGGCGTCGATCATGCCCATCTGGGCGAGCGCCTCCTTGACCGGGATCGGGTTGACCTCGCCGAAGAGGGCAGAGATGAGCGGCTGGCCCTCGACCTGGATGCGCGTGGCGCGTCCCGTGTCGCCATCGAGGTAGGCACGGCACATCTCGTGGACGAGCGCCGGCTGGACGTCGGCCCAGACGCTGATCGTGCCGGAGCCGCCAAGGGCCATGAGCGGCACGGTGAGCGCGTCCTCGCCGGAGTACAGGCGGAAGTCATCGGACAGGCAGTGGGCGATGCTCGCGGCATAGGCCATGTTGCCACTTGCCTCCTTGATGCCCATCACGTTGGGATGGGCGGCGAGGCGCTCGACGTTGCGCACGGAGATGGAACAGCCCGTGCGACCGGGGATGTTGTAGAGGATGCAGGGGATGTCCACCGCATCGGCAGTCTGCTTGAGGTGCTGGTAGATACCCTCCTCATTCGACTTGTTGTAGTAGGGCGAGATGATGAGCAGGGCATCCGCGCCAAGCTCCTGGTACTTGAGGCTCTTGGCCGTCTGGGCGGCGGTGCTGTTGGAGCCAGAACCCGCGATGACGGGGATGCGGCCCGCGATGTGGTCCACGACGAACTTGACGACGGAGTTGTCCTCCTCGTCCGTCATCGTGGCGCTCTCGCCCGTGGTGCCGAGCGTGAGAATCGCGTCCGTGCCATTCTCGACGTGGAACTCGAGCAGGCGCTCGAGCTGGTCGAAGTTGACCGAGCCGTCCTCGTTGAACGGCGTGATGAGGGCTACGATCGAGCCTTCGAGTTTGCGTACGTCCATGGTTTTCTCCTTATGTGATTGTCCGGCATGACTGCCGAACAAGCCTGATACCTGGTTGTTTGACTTCTCAGCCGGTTATCGAGCGAGCCTTGCGGCCAGACGTCCGACACCCGCCGCACGATCCGGTCCGCACGACCACGCGAAGCTACTTGATCCCCGCGAGCCCCTCGGACTCGGCCGCGAGGCGCGCGTGAACGCCCGGGAGCACGTCGAACGTGGCGAAGTAGTCCGTCGGGGTCTCGGCGCGGCGAATGAGCTCGTCTCCCCCATCCTCGCGGAGAAGCACCTCGGCGGCGCGCAGGCGGCCGTTGTAGTTGTAGCCCATCGAATAGCCGTGAGCGCCCGAGTCATGGATGACGAGGAGGTCCCCCATCTCGATCTTCGGCAGATGGCGGTCGACGGCGAACTTGTCGTTGTTCTCGCAGAGGTTGCCCGTCACGTCATAGGTCTCGCTCGCCTGGGCACGCGTCTTGTCCTCGCCGCCGGGCTGGCCCACGACGCTCACGTGGTGATAGGCGCCGTACATCGCGGGGCGGATAAGGTCGACGGCGCTCGCGTCAACGCCGATGTAGTCCTTGTAGATGCGCTTCTCATGGATGGCACGCGCCACGACGCAGCCATAGGGCGCCAACACGAAGCGGCCCATCTCGGTATAGATCGCGACGTCCCCCATGCCGGCGGGAACGAGGATCTCCTCGTAGGCGGCACGCACGCCCTCGCCGATCGCGCGGATGTCGTTCGCGGTCTGGCCGGGGAGGTAGGGCACGCCCACGCCGCCGGAGAGGTTGACGAACGCCACGTGCGCGCCCGTCTTCTCCTCGAGCTCGACAGCCAGTTTGAACAGGATGCGCGCGAGCTTGGGGTAGTAGTCGTTCGTCACGGTGTTGCTCGCGAGGAACGCGTGGATGCCGAAGTTCTTGGCACCCTTGGCCTTGAGCTGGGAGAACGCCTCGAAGAGCTGCTCCGTCGTCATGCCGTACTTGGAGTCGCCGGGGTTATCCATGATGCCGTTGGCGAGCTGGAAGAGGCCGCCCGGGTTGAAGCGGCAGCTCACGGTCTCGGGGATGGGGCCGGCGACCCTTTCGAAGAAGTCGATGTGGCTGATGTCGTCGAAGTTGACGATCGCCCCCAGCTTGCGGGCGAGGGCGAAGTCCGCCGCGGGCGTGTCGTTGCTCGAGAACATGATGTTCTGACCGGTGGCGCCCACGGCCTCGGCAATCATGAGCTCCGTGTAGCTCGAGCAATCGCATCCGCAGCCGTACTCGCGCAGGATGGAGATCAGCGCGGGGTTGGGATTGGCCTTCACGGCGAAGTACTCGCGAAAACCGGGGTTCCACGAGAAGGCCTCGCGGATGGCCTCCATGTTGCGGCGAATGCCCGCCTCGTCATACAGATGGAAGGGCGTGGGGTACTTCTCCGCCAGGGACTCAAGCATGGCCTTGCTGGCGAAGGGGACCTTGAGGTCATACCCATGGTTTGGGAGACGATCGAGGTCAGCGGTGGTGCGGACCCCCGACGTCTCACCTTGCGCTGCCCCAGTGGGCAGACAGGTGTCTTCCGGCGCGCTCATGCGGCTCCAATCGATAGCGCTCCTGCAGGGACGGTGAGCCACGCCCGCGGCGCGGCCACTGCAGACAGTCCGGCGGGTCTCCCCCGACGGCCCACCCGGTTCGCCGTGCCCGGCGCCCAGGTTCGGCGGGGTTGCCCACGCAGGGGGTCGATGCCTGCCGGCTCGCCCGTGCGCCCTCTCTCCCGCACCTCTATCAGTGGGGCAACCCTACCACAAACATGCCCCCAAAGCAGCGAAAACCATATCCGGTAAAATAAGGCCTACGAGACGTCGACATGACATTCCCCCTAAGGAGGAGCCATGCTCATCACGAGAAGGGCGTTCTTACTCAGCGCCGCCACCGCGGCATTCGGCCTCACCGCCTGCCGGAAGCAGGAGGTCTCCTGGAGCGCCGCCGCGGACGACTCCCTCGACTACCTCGCACGCGAGGGTGCGGACGGCGATGGAGCCATCCTGACCGGCGACGTCTGGGCCCCACGCGAGGGCTTTATCCAGCTCCAGCTTTGCGGCGCATCCATCCCCGGCCAGAAGATCGAGTCCGTTTCCGAGAAGGACGGCACGCTCACGGTGACGCTCGAAGTTCAGGACGGTCCCCAGACGATGGACCTCCTCCTCACCGAGTGGCGCCTGACGCCCGAGGGGGACGCCAAGGTCTCCTCCTCCATCGAGCGCGTCATGATCGACTACGGCGGAGGCGACGTCCGCGAGGCGGAGCGCGCCGAGTAGCTGGCCCGCCTCAGGCGCGCAGCGTCTCGGGCGGTCGCCCCCCGGGCGCACGTCACTCGAGGCTGTCGCGCCCGTTGTCTTTCCGGCCGCAGCACTCCCGGCGTGGCGTATATTCTCGTAACGAAAACGATGCGCGCGGCACCCGCACCTGCGGGCGCCGCGCGAACTCGAGCCGCACGCGCTCACCAACACCACGCAACGGAGGTCCCATGACCAATCTTGAGCTGCTCACGAAGTTTCGCCGCGACCTACATCGCATACCGGAGCTTTCCTTTGACCTCCCCGAGACATGCGCCTACGTGCGCGATGTCCTCGAGAGCCTCTCCTGCGAGGTGACCGCCCCCTGTGAGAGCTGCGTCGCCGCCTTCTTCGACGTCGACGCCGCCTGCGGGCGTGAGCCCGGCGGCCCCGCCACCGCCATCCGCGCAGACATGGACGCCCTCCCCATCACCGAGAACAGCGGCGTCGAGTTCTGTTCCTCCAAGCCCGGCCACATGCACGCCTGCGGCCACGACGGCCACATGGCCATGGCTCTCGCCGCGGCCTGCTGGGTGGACGAGGTGCTGCGAGGCGTCCGCGACGGCGGCGCCTGCCCCCTGCCGCGCAACGTCCTGTTCGTGTTCCAGCCCGCGGAGGAGACCACAGGCGGCGCCCGCATCGTCTGCGAGAGCGGCGTGTTCGAGCGCTACCACGCAGACCGCATCTTTGGCTTCCACGTCTGGCCGGACCTTCCCGCCGGCGTCGTCGCGACGCGCCCGGGCGCCCTTCTCGCCCGCGCGAGCGAGACCCACGTGACCATCCACGGCACCTCGAGCCACATCGCCAAGAGTGCGGACGGCAACGACGCGCTGCTCGCCGGCGCGCACTTCCTCACCGGCGTCGAGGCCCTCATGGCGGAGCTCTCCGCCGAGGAGCCATGCCTGCTCAAGTTCGGTCTCATGCAGAGCGGTACGGTCTGCAACGCCATCAGTGCGGAGACGAAGGTCGCCGGCAGCCTGCGTGTCTTCTCGGACGAGATGTTCGATCGCGCCCGAGCCGGCGTCGAGCAGCGCCTTGCGGACGCCTGCGCCGCCTACGGCTGCACCTATGACCTCGACTTCGCTGACGGCTACCCGCCCGTCACGAACGACGCGGCGCTCTATCACCTCGCGAAGTCCGCCCTCGGGGACACGCTCGAGCTCGTGCCCGAGCCCCTCCTCATCGCCGAGGACTTCGCCTTCTACCAGCGCCATTTGCCAGGCCTGTTCATGCTGCTCGGCACTGGCACCGGCATTCCGCTTCACTCGGATGAGTTCCGCATGGACGAGGACGTGCTCGTCCGCGGACTCGAGACCTATCGCGCCCTTCTGCAGTGCGAGTAAGGAGAACCTCATGAAGTTCCTCATCGCAAGCGATATCCACGGCTCCGCCACCTGGTGCCATCGCCTCATGGACGCCCTCGACGCCGAGCAGCCCGACCGCCTGCTCCTCCTCGGTGACATCCTCTATCACGGCCCGCGCAACGACCTTCCCGAGGGCTACGCGCCCAAGGAGGTCATCGCCATGCTCAACCCGCTCGCGTCGAGCATTATCGCCGTCCGCGGCAACTGCGAGGCGGAGGTCGACCAGATGGTCCTCAACTTCCCCTGCATGGCGGACTACACCACCATCTTCGACCCCGCGGCCGCGCTCGCCGCGGATGGTTCTGCACGCGAGAAGGCCGGCTGCGAGCTCTTCCTCACGCACGGCCACGTCTACGGAGCGGGCTTCCACAACAGCGTCGACAAGCTGCCGGAGCTCCCCGCCGGCTCCATCCTGCTCTACGGTCACACCCACAAGAAGGTGAGCGAACCCGCGCCCACGCACGAGGGCGTCTGGGCGTTCAACCCCGGCAGCGTCTCCATCCCCAAGGACGGCACGCACAGCTATGGCATCTACGAGAACGGTGCCGTTCACCAGGTCGTCATGGAGGCGTAGCGCGCCGCAACAAACCCCATACGGACGAGAAAAGCGTCCCGGAACCCATGGTCCGGGGCGCTTGTCATTCGGATCCGCACGGGCGCGGAGCCCATGGCGCTGGATGCGGGCGCGAGGACCCGCTAGAACTTCGTCGGAATGCCACCCTTTGCGAGGAGCGCCTCGGTATGCTCGCGAAGCTCGCGGACGACCTCGGGAATGCGCTCGAACTCGTAAGGCGTCGTCTGGTAGACGTAGTTGATCCAGTTGCGGTAGAGCAGGTTGGCATGGCTGCGCCAAGTGAAAATGGGCTGCTTCTCCGGGTCATCGTCGGGGAAGTAGTTCACCGGCAGCTGGATGGGCAGGCCCGCGTGGAAGTCGCGCCAGTACTCGTCCGCCAGCGTGTCGCGGCCGTACTCGAAGTGGCCGAGCGCGTAGATCTCGCAGAAGTCGCGCGTGGCGATAAGGGCCGGACCGCTCGTCTCACCGCGGCTGAGCACCTGGAGAGACGGATCGGCGTCGATCTCCTTCTCATCGGGCGCGGCATGGCGGCTGTGCGGCATGTTGTGAATCTCGTCGAAGCCGTTCGTGAGGAAGTTGTACTCATCACAGAGGCGCTGCGGGAACACGCCAAAGAGCTTGCTGCCCAGAAGGCGCTTGTGGACTCCGTGCAGGTGATAGAGGCCCGCAAATGCGCCCCAACAAAGGAACATCGTGGAGAGCACGTGCTCCTGGGCCCAGTCCATGATGCGGCAGAGCTCGTCCCAATAGTCGACGCTCTCGAACGGCATCTGCTCGACGGGGGCGCCCGTGATGATGAGGCCGTCATAGTTGTTGGACTTGAGGTCGTCGAACGTGTCGTAGAACTTCACGAGGTGGTCCGCCGCGTGCGTGGCCTCGTGGCTCGAGACGCGCATGAAGTCGACGCTCACCTGGATGGGCGACTTCGAAATGAGGCGGAGGATCTGCGTCTCCGTTTCGATCTTCGTGGGCATCAGGTTGAGCAGAGCGATGCGCAGCGGACGAATCTGCTGCTTGCTAGCCACGTCCTCCTCGAGGGCGAAAATGCGCTCCTGCTGGAGGATGCGCTTGGCGGGCAGGCCGTCTGGGATGTTGATGGGCATTGGAGCAAAAGACCTTTCTGGGCCCTGGCGCCCGGCGAATGAGACCCGGCGCGAGCCATGGTGCCGGACGGTCTGCCGCCGGCAAGCATAGATACGAAGCTAAATGGTACCGCAGGCGGCCGATCGCATGCGAGACGGACACGGCGAGCGGCCCAGCCATGGACGCGCAGCAACACGCCGGAGCCGTTACGCCCGCGCGACAGATGCAGGCGCCCACCTTTCGCCGCGCGGCGCGAGACGCACGACAAATCCCCAAGCGCCAAAAACGCTTCGGCTGTTTACCGTTTCCGCGATATCAATCATCGCGAACGGGGTATCTCCGAGGCATGCAGATGTATTCGCCCATCCGGGCAAGAGAGGGGAACACCATGTCTGAGTTCATCGATACGCTTGAGTCGCGCCGCAGCTGCCGCAAGTACACTGACCAGTCCGTCGAGCCTGAGAAGCTCCAGCAGATCGTCGATGCCGGCCTCTGGGCGGCAAGCGGCATGGGCAGGCAGGGCACGCACCTCGTCGTCGTTACTGATCCGGATACGGTCGCCGAGCTCAGCCGCATGAACGCCGCCATCATGGGCAGTGAGGGCGATCCGTTCTACGGAGCCAAGACCGTCATCGTCGTCCTCTCCAACCCCGCAAACGCCACCTGCGTCGAGGACGGCGCGCTCGTCATGGGCAACCTCATGGCAGCCGCCCACAGCCTTGGCGTCGCCTCCTGCTGGATCCACCGTGCCAAGGAGGAGTTCGAGAGCGAGGAGGGCAAGGCCCTGCTCGCCAAGTGGGGCGTCGAGGGCGAGTGGCGCGGCGTTGGCCACTGCATCCTCGGCTACGCAGACGAGGGCGGCGAGAAGCCCGCTGTCGAGCGCCTCGCAGGCCGCGTCACCTACGTGAAATAGCCAGGCACCCCAAGGCCCGGGCAGACGCCGCCGGTCCGTCATCGACTCGCCGGGGCATCTCCGCGCCACCCGGGCACCGCGCAGCCCACCTCCCGGCCGCCACGCAACACATCTCCCGGCCGCCGCCCGCGCAATGCAGGCAGCGGCTCTTTTCCCTGGATAGCCATAGTTTTGTCCTATGGTTTCGTATCAGTAATTCATGGTGGGGTTATAGGGTTTTATTTAGCTCGGCTTTCAGATTCGCTGATATACTCGTCCGCATGATCGAGCTGACTAACATATCCAAGGTTTACGACACGCCCGCCGGCCCCTTCCACGCCATCGATGACGTCACGCTGAGCATCGGCTCTGGCGACATCTTCAGCATCATCGGAGAGTCCGGCGCCGGCAAGTCCACCCTCGTGCGCTGCATCAACCTTCTCGAGGAGCCCACGAGCGGTACGGTCGCTATCGACGGCCGCGACGTTACGAGCCTTCGCGGCCGTGAGCTTCGCGAACTCCGTGCGGACATCGGCATGATCTTCCAGAGCTTCAGCCTGTTCCAGCAGCGCACCGTGCTCGACAACGTCATCTTCCCCGCAACGCTCGCGAGCACCGGCAAGCGCATCTCCCGCGCCGAGGCTCCGGAGCGCGCCCGCAAGCTCCTGCGCCTCGTCGGCCTCGAGGGCAAGGAGGGCTCCTACCCCTCCCAGCTTTCCGGCGGCCAACAGCAGCGCGTGGCAATCGCCCGCGCACTCATGACGCGCCCGAAGACCCTCCTGTGCGACGAGGCCACGAGTGCCCTCGACACGCTCACCACCAGCCAGGTCCTCGATCTCCTTGCGCGCATCAACGAGGAGCTCGGCGTGACCATCGTCCTCATCACCCACTCGCTCGCCGTTGCCCGCCGCATCTGCAACCACGTCGTCGTCATGGATCACGGCCGTGTGGTCGAGCAGGGGACCGCGGAGGAGATCTTCAACAACCCGCAGGCAGACGTCACGCGCGCCCTGCTCCAGTTCGAGGGGGAGACGCGCTAATGGAGCTGTCCGCATTCTTCGACAAGTACGGCGAGCTTCTCGCGCAGGGTACCGTCGACACCACGGTCATGGTGCTCGCATCGACGCTCGGCGCCTATGTCATCGGCATCGTCCTGGGCACGCTCCTCACAGTGCTTGGGCCGGACGGCCTGCGTCCCAACCGCATCGCCTACTCCGCCCTTGGTTGGCTCGTCAACATGGCGCGCTCGCTGCCGTTCATCATCCTCTTGCTCTTCATCATCCCCGTGACGCGCGTCGTCGTGGGCACCACCCTCGGCGTGCCGGCGGCGGTATTCCCCCTCATCATCTCCGCGGCCCCGTTCGTTGCCCGCATGGTCGAGTCGAGCGAGGCAGAGGTCGACCGCGGCCTCATCGAGGCGGCCAGCTCCATGGGAGCCTCCACCTGGGAGATCATCGTCAAGGTCTATCTGCACGAGGGCCTTCCCAGCCTGCTCCGCGGCCTCCCCATCGTGATCATCACGATTCTCGGCTACACCGCGATGGCCGGCACCGTTGGCGCCGGCGGTCTGGGCGACATCGCCATCCGCTATGGCTACCAGCGCTATCAGGACGACGTCATGCTCGCGACCGTAATCATCCTCATCATCATGGTCCAGGTCATCCAGACGGTGTGTAACCTGCTCGTTCGCGTCTGCGACAAGCGAATGCGCTCCTAGCGAGCGCACATAGTCAGCGCCAGACGGCGCAATCCAAACTCGGAGTCTTGCCCTCGGGCGATGCCCTTTGGCTACTCATATCGAAATTGCCCACCACGATCAGTCAAATCGTTCTCGTTCGAAAGGAACCGCCATGTCCATCAAGCAGCACATCAAGCCGCTCGCCGGCATCGTGGCCGCCGCCGGCCTCGCCCTCGCCCTGACCGCCTGCGGCGGCAACTCCGGCGCCGCCACCACCGCGGCCGCTTCCTCCGGCGCCGCCTCTGACAACGTCATCACCGTCGGCGCCTCCCCCTCGCCCCACGCAGAGATCCTCGAGGCAATCAAGCCCGAGCTCGAGGCCCAGGGCTACGAGCTGAAGGTCGTCGAGTACAGCGACTATGTCCAGCCCAACGTCGCGCTCTCCGAGGGCGATCTGGACGCCAACTACTTCCAGCACCTCCCCTACCTGGAGAACTACAACACCGAGAACGGCACTGACCTCGCGAGCGCTGGCGCCATCCACTTCGAGCCGATGGGTCTCTACGCCGGCAAGAGCTCCGACATCACCAACGTCCCCGACGGCGCCAAGATCGCCGTTCCCTCCGACGCCACCAACGAGGCTCGCGCGCTGCTGCTGCTCCAGGACCAGGGCGTGATCAAGCTCACCGACGGCGTGGGCCTCGAGGCCACCGCCAACGACATCGTCGAGAACCCGCACAACGTCGAGCTCGTCGAGGTTGAGGCCGCCGCCGTTCCCCGCTCCCTCCAGGACGCCGACTTCGGTGTGATCAATGGAAACTACGCACTCTCCGCCGGCCTTGACACCTCCGCCACCCTCGCCAGCGAGGATGCCGACTCCGAGGCCGCCCAGACCTACGCCAACATCGTCGCCGTCCGCAATGGCGACGAGGACTCCGAGAAGACCCAGGCCCTCCTGAAGGCCCTCACCTCGGACACCGCCCGCAAGTTCATCGAGGACACCTACAAGGGCTCCGTCATCCCGGTGTTCTAAGAGACATCAGCCCCATATGATGGGACCAACGCCCCCGTCTCGCGTGCAGAGACGGGGGCGTTGCTGCATACTTGCAGCTATGACTACTTCATTTGCCGAGCTCGGGCTAAACGAGCAGATTCTCGCCGGGGTCAACGCCCTCGGCTTCACGGAGCCAACTCCCGTCCAGGCAGCCGCCATCCCCGCCGTCCTCGACGGCAGAGACGTGCTCGCCAGCGCGCAGACCGGCACGGGCAAGACCTGCGCCTTCACCCTGCCGACGCTCCAGCGCATCGCCGAGACGAAGGGCAAGGCCTCGCCCAAGAAGCCCCGCGCCCTCGTCATCACGCCCACGCGCGAGCTCGCGGCGCAGATCGAGGACGTCACGAAGGAGGTCTGCGCGCAGACCGGCCAGTCGACCGTCGTCGTGATGGGCGGCGCCAAGTTCGACAAGCAGATTCGTGCGCTTGAGAAGGGCTGCGACCTCCTCGTCGCCACCCCCGGCCGCCTCATCGACCTCATGGAGCATGACCACGTGAGCCTCTCCGAGGTCCAGGTCCTCGTTCTCGACGAGGCTGACCGCATGCTCGACATGGGCTTTTGGCCGAGCGTCCGCCGTATCGTGAAGGCCTGCCCCGAGAAGCGCCAGACGCTCCTGTTCTCCGCGACCATCCCGCCCAGCATCAAGGGCACGGTCGACGCCATGCTCCCGGATCCGGTCGTGGTCGAGATCGCCCGCGTCGGCGAGACGGCCGCCACGGTTGACGAGCACCTTTGCCCCGTCACCCAGGGCGACAAGATCTCGCTGCTCGAGGCCCTCATGAAGCAGGAGAGCTTTGAGCGCGTGCTCGTCTTCTGCCGCACCAAGATGCGTGTCGACGGCGTGTGCGGCACCTTGAAGAAGAGTGGGATCAAGGTCGATGTCATGCACGCAGACCGCCCGCAGAAGGCTCGCGAGAAGGCGCTCGAGCGCTTTCGCGATGGCAAGATTCGCGTGCTCGTCGCCACGGACGTCATGAGCCGCGGCATCGATGTCTCCGGCATTGACGCCGTCGTGAACTTCGACGTCCCCATGGACCCGGAGGATTACGTCCACCGCATCGGCCGCACGGGCCGCGCCGGTGCCGCGGGACAGGCCTACACCTTCATGGCGCCAGACGAGGTGAGCCCGCTTCGAGAGATCGAGTACTTCACCAAGAAGCTCATCCCCCTCTTTGACCTCGAGGGATTCTCGTACTCTGAGGGCCGCATCGTTCCCAACGAGCGCCGCAGCACCTCCAAGCCCACCCGCAGCCTCTTCAGCGGCTCACGCGGTCGCGGCCGCGGCCCTCGTGGCGGCCGCTACGGAAGGCACTTCTAGGCGACGCGGGAACACGAAAGCGCGGACGCGAAACGAACGACACGCAATAGCAGGGCCATCGACGCAGGTCGATGGCCCTTTCTCATACTCTTACGCCGCGGTTGTCGAATAGGCGATCCAGCCATGTGGTCAGGCCTCGCTTGCGGCCATCTCGCTCGCGACAGACGCCGCCTTCTTCTTGGCGCGCCTCTCCCGGAAGAACGTCCTCAGCTCGTCCGCGCACTCCTGCTGGAGTACTCCGGACGTCACCTCGAACTCGTGGTTGAGCCTCTCGTCATGGCTTACGTCAAAAAGGGTGCCAAGCGCACCGCCCTTTGGGTCCGGCGCGCCATAGACGCACCTATCGATGCGCGAGTTGACCATAAGACCTGCGCACATGATGCAGGGCTCGAGCGTCACGTAGACGGTGCAGCCCGTTAGGCGCCAGCGGTCAAGCGTGCGGGCGGCGGCGCACATGGCGGAGAACTCCGCATGAGCCGAGGGGTCACGATCGGTCTCGCGACGATTGTGCGCCCGCGCCACGACCTCGCCATCGCACACGACGACGGCGCCGATGGGCACCTCGCCCTCCTCGGCGGCCAGGCGTGCCTCATCAAGCGCCAGGCGCATGTAATCCTCGTCCGTCATGGCGCTCTCCCCTCGCCCGCCTTCGCCGCCGCACGGCGGTTATCGAACCTACAGCATACCTAATGCGCCCGGATCCAGTGGAAGGGGAGGAACTGGACCCGGGCGCGGGAAGCGGCCCTTCGCTTGTGGCTAGGGGTCGCATATGAAAGAACTAGCTAGCGTCGCTCGCATACGCGGCGAGCGCGAAGGCCATGCTACTTGGCGATGTCCTGGAACATCTCCCAAGCCTCGACGTCGGTCATGCCCTCGTGGACGATCTTGTTGACGCACTGGGCCATCTCGATGGGGTGCGTGGACTGGAAGATGTTGCGGCCCATGTCAACGCCGTGGGCACCCTTGCGGATGACGTCATAGGCGAGGTGCAGGGCGTCCTTCTCGGGAAGCTTCTTGCCGCCGGCGACAACGATGGGCACGGGGCAGGCAGCCACGACCTCCTCGAAGTCATCGCAGTCATAGGTCTTGACCATCTGGCAGCCCATCTCGGCGATGATGCGAGTGGCGAGCTTGAAGAAGCGCGGGGTGCGCTCCATGTCCTTGCCCACGGCGCAGACGCCGAGCGTCGGAATGCTGTAACGGAAGCCGGCGTTGATGGTCTGGCTCAGGTTGTCGATGGAGGACAGCTGGCCGTCGCCGCCAATGAAGGTCTGAACGGCCATGCAGTCGGCGTTCATGCGGATGGCGTCCTCGACGTCAACAGCGATGACCTCGTGAGAGAGGTCAGCCTGGAGCATGGAGGAGCCGGAGGTGGTGCGGAGGGCGATGCCCTTCGTGATCTCGGGCGGGACGCAGGAGCGAATGGCGCCGCGAGTGCCCATGAAGCAGTCAACGTAGGGAGCGAGCTGCGGCAGGAGCAGGTCGAGACGCTCGAGACCGGCGGTGGCGCCCATGAAGTAGCCGTGGTCGAAGGCGAACATCACGGTGTTGCCGCTCTTGGGATTGAAGATGTTGGAGAGGTGCTTCTTCATGCCCCAATCAAGGCTGTTGGCGCCCTTGACGTAGAAGCCCTTGTCGTTCGCAAACGGGGTGTCGACGTGGTAGTCGTGAGCGACCTTCAGTCCATCCAGATCAGCCATAGGTGGATTCCTTTCCTCGTTCGCCTCCCACGCCCCCGCGGGAGGTCGCCAGTATGGTAGCGATTTGACAGATGCGGCCCGCGTCAGCGAATGCGCTGCGCAAGCATGAGGCGGAGCCTCCGTGGTATCGGACAACAATGTCCCCACTCGTGTGTGCCCCGCGTGAGAGCGTGCGCGAGTCGCCAGGCGAACGACCTCACGCGGGGCAAACGGGGACGCCGCCGAGCGGCGACGCCCCCTTGCAAGGAGCGAAGCGACAGCTTAGAAGCTGTAGTCGTTCATGTTGTCCTTGGTGAAGACGAGGCGCTCGGGCAGGAGCACGACGCCGTTGTTCTCGTCGAGCGTCTCGGCGCCCTCGGAGATGGAGTCGTTGGCCTCGACGGTGACGTCACCGATGCTCGGGATGGAGATGGTGTCGCCGACCTTGACGGTGTTGCCAGCGGCGAGGTAGGCAGCGACGAAGCAGCCCATGGCGCCCTGGACGGCGCAGTCCCAGAGGCCCCAGTTGTAGATGGTGCCGTGCTCGCAGTAGCTCTTGATGGACTGCGGGGAAGCGAAGCCCGTGATCGTGATCTTCGTGGCGTCGTAGCCCTTGTTCTCGGCGGCCTGGAGCTGGCCGGGGAGAGCGGTGGAGTCGTTGCAGATGATCAGGTCAATGTCGGGGTAAGCGTCGAGAACGGCCTCGCCGGTCGTGATGGCGAGCTCGGCGTCCTGGTTGCTGTAGTAGTTGTCAGCGACCTTCTTCCAGTTCGGGTAATCCTTCTGGATGATGGCCTCGGCGGCAACCTGCCAGGAGTTCTGGTCGGTAACGGTGGCCTGAGAGTAGTGCCAGACGTAGGTGATCTCGTCGGCAGAGGGATCCTTGCCGCGCTCCTTGAGGCCGTCGACGGACATATCGACGAGCATCTGGCCGAGGATCTCAGGGGTGCCCTGGGAAACCATGAGGGTACGGTCCTCGACCTGGGCGTCGGAGTCCCAGGTGGTGACGACGATGCCGGCGTCCGTGGCCTTCTTCAGGGCGTCAGACACACCAGCGGCGTCAACCGTGGAGATGCAGAGGGCGTCGACGCCATTGGCGACGGCCTGGTTGATGACGGCGACCTGAGCGGACGCGGAAGCGGTGGAATCGCCGATGTAGTCAACGGTGATGCCCCAGTCCTTGGCGTACTTCTGAGCGCCGTCGTTGGCGGACTCGAAGAAGGCGTTGCCGGTCACCTTCGGGATGAAGGCGACGGTCTTGCCGGCGATGTCTCCACCCTCGGCAGCACCGCTGGCGGCAGCGGTGGTGGCGGCGGAACCAGAGCCACCACAGCCGGCCAGGCCAAGGCCTGCGACGGCGGCGCCAGCACCGGCAACCTTCAGGAATCCGCGACGAGTCATGTTCTTCATAACTAACGAACCTCCCTTATCTTGCCCATTATTGGGCACTTGCCTCCGAACTACCCTTCCTTGCAAACAGCGAGCGCAGCCACGGGACGATTCCCGTGTTTGTCGCCGCAGAACGCCCAACGATGACCGCGACAAGCAGGACACCAACCGGAATGTCGAGGTACTGGGTGCCGATCTTGAAGCAGAGCGGGAGACCGAAGCGAAGGAACGCGATGGCGAGAGATGCCAGGGCGGTTCCGATGATCGATCCCTTGCCGCCCGTGGAGAGCGTGCCTCCGAGGACGACGGCCGTGATGATGTCCATCGTGAGATCGCCACCGAGATCGGACTTAGCGGTGCCGAGGTACGCGGTGAGAACGGTACCGGCGATGGCGGCGGCGAGCGCGCTCAGGACATACGTGGACATTATCACCCTGCGCGTATTAATGCCCGAGTATTCGGCAGCCGAGGGGTTTACGCCGGTGAGTATCACCTTGCGGCCATACTTGGTCTTGTGAAGCAGGATGTAAGCGACCACGAGCATGACAACATAGATGATGATCTGGAACGGGATCTCGCCGCCGACCTTGTAGTTCGCGATGAATTTGAACTCGTCGGGGAAGCCTCCGATGGACTCGTACGAGGCGGTGCTGGAAAGCGTGGAGACGAGCAGGGCGAGGCCAGAGTACAGGAAGCTGCCGCCCAGGGTAATGACCATCGCTTGGACGCCGCAATAGCCAATCAAGAAGCCAGAGAGCGCGCCACAGAGGCAGACGACGACGGTAGCGAGCGCAACGGCGGCCCAGATGGACAGGCCGAAGTCCTGCCAGGATACGCCGATGATGATCGACGTGAGGCCAACGAGCGAGGCAACCTGAATGTCGATGCCGCCAGTGCACATGACGAGCGTGACGAAGAGCGACAGGATGAACACGGCAAGGTTGTCGTTGATGCTGGTGAAGAGGAGTGCCGGACGCAGGAACTTGGGATTGGCGCCGCCAAAGATGGCGAACTCCAGGACGATAAGAACCACGAGCAGGATGTTCCAGGCGGACTGGCCGTGGGTGAGCACCTTCTTGAGCTTATCCATTACTGCTCACCGCCCTTCTCGGCGTTGGCATCCGCAGCAGGGGCCTCCGCAGCGGGAGCCGAGGCGGAGACGCGGGCAGCGAGCCTCGCGTGACGGTTGTTGACGAGCGAGCGGTGCTGGATCACGGCGTCGACGACGACGATGACGAGCAGAATGATGCCGGTGATCGCGTTGTCGTAGTTGGACGAGAAGCCCATGAAGACGAGCAGGTAGGAGATCGAGGCCATGATGACGGCGCCGATGGCAGAGCCGATCACGGAGCCGACGCCGCCGGCGAGCGAGATGCCACCGAGGACGCAGGCCGCGATGGCCTTCATCTCATAGCCGTTGCCGCTCATCGGGGTGACGAAGCCGATGCGGCTGCAGAAGATCACGCCACCGATGGAGGCCATGACCGCGCAGATCACATAGGCGAGCATCTTCGTCTTGAGCGTGGGCAGGCCGACGAGCGTGGCACCCTGGGCGTTGTCGCCCACGGCCACGAAGTAACGGCCCTGACGCGTGCGGGTGAGGATGAGGTGGATGATGATAACGAGCGCGATGACGGCGCAGTAGTAGACCGTCAGGGGGCCAACCAGCGTGACGGACGAGAAGTCCTTGAAGGACTTGGGCAGGTTCTCAACCCAGGCACCATTCGTGTACAGGTAGATGATGCCGCGCAGGATGCCGTTGACGCCGAGGGTGAAGATCAGCGACGGCGCACCCATGATGCAGACGCCCCAACCGTTGATGAGGCCGATGACGACGCCAATGATGATGGCGACGACGATTGCGACCACGAGCGACTGCCCGTCGCGCAGGAACGTGCCGACGACAGCGGCGACGAGGCCGAGGTTCGAGCCGACGGAAACGTCGATCTCACCAATGAACAGGACGAAGGCCATACCAACTGCAATAAGCGTGTAGACGACGGACGTGTTGAAGCACGCGGAGACGTTGGACGGGCTCAAGAACATCGGGTTCATGAAGCCAACGATGGCAAACAGCGCGATGAGGAAGATCAGGCTGGTGAGCTCGCGCGCCTTGAATAGCTTCTTTACCTTCTCCATCGATTACACCTCTTTCCTCTGGTCGCTATCCGAACGGGTCTCTTCGATCTGGCGGTTTAGGCTCATGCCGGCACCGCCTCCTTGTCGCCGGAGACGCCAAAGGCGGCGGCCATGAGGTTGTCCTGCGTGATATCCGCCTTCTTGAACTCGCTGTTGATGCGACCCTGGAACATGACCACGGCGCGGTCGGCGAGCTCGACGACCTCCTCCATGTCAGAGGAGATGAGAAGGATCGAAACGCCGGTCTTGCGGAGTTCCTGGAGCACGGCGTAGACGTCACCACGAGCCGCGGCGTCGATGCCGCGGGTGGGCTCGTCGAGGATGACGAGCTTGGGCTCGGTCGCGAAGATGCGGCCGATGATGATCTTCTGCTGGTTGCCGCCGGAAAGGCCGCCAACCTCCTGATCGAGGCCCGTTACCTTGGTGCGGAAGTCATTGACGTAGCCCTGGCTGATCTCGTCAGCCTTCTTGGAGTTGAGCAGGAAGCTACCGATCTTCTTGCCGCAGAGCAGCGAGCTCGTCGTGTTCTCGGAGACGTCGCGAATGCGGAAGAGGGCGTCAGCGAAGCGGTCCTCGGGCAGGTAGTTGACGCCGGCGTTGATGACGTCAGGCGTCTTCATGCCCGTGATGTCGCGACCGTCGAGGAGCACCTTGCCGCCCAGCACCTTGTCGCGGCCGAAGATGGTGGTCGCCATCTCGGTGCGGCCGGCGCCCACGACGCCAGCCATGCCCACGATCTCGCCGGGGTAGACCTTGAGGTTGACATCGGCGAAGCCATAGCCGCTGAAGTCCTTGAGCTCGAGAACGGGCCTCGCGTCATAGTCGATAACGTCAGACGCGACAACCTTCTCCTTCTCGATGTTGCCGGCATCAGGCGGAAGCAGGCCGCGGACGAGGTCCTCGCGCGTGAATTCCTTCACGCTGCCCTGCATGGCGACGATGCCGTCGCGGAGGATGGCGACCGTCGTGGCGAGCTCGAAGACCTCGGCCAGACGGTGGGTGATGTAGACGATGCCAATGTTCTTCTTCTGCAGCTCATGCACGCAGTTGAACAGGCTCTGGACCTCATCGAAGGTGAGTGCCGAGGTGGGCTCGTCGAGGATGAGCACCTCAGGGTCGCGCATGAGGCCACGGAGAATCTCGACCATGCCCTGCTCCGCGATGGAGAGCGTGAGGGCCTTGCGGTCGAGGTCCATGTGCCAACCCGTGGTATCCATGACCTTCTCGAGGCGCTCGGACAGCACGGAGGGCTTCTCGTTGAAGCCAATCGTGATGTTCTCGCGCACGGTCATGTTCGGGAACAGCATGGGCTCCTGCGGAACCATATAGATGCTGTGGGCGAGAGCGGCCTTGGGGTTGGAGATGTCAACCTTGTCTCCGCCGATCTCGATCTCTCCGCTATCAGCCGAGTAGATGCCCATGATGATCTTCATGAGCGTCGACTTACCAGCGCCGTTACCTCCGATGAGTGCGAGCACCTCGCCCGGACGGACCTCCAGGCTAATGCCCTTCAGGACCGCGTTGGTTCCGAAGGACTTATAGATGTCGTGCACTGACAGAAGCGTGTCACGGCTCTGGATGTCCTCGACAACCTCGCGGAGGGCATGCGTGGCGCCCGTCGTGGGCGTCGTCTGGGTATCGTTGGTCATTCGATTCCCTCCCCTTGGACAAATGACACAGTCAGCAACGAAATATTTCGATACGCCTAAGACGGTATCCATTCGAGTCCGCCCGCCAAATGACGTGGAGACCGAACGGTAGGAATTGGCCAACGAACGGTAATTTGCTCACGAGGTGGACGATTGTCCAGAATTGTAAGCAATCAAGTGTCGCCATAACAGGCTTGTGGCGGCCCACCAACCAGGCCCAACATATTGCGGACAGATTTGCATCTCACGCAGCAGCTTTGTTTCATGCGGATTACACCCCATATAAATGCGATTATTAACGCGCTGACATCCCATTGGTGCTGTTCGCCTAGGAGTTCAGACCTCTCGCGGGAATTACCATCGCATTCGATTGACTCTCCCTTATGTGAGGGGTATAGCAAAAGTGTACTTTTGTTGGTCGCTTCGACATTTGTTCGCTTTTAAGGGTTCATTCAGAGCCCCACATGAAAGCGGTCGCGCGGCACTGGAATGGCCATGCGACAGAGAGGCGCGCACGAGGAAGGGGGCGGCACATGGCCGATGCGGACTACCAGCTGATGCTCAAGGCAACCTGGTACTACTACATGGAGAACTACACCCAGCAGCAGATTTCTCAGCTCTTGGGCGTGAGCAGGGCCAAGGTCATTCGCCTTCTCGACGAGGCGCGCGCCACCGGGGTCATCCGCTTCCTCTTCCGCGACGATGACCGCATGCGCATGGAGGTCGAGCGCGCTCTCATCGGCTATTTCCACCTCGACGACGCCTTCGTCGTGCCCACGCCGGCGCACGCGGCAGACCTCACGCAGAGCATCGCCCAGGCGGCCTCCGTCTATATTGCAGATCACCTTCGCGCGGACGGCTTCCTCAACATCGGCTATGGCGACATGACGGGACTCATCCTCGACAACCTCGCCTCGAACCGCCGATTCGACATCAATGTCGCGAGCCTTACGGGCGGCGTGAGCTACTACCTTCCCAAGGTGAGCTCCGATGTCTTCGCGATGCACCTCTACCTCGTGCCCTCTCCCCTGATCCTCTCCTCCGCGGATCTCAGGGACCAGCTCCTCAAGGAGCCGGCGATCCAGGATGTCTTCCGCATGACTTCCCATGCGGACATGACCGTCGTGGGCGTGGGAAGCATGGACGAGGACGCCACGATCATCCGCAACGGCATCCTCTCCAAGACGGATTTCGCGCTGCTCAAGATGCAGGGCGCCGTGGGAGACATCCTCAACCACTTCATCGACGCCGGCGGCAACCCCGTTGGCACCTCCATCGAGGACCGCATCGTCAGCTCGAGCCTCGACAAGCTCCAGAGCATGCGCAACGTCATCGGCGCGGCGGGAGGCTCCGTAAAGGTGCCCGCCATGCACGCGGCCCTCACGCACGGCTATTTCAACGTCCTCGTTACGGACGAACAAACGGCAAAGGAACTCCTCGAGTATTCGACCAAGAGCTAGGAGATGTACGCCATGGCAAAGTACCTGATGGCAATGGACGCGGGAACCGGCAGCGTGCGCGCTGTCATCTTCTCCACCGAAGGCGACCAGGTGGGCTGCGTCCAGAAGGAGTGGACCCACAACGAGGATCCCCGTTGGCCTGGCAGCATGGACTTCGACTGGGTCACCAACTGGGATCTCGCCCGCACCTGTGTGAGCGAGGTTCTCGCCGAGACGGGCATCGACGCCTCAGACATCGCCGCCGTCTCGACCACCTGCATGCGCGAGGGCATCCTCCTCTATGACGAGGAGGGCAACGAGATTTGGGCTTGCGCCAACGTCGACGCCCGCTCAAACGACGAGGTGGGCGAACTCATCGCCATGAACCCGGAGCTTGAGGCGGAGCTCTACCGCGAGAGCGGCCAGACCTACGCCCTCGGCGCCCTCCCGCGCCTGCTGTGGGTCAAGAACAAGATGCCCGAGGTCTATGAGAAGACCGCCCGCATCGGCATGTTCAACGACTGGCTCATCTACAAGCTCACCGGCGAGCTGGCCGTCGAGCCCTCCAACGGCTCGACCACCGGCATCATGAGCCTCGAGACCCGCAACTGGGACCCGACCATCGCCGAGCGCTGTGGCCTGCGCACCGACATCTTCGGCGCAGTCAAGGAGAGCGGCGAGCTCGCCGGCCACGTCAACGCCAAGGGCGCCGCTGACACCGGCCTTGCCGAGGGCACGCCCGTCATCGTTGGCGGCGGCGACTGCCAGCTTGGCATGATCGGCGTGGGTGCCTGTCTCCCCAACCAGGCCGGCGTCTTTGGCGGCAGCTTCTGGCAGTACGAGTTCAACACCGACAACGCCGCCACCGACCCGCAGTGCCGCGTGCGCGTAAACTGCCACGCCACCCCGGGCGTCTGGCAGTACGAGGCACTCGCCTTCAAGCCGGGCCTCGTCATGCGCTGGTTCCGCGATGGCTTCTGCCAGGCGGAGAAGGAACAGGCCAAGGCCGAGGGCCGCGATGTCTATGACGTCATGAACGAGCACGCCGAGAAGATCCCCGCGGGCTCCTACGGCATGCTCTGCTGCTTCAGCGACGTCATGAACTACATCCACTGGACGCACTCCTCGCCCACCTTCACCAACTTCGAGCTCGAGCCGGAGAAGTTCAACAAGTACACCTTCTACCGTGCCATCCTCGAGAACACGGCGCTGCTTGTTCGCGGTCACATCGACCTCGTCCGCGAGGCCACGGGCAACGAGCCCGACGAGCTCATGTTCGCCGGTGGCGCCTCCAAGAGCCCGCTCTGGAGCCAGATCGTCGCCGACGTCACAGGCAAGACGGTCAAGGTCCCCGTGGTGAAGGAGGCCACCGCCCTTGGCGCCGCCATCATCGCCGGCACCGGCGTGGGCATCTACCCGAGCGTCTCCGAGGGCGCCAAGCAGGTCGTCAAGTTCGAGCGCACCTTCGAGCCCAACCCCGAGAACGCCGCCGTCTACGAGGAGCTCTACAAGACGTGGCGTGAGGTCTACAAGGCGCAGTTTGCGCTGAGCGAGGCCGGCGTGACCAAGAGCATGTGGCGCGCGCCCGGCCTGTAACGTCCTCGCACGCCGCGGTGGCTCACAGTCGTGCGTCACCGCGGCGCCGATCCGCCCATCAGGCAGGCGCGAGCGTTTGCACGCCAGCAGTCCGGCCGCGCGCTCGCGTATCAATTAGTCCCAGTCCGCACGCCCAAACCTGGGCGAGTAAAAGGAGCAAAACATGGCAGAGACCTTCGTCGTCAACGAGAACGACTTCGAGTACCGCTTCGGTGATTCTGGCCCTAAGTATCTCATGAAGGGCCCGCGCATGAACTACGCGCTGGTACAGTTCCAGCCCCACCAGAACTTCCAGGCCCACCACCACAACATCATGGAGGAGAACTTCTTCATCCTCGAGGGCAAGGTCGACATCGTGGTCGACGGCGTCGTGCACACGCTATCCGCCGGAGACTTCATTCACATTGGCCCGGGCGAGGTCCACTTCGTGAACAATCCGTATGACGAGCCCATCAAGATGGTCTCCACTCTCGCCCCCTTCCAGGAGGTCGACAAGATCGAGGACCCGAACCCCGAGTACTAGGGGCATCGCCGTAGGCCACGAATAGCGAGAGCATTTCGGTTGCGGCATCTCGCAATACCGCTTGGCCCCATCGACGCCTCTCGGCCAGCATTGCGCGCAACACGAAGCGCGCGGGTTCGGTAGAATGTTCTTCTGCCCGGAGGAGTGGCAGAGCGGTTGAATGCGGCGGTCTTGAAAACCGTTGGGCGGCTCGTCCGTCTCGAGAGTTCGAATCTCTCCTCCTCCGCCATTTGACGAGCAAGCGGGGCAGCGATCACAAGGTCGCTGTTCCGCTTTTCTATTAGGCCGAGAGGGACATCGGATGGCGCGAGGCCTGGGTATACTTCCTACCAAGCGCCGCAGGAAGCGGCATTACCGCAAGGAGATTGCCATGCCCGCAATTATTGTCATCGCCGTTATCGCGATTGCCGTCGTCGCGTTCTGCATCAAGATCAGCAACGACATCGTCCGTGCCTCCAACCGCTGCGATAACGCCTGGGATCAGATTAACGCCCAGCTCAAGCGCCGCGGTGACCTCATTCCCAACCTCGTCGAGACCGTCAAGGGCTACGCTTCGCACGAGTCCGGCACGCTCGAGGCCGTCATCGCCGCCCGCAACGGCGTGACCACCGCCAGCACGCCCGAGGATGTCATGGCTGCCGACAACCAGCTCACCGGCGCCCTCCGCCAGCTCTTCGCCCTCTCCGAGAGCTACCCTGACCTGAAGGCCAACGTCAACTTCCAGCAGCTCCAGGCGCAGCTTGAGGAGACCGAGAACAAGATCGTCTACGCTCGCCAGAGCTATAACGACTGCGTCCTCATGTTCAACAACGCCATCCAGACCTTCCCCGGCACCCTCTTCGCCGGCGGCCGCATGCCCAGGAAGGGTTTCGAGATTTCCGAGGCCGACGCCACCGCACCCCGGGTGCAGTTCTAGTCTCGCTTACGCACAAGCCGGAAGGGCCCCATCCCATTTCGTCGCATTCTCGCGCCTTTGGCGCTCGAAAAATGCTCCTCAATGGGATGGGGCCCTTCCTCTACGTTGTCGACACGTTTCCCTTAGCTTCTTCTTAAACCCGCACTAAAGAAGCGAATGGAAGCGCTGCAACGATCGCGGCGGGGCGAGGGGAAGGTTGAGAGGCATTTCCCCTGCCCGCTCTAAAGAAGCGAATGAAAGCGCTCTAACGACCGCCGAAAGGGTGGGGGAGGGTTGAGGGGCATTTTCGCAGCGCGCAAAGCGCGCAAGTATGCCCCGAGGCCCTCCCCCACCCTTTCGGCTTGGGATCCGTTAGCAGCCGGCCATGATCTGGATTCCGGCGCTGCAACCGAGGCGGTCGGCGCCGGCCTCGACCATGGCACGGGCCTCATCGGCGGTGTGAATGCCGCCAGCGGCCTTAACCAGACAGCGGTCGCCCACGGTCTTGCGCATGAGGGCGACATCGGCCACGGTAGCGCCGCCGGTGGAGAAGCCCGTGCTCGTCTTCACGAAGGTCGCACCGGCCTCGACGGAGAGCTCGCAAGCCTTGGCCTTCTGCTCATCCGTAAGCAGGCAGGCCTCGATGATGACCTTCACGCACTTACCGTCAGCAGCCTTCACGACAGCCGCGATGTCATCGCGAACGGCGTCATACTCGCCATCAAGCAGCCAGCCGATGTTGATGACCATGTCGACCTCGTCAGCACCGGCCTCAACGGCAAGGCGGGTCTCGGCGGCCTTGGCCTCAGTCAGCATGGCACCCAGGGGGAAGCCGACGACGCAGCACGTCTTGACCTCGCTGCCAGCCAGCTTCTCGTGCGCCAGGGGCACCCAGCAGGTGTTCACACAGACGGAGGCGAAGTTGTATTCGAGGGCCTCGTCGCAGAGCTTCTCGATCTGAGCGCGCGTGGCGTTGGCCTTCAGCAGCGTGTGATCAATCATGCGGTTAAGTTCCATGGTTCCTCCCTTGCTTAGCGCCCGCAGGCGCCCTGCCTACAAAGCGGGACACGCCAAAGGTGCACCCTGCTTCAAAGGCAAGTCTGGTTTGGTTTGCTGGAGATTAACAGGGGGCGCGCATAGAGCGGGCGGGTCACACCCGGAAATGACACAAAACTCTCCAGAGCAACGTTCAAATGAAAGACCCGGGCTGCCGCCAGCTTTCGCCACGCGACAGCACCGGGCCCGTTCCTCTGGAAAGGATTCCATCAAATCTGATGGTGTGCGCCCGTGGGGCGCGGAGATGCCTACTGCTCGAGAGCAGCGACCAGCTTCTCCTTGAGCTCGTTCTTGTCAACGATGTTGGTGAGAACGACCTTGCGCTCATCAGGAACACCCTTGATGAAGTCGGCGAGATCGCGGCCGACGACGAAGAGGTCAGCCATCTCGGGCGTAACGTCAGAGGTGGTGGTGTGACCGACGGTGACGTCGCTCTTGCCGAGCTCCTTGAGGACGCTCTCGATGTTCATCTGGACCATAAGGCTGGAGCCAAGGCCAGAGCCACAAGCGCACATAATGCTGCGGACTTCCATGTTTCCTCTTTTCATATCGCGATTGACCGGAAGGCCAACCGCTTGTTGGCGGTACGCGGATGCCCGCGCATATCAGATATTACCCAATTGCGGGGCCGAAGCCGCAGCCCCGACCCCGCAACCGGTAAGTGACACTATTAAAGGGTTAGACGGATAACACGAGCTAGAACGCCATGTTGGTCGTTAACCCTCCGCAGCAGATGCTACTCGGCAGCAGCAGCCTTGGGCTTCGGGGCGACGAAGTTGTAAACGATCGGCACAACGAAGCAAAGGAGGCAGATGACGAACAGCGGCATGCCAGGGGTGGCCTGGGCGAGGTTACCAAACACGATGCCGAGCCAGGAGAAGTCGGCGTCAGAGAAGGTAGCGGAGGTGAAGCCCAGAGCCGTGAAGACGGGCATGCAGATGGCAGGCAGGAAGGTGATGAGCAGGCCGTGGACGAAGGCGCCGGCGACGCAGCCCTTGAGGCCGCCCTCAGCGTTGCCGAAGACACCAGCGGAAGCGCCGCAGAAGAAGTGCGGGACAACGCCGGGGAGAATCAGGGCAACAGGAGCGAGGTTGGCGTCGATGGCCATAAGGATGAAGAGGCCCAGGATGCCACCAAGGAAGGAGACGAGGAAGCCGATGATGACCGCGTTAGGAGCGTACGGGAAGCAGACCGGGCAGTCGATGGCGGGGATGGCGCCAGGGACGAGCTTCTCGGAGATGCCCTTGAAGGCGGGGACGATCTCGCCGACGATCAGACGGACGCCGGAAAGAACGATGTAGACGCCACCAGCGAAGGCCATGCCGGACTCGAGGGCCCAGACAATCCAGTTGGTCGTGGTCTCGGTGCCAACGTTCAGGAGAACGTTGAGGTTGGAGAACTGCGTCGGGTCAGCGTCGAGGATGCCGTTGGCAACGGCAACGCCGGTCACGATGAGGAAGAAGAGCATCATCGTGATGGAGATGGCGACGGTGGTGTCGCGCAGGAAGATGAGGCGCTTCGGGAAGTTGATGTCCTCAGTGGACTTGCCGCCCTTGAAGAGCTTGCCGACCTGGCCGGCGATGGCGTAGCCGATGCCACCGAAGTGACCGAAGCCCACGGCGTCACCAGCGCCAGTCACCTTGCGGAAGGTGGGCTGGCAGTAAGCCGGCGAGAGAACCATGATCATAGCGAGGACGCAGCCACCGCCGATGATGAGCATCGGGCCCTCGAGGCCACCGATGCTGAGCACGACGGCGAGCATGCAGGCCATGTACAGCGTGTGGTGACCAGTGAGGAAGATATAGTGCATGCGGGAGAAGCGAGCAAGCACGATGTTCAGGGCCATGCCAACGCACATGATCAGAGCGGAGTCAGAGCCGAACTGGGTGAGAGCCATGGAAACGACGGCCTCGTTGTTCGGGACGACGCCCTGCATGTGGAAGGCGTAGTTGAACAGCTCGCCAAAGGCGAGCAGGGAGCCGGACTGCAGGTAGCTAGAACCAGCAGTGAGCACGAGGAAGCCGACAACGGTCTTCACGGTGCCCATAACAATATCCTCCATGGCCTTGCCCTGGAGAGCGAGACCGAGGAGTGCGAGGAGGCCGACTAGCAGTGCCGGCTCGGTCAGAATGCTGACGATAAAGTTAATAACAGCCATTCTTCCCTTCCTTTCCTTCCAAATTACTCCTACAAATGCCGCGTTTTGTGGCTGCGGACACTCCGCGCGGCGCGATCGCCAATATCAAAAAGTTACGCCTCGGCAGGGGCGACGAAATCGGCGTAAACCTCATCCGCGTCCTTGGCCTCGGCAATCTTGGTGATGTTGGCGGGATCACTGAACATAACGGCGAGCGAGCGCATGACCTCAATGTGAGAGTCAGCATCCTCGGCGGCGAGCGTCACGAGAAGGCGGACATCCGGGCCCTCCTCCTTGAAGCGCACTGGCTCGCGAAGAACGGTAACGGCGAGCTGCTGCTTGATGACGCCCTGCTCGGGACGAGCGTGAAGAAGGGCGAGATCGGGGCAGATGACGAAGTAGGGGCCGAACTCCTTAGCGTTCGAGATGATGCCGTCGATGTAATCGCTCTTGACGTAGCCCTGGTCGACGAGCGGCTGAACCGCGACGTGGACGGACTCCTCCCAGTCAGAGACCTTCTCGATGATCTGCACGTTCTCACGCTTGAGCATGTCCTCCATACCGGCCATGGACAAACCCCTTTCTGCATTAAAAAGGCATAGTTCCACTCACATTCTTCACCGATTGTACACGACCGGCAAGAAACAGATTCGACATTTCCTGGTTTTTCCTGTTTTGTCCTTTTTGCTTCCCGCTTACGGTAGGTTTTTAGCCGCGAACGGTAGGTGCCGGTCTGTCTTATTTCCTGTTCCATCCACTTCGTGCGCGACTTAGTAAATAGTTTTACCTGGGGTTTTAGATCTCGCCTCGTTAATATGCGAGTCGATTAGCACATTATCTCCAGGCATGTGAAGGACAAATTCGGACTTATTATGTAAGCAACCGCCCTATTAACCCGTCAAACCACCCTCGACCGGAGTCTACGTTGTTCCCGAAAGAGCGCCGCAAAGAGATCGTCTGCATCGTGAATTCCACTGGTTTTGCCACCGTGGATGATCTCGCCAAGCGCTTTGCCGTCAGCGTTGACAGCATCCGAAAGGACCTCAAGGCACTTCAGAAAGAGGGGAAGATTAAGCGTGAGTATGGCGGAGCTCTTAAGGCGGACAATCCTGCCGCGCAGACTCCCCAGCACGATAGCGTGGCAGAGACCGTCGCCCTCCAGCGCGATGCCGAGGACGACGGGCGCCGAGCCGTTGCCGCCCGCGCCTTCCTCGAGATCAGCGATGGCGATGCGATTTTCCTGGGCGTCTCTCGCACGAACCTCTATCTCGCGGACATGATCGCCTCAAGCGACAAGCGCCTTATCGTGACCACGAACATGATTGACGTCCTCCCCCGCCTCGCGAGAAATCCCAAGGTCACGGCCCTCGCAACGGGTGGTTATCTCAACGTGCACCTCAATGGCTTCACGGGTCCGTCCACGATCAGCCTTCTTGAGCCGCTCTTGTTTTCAAAGGCTTTTATCGGCGCATGCGGCGTCGATCTCTCCAAGAACGCTGTCCTGGCGACCTCTGTCGACGATGGCCGCGTGAACGAGCAGGTCATCAAGAACGCTTCCTATTGCTTCCTCCTGGCAGAAGAGGGGAAGTTCGCGATTCGCACGGGCTACCGCTATGCCTCCATCTCGGACTTCAGCGCCGTCATCACGGACACCTCGAACCGCGACATCCTCACCGCCATCACCTCCACCGGCACCCCCGCCCTCTGCTAGCGAATAGCAGCCCTGCACATTGCGCCGCAGGCGAAGCGAAAAGCAGCTAGAGAATCTGAACCTAGATCGCACTCAAGGCCAGCTCGATATGGAAAAGGGCCCCAGTCCGACTGCGTCTCGCGCGAGTTCTTCGCCGAAGGCGAAGCTGTCTGAGCGCGAGACGTAGCCGGCTGGGGCCCGTTGGGAATCCGTGAGCTACGCCCTCAGTGTGGTGCGGCCGTAGTTCTTCTCCCAAGAAGCGGTGAAATCGTGCACGGCATTCACGGTGCCCGGCTGGTCGATCATCGTGTTGAGGACCGCCGGCGGGAAGGTGATGGCCTGAATGCCAGCAAGGATGAGCTCGTGCACCTGGTTGGTGTTGTGCAGCGACGCGGCCATGACCTTGGTGTCGAGACCCTGGACGGCGAGCATCTCGATGAGGTCGGCGACCTGCTGAATGCCGTCGCCGTAGTTGGACATGCGGTTCACGTAGGGAGCGAGGTAGTCGGCGCCGTTGAGGGCGGCGAGGAAGGCGGACTCGGGCGAGAAGATCGCCGTGGCGAGGACGCCGAGGCCCTCGTTGTGGGCATCCTTCACGGCCTTAAGGCCATCGCGGGTGACAGGAATCTTGGCGTAGGTGTTCTCCGGGCGAAGGCCGTTGATGTAGCGGGCCTCCTCCATGATGCCGTCGTAATCCTCGGAGACGACCTGGACGAAGAGCTTCTGGTCCGGACGGAGATACTCAATAATCTCGGGGAGGACGACCTCGGGGGTCTTGCCGCTGCGGGTGATGATCGTGGGGTTGGTGGTCACGCCGTCGACGTTGAGCAGAGCATCGAGCTTCTTGATCTCGTCGAGGTTGGCGGTATCGATGATGAGTTCCATGAGCAATCCCTTCGACTGACCGCGAGCGGTCTTTTTTGGCGAGGGCGACGAGCGCAGCACCCTCTTGCAAACCCTCGCACGATTCCTTTTGCGACGCCTCGCGGCGACGCCGTTCTCTGCGCTCAGATTACTTCTGAGATTATTGATTTGCAAGTACTTTCTCTTATTCTGTCTCAGTTTGTTCGTATTCGGCGCAATTTGGATGGTATGATTCGGGCGCAAGCTATGAAACCGAACGAAACGAGACGGAGGCCCGATGTTTCTCGAAGCGCGACAGGAGGCTATCGCCCAGCTCATCGACCAGGAGGGCCACGTTACCGTCTCAGACCTCGCCGGCAAGTTCGATGTGACGGAGGATTGCATTCGCAAGGACCTTCGCAGACTTGTCGCCGAGGGTCGCTGTCGCAAGGTCTACGGCGGGGCCACGCGTGTTGACCCCGAGGTAAACCGCGTCGTCGCGGAGCGCGTCGACCTCCTCCGCCCCGAGAAGCAAGCCATCGCCACCAAGGCCTTTGCGATGCTCAAGCCCAGGCAGACCGTCTACCTCGACTTCTCCTCCTCAAACATCCTCCTCGCCCAGCTTGTGGGCGCCAGCGACCTGTCGCTCACTGTCGTCTCCAACTCCGTTGACGTCCTGCGCGAGGCCAGTGCCGGCGCGAACGTGCGCACTTTCTGCCCCGGTGGCTCGTATGACGCAGAGTACAACGGGTTCGTCGGCAACCTCGCCGCGAGCGCGCTCGACCCCTACCGCTTCGACGCCGCATTCATGGGAGCCGTGGGCGTCGAGGCCGAGGCTGGCGACGTGCTCACGCTCGACATGGAAGACGTTCCCGCCAAGCAGGCGGCGATGGCACGAGCCGAGGTAAACGTGCTGCTCTGCGACACAGACAAGCTCGGCCACGCGGGCACTTACCGCTATGCCACGCTCGATGATTTCGACCTCGCCATCTGCGACGAGGTTCGTCCGGACGCCGTCGAGCGCCTACGCGCCAACGGCCTCACGGTGGCGTAGAGTCCGCGGCGCGGCAGCTCGCAGGGTCCGCCGACGCGCCCGCTACCGCCGACGCGACCCGCGCCACGCGCCACGCGAGCACAAAACCTACCTCTTGTAACGAATTGGCACCGTTTTTGGCCCGAATCCCTTACAAGAGGTAGGTTTCGTCGCTGGCTCGCTCGGCGTTCGCTAGCCCTTGCGCTTGAACGGCGCCATCGCGAGGCCGTGAAGGCCGCGGGAGACCTCGACGTAGGCAGGGTGGCAGCGCTTCTCGAGCTCGCGAACCACGGGCTCGAGGCTCGGCGTGGCGAACAGCACGGAGGTGGGCACGATCCCAACCCGGTCTCGCGCGGCCTCACCCTCGTAGGTGACATACACCCAGGCAGGTGTCTTGACCTCGAACCTCTTATCGATGTCCTCAACGATGCGGCACGAGAAGCTCTCGCCGCCCGGCACGAACACCTCGGTCTCGAACGCGCAAAGACGGTGCGGCATAAGGCAGATGTCGCGCGCCTCGCCCAGCTCCTCGATCTTGTCAATGCGCGCGAGGGCGATCTTGCCGCGGCGCACGCGAAGTGCCACGAGCACGGCCTCCGCGCGGACTGCCGCGAAACGCAGCACCAGATAGGCAACGGCAGTCGCGGCAACGACCATCAGCAGCGCGGAGACGGGACCACCCTTCGGGTCCGCATAGATGCCCGGAAACACCGCAAAGATCACGATGGCAAGGGCCGCGATAATCACGGCCGCCACAATCCCCATCCTACGCTGCGCAAACCTATACATATGCCTTCTCCCGGATACAGACGGGGCGCCGGACACGCCGACGCCCCACCAGCTCAAATCAACAATGCCAAGCTAGCCGCCCCACCACGCCAGGCCGTGGCGCTCGAACGCGAAGCAGGAGACACTCTAGCAAAACCTATTCGAAAGGCATGATCTTCGAGATGGAAGCCGTCTTGGACTCGCAGAGCTTCCTGAAGTTTTCGAACATGGGGTGCTTCTCCCACTTGTGGAGGTCAGTCGTCGCGCGATACGCCAGGATCTGGAACAGCGGCAGCACGTAGAGAGGCATGAGCAGCGGCTCCTCGATATCCTCGGGCAGACGCAGCGCGTGCGCATCATCGACCTCGGGGTTGTTCGTGACCACAAAGACGCGGTCGCTCACGCTGCGGGAGGCACGGGCGAGCTGGACGAGACGATCAGACGTCTTGCCAAGGTCATCGATGAAGAACAGCGTGTAGTTGGGCGTGAGCTGCAGGTTGGGACCGTGGTTGAACTCCTCCGCCTCATAGGCGAAGCTCGGGATCTGGATGGTCTCGCCAATCTTGAGGGCGCCCTCGCAGGCAATGCCGTAACCCTGGGCGAAGCCGCAGGAGTAGGCGACCGTCATCGAAGTGAGCGCAGCCTTGTTGCGGTCATAGAACTCGTGGACCTGCTTCTGGAAGGCAACGTGGCGCTCGGGGCACTTCTTCATCTCGGCGATGACCGCATCGTGAGCCTCGGCGGAGGCGACGCCGCGCTTGGCACCGGCCTCGATGGCGAACAGCATGAGGAACTCGGCGAGCGTGGTCACGCCCTTCGTGACGTATCCCACGTACTCCTCGCCCACGCCATAGTCAACGAGGACGTCGGCGTGATCCTTGAAGTCAGACTCGAGGTTGCCGGTAAGGCCAACAGCCTTGCGGCCCATCGCGCGAAGCTTGTCGAGCGCCTCGATGGAGTTAGTGGAGCAACCACTCTGGGAAACCACGAAGACGAAGTCGTCCGCGGCGAGGCGATCCTTGTAGGCGATGAACGTGTTGGGCGGCACAACCTGCACGTCAACGTCGAGGTACTTCATCATGAACGGCTTGGCACACTGAGAGGCGTTGGAGCTGGAGCCGCACGCGACGATCCAGATGTTGTGGTAGCCGCCATCGACATAGGCATCGACGAGGCCACCAACGAGCGCCTGGCGGTTCTCGATGTTAGCGGCGAGCTGAGCCGGAGTCTCCTCGACGTAGGTGAGCATGGTAGGACGATTCTCTTCGGACATGTCCGTTCCCTTCCCTTGGAGTCATTGTTAGGCCTGAAGGACAAAGTGCTTCTTAGATGTCGTCATCCTCGTCGTCATCGTCGTTGGCGCTCGTGGGCATCTCGAACTTCACGAGCGAGGCGTGACCGGAGGCAATCGCAGCGTCCGCGAGGGCATCGACGGAGTCAAAGCCGGCACGCGTGAGATGCGTCTCGACAAGAAGCGGCAGGTTGGTGCCGGCGATGACGCGAACGTCGTCGCGATCCTGCGCGAGCACCACGGCAGCCTTGAAGGGCGATCCGCCGAGAAGGTCGCAGCAGACGAGAATGCCGTCGCAGCCGGCAAGCTCATCGAGCGCCGCCGCCAGCTTCGCGGCGAGGTCTTCGGTGGTGTCACCGTCGGGGAAATCGACGGCGACGAAGTCGCTCGGCTCGCCGCCGAGAAGGGCAAGCGCGCTCTTGAGGCCGGTCGCGAAATGACCGTGGCCCGTAACGATCAAACCGATCATTTGGACTCTCCAATCCTTCTCTTGAGGTACTCGAGAATTTCCCGATGCGTATCGAATGCCAGCGTGGCGTCGCGGTCGCTGATGCTGCCATGCGTCTTGCAGAGGGCAACCACCTCAGCACCCGCTCGCCTACCGGCGGTGATGCCATATTCGGAATCCTCAACGACGACTGCCTCGCTCGGACTGCAACCAAGCTCGCCAAACGTGTGGAAGTAGATCTCCGGGTTGGGCTTGGACTCCTCGAAATCATCACCCGTGACGACGGCGTCGAACGCGTGTCCGAGCTCGCACTCGTCGAGCATCTGACGAATCTCCGGCATGGAGCTTGAGGAGGCAAGACCAACGGCGATGCCCTCCTCATGCAGCCACGCAAGCAGCTCGCGGATACCGGGAATGAGAGCTTCGCGATAGTCGATGCGATGTGCTTCGAAATACGCCGTGATGGCAGGTGCAATCTCTTCCGCGGTCTCGTCGAGGTGCTTGGCGATAGTCATGTTCTGAATCTGTGTCGTGCAGCCGTACATCGCGTTGCGGTCTTCCTCGGTGAGCTTGGTGGCACCGCGGCTCGTAAGGAAGTCATCAATAATCGCGAGGTAAAGCGGCTCGGACTCGATGATCACGCCATCCATGTCAAAGACGACGGCACGAACCTCGCCATCGCGCGCGGCGTGGCCGAAGGCGCCCTCGACCTGACACATCCTCGCCGCGTGCGCGGCAGCGGCAGCAAGCGCGTCTTCAAGCCGGCTTGCCTCGGGCAACGCCCCACCTCGACGCCAGCCCCTCTCGACGAGGGAGGTCACGAGCGCCGTCACGAACGAGTCGCCCGCGCCCATCGTGTCCACGGCGTCGCCCGCAGCAGCGACTCCGTGGGCCCGTCCTCCGCTCCAAGAGAGAAGCGGCGGCAGGCTGCCCCTCGTAACGAGCACGGGGCAATCGAACTGCCAGTTGGCGAGAAACTCGTCAATGACCGTCTGGTCGACGCCACTCATCGAGAACTGCGCCAAATCGATATGGGGGACTATCTTGGCAAGGTTCTCAGGCGTGCGGTACTTGTCCTTCTCGCCGAAGTCATAGGAGAGGACGCCCTGGCGCCCGTCGAGCAGGGGCAGCCAATCGTCGACCTTCGCGTTACAGCTCGTGAGGATAGCGTCGAACCCACAGGCGTACTCGACGGAAGAGGCGCTCGGCACGGGAGCTCCCGGCCAGGCCTCCCCCAGCTCGACGCCTTTGAAGTGACGCTCGCCGTCAATGCGATCCTGATGACAGAGCTTGGTCGTACCGCCGGGGACGATCTCGCAGGCGCTCGCGTCCACGCGCTCTGCCTTGAGCGCGCCAAGCAGGCGCTCTCCCCAGAGGTCATCCGCCACGCGGCCAAGGTAACTCGCCTCGTGCCCGAGGCGCGACGCACTCACGGCAACGTTCACGGCGTTGCCGCCGGGATAGGCGATGCCGAGGTTGTCGTAGGAGTCGAAGACGTTGTCTCCCAGGCCGAGGACCTTCATTAGTACTCCAGCTTGCGGTAGTAGCGACGGATGTCGAGCGAGTGACCGGTGACGTCCTCCATATTCTTGGAGATGCGCTGGAGGGCGGCGTTCATCACGACGGGACCAAGCCAGTGGCGGGTCTCGGCGGAAATGCCGGGCATGTCGAACTCGGCGGCGTCGATGACGGTGAGCTCGTCAGTGACCTTCTCGGCGAAATCCTTCACGCGCAGGTCAAGGGCGCGCGTGGAGCCCTCGCCCACGAGCAGCGTGAGCGGCACGTCCTTCTCGAGGAGCTCGAGCGTGCCATGGAAGAACTCGGGGCTCGAGACGCTCTTGGTGCGAATCCACTGGCTCTCCTCGAGCACGCACATGGCGTAGGCGTAGCAGGTGGGCCAGATGTCACCGGAGGAAACCCAGATGTGGTACGGAGCGTCGTGATAGCGCTCGCAGTAGGCGCGAGCTCGGGCGTCGAACTGCTTGCGCACGGAGACGAGGCCCGGAACAAGGTTGGCGAGTTCGTCAGCAAAGGTGGGATAGGCGTCGAAGCAGCCGGCGTTGTGGAGTAGACGGCCCAGGAAGAGGTAGACGACGAGCTCCTGCGGGCGGCCATCGCCGTAGACGAAGCTGAAGTCAGAGATCTCCTCGAGCGGGGAATCCGCCTTGCCAATGACGGAGAAGATCGTGCAGCCACGCTCCTTGAGCCAGCGGGCAGCGGCAAGGGTCTCGGTGGTGTCGCCGGACTTGCTCGTCATGAGCACGAGGGTCTTCTCGTCCACCATGTTGCAGCCGGTAAGCACGAGCTCGGCGGAAAGGACGGCGCGCCAGGGGATATCGCTCAGCTCGTCGATCATCGCGGAAAACGGCGCGAGCATGGCCTGGGAACCGCCGGAGGAGGAAATGAGAATGCCGGAGAAGCCCTTCTCGGTGACGGCGTCGGCCATTGCCTCAATCTCGGCGCGACGACCATAGATCGCCTCGCCCTGGGCAAGGATCGTCTCCTCGTTGAATGTGACCATTTCTGCCATGGACCTTTAACCTCCAAGGTAATTGACGTATTTGCAGAAGGGGCACGCGAGCGCTTCCGGATGCGCCCGCACGAGCAAGACCGATGCCCCATCGGTCCGCCCTGCGACGGCTCGCCCGAGACGGGACGTCGCAGGAAGGACCCCCACGGGGAGGGGCCCGAAGGCCCCTCCCCTAACCAGGGTGTTGCTAGACCGGACTACATCCAGCCCAGGAACGACATAAGGATGCCGAACGCGATGATTCCGAGAATGATCGCGATGACGTTGACCTTCTTCTTGAAGAGCCAGTAGATGAAGAAGACCAGGGCGAGCGGGAGCATGTTGGGCAGCACGCCATCGAAGACGCTCTGCACCGTGGTGCCGCCGATGCCGAAGACGAGCTCCTCGCTGAAGGCGAGGGAGACGTAGGACGGGATCAGGCCGCCCACGACCATCGTGCCGAGAATGCCGGCAGCCTCGGTGACGTACTTGGTATTCTCGCTGATCTTGTCGATGAACTTGGAGCCGAGGTTGTAGCCGAGCTCAGCGAACCAGATGCGGGAGATGGCCGAGAAGCCCCAGATGAGCATGTAGAGGATCGGGCCGAGCGGGGAGCCGTTCTGCGCGAGGGAGCAGCAGATGGCAGCAGAGATCGGCAGGAGGGTGAACCAGAAGATGGCGTCGCCCAGGCCGGCGAGCGGTCCGAAGAGGCCGTTGCGGATGCCGGCGATGAGCTTGCGGTCCTCGTGCTTCTCCTCCATGGAGAGGATGAGGCCCATGAGGAAGGTGCCCATGTGCATCTCGGTGTTCATGAACTCCATGTTGTAAGTCATGAACTCGACCATATCCTCCTTGGAGTCGCCGTAGAGCTTCTCGAAGGTGGGCATCATCGACATGGTGAAGCCAGGGGCCTGCATGCGCTCGAAGCTGAAGCCAGACTGCATCGCGATGGAGCGGATGCCGAGCTTGTAAAGATCGTTGCGGGTGAGCTTGCGCTCGGTGGTCTCGTTAGATGTCGTCATCGTCGTCGCTCCCATCGGTGTCGCTGTGCGAGGAGGTGGCGAGGGCAATGGCGTCGTCACCCTTCTTCTCATGCACGAAGTTGATGTAAGCAAGGCACACCGCGGCAATGGCGATGGGCAGGACGTTCGGGAGGTTCATGAACGTGGCCATGATAAAGCCGAGGAACAGGTAGGCGATGTTGCTGCTCTTGAGCATGACCATGAGCAGGAGGCCAAGGCCAACCGCGGGCAGGATGCCGCCAGCGACCTCAAAGCCGTGGACGAGCCAGACGGGGAAGGTGTTGACGAAGGCCTGGAGCGGAGCCTGGAGGGCGAAGGAGCAGAGGAACGCGAGCAGCGCCACCGCGGCGGCCTTCAGGATGAGAGCGCCCCAGACGGTGCGGTTGAGGCCCTTCGCGTCGCCAGCCGCGGCGTAGCCGTCGCACTTGTGGGCGACGGAGACGTACACGGTGTTGAAGAAGATGCCGAGCCACTGCGCGAGGAGGGCGAACGGCAGGGACAGGCCAAGGGCCGCCTCAGCAGACTGGCCGGTAGTGTAAGCGATGACCACGGTCATCAGGCCAGCCATCAGCGGGTCAGGCGGGACGGTTCCACCGACGGTGAGCAGGCCGAGATAGCTCAGCTCCGCCACGGCGCCACAGGCGATGCCCAGCTGCATGTCGCCCAGCATGATGCCGGCAAAGAACGACACGACCAGCGGACGGAACCAATAGAACGCCTCGAAGACCTGGTCTAGCGCGCAGATAAATGCGACGAGCGCGAGAAGCAGGCCTTGTACAAGGGTAATCTCCATGCTTTCCTTCCTTTCTTCCAAACAGACACGTGCAAACGGCTAGCTGTGCAGGCATCGCCTCCTAAATCTCGGTCTTGCGGTCGGTGGGGAGAATCTGGATGAAGAGGTCAACGCCAGCCGCCTTGACGGCGTCGAAATCGGCGAGGTCCTGATCATCCACATAGACGTGGGACTCGTGGTAGACGGTCTTCTTGCCGTCCGCGTGCATGTTGCCAACGTTCACGCTCTTGATGGGCACGCCGCCCTCGACGAGCTTGCGAACTGCCGCGGGGTCATGGACCACGAGCAGGATCGACTTCTTCGGGGTCTTGCGAGAGAAGACGTCGATGGTGTGATCGAGCGTGAAGAACTTGATGTCGCAGCCCGCGGACTCCGCCGTCATCTTCATGAGCTGCTGCTGGACCTTGTCCTCGGCGGCCGCGTCATCAGCGACGATAACGAGATTGGCGCCGGTGGCGCCCACCCAGGCGTTTCCCACCTGGCCGTGGACGAGGCGGTTATCGATGCGCGTCCAGACGATTCCTGCTTCTGCCATGATGCTCTCCGTTCTCCCTGGTTAGTTCACCGGGCGCTTTCGCACCCCTCACAGGACAATATATGCCCAGTGGGACCCTCGTCCTTACGCGCCGATCGGCTATCGAGGACAAGGTTGATGACGATGCTTGCTACGATCAGCACGGCGCCTATGAGAGCGAAGCGCCCGAAGGATTCACCAAAGGCGAGAAACGCCCATGTCGGCGCGAGGATGACCTCGCTCATGCAGATCATGTTCGCCGTGAGCGCGGGAACTCGACGAATGCCGCGGGCGTAGAAGATGCTCGAGACGCCAGAGCACACGATGCCCTGGCCAAGCATGAGCGCCCAATTCATAGGAGAGACGCTTGGGACCTCGGGGGCAGCGACGAGGAATCCGAGTGAGGTCACGGCAAACCCCACAAGCGAAGAGGGCATGGGGAGTGCGCCCGGCTTGGCGTTCATGAAGAACGCGAGGCCGAAGAATGCGCCCGAGACGATCGAGAGGAGATTGCCCAGCATTCCCTCGGCCGTAAGTTCGTCAAAGAAGAACAGCAGCATGCCGGCAAACGCCATCGCCACGACGCCAACCTTTGAGGCTCGGGGGAGATGGTGGCGCTCGATCGACTCGTAGATGATGACGAAGATCGTCGAACTGTACTGCAAAACGATCGCGTTACCCACAGAGGTAAGCTTATTGGCGAATATGAACGTTAAGCTCATCACGCAGTTCGCAAGGCCAACGAACACGGCGCGCCCGGTGAACCTGAGGGTGGGACGCACGACGATGAGAAGGAACAGCAGGCCGGATAGTGAGGCCACGGCAGAAGTGAGCCATGCGGAGCAAGTGTTAGACCTTGTGAAGAACCCGACGAAGCTCCAACATAGCGTCGTGAGAAAGAGGTCGGCGTAGCCGCCCGTCCTGTTCTCTGCCATCGAGTTCGCCATCTTCACCTCATCCCCCGTTCCCCGCTTGCATCCGGCATCGCTCCGCGCTTTATTCGAGCGCGTCTGAGGTCGCCTTGAGTGTCGCTTCAGCCTGTTTCCAAGTGTCGTCTCCGCTTGTTTCCATTTGCGAAACGTCATATATCGTTATAACGACAGCTTCACCATAGACGCCCGGGAGCCATCTGACCAGCCAACCGGGGTGAACGGTATGAGACTTCCGGCAAACGTTATATATCGTTATATTCACAATCAACAACGCCGGGTGGAGAAAAGCCCTGGACATCGCGACGCCCGGGGCTCCTGCGCAGCTTTCAAGCTTGCCGCTAGATAACGATTTTTGGGCGCAGGGTCGCTAGAACGCGAAGGTGTAGCGCGAGGCCACGACGCACCGGCGCCAGAACGCGAGGCGCGCCGCCGCTAGAACGCAAAGGTGTAGCGCGAGCCCACGACGCGCTGAATGCCCATGTAGAGGGGCTTCTCGTCTTGATCGTTATACTGCGCGGTGAAGACGAAGAGCGGCTCGCCAACCGAGACGCCAAGCACGTCTGCGAGCGGGGCGTCGGCACGCATGGAGCTGATTCGGCACTCGCCCACCATGTGGGGGACCTTGCCGGCCTTCTCCTCGATCAGCTTGTAAAGCGAAATACCGCCAAGCTTCGCATCCACGAGGAACTCGAAGCCAGCCCTCGGGAACACGTTCGTCTCGATCATGATGGGCGTCGAGTCCGCAAGGCAGACTCGCGTGAAAGAGATGACCTCGTCGCCCTCGGAAAGGCCGAGGAATGCGCACTCATCCGGAGCCGCCTCGCGAACGCAGTGCTCCGTCTCGATTGAACCGGGAGCGTATCCGCTGTTGCGGCAGGCCTCGCTAAAGCTCTGGACCTCGAGGTCCGTCCTGTGCTGAACCATCATGAGATCGCGCGCGCTCTTGACGAACGTGCCGCGGCCCTGCTGCTTTACGAGATATCCGGCCTCAACGAGCTCGCTCACGGCGCGGCGAACGGTGATGCGACTGACGCCGTACTGCTCGCCCAGCTCGGCCTCGGTGGGAATCTTGTCGCCGACCTTATACTTGCCGGAATCGATAGCGTACTTGATATTACCAACAACCTGCAGGTACAAGGGCATAAGCGACGATGTCATCACTTGCTTTGCCATATGTCCCGTACCTCCCGGTTCCGTTTGATTGCCATGTCGCCAACGCGGCAATGAAGTACCGTCGGCATGCTGCCGGGGCGCCGGCGCGCCTCTAGTGAGACGCCGACCCAACGGCACGCATTGATCTTTTTATAGTAACGCCTAACCAGCCAGAACACTTTTCGGACATTAACATCGCTAGTCTCGCACCGCTTGCCGAGAAGAAGCGACGTGCCAACTTTAATACGTATTGTAACGTTATAAGGTGGCTGTATTCACGTGTCTCTTCGTCGATTGGAGTGCTCCATGACCAAACGCTATACGCTCGATGGCTTCGCCCGCCTCTTCGACCACACGAACCTCCAGCCGGACGCCACCGACGCCGACATGCGCAAACTCTGCGACGAGGCGCTCGAGAACCACTTCTGCATGGTCGCCATCAACTCCGGTCAGAGCGCTCGCTGCCACGCCATGCTCGAGGGTACCGACATCCACGTTGGCGCAGCGATTGGCTTCCCCCTCGGCCAGACCTCCATCGCCTCCAAGACGTTCGAGACCAAAGACGCCCTCGCCTCCGGCGCTGACGAGATTGACTACGTCGTCAACCTTACCGAGGTCAAGGAGGGCAACTGGACCTACGTGACCGAGGAGATGCGCTCGATCGTCGATGTCTGCCGCGAGGAGACCGAGCGCCGCGGCGTCCTTGTCCCCTCGAAGGTCATCTTCGAGAACTGCCTGCTCACGCAGGACGAGAAGCTCAAGCTCTGCGAGATCGCCCGCGAGGTCGAGCCCACGTTCGTCAAGACCAGCACCGGCTTCTCGACGGGCGGCGCCACCGTCGATGACGTGCGCCTCATGCGCGAGAACGTCGGCCCCAACGTCAAGGTGAAGGCCGCCGGCAAGATCCGCGACGCGGAGACGATGCTCGCCATGGTCGCCGCCGGGGCCGAGCGCATCGGCGCCCGCGCCAGCGTCGCCATCATGGCTGAGCTCCGCCAGCGCTTCGCCGCCGAAGGCCTCGACTACCTCGAGGTCTAGCGCGTCGCGGCCCGCGCGGGGCAGGCGGCGACCGCCTGCCGCCTGCCGCCAGCAACCCGCGCCGACTTCGCGCCATAGCCCACCTGTTGTAAGGAATTGAGCCCGTTTTTCCGGCCAAACCCTTACAAGAGGTGGGTTTCGTGTATCGGGCGACGGTCAGCTACTCCCCTCGCTCCCACCTTTTCGGTACGCCATACGCGTCCATCAGCCGCCTGAAGCGCTGCTCGTCATGTAGGTCCGCCCAGCGAACTCGCATGACTTCAATTCCACAAGAGGTTAGTAAGGCCTCGCGCTGTCGCTCGTCCATGAAGGCCCGCGTTTGCGTACGACCGTTTAGCATCGCCAGGTCTTCGTATTTGCAGGCGCCATCATGCTCGACGGCGACTCGCCTGCCATTGCCACAATCCACGAGCATGTCGACCCGAAAGTTCCGCTTCGGATCAAGCGGGTTCGCAAACTCAACCTGCAGATCAGGAACCTCATAGCCAAGCTCGATCATACGAGCCCGCGTCTGCGACTCTCCCCCGCTCTCCGCTCTGTCGTCCATATATTGCACAACCCTACGAGCTCGACGAATACCCCGCACGCGTCCAGCGCCGTCCACCATCGACTCGAGCTCGGCTCTCTTGACCAGACCACTTCTAAGAGCAGAATCCGCGATAGCCAAAGCGTCACCAAACGGCAGCCTACAAGCGCACTCGAATACGGTGAGGACAGGCGAAGTGACCGTCAAACCCGATGCCCTCCATTGGTTGTCCTCCGCGTAGGATAGCCTCCGCACGCCATTACGGACGCCAGCGGACCTCCCGCGGTCAGCCATCGTCTCGATACGGATGCCATTAGAGTCAAGCAGCGAGTATGAAACCGAAAAGCCGTAGGCGAGCGCCGCAGTGACGCCCGCAAACACCCAGGTTGGATTACGCTCCGCGAGACTACGAGCAACATGAAGGCATCTCTCGGCCGCATTGAGCTCGTCCCAATACTCACCTCGCGCAAACAGTCCTCTCCATGGGGAGATAACGATGCCGCTACGGAGCCTTGTTCCAAGCGCCATCTTATCTGCCGCAGAATGAGCAGCGAGGCAGCGTCCCCTGCGCTCGAAGGACGCGAACTTGTCCGCAAGAGCCTCGTCAACGCTATAGCTTGCGCAGGGAGAGTGCTCCACCCTCGTCTCGCCTCCAAATCGCTTCCGCAGTTGGAGACAGTTTCCAGCGCGTGCAGCTCGCATTCACCGCGATTCGCAAAAAAGTCCCACGCGCCCGGACGCGAATCAAACACGAATCCGACAGGATTTCGCGATTTCGTGCCAAAGCGTTTCAGACAAATAGCAAAGCCGCCGGTAGACGAGTCGTTGCTCCTGTTGAAAAACCTGATTCGCCGTTCAGAAAAACAGTCGAGGATGGGTCGCAAGCAGTTTACTCGCAACACACGAGAACGCCGCCGCGACGGCATGCGCTGTCGACGCGAGCCGGAGCAGCCGCGAGCCGGGGGCGAACTCCGGGGCGCGGGCCGGGGGCGAACTCCGGGGCGCAGGCCGGGGACGGGCGCGAGTCCGGGCGGCGAGCGTGAAGCGGGGGCAGAATCCGGGGGACGCGGGCAACAAAACCCACCTCTTGTAAGGGTTTGGGGCCGAAAAGTGCCTCGAAACGTTACAAGAGGTAGGTTTTGGCGAAAGCGTGCGCGCGGGGCGGCGGCCCGACGA